>CACGVZ010000050.1 GCA_902576415.1 uncultured Prochlorococcus sp. | reverse complement strand
TTGACGCACAAAATGGTCCCTACAGTTATAGATATTCTGGAAGAGGTAGATTTTCATAGCGAAGAATTGAGGCCAAACGATTTCATGTTTGAAGGGTTTAATGGCGTAATGTGCGTTGAGAGTGGAGGTCCTCCTGCTGGTACAGGATGCGGGGGGTATGTAACTGGTCAGACAGTTAAGCTTTTAAAAGAGCATCACTTATTAGAAGATACTGACGTTGTTATTTTTGATGTCCTTGGAGACGTCGTTTGTGGGGGCTTTGCTGCTCCATTACAACATGCGAACTACTGCCTAATTGTTACAGCAAATGACTTCGATTCAATATTCGCCATGAATAGAATAGTTTCTGCAATAAAAGCAAAGGCAAAAAATTACAAGGTCAGATTAGGTGGGGTAGTAGCAAACAGATCAAAAGATACAGACCAAATTGATAAATTTAATGAAAGAACAGGTTTAAAAACTATGGCTCATTTTAAAGATGTGGATGCCATCAGAAGATCAAGACTAAAAAAATGTACGATCTTTGAAATGGAACCAACTGAAGATGTAATTGAAGTTCAAAATGAATATTTATCTCTTGCCAAAAATATGCTTGAAAACGTAGAACCCTTAGAAGGTAATCCACTTAAAGATAGAGAAATTTTTGATTTATTAGGATTTGATTAGTCTTAATCAATCTAATCCGACCAATTGTTTTGTTAGATCATAAGTTTGTTTAGAGGTCTTAGTATCAATTATTCTTTTTGACAACTTTTGAGAAAAAGGTTTTCTGCCAGTTTTCTGACGATTTCCCCAGCTCCAATGAACTGATGGTATAGCAAATTCTTTATAGGTTGCCACTTGAGCGACCCTCTCGCCTGCTAATCTTTGTGAAACATATCCTTTTGTTATGAACTTTTGAAAAATCGGGAAAAGGAATCTAAATAACCAAGGTGTATCCCTAAAAAGGTTAGTATCTGCAACACATCCAGGATATAGAGAATTAACAATAATTTTTTCTTTAGGGTATCTTTTTGATAATTCCTGGACAGTCACCATATTACAAAGTTTACTATCCTTATAAGCCTTCCCAGGTTTGAATTTCTTGCTATAAGCAGGTAATTCAAGATTAACAATTGGCATATCAAATCCCATTCCTTTTGCAAGAGCTCCAGGTTGGTCTTGTATAAGTTCTGCTGTGCAACTTTCTCCGACTAAAAGAGTTTTTGGTCTAAATCTCTCAACTGCCTCCTTAATATTTTTCTTCACTAATTCAGCTGTATCGCCTCCGAGGTCTCTAGCTTGGAAAGTTGTATAAGTCACTGGAGGCCGTTGCCCCCTCCTCTCAATCATTGTAAAAAGAAGATCTGCATATGTATCTCCTTGAGGTGCATGAAGAACATAATGTATATCTTTCATTGAAGAGGCAATTCTCATCGCACCAACATGTGGTGGTCCTTCATATGTCCATAATGTTAATTCCATTTTCTTTTAATGCGTTACTAAAGTTTTTGAAGTTAGTATTTGATTTCTTTTTAAAGGTTTGGAGAAGAGACCTGCCAAATCTGCGGCTTGATCAATTCCATGAATTGGACTGAATACCATTTCTATGGACCACTTAGTACTAATTCCTTCCGCCTCAAGTGGGTTGGCTAAACCCATCCCACAAACTACTAAGTCTGGATTAGATTCCCTTACTCGATCTAATTGTTTTTCTACATGTTGACCTTCGACAATTTTTGTATTTTCAGGTAATAAATTAATCTCTTCTTTCATTAAATCCTTATTTAGGTAAGGAGTTCCTACCTCTATAAGATCCATTTCGCATTCATTATGCAAAAATCTTGCCAAAGATATCTCCAGTTGCGATTCAGGAAGAAGAAATAATCTTTTCCCCTTAAGTATTTCTTTGTGAGATTCAAGGGCAAGTTTTGCTCTGTTAATTAGAGGCGAAATAATTTCATGAACTTTAAGTTCACTAATTTTGAAAGCTTTCGCTGCAGCTAAAAACCATTCCTTACTTCCTTCAATACCAAGAGGAAATGG
>CACGVZ010000049.1 GCA_902576415.1 uncultured Prochlorococcus sp. | reverse complement strand
AAGACAATTATTTGGAATGGTCCAATGGGAGTTTTTGAATTTGATAAATTTGCAGACGGTACAAATGCAATAGCTACGACTCTTGCTGACTTAAGTGCTTTTTCTGAAGTTTGCACAATTATTGGTGGTGGAGATTCTGTCGCAGCAGTAGAGAAAGCTGGATTAGCTGAGAAAATGTCTCATATATCTACTGGAGGTGGGGCTAGTTTAGAACTTTTAGAAGGTAAAACTCTACCAGGTGTAGCGGCTTTAAATGATGCTTAGGCTATAAATTATCAACAATATCAATACTCTTTGTGAAAGTAATCATCCCCTCAGGATGAGCTATTATTCCTGACCATATTTGTATCCCTGGTTTTGAAGGAGCTCTTGTCATTTTGAAAATCCCCCCTGATGATAATGGTTCTAATAATATTTCTTGTTTAAAAAATGAATTAATTTGATGTGGTTTTATAGCTCCAGCAATAATCACTTCTTCAAGAGGTTTATTTAGAATAATGTCAATATCATATTTTGAACCAGTCAGAACTTTATCTGGAATTTTAAAACTAAGATCTATCTTCTTATCATCATTTCTTATTATTGTGAATAAATTTTTGATAATTCCCTCATCTATTTTCCCATTTGCAATAGAAAATAAATAATCAAAATTGGAATTGAGTATATATATTTCTCCATTAACTATTTTTTTTCCAAAAACTTTAATTCGCAAAGCATCTTTATTTGGAATATTAGATTTTAATCTTTTGATCTTCCATTTGCTTTCAGGGAAATCATTAATAATCTGTGAAAATTGTTTTGTTATAATTCGGCTTTCGTCATTTCTGAAATTTTTTCTAATAAACTCTAAATCTCTAGCATTTAAAGAGTTTTGAAGATCTTTTACAAAATTAACTTTTAAAGTTTGCGTTATTGCTGAATAGGGAATAATAAGATAAATAAATAAGTAGAGAGGCAATCCTATATTTTTGAATAAGTTTAAATTAAACATATTTATCATTTATTATTTTTATTCTACTAATTTAAGTTTTTATGTCTAAAAAAAACAATTTATTAGTTGCAGCAAGTGGGACAGGAGGGCATATTTTTCCAGCTCTAGCGGTTACTAAAGAGGTAGAAGATGAATGGAATATTCATTGGTTGGGCGTACATCAAAGACTTGATGCAAATTTTATTCCCAAAAAATATAATTTGAATACTTTAAATATAAAGACACCAAGAAAAAATATTTTTTTGTTCTATCAATATTTTGGAATTTTAATGTCAACTTTCCAAATAATTGGGATCTTAAAAGAAAAAAAAATTAACTTAGTTTTTACAACTGGCGGTTACATATCAGCACCTACTATTATTGCTTCAAAACTTCTAAGAATACCTGTCATTATTCATGAATCAAATTTAATTCCAGGAATGGTAACTAAATATTTTGGTTTTTTATGTAACTATGTTTTTTTAGGATTTAAAAAAACAAATTCTTATTTAAAAAATTGTAATACTATTTTCACTGGTACCCCTTTAAGAGAGCAATTCTATAAATCTAATCTTTTGCCAGATTGGGTTCCAAAAGGAAAAGGCCCTCTTTTGATTGTTATGGGAGGTAGTCAAGGAGCAAAAGCTATAAATCAAATTATTTACGAATCTCTAGATTTTTTAATGAAAAAACAGTTTCGGTTAGTCCATATTATTGGCGAATGTAATAAGGAATTCATTTATGTAAAAAATTCCACAAACTATGTTCAAAAGAAATTTACTAATGAAATCGCAGCTTTAATACAAAACTGTGATCTTGTAATATCAAGATCTGGCGCAGGAACAATAAATGAACTAATAGATACTGAAAAACCATCAATTTTAATTCCATATCCTTATTCAAAAAATAATCATCAGGAGAGGAATGCAATGATTCTTGCTGAACGTGGAGGATCAGTTCTGATTAATCAGAATAAAATTTCTAAAGAAGTTTTTGAAGAAACTCTAGAAAGAATTTTTAAAATAAAATCAAAAAAGGGAAAAAATCATTATGAAATATTAGATCTCATGAAGAAGAATATGGAAAATAATAATAAAATTAAATCTAAAAATGAGATTAAAAAATTTATTAATTATTTTTTAAAAGAATTCTGAATTTCTTTACATAAAAGAGTGTTATTT
>CACGVZ010000048.1 GCA_902576415.1 uncultured Prochlorococcus sp. | reverse complement strand
TTCTAAGATCTAAATCTGAATACACAAAAAATATACTGGAGGGCTTGAAATGGCTTGGACTTAAGTGGGATGAAGAGCCTTTAAAGCAAAGTGAACGAATTTCGATACACAAAAAATTCATCAAAAAGCTTTTAGATTGTGGGGCTGCATATAGATGCTTTACTACTGATGATGAGATTTCTGAATTAAGAGAAGAACAAAAAAAGAAAGGATTGCCTCCAAAGCATGATAATAGACATAGAAATCTTTCAAAAGAAGAAGTAGAAACATTCATATCTCAAGGACGAACTTCTGTAATAAGGTTTAAGATCGAAGATAATATACAAATTACATGGACAGATCAGATAAAAGGTGAAATCAAATGGCAAGGTAAGGATCTGGGAGGTGATTTGGTTTTATCAAGGAGAGCCATGGGATATGAGATTGGAGATCCTTTATATAACCTTGCAGTCGTAATTGATGATAATTTCATGAATATTACACATGTTGTAAGGGGCGAAGACCATATCTCTAATACTGCAAAACAAATATTGATTTATGAAGCATTAGATTTTAAATTACCTACTTTTTCCCATACACCACTAATACTTAATAGCGAAGGTAAAAAATTATCCAAGAGAGATTGCGTTACTTCAATAGACGAATTTAAAGATATGGGATATTTACCTGAAGCCTTAACAAACTATATGGCTTTTTTAGGTTGGTCGCCAAAATCTGCTGATAGTGAGATCCTGTCACTTGATGAGATATCTAAAGTTTTTGATTTGTCAGATATAAATAAAGCAGGAGCTAAATTTAGTTGGGAAAAACTCAACTGGATTAATTCTCAATACATAAAAAATATGGAATCAATAAAGTTAAGTAAAATCATAAAAAAATATTGGGATGATATGGGTTGGGAACCGCCATCTAAAGAATGGGCAATTAAATTAGCAATTTTACTTAGAGACTCTATGAATCTTTTAAAAGATGCTATTGATCAATCAAAACCATTTTTCTTATTACCTCCAATTCAAAAAGAGGGACAAGAATTTCTCAAGAAAAATAATAGTAAAGCATTTCTAAAACTTGTCTTAGATTATTTAGTTGAGCTAAACAATGTAAAACTAGAAAAAGAGAGCGCTATAGAAATAATAAACAAAATCTCAAAAATTCATAATGTAAAAAAAGGGATTTTGATGAAATCCCTGAGAGTAGCCTTTTTTGGATGTCTTAGTGGACCAGATTTAGTTCAAAGTTGGGAACTCCTCTCAGAAAGCAAAAGTGATATATCTCGTATTGAAAGATGCCTTATTTAAGAACTAACCATCTTCTTGCACTAAATTTAACCGATTTGCTAAAGGTTTAGCTGTAAGTCCTTGAATTCCCACCGTCATTAATATAGTAAGAAACACTAAACCTTGAAGACGTCCAGCCCCAAGAATACCAGCCTGTTCTAATCTAATGGAAAAAAGGGAGGCAACCGCAGCAGTAACAATACCTCTTGGAGCTAACCAAGCTAAAAATAATTTTTCCTTTGATTCTAATTCTCTACCCATCGTTGCTATCCAAATGGAGATAGGGCGAACAATTATCATCATCATCAAAACGCAAACTATACCTCCCCAGCCCAGCGGACTTAACTCACCCCAAGAAACATCAGCTGCCAAAAGAGGAAAAAGAACTGTTATTGCCAATTGAGCTAATTCACCTATTAGATTATCCAATTTCTGCTTATCTATTACTTCTCTTTTGCCCACAATAAAACCTGCAGTTACAGAAGCAGGCAAGCCTGATTCTGGCAAAAAATATTCACAAGTTCCATACATAAGAAAAATAAAGCCAAGAGTAACTTGAAGCTCTATTCCGAATGAGGCTTCATTTTTTATTTTTTTTAGAATTTCTGATAGTAACCATCCTGAACTCAATCCGATTACAACTCCACCCCCTAATCTTTGCATTAATGCAATAAATACCTCGTTTATTCCACGTAGGTCTCCTAAGGTGAGTTCTAAAAGTAATAAAGCTAGTACAGCCCCAATTGGTTCAAGTAATAACCCCTCTGCTTTTAAAACATCTGAAAGAGGGGATGCTAATTTTATTTGCTCAACTAATGGAGAGACAACTGTTGGTCCGGTAGCTAGGACTATGGCACTATATATTCCTGCAATCTGCCAAGAAAGGCCAGCTAGCCAATGAGCAATAAAGATTCCAGCCGATAATGAAATAAAAAGTCTTATCAATGAAATCTTCAAAACAGTATTTCTTACATTCCCTTCAGGCAGTTTTAAATTTAGTCCGCCTTCAAATAAAACCAAGCAGACTAAAAGACCTACAATAGTCTCAAGTCCTTGTCCGAGGTCTAAAGGCTCGACATATCCTAGACCTGATCTTCCTATGAATAAGCCAGAAAGTA
>CACGVZ010000047.1 GCA_902576415.1 uncultured Prochlorococcus sp. | reverse complement strand
TTAGAAGATAATCTATTAAGGATTTTTGGAGGCGATAGAGTAGCAAATCTAATGAATGCATTTAGGGTTGATGAAGATATGCCTATTGAATCAGGAATGCTTACTAGGTCCCTAGAAAGTGCTCAAAAGAAGGTAGAGACTTATTATTACGATATTAGAAAACAAGTTTTTGAATATGACGAGGTAATGAATAATCAAAGAAAAGCAGTTTATAGTGAAAGACTAAGAGTCTTGCAAGGTATTGATTTAAAGAGGCAAGTAATAGGTTATGGAGAAAGAACAATGAGTGAAATTGTAGAGGCTTATATTAATCCAGATCTCCCTCCTGAAGAATGGAATATTGATCAATTAATTTCTAAAGTTAAAGAGTTTATATATTTATTAGATGATCTTAAAGCTGATGATATTAATTTGTTATCAATTGAGGAGTTAAAAAATTATCTTCAAGAACAGTTGCGAATAGCTTATGATTTAAAGGAATCTCAAATAGAAAAGATTCGTCCAGGATTAATGAGAGAAGCTGAAAGATTCTTTATTTTGCAGCAAATTGATAATTTATGGCGCGAACATCTTCAATCTATGGATTCTTTAAGGGAATCTGTTGGCTTGAGAGGTTATGGCCAAAAGGATCCTTTAATTGAATATAAAAATGAAGGATATGATATGTTTTTAGAAATGATGACTAATATGAGACGAAATGTTATTTATTCAATGTTTATGTTTCAGCCAAAAACTCAAACAGATGACACAAATTAGATCAAGATTTAATCATCTCCAAGAAATTCTATAATTTCTTTATCTTTAAGATTTTGAGCATCACCTAGTTTAGAAATATCAATAGATTCTGAATTAGCTAAACATTGAAGAGTTTTTTGTAATTTGAGAATTTCATTTTCAAGTAAATCTATTCTATCCATTAAATTCTTAATCACATTTGCTTCTGCATCAGGTAAGGCAGAGTGAGCTAGTGGGTTAACTTTCACACCACTTTGATGTACTACTCTTCCAGGAACTCCAACCACAGTACTATTACTCTCTACATTACGAACAACTACTGAACCCGCACCAATACGTGTATTAGATCCTATAGTGATGGATCCAAGAACTTTTGCACCTGCTCCAACTACAACATTTTCCATTAAGGTTGGGTGTCTTTTTCCATGGCTTTTGCCAGTACCTCCTAATGTAACTCCTTGGTAAAGTAGACAATTATTTCCTATCTCAGCTGTTTCACCTATTACAACTCCCATTCCATGGTCTATAAAAACCCGTTTACCAATTGTTGCCCCAGGATGTATTTCAATACCTGTGACCATCCTATTGAGATGACTTAGAAGACGAGGAATTAAAGGAAATCTTAATTGCCATAATTTGTGAGTAAACCTGTGTATAACTATTGATTGAAAACCTGGGTAGCAAAGAAAAATCTCAAGTATTCCTCTGGCAGCAGGATCTCTCTCTTTAATAATCTCTATATCTGATCTAAAAGTTCTAAATATCATTTTTTAAGTAATAACTCCAATTTCTTTTTTTAATTGATTTATTGTTTCGATGCTCAAATAATTTTTTGCACATATTATTTGAGGTAATCTCATAAGTTGAGAACGATTTTTTAGTAATGTGTTTTCTACAACTGATAAACTGGGACCATCACAAACGATATGGTTTGAAGCTTTTAGAAGAGATAGTAATCTACTGTTATTATCTGAGATAGCTGTCATGAGCATTAATTCACTACCTCGCATGCTGTGAATAATTACTTCTGCCGCCCTCAATAAACCCGGACTAATACTAACTATACCTACGCAACTGCCAGAATTTAATTCTTTGAGAATTTTTAATTCCTTTTGAAAATCGCTTAGGTCTACTGCAATAGCTCGGACTCCATGCTGTTTAGCGACTTTTTCTAGGGGTTGTAAAAAATATCTGCTAGTTACAATAGTACCATTATTTGAACTGCTCAAAACTTTTTCTAATTCTTCCATAGGAACGACTTCTACTGGAACATTAATTTTTGGAGAAAGGTCTTCTGCTATAAGCATAGAAGCTCCTATATCCTCTCTAGGAGTACTGACTATAATTCGTGATCCACATTTAATACGCCAATCAATTTCATTAAGTAATACTTCTCTTGTTTCTTGTAAGGTACATCCAAGACTTATAAAATTATCAATAGACTTCTTTGCTTCTTGATCTGGTGGTTTACTGATTATATCTTTTGAGTAAATTGATTTTTTGAAGTCTCCTTTAGTAAGATTATCTCTTACATAGATACCTGATCCAGCTACCGCTTCAACAACTCCATCAATTTCAAGTTGTCTGTAAACTTTGCTTATGGTATTTCGATGGAGTCCAGTCTGCATTGCAAGTTGTCTAGTACTTGGAAGTCTGTGACCAGGAGGATAATGTCTTGCTGCTATTGCAAAGCAAATTTGATTATACAGTTGTGTAGATGCTGGGATATCACTTTCTTGTTGAACATGGAATCTCACTTTAGAAAAATCCTTCCTAATTAATAATTACTCATAGTGACACTTTAACATTCGTCATAGCTTTTCCATAATAAATTTTCATCCTTCATCCTT
>CACGVZ010000046.1 GCA_902576415.1 uncultured Prochlorococcus sp. | reverse complement strand
ATAACCACTCTAACTTTATTAAAAGCTTGTCTATTTAGAGAGGAAAGTAGAGGAGGGCATTATAGAGATGATTTCCCTAATAAAGATAAAAATTGGGAATGCCATACTAGACAACAGTTAGATCAAAAAATTCAAAAGAGATTTATTAAAAATTAAGGTCTCCTTGATATTCGGTTTTTGTTGCTAATTCATTTAAATCACGCGTACCACTTATAATTTCTCCATTTATTTCCCAAGAAGGAAATCCTTTGATTTCTTTTGTTTGGCATAGCTCATACTCGTTATCTTTCCCATCTTTAGCACATTCAACTACTTTTAATTCTTTAACTGCTTCCTTACCAAATAATTGTTTCTGATCGTGGCAATGAGGGCACCAGTATGCACTATACATAATAATATTGTTTTCACTTAAAAATTTTGCAAACTTTACCTTCTGGGGAGAGCTTGAAGTAGTAATTATTGGCGATACATTTTCAGTGGGGTTTGCAACATCAATAGCATTAGAGGGATCAACGTTTGTTGACCAAATTAGGCCTACTAGCAGTACACTAGTGGCTACAATGAAACCTCTAAAAATCATAGGTTCTCTACTTTCGAACTTTGCTCCAATCATAGAAATTATAAAGATAGAAAACGATAAAATTGCTGAAAGTATACAAAAAAAACAATATGCTTGAATCTTAA
Source organism: uncultured Prochlorococcus sp. (assembly GCA_902576415.1). Taxonomy (GTDB): domain Bacteria; phylum Cyanobacteriota; class Cyanobacteriia; order PCC-6307; family Cyanobiaceae; genus Prochlorococcus_A. Next base: position 1,995 of record CACGVZ010000046.1, on the reverse strand, counting down.
AAAACATTATATTTATCAATAAAAAGCTAAATGTTGATGACGCACAAGAAATTAGAAATACTAACCACCATAAAAACTTATTTAGTTTTTCTTTTGGGGAAATTAAATTAAGCGAAAGTATTATTGTAATAACTAATATTGATAAATATGTTATAAATCCAGCTAATGAGAGGGGTATATCAACTTGATTATTTTTAAATAAAGTACCCCATGGACTATTTAAAACCGTTTCACAACCATTTTGTATCCCTGGGCATGAGAGCGATGTAAATAATCCCCAGTTTTTTAAAGTAATCGAACCCGTATCAACTATGCCTATAGTGCTAAGAATTGCGATTATGATTTTTGGCCATTTCAAATCTTTTTTATTTCTTCTATTTAAAGTCTCAAGCGCCATACAAAAAGAAAGTTTGTTATTTACATTATCTATCCTAATATTATCTTGGCATGAGAGTTATATACGAAATGCTTTTTAAATCTTTTAATTCTTATTTTTCAAGTTGTGAAACAAAATAGTCTCAATGTAAAAGAAAAAAAACTATCTAAGATTGCATTCAGTCATGTTGGTTGTGAGAAAAATCTTGTTGATACTGAACATATGCAAGGCATATTAGATAAAGAGGGTTATGAAGTTGACAGCAATATAAATGATGCAAATGTTGTTGTTGTAAATACTTGCAGTTTTATTGAAACAGCTAGAGAAGAATCTATTAGAAAAATTCTAGAATATACAAATCAAGGAAAGGAAGTAATAGTTGCAGGCTGTATGGCTCAGCATTTTAAAGATGAGCTTATAAAAGAAATCCCTGAAATAAAAGGTTTGATTGGAACAGGAGATTATCAAAAGATAGCCAAGGTTTTAGATAGAGTAGAAAAAGGGGAAATCGTTAATGAAGTTTCAAAAATTCCTGAATTTATTGCAGATGAGGAAATACCTCGTTTTGTAGATAAAAATAAATTTGTTGCTTATCTTCGCATTGCTGAAGGCTGCAACTATAATTGCGCTTTTTGTATTATTCCTAAGTTGAGAGGTCCTCAAAGAAGTAGAACAATAGAATCTATAGTTTCAGAAGCCAAAAGTCTTGCAAAACAGGGTATTCAAGAAATCATTTTAATTAGTCAAATAACAACTAATTATGGTCAAGATATTTATGGAAAACCATCATTAGCTAAACTTTTGAATGAGCTTTCTAAAGTTCCAATTCCTTGGATAAGGATACATTATGCTTATCCAACGGGTTTAACTGATGAAGTTATTAGAGCTTTCAAAGATTCAAAGAATATAGTACCCTACTTTGATTTACCACTTCAGCATAGTCATCCAGATGTATTGAAGAGTATGAATAGACCTTGGCAGGCTTCTTTGAATGAATCAATTTTGGAGAAAATTAGAGAAGAAATTCCATCTGCTGTATTAAGAACTAGTCTCATTGTTGGATTCCCGGGAGAAAAAAAAGAACATTTTGAAAATCTTCTCGAATTTTTGGATAGGCACAAATTTGATCATGTGGGGGTGTTTATTTTTTCTCCTGAGGAAGGAACTGCAGCTTTTCATTTGCCAAATAAAGTTTCCCTAGAGGTTGCAGAGGCAAGAAAAGATAACGTTATTTCAATTCAACAAAATATCTCCAAAGATAAAAATCAGTCATATGTTGGTTCAAAAATGAAGATTTTGGTAGAAAAAATATCAGATAATAACGAATTAATAGGTCGGTCCTATAATTTCGCCCCTGAAATTGACGGAACAGTAATTTTATCTGTTAAGGATAAAATTGATTTGAAAAATTATATTGGTAAATTTGTTGAAGCAAATATTACTTTTGCGGATGAATATGATTTGTATGGAGAGACTATTAAAATTTTATAGTTTTTTAGATTAATTTAACTGCTCTTAAGAGCTTATCTAATGCGAAAGCAGCTCCAAAACCAAAACCAATAAATGCAAAATAGAAAATAATGTTCATTAATTTTTTTTATTTTTATTCAATTTAACAT
>CACGVZ010000045.1 GCA_902576415.1 uncultured Prochlorococcus sp. | reverse complement strand
TTAAATCTTGAAGAAAAGCTTGCTATCGCTAATCAATTAGCAAGATTAGGAGTAGATATTATTGAGGCTGGATTCCCTTTCGCAAGTCCCGGAGATTTTAAAGCTGTCTATAAAATTGCTAATAGTATAGGGAAAGAAAATGGTCCTATAATATGCGGTTTAGCTAGAGCATCCAAAGGTGATATAAAAGCATGTTACGAAGCAGTAAGTCCAGCTCCCAAGAAAAGAATTCATACTTTTATTGCCACAAGTGATATCCACCTTAAACATAAACTTAAAAAATCCAGAAAAGATGTACTTCAAATAGTTCCAGAAATGGTTAATTATGCAAAATCATTAGTAGATGATATTGAGTTTTCATGTGAAGATGCCTCAAGGAGTGATCCTGATTTCTTATACGAAGTTATTCAACTAGCAATTTCTGCAGGAGCGACAACAATAAATATCCCTGATACTGTTGGATTTACAACTCCTAGTGAATTTGGTAAATTAATTGCCGATATCAATAAAAATGTTCCAAATATTGATGAGGCAGTAATATCGGTTCATGGTCATAATGATTTAGGTTTAGCAGTTGCCAATTTTTTAGAGGCAGTTAAAAATGGAGCAAGACAACTAGAATGTACGATTAATGGAATTGGTGAAAGAGCTGGGAATGCTTCCCTAGAAGAATTAGTAATGGCATTGCATGTTAGGAAAAGTTTTTTTAATAGTTTTTTCAAAAGAAACCCAGATTCACCAACTCCTCTTACAGCGATAAGAACAAAAGAAATCACAAAAACCTCTAGGCTTGTTTCCAATCTAACTGGAATGACTGTTCAACCTAATAAAGCAATTGTGGGAGCTAATGCTTTTGCACATGAGTCAGGCATTCATCAAGATGGAGTTTTAAAAAATAGACTTACCTACGAAATTATTGATGCTAAAACTATTGGTTTGAGTGACAACAAAATATCTTTGGGAAAACTAAGTGGAAGAAGTGCAGTAAGAGCAAGATTAGAAGAGATGGGATATGACTTGAGCCGCGAAGATTTAAATGATGCTTTTGCTCGTTTTAAGGATTTAGCTGATAGGAAAAGAGAAATTACTGATAGAGACTTAGAAGCAATTGTAAGTGAACAAGTACAGCTTCCAGAAGCTAAATTTCAATTAAGTCTTGTCCAAGTAAGCTGCGGTACCGCATCAAAACCTACAGCCACTATTACGCTTCTCAACACGGAAGATAATACTGAAGATACTGCAGTATCTATAGGGACTGGACCTGTTGACGCTGTATGCGAAGCTTTAAATAAATTAGCTAAAGTTCCTAATGAATTAATTGAATTTTCTGTAAAGTCAGTTACAGAAGGGATTGATGCTTTAGGAGAAGTAACAATAAGAATAAGAAGAGATAACAAGATTTATTCTGGCCATTCTGCTGACACGGATGTAGTAGTTGCTGCTGCGAATGCTTACGTTAATGCACTAAATAGGCTTGTATTTTCAGAGAAAAAAAATTCAATTCACCCACAATTTGATAATTTAGAAAATTCTGAGAAAACAATTCTATCTAAACCTGCAAATTAAATTAATTCTTAGGATTATTAAGTAGCATTAAAAATTGTCTCTTAATACTGTAAATTGAAATAGTAGTTAAAGTAGTAAATAATGAGAGAAAGGTTACTAGGATATTGGGCACTTTCGTGGGTTGGTTTAATCAGCAATATAATTGCGCTTCCAATAATCGCATTAATTATAAGTTATGGTCCTCCACTAAAAGTGGCAAATATAACTCTTGCCATAAGTCTTGGTTGGCCCGCTGCAATTGTTGGAATAGTTTCTTCTGCAGCTCTTTTAGCAGAGAGAAAATGGGGAGTAACTTTAACTTTAGTATCTCTATCAATGGTTATTTCTGGTACAGGTCCTTATTCAGTGGTAAGGCTAATAACTCTTAAAGATATTTTTGGAATTGGCGGTCTTACTCTTTTAACAACATTATTAAGTTCGATAGCTCTTCTATATTGGTGTAACCCAAAACATAGAAGAAGTATTAGGCTTTAAATTAAGAATCAAGAAAAAGTATTATTCTTACTTGTTGGATATTGAATTCTTCTATGTCTAATTCTTTTCCAGACATTTAAGAACGCCCTTGCTATTAAAAAAATTTCTCCCTTCGATAAATTACTATCATCTAATTGACCATCTTTTCGACGGGTATAGATAATTTTAGATATTGTTTCCAAAGCTTCTCTATCAGATGCATTAATATTCATTGCTCTTAGTGCAGCTTCACATCCATCAGCCAGCATTAAAATAGCTGTTTCTTTTGACTGAGGAATAGGGCCATTATATCTAAAATCATTTTCATTGATCTTGATATTTTTTTCTTTAGCCTTATGAAAAAAATATCCCATTTTTAGAGTACCTTGATGTTCAGGAATAAAATCTGCTATTGGTTTAGGTAATCTATTATTTCTTGCATACTTTAATCCTTCATCAACATGAGCTTGTAATACTTGTGCACTTCTAACAGGGTCATCGATTTCGTCATGTGGATTTATTGAACCATCCTGATTTTCAATAAACCAATTAGGGGCATGTAATTTACCAACGTCATGATATAAAGCTCCAGTTTTTATAAGATCAATATCACCACCAATCATTCTTGTTGCTTCCTCAGCCAAACCACATATAAGTAATGTATGCTCAAAAGTACCAGGAGCTTCAAGAGACAATCTTCTGATTAGAGGTTT
>CACGVZ010000044.1 GCA_902576415.1 uncultured Prochlorococcus sp. | reverse complement strand
GCCTAATGTTTTTGCTTGTGTACCAGTGAAAATCCTTCCGTCTGCAAATTTTCTTACTTCCTCTACGGGTAAATTTCTCCCTTCAGCAACAGCTTCGGTAAATTGTTTATAGCTTTCATCGATCAGGCCTTGAAGTAGTCCTCTACCTTCCTGGCTTAAGGGTTTATCTGGAGAAAGAATATCTTTAAATACGCCGCTTTTAACAGTCTCAAATTTTATGCCAATTTTGTCAAATAGTTCAGATAAATTGTTTCCTCTTATAATCACACCAATAGATCCTGTGATTGTGCCTGGATTCGCAACTATTTTGTCAGATGAAACACCAATATAAACTCCTCCAGAGGCTGATATGTTTCCAAAACTAGCTATTACTTTACATCCTTTATCTTTTAGTCTTTTAATAGCAGAGTATATTTCTTGGCTATCCCCTACAGTTCCTCCTGGTGAATCAATTCTCACGATTAATGCAGGAAATTCCCTATCCTCAATTTGTTTAAGAGCTTTAAGGACAGAAACTCTTGTTGAACTTGTAATAGGCTCATCAATTACAATACGAGCCATTCTTTTTTTTGACTTTCGTCTAAAAGGCCAAATCATTCTTTTAAGGTAAAAACATAAAACTACTTTAAAAAGATTATCAGCAGACCTAATGAATTCAATCCTAAATTGGTTTTTAATGATACTCCCTTTTGCACTATGGGGTACTTCAATGGCAGCGATGACCCCCTTAGTATCTAGTGCCGGGCCAGAGTTTGTTGCTTCTTTAAGGTTGCTTCCCGCAGGAATTCTTGTTCTAATTACAACATATTTCTTTAAAAGAGATTTGAAGATTTATAAATGTGATTTGAAGTGGTTTTTTGTTTTTACAGTTGTTGATGCCACTTTCTTTCAGTTGTTTTTAACTTATGGGATTGAAAAAACTGGAGCAGGTCTTGGCTCTGTATTAATTGATTCTCAACCTCTTTTGGTAGCTATCTTAGCAAGGGCAATTTTTGGAAATTTAATTAATCCAATAGGATGGTTAGGATTACTTTTTGGTTTAGGAGGAATTGTATTCTTGGGTGTTCCTCAAGAATTTCTAGAAAATTGGTGGTTAATGTCTGATACGTCTATCAGTAATGTGGCTTTTAACTTTGGAGAACTTTGGATGCTTGCTGCTTCACTAGCTATGGCAATAGGAACAATTTTAATTAGATTTACATGCACAAAAAGTGATCCAGTTGCAGTTACAGGTTGGCACATGGTTTTTGGGAGTATACCTTTGATCATTAAGCATTGCTTAAAATCAAATGTTCAAATAATCCCAGATTGGTCAATTATTGATTGGAGCCTTATGTCTTTTGCAAGTATTTTTGGAGGGGCAATAGCTTATGGTTTGTTTTTTTACTTTGCTAATAATAAAGAAATAACTGGATTTAGCACTCTTGCATTTTTAACTCCTGTATTTGCTCTTCTAAGTGGGGGTTTTTGGTTAGATGAAAGACTTTCTATTATTCAATGGGTAGGAGTAGTTTTTGTTCTTATCTCGGTATTTTTTGTTAGTCAGAGAAGGTCTTTATGGGAAAATAAATTAACCGACACTACTATTTAATAAGTTTCTTGGGGTAAAAAGTTCAATAATGCGAATAGTTTTGATTAGTACTCCCATAGGTTTTCTAGGAAGCGGTAAAGGTGGAGGAGTTGAATTAACTTTAAATTCTTTAGTTTCAGGTTTGCTTTCTTTAGGTCACTCTGTAGAGGTAATAGCCCCAAGAAATTCTAAATTAAATAAAGGTAATGAAAAAGCAAAATTACATTTTGTAGAAGGAGAAGATCAAATTAGTTGGCAGCATCAAAATTATAATTCTCCTGTAATTATCCCAGACAATTCACTTCTTGCAGGAATGGTTGAAAAGGGTTTAGATATCGCCAACCAAGCAGATGTACTGTTAAATATGTCTTATGATTGGTTACCTATTTGGATGACTCTAAATATAAATATACCGATTGCTCATATTATTAGTATGGGTTCTGAAAGTTCAGTAATAAGTAATCTAATTTCAAAGGTATATTCTAAACATCCAAATAATTTTGCTTTTCATTCAAAAACACAAGCTAATGATTATCCATTTATTAAAAAACCAATAATTATTGGGAATGGCTTTAAATTAGATAATTATATTTTTCAAGGTTCAATGAATGGACCCTTGGGCTGGGTTGGAAGGGTGGCACCGGAGAAAGGTTTAGAGGATGCAGCTTATGTAGCAAATAAACTCGGAGAAAAACTAAGAGTTTGGGGATTTATAGAAGATGAGACCTATGCCTTAAAGATAGAACAATCATTCCCTAAAGGAACTATAGATTGGTTGGGATTTTTAGCAACAGATGAATTACAAAAAGAACTTGGTAAATGTAGGGTATTGTTAAATACTCCTAAATGGAATGAGGCATATGGGAACGTGATTGTTGAAGCTTTAGCCTGCGGAGTTCCAGTCATTGCCTACAAAAGGGGTGGACCAAGTGAAATTATTCGGCATGGGCAGACAGGGTATCTTGCTGATCCTGATGATAAAAAAGGTCTTCTTTCCTATGTAGAGATTATCGAAAAGATAAATCGTAAAAATTGTAGAGAATGGGTAGAAAATAACGCTTCTACAGATATATTTGCTAACAAGGTTGTGAACTGGCTTAATAAGGTAATCAATGAATATAAGTAACAAAAATAATATTAAATGATTCTTCTAGATTCAAAAAAAAGGCTTATAACCTTATCGATAGTTTTATTTTCAGGATTTATTATTTTTATTTTAGGCTTGGGAACCACAGGACTAGTGGATGAAACTCCTCCTTTATTTGCTGCTGCTGGACGGGCAATGAGTGAATCTGGAGATTGGTTAACTCCAAAAGTCAATGGTATTTTTCGTTTTGACAAGCCACCACTAATATATTGGCTAATGGGTTTTTTTTACTCATTACCCAAAAACGAGGTTTGGGATACTTTGGGAACTCTTTCAGCAAGACTTCCTTCAGCTCTGGGATCATTATTTTTAATGCTGATGATTGGAGATACTTTGTTTTGTTGGCCACAGAGAGGTGATAGGCAATTCCTTACTCCAGTAGTTGCATCATTAGGCTTTGCTTTGTCTCCATTGATAATTATCTGGAGTAGAACTGCTGCTAGTGATGCTCTATTAACAGGAACTTTAGGCATTAGTCTGCTTTTGTTTTGGAGAAGAATGGCAAGTGATAATAATGATCAATGTATCTCAGCATGGGTTTTTTTGGGGCTTGCAATTTTAACTAAAGGGCCTGTTGCTTTTGTTTTAGCAACAATGACTGTTACATCTTTTCTATTTATTCAGAGAGATTGGAAAAATTTGCTTAACAAGATAAACCCCAAGAAGGGTTTTTTTATAACAACTCTAATAAGTGTTCCATGGTATTTATTAGAACTCATAAAAGAGGGTAAGCCCTTTTGGGATAACTTTTTTGGTTATCATAATTTCCAAAGATATACATCAGTTGTCAATAATCATGCAGAACCCT
>CACGVZ010000043.1 GCA_902576415.1 uncultured Prochlorococcus sp. | reverse complement strand
ACAATGGATATTAATTGTTTCGAAAAATCATTTAGAGACGTTGATGTCTCTATTAGTGAAGTAAATAGTAATTTCAATGATTTAGCTGATTGGCAAGATCCAAATGGAGATAAACTGATTTTGGGTGTAATTAGTCAAGTCTGCAGAGTTGAACACTGAAAATTATGAATTATATAAAATATAAAAAAAAAGAATCATTCCATTATGGCTAGAAATTATAAAACCCTGTCTATAACAGGGTTTAAAGGTGCCAGGACCCAGATTTGAACTGGGGACACGGCGATTTTCAGTCGCCTGCTCTACCAACTGAGCTATCCCGGCTCTAACCTATATACTTTAAGTTAAGATGTGTAGTTTGTGAAACCCCTTTTATTAAAAATTTTATATCTTCATCAAATTTCGAGAAAAAAATTTTATTTTGCATTAATGGCTAATAAGGCAGTACCAAATGAAGTGGTTTTATTACATGAAACTATTGGTATATTAATTATTTTCTCTCTTATTTTTCTCCACTGAGGATTTTTTGAACCTCCACCAATAGTAATAATTTTCTTGGGAAGTGAACCTGTTAGTTCTCGTAGTTTTTCCCATCCTTTCAATTCAATGTTGGCTAGACCCTCGAATAATGCATGTAGGTAAAGCGAGTCGCTTACTGGCCTAGGTTCAAGAATAGGCTCTAAATTAGAATTATTAATAGGAAATCTTTCACCCTTACTATTAAGAGGTAAAAGATTTAAGGAAGTGTTTTTCAAGGGATTTATCTGTCTACTTAGTTCCTTGATTTCTAAATCAGAAAAGAATTTAGATAAGATACCACATCCTGCGTTTGATGCGCCTCCACAGATCCAATCGCCATTGACTTTATGTGTTGTAATTCCTTCTGCTTTTATTGGTTTATCAGTAATTTTTTTAACAACTATAGTTGTTCCTAAAACTGTGAGACCATCTTGATTTCCTAAACCTGCAGCTATTACACTCGCATTAGAATCAGTGGTTCCTGAGATTAATATTAATTTCTCATTCAAGTTAAATCTTTTTGCTAAATCAGAATTTATTTGACCAATGTGTTTTCCACTTTTTATTATTTGAGGTAGGCATTTTTGCCATGAAGTATTGAGATAGCTTTTTGGCCATGATTCATTTTTAAGATCCCATCCCAGTTTCAGATTATTGCCTTCTTCTCCATGAGTCCAATCTTTTAAAAACCAGCCAGTTATCCAATCAGATTGATGTCTTAAAAGTATATTTGTTCCATATCTATCTATCAGTTGTAATGCTTTAGCAAGACTACTGTATGGAGTCCGCAAATGATCTTCTCCAGAGGTTAATGATTTAAGAAGGATCTTATTTCCGTTACATGCTTGGTCGTAGGGTATCGCTTCACCTATCGACTCCCCTTTCAAATTAGAAGCTGTTAAAGTGCCTGATGTGCCAGATATAGCCAATTTATAAAGGTTACTTTTTACCTCAATAGGTAAACTATCTAAGAGTTTTTCACAAGAATTGATCCAAGAATTTGGATTTTTAAAGCTGCCTAAATATGGGACTGAATTTGAATATACTAATTCTTTATGAAGATTGACTATAGATATTCTTGCACCACTGGTGCCAAAATCTAACCCCCCAAAAAAATTATTAGGCATAGAATAAATAAACTATAAAAATTCTTTGGAAGCCTGCGCTAATTGGGCTGCTTTTTCTTCTACATTCTCCCACGGTAGCTCAAGATCTCTTCTTCCAAAATGACCATAGGATGCAGTTTTTCTAAAAAATTTACCACCCATTTTTTTTGGTAAATTTCTCAAGTCAAATTCTTTTATAATTGCTGCAGGTCTTAAATCAAAGTGCTTTTTAATAAGCTCAGTCAAATTACCTTGTGAAATCACACCAGTATCAAAAGTTTCAACAAGAATGGAAATCGGTTTTGCAACTCCAATTGCATAACTTAATTGGACTTCTGCCTTTTTTGCCAGTTTTGCCTCAACTATACTTTTAGCTACATAACGTGCAGCATAAGCGGCTGATCTATCAACTTTTGTTGGATCTTTACCTGAGAATGCCCCTCCTCCATGTCTTGCATATCCACCATAAGTATCTACAATTATTTTTCTACCAGTAAGTCCAGCATCTCCTTGTGGTCCGCCTACGACAAATTTGCCAGTTGGGTTTACTAGAAACCTTGTTTTGTTAATGTTTGGTTTAATTGCTAAATCTTCAGTAGCAGGGATTACAACATTCGTCCATAAATCTTCTTTTATTCTTTTTCGAATTTCATCTTCATTTGTAATTCCATCAATCATAGGGTTATGTTGAGTTGAAATTAAGATGGTATTAATTGAAACAGGGGCTCCTTTTTCGTAATCAATGCTTACTTGAGTTTTACCATCAGGGAGTAAATAGTTAAGGACGTTTTCATGCCTTACCTTGGCAAGTTGAATAGCTAATCTGTGTGCCAAGCTAATCGGTAGGGGCATCAATTCTGGTGTTTCATCACATGCATAGCCAAACATTATTCCTTGGTCACCAGCTCCTGTATTGTTTTCCAAATCATCGTTAACATCGTCTGCTTCGTTAACCCCTTGTGAAATATCTGGTGATTGCTCGTCAAGGGCTACTAAAACTGCACAACTATTTGCGTCAAAGCCACCTGCTTTATAGCCTTCATATCCAATGTCTTTAATAACATTTCTAACAAGTTTTATATAGTCAACTTTTGCTTTTGAAGTGATTTCTCCAGTAAGTAAGCAAAGACCAGTATTAACTACAGTCTCACAGGCAACTCTGCTTTCTGGATCTTCTGTCAATAAAGCATCTAGAACGGCGTCACTTATTTGATCACATATTTTGTCAGGATGGCCTTCAGTTACAGATTCTGAGGTGAAGATGAAATCACTCATTAAAATATAAATTTTAAATGTTAGGACATATCCTAAATTAGACTATCGCTACTAATCAATGATTGTAAATTAAAAAAAACTTGTCCAATAATATAATATCTAGATTCCTAATACTGCTATCAAAAATATAGAGGATATTAGTCTGTTTCAGTTGAGGCCATAACTAGTTCTTCATTCTCATCAGTTTGTTCAAACAACATTTGTTTGTATTTTGCAGCCATCTCTTCAGCTTTACTAAAAACTTTTTGAGGGTCAGTTAGCATATCGCCCGGTTCAGGCTCAAGTGCTTTTGTAGATAATGAAATTCTTCCTCTTTCAGAATCAAGATCAATTATCATCACTTTCATTTGATCATTGACATTTAAAACATTATGAGGCGTCTCGATATGCTCATGACTAATCTCAGATATGTGCAGAAGACCACTAACTCCTCCAATATCTATAAAGGCTCCATAAGGTTTAATACCTTTAACAGAACCCACAACAACCTCTCCCACTTCAAGTCTATTCATTTTTTTCTCAACCAAAGCTCTTCTATGACTGAGTACTAATCTGTTTCTTTCTTCATCAACTTCAAGAAACTTTAAAGGTAGATATTCCCCCTCTAAGTCATCTTTGATTTTTCTGGCACTTATATGAGAGCCTGGGATAAAACCTCTTAACCCTTCAACCCTCACAAGAGCGCCTCCTCTATTTGTCGCAAAGACTTCAGAAAAAATAGTGGCATCTTCTTTTTGCAGTTGCCTAACCCTTTCCCATGCTCTTTGATATTCAATTCTTCTAATAGAGAGGGCTAATTGACCATCTTCATTTTCTTCACTCATTATGAAAAATTCTCTGCTTTCTGAAGGTTGTAGTACATCATTTAATCCTTCAACTCTATTTATTGAAACCTCCTGAACAGGCATAAAAGCAGCTGTTTTTGCGCCTATATCTATCATGGCTCCTTTTGGTTCCAAAGCAAAAACAGTACCTTTAACTAGATCTCCAGGTTTAAAGTTATAATCA
>CACGVZ010000042.1 GCA_902576415.1 uncultured Prochlorococcus sp. | reverse complement strand
AACGTGGGATTATAAAAGATAATTTAAAAGATTATATAGGTGCGCTATCTGATTTTACAGATGCAATAAAACTCAACTCTGAAGATTCAGATGCATATTGGAATCGGCATTTTGTAAAGGGTTCTTTGGGTGATTATAAAGGTGCAGTTTCTGATCGTAATAAATCATTTGAGTTATATAAAAAGGAATTTGCAAATGAGAAAATTGAATTATCTCTTGAGGATATAATTTCACCCAAAATGTTAAAAGGACGATCTTTGCTGTGGAAAGGTTTTAATAGATTCGCAGGATTCAATGGTGATACATATGAAAAATCTATTACTTACTATATTCATGATGAAATTTCAAAAAATATTTCTAGGGAATTACCAAAAGCAATGCGTAATTCTTATGAAATGTCTAATGATGAAGAGAAATTCATTGTAGATCTACTATCTTATATTGATTCATATATTGATCTTGATTTGAAAAGAGTAAATTCAAAAGATGAAGCAATTATAAGAATATATAAAACTAATAATGCAGGCGATATACCAGGTTATTTGAGCATACCATTGGTAAAACAAAAGAAATATTTTCTTGAATTAGCGTGGTCAGAAAGTAAATTAAGTTATCCAAAATTAAAAAATTATCCAACTTTATCTATGGATACTGCTTATACAATTGCGCATGAAATTGGACATGCATTGGGTTTAGTACATCAAGAACCTAATATGAAAGATAGTAAATCTAATATGGATCCATATGATTTACGTTTTTACAGTAGTGATACAGTCATGTCTTATAACGCTTTTTTATATCCAGAAGATGCAAGTTTACAAACCTTCTTTTTTAGAGATTTAGACATTAAAGCACTACAAAAAATCTGGGGCGATGAAAAAGAAAATTAATATTATTGAAAATATATTAGTAATTAAAATATGAAAGCCATTTATCTAAATATTGGTGACAATTATCAAAATATTTCTCATAGTTTTTCCATTTCTTTATTGATGATGTATATAAAGGTTGAGTCACTTGAGAAGATGAGGGCGTATTGATTTTGCCCCTTTCTATTGCTGTTTTTCTATATTTTTTTATATTTGCATCCCATTCCATGTCTAAAAATTCTAATATTTTTAATGTATGAGAATCAAAGTCCTCAATAAGATCTTCATATTTGGATGTCATATAATCAAAATCAAGATTTTTAATATAAATATCCCAAGCATCCATAACCTGATCATACATAATTGATGTTGATTGAAGACTTACGAGGTTTGACATGGCTAAATTTGGTTTGAAAGATTGTTGAAAGCAAGAAAGAATTGTGTCATAAGGATGCCTATGAGTAAAAATTATTTTGGCATTAGGGAAAATAAGATTAATAAGAGGAAGTGAAACTGTATTTAATGGTAATTTATCTATAAATAAGTCAGCATTTTTAGTCTTGTACTTTTCTAGTAATTCAAAGTATTTTAATTTTAATGTCTTAATATTATCTCCCGAAACATTGCTAAGATTACCAAGTTCTATATTAAATTTTTCTTTAACCAACTTCTCAATAGTAGAAATTAGAGGTTTTTCTTCTATGACTTCAATATTTCTGTGGCTTCTAAGGATAGTATCTAAAAGAGTAGTTCCGGATCTAGGAAATCCTATCAAGAAAGCAAGTTTATACTCTTTAATTTTGTGATTACATTTTTGAAAATTTGTTGTTTTATTTATGAAATTTTCTTTATAAGAATTTATATATTCTAAGTATGAATTTTTTTTAAGACTTTCATATGATTGGTCTTTTTGACTATTTTCAAAGCAAGAGTAGGCAAGATCATAATTTCCTATCTTATCCTCTATAAATGCTTTAAAATTCCAAAATATTATTTTTTTACTGTTGTTATTTTTTTCTATCCATTCAGAAGAAATATTATCAATAAATTCTTTAGCAATGTGATATTTTTTGTTTCTAAAATTTAGTCTGGCTTGAAATAGGTTTTGTTCATTTTCAATACAATCTATCTTCTTAAATTCGTCTAATGATTCATTTAATTTATCTAGATTATTTATCTGTTCATAGTGGTGGAATAGATTGAAATATGCATTTACCAAATCAGGATTAAGTTCAATTGCTTTTCGGAATGATGATTCTGCATCTTCTAATTTGCCAATTTTTCTTAAAATATTGCCCAGATTTGAATATGTCTCTGCTAAAGCAGGGTTAAGTTCAATTGCTTTTCGGTATGATAATTCCGCTTCTTTTAGGTTATTTAGATCTTTTAATATGTTTCCAAGATTGGAGTATGCATTTGCGAAGTTAGGATTAAGTTGAATTGCTCTTCGGTATGACAATTCCGCGTCTTTTAGGTTACCAAGACTTTTTAATATGCCCCCTAGATTGTAATGTGCTTGTGAGAAGTTAGGATTAAGTTCAATAGCTTTTCGGTATGATAATTCTGCGTCTTTTAGGTTACCAAGACTTTTTAATATGCCACCTAGATTGTAATGTGCTTGTGAGAAGTTAGGATTAAGTTCAATTGCTTTACGAGTTGAAGTTTCAGCATCTTGTAATTTACTTTGGTCTCTAAATATAAGTCCAAGATTGGAATGAGAATCTGCGAAGTTAGGATTAAGTTCAATTGCTTTTCGTAATAAAGTTTCAGCATCTTTTAATTTCCCCTCATTTCTGAGTAAAATTCCGTAATTGGAAAAAACTCGGTAATTAACACATTCTTGATTTATTAAATGTTGATAATATTTTTTTGCCTCTTTTATGTTTCCTTGTAAGTGAAAATTAAATGCTTGATTTATTATATTATCTTCTAAAAAAATAGTTTTTTTATTTTTTTGCTTCTTAGATTTATAGCGATCTCCAAAACCTTTCATTTTGATAAATAATATTTAATTATTGTTTTTAATATTAATATAAAATTTCCCGCAAAAGAAAAAACCTTGAATACCTTTTGAGGAATTAAAAATTCAAGAATATTGAAATTAAGAAATATATTTAAAGTTTGTATTTAAGAATTTTTTATACTTATTTAAAAAATTGGATTTGCTTGGAATCATTTTTTTTATTCTTATAAATTTTGCGATACTAATCATTTTGAATCGTATAAATTTGTAAGATATATTGAGTTGGGAAAAGTTATCAAATTTTTAAGCGAGATTTAAAACGTAATGAGTGAGATTATTAAATTAAGTAGATCTACTGTTGAAAAATATCTTAGTTGTCCGAGATGTTGTGTTCTTGATAAAAAATATCAAATTAAACCACCATCATTACCATTCACTTTAAATATAGCTGTTGATAATTTATGTAAAAATGAATTTGATTATTACAGAAGAATTCAGGAGCCACATCCTTTATTTATTGAACATGGTATTGACGCTGTTCCTTTCAAACACCCAGATTTAGAACGTTGGAGAAGTAATTTTCAAGGAATAAGATATAAGTCAATTGAACATAATTATGATTTTGGTGGAGCTGTAGATGATATATGGCAGAAAAAAAATGGTGACCTTATCATAATTGATGTAAAAGCAACTTCTAAAAATAATTTTGATTGGTCTCAAACTTTTAATAAGTACGAATATGCAAAAGCTTATAAAAGACAATTAGAAATGTATCAGTGGTTATTCCAAAAAAACGGCTTTGCAGTTGCTGAAGAGGCTTATCTTTTATATTTTAATGGAAAAAAAAATGAAAAGGTTTTTAATAATCAATTAAATTTTGATGTACATCTTATTAGATTAGAATGTTCTACATCATGGGTAGAAAATAAGATAATTGATACAGTAAATTTATTACGTTCAAGTATATTTCCCAAACCTTCAGTAAATTGCGAATACTGTAATTATCTAAAGAAACGTTGGCACTTATCGATAACTTAATAAACTAAGAAAATTTTTTTCGATATTTCTGGAAAAATAGTGAATAAAAGATAATCTTTAATTAGATTATTTATTTAGACTTTTGTCCAATTCGAAAAATTCCGAAAGAAAGATAACTAATCATCTTCAACAAGATGTAGTAAAAG
>CACGVZ010000041.1 GCA_902576415.1 uncultured Prochlorococcus sp. | reverse complement strand
ATCTGATAGATGTTTTAGCTCCAGGCTCCTTTATAGATGAAGACGAAAATTTTCAAAAAGGCATAGAAATCTTAAAGAACTGGGGCTTGGAAATTAATGAAAATAATTCTGTATCAAAAAAATTTGGTTATTTTGCAGGTGATGATCTAACTAGATTTGAAGAACTGGAAAAAGCAAAAAATAGTAAACTAATCATTTTTGCAAAAGGAGGCTGGGGTTCAGCAAGACTATTAGAAAAAGAACCTTCTTGGCAGAATGGTTTAATGCTTGGATTCTCAGATACATGTTCTTTATTACTATCTAAATATTCTCAAGGATTTATAGGTTCTATTCATGGCCCCATGGTTACTGGCCTTTTCAAAGAACCAGAGTGGAGTCTTGAGAGATTAAGAAATTTACTTTTTGAGGGATATGTTGAGGACATAAGAGGAATTCCTTTAAGAGGTGGGAAAGCTAAAGGAGAAATTATCGTTTCTAATTTAACTATTGCTACATTTTTAATTGGTACTGAACACTTTCCAGATTGCGAAGGAAAAATAATAATTTTTGAAGATATTAATGAAGATATTTATAAAATTGATCGCATGTTGACTTACCTCAGAATGACTAAAACACTTAATGAAATTGCTGGCATTGGATTCGGAAGTTTTTCTAGTGATGCCAGCGACCTTGAATGGAAGGAGTTACTAAAAAATGCATTATTGAAAGACTCCAAGAATTTGATTTTCCTATTCTTTTTGATCTCCCAATAGGCCACATATCGGGAAATGCTTGCATTCCTTTAGGATACAAAGCCACATTAAATGGTGATGATGGCATTCTTACTATCGATACACCTTTTTAACTAGAGTTCTTCAAAAAAAGTTTTGCTATTTTCAAATCTAAAGGGGATGTAATTTTTATATTTGAATAAGTTCCTTCAATAATCTTAACTTTCCAATTAAGCATTTCGAATAGTGAGGCATCATCAGTAACTTTCCATTTTTTATCAATTGCAATCTTATGAGCTTTTTTTAATCTATCTACTAAAAAACCCTGAGGAGTTTGCGCTGCCCATAAATAATTTCTATCTGGTGTTTCTTTAATAAAACCATCATTATCAACAATCTTTATTGTGTCAGTTACCTTAGTAGCCAAAATTACAGCTTCATTTTCATCTAATTGCTTGACACAAAAGTCTATCAATTCAGGATTAATTAGACATCTAGCACCATCATGTATTAAAACTTTTTCAGCATCTTTTGGTAGCGCTTTTAAACCATTAAAAACTGACTGTTGTCTTGTGTCACCACCATTAATCCAATGAACTTTATGGGCAAAATTCTTTGCAGAATTTAATAATAAATTTTTATCTTTCGGTTGTCCAATTATCCCAACCCAGTTTGCGGAGCTTGCAGAAAATACAGATTTTAGTGTCCAATAAATTAAAGACTCTCCCTCTAAATCAATAAGTAATTTATTTTTTCCAGCTTTCATTCTGCTACCACTTCCCGCCGCTGGTATTAAAAAGTGCACGATAAAAGGTCTTAATATTTTCTAGACAATTATAAATAAAAGCAATATCTTTACACAAATAGTACTACGATTGAAAATTATAAAATTTCATAATGTCCAATACAGATTCATTATCAGGCAAAGTTGCTTTAATCACTGGAGCTAGCAGAGGAATTGGTAAAGAAATTGCTTTAGAACTAAGTCGCTTAGGAGCAGAAGTTTTTATTAATTACTCTTCTTCTGATGAAAAAGCTGAAGAAGTCGTAAACTCAATAAAAAATTCGGGGGGTAAAGCTCATAAATTAAAATTTGATGTTTCAAAAGAGGATTCTGTCAGTTCGGCTTTTGAAGAAATCATAAAAATTAATGGCTCAATTGATATCCTTATTAACAATGCTGGCATTACCAGAGATGGACTATTAATGAGAATGAAATCGGAACAATGGGATGATGTTCTAAATACAAACTTGAAAGGGGTTTTTCTTTGTACAAAATATGCTTCAAAATTTATGATGAAAAAAAGAAGCGGTAGTATTGTAAACATTTCATCTGTTGTTGGAATAATTGGTAATCCCGGACAAGCAAATTATTCTGCAGCAAAAGCTGGAGTTATTGGATTTACCAAAACTTGCGCTAAAGAATTTGCTTCAAGGAGTATAAACGTAAATGCGATAGCTCCAGGTTTCATAGAAACCGAGATGACTGAAAAACTTAATACTGATGAGATTCTTAAAGTTATTCCTTTAGGGAAATTAGGAAGTTGTTCTCAAATTGCGAACTTAGTGTCATTCTTAGTATCAAGTGATGCAGGAAGCTACATTACAGGACAAACAATAAGTATTGACGGGGGTATGAGTATTTAATTATGTACTTTTATAAGGTTGTCCCAATTCATCTCTTAACCTTCTAATTTTTTGTAAAAGTTTTAGCCTCCTACTTCTAGCAGTTAACGTTAAGAAAAATCTTAGAGGAAAGTATATTAGTGTCATAGCAATCGCTAGGATTGCCGTAAGAATAAAAATAAGATTATTTGTTTCATCCATACTTTAAAGATACTCTTATTTAAATTAATTTGTACGCCTTATAAAAAGAAATTCGGCTTTCCCCACTTAATTGAATATCCCTTAAAAATGATTCTATGGGAGATTAGAATAAGATAAAGTTCTGGTAAACATGGCAAAACAGTTAAGTTTTTCAAATGAATCAAGAGAAGCCCTAGAAAAAGGAGTAAATTACGTAGCTAATGCAGTGAAGGTTACTATTGGTCCAAAGGCAAAAAACGTAGTAATAGAGAGAAAATTTGGTTCGCCAGATATAGTTAGAGATGGCTCCACAGTTGCTAAAGAGATTGAGGTTGAAAACCCTATTTCTAATTTAGGTGCGAAATTAATAGAACAAGTTGCAACTAAGACAAAAGAGAGTGCCGGTGATGGAACAACAACAGCAACTATTTTAACTCAGAAGATGGTTCAAGAGGGATTAAAAAATATTGCTTCTGGTGCCAGTCCTATGGAATTAAAAAAAGGTATGGAGGCAGGCCTAGCTTTTGTTTTAGAAAAATTAAGTTCCAAAAGTATTTCATTAAGTGGTTCAGATATCCAAAAAGTTGCGACAGTTAGTGCTGGAGGTGATGAAGAAATTGGATCTATAATTTCTAAGGCAATGGATATTGTTACTTCTGATGGTGTAATAACTGTTGAGGAATCTCAATCACTAAATACAGAATTAGATATAACTGAAGGAATGTCTTTTGATAGAGGCTACAGTTCTCCATATTTTGTAACAGACCAAGAAAGACAAGTTTGTGAACTCGAAAACCCTAAAATATTAATAACTGACCAAAAAATCTCAACTTTAGTTGATCTAGTTCCAATACTTGAAGAAATTCAAAAGTCAGCCTCACCTTTTCTAATTCTTGCTGAAGATATCGAAGGAGAGGCTTTAACTACTCTGGTTTTAAATAAGAATAGTGGGGTTTTGAATGTAGCTTCGGTAAGAGCTCCGTTATTTGGTGAGAGAAGAAAAGCTGCCCTTGAAGATATTGCAATTCTTACAGGGGCTAAGTTAATTAGCGAAGATAAATCGATGACACTTGATAAAGTATCAATTTCTGATTTAGGAAAAGCAAAAAAAATAACTATCACAAAGGATAAAACTACTATTGTTGCCTTCGAAGACACTAAAGATTTAGTTAAAGCGCGAGTAGAGAAATTAAAGAGAGAAGTTAATATAACTGAATCAGAGTATGATCAGGATAAAATTAATGAAAGGATAGCCAAACTAGCTGGAGGGGTAGCTCTTATCAAAGTAGGAGCTGCAACAGAAACAGAGATGAAGTATAAAAAATTGAGAATCGAAGATTCCCTTAATGCTACGAAAGCTGCTATTGAAGAGGGTGTTGTTTCTGGAGGTGGACAAACTTTAATTGAAATATCAGATGACCTTTTAAATTTAAGTGAAACATCTTCAGATGATTTAAGAACAGGGATAAATATAGTCAAAGAAGCCCTTTTGGAACCCACCAAACAAATAGCAAAAAATGCTGGTTTTAATGGAGATGTAGTTGTCGCTGAAATTAAAAGACTTAACAAAGGCTTTAATGCTAATTCAGGAAAATATGAGGATTTAAAAGATTCAGGAATATTAGATCCAACCAAAGTAATAAGATTAGCTCTTCAAGATTCAGTATCTATTGCAGCTATGCTCCTTACAACAGAAGTTGCAATGGCTGACATTCCAGAGCCTGAAGCCGCGGCCCCTGGAGGACCAGGTGGAGATCCAATGGGAGGAATGGGTGGCATGGGAATGCCGGGAATGGGTGGCATGGGAA
>CACGVZ010000040.1 GCA_902576415.1 uncultured Prochlorococcus sp. | reverse complement strand
ATCAAATGATATCAATGATTTAAAGGATAACTTGAAATGGGAAAGTTCTAAATCATTTAATCAAAATATTTAAAATACATAAGCTCATTTTTTTATAATTATTAATTCTTGAAATTTACATAAGAGATACTTAATAGTTAATTCAATAATTATGTTTTTTATAAATAATTTAGATAAGCTATTCAAATAAATTTTTGATAGTAATTTTCCTTATAAGAAACTTGCTCTTGATTACTATAATTAAGCGCTGTTTTCTTATCCTTGCTAAATGATTTAATTAATATTGTAGAAGTGATTATTATTATTAGTATTATTAGTAAATCTCCAACAGTAATCCCTCTCTCCTTCAGATTCATGATAAAACATATATTTTGTTTAAATATAGCCTTTATTATTTAATAAACTAATATTTTTTACAAACGTGCTAAAACACATATGAAGGAAATATAAAAAGAATATAAAAATATTGAGACTATGACCTTTTAAGTCATATAAAAAAAATAGGTAAATTTATTATATGGAAGTCAAAAAAAAAATTAGGAGTTCTAACACTCCTTATTTTTTCTCTAAAGAGATGATTATCACAAAAAAATCACTTAACGAAAATCAACTCAAATTTACTTATCAAAAACAGTTAATCTCAGATCTAGATAATAAGCACAAGGAATGGTCAAAATCGATAAACAGTAAATTTTAAAAGCTTTCGTCGATTATATTTAAAAGTTTATTTCTTTTAATTGTATTTTTTTGTTCCCAATTAAGTGTTACTTCATCATTAATGATAGGTTTTGCTTCATAAGCTATATACCAAAGAATAAATCCGACAGGAAATAATAAAATATGCATAGCAAAATTAGTTGACTTAAATCAAATATAGTGCAACACTTATAATGTGCAAGTGTTACACTAATTTTTCTATTATGCCCTCTCCGAGGAAAAGAATTGGTTTTTTGCCAAGTGAAGAAGTGCATGAAATTATTGAAAAATTGTGCACAGCTAATGAGTTTAGTCAGTCAAAAGTCACAGGTTTATTGGTTGAGGAAGCGTTAAGGTCTCGAGGAGTGTTAAATGAATCTTATGGTAAAAATCTGAATAATAATAGGGATTTTATAAACTTTTCTTTTGATCAAGAAGCATTTTCTGAAAAAAATAGTTCTTCACATAATGTGGACGAATATGCAGTTAATAAAAAAGTATTATCTGATGATATCAAAATGATGCATGAATTTATTGAGTTTAAGTATTTTAAGAAAGTTATGAAGCGAAATAACAACATTATTGAATAAATAGTGTCACACTATTAATGTTTATATAAGAATGCTTTTCAATGGAATTTAGAAGTTAAACAGAGATAAATATTTTTTAATATTTCTAATCAATTTTTTAATGAAGGATCGAATATAAATTGAATCTTTAAAAATTAAGCGGACTAAATCCTCGTGGAGATATGAACCCTAGCCCGCTTTTAAAAAATAGCAATAAAAAAATATAAATACAATAAGTATATAAAATTACTTTTGATTTAGAATTGGATTATAAAAACTCTAAATATAAATGGCGGTAAGTGAATTAAATGAAGATACACAGGATCAAATATGTGATCTTCTTGAAAATCTTCAGCAAATAGAGAAACTTAAAAATAAAGATATACGAATTTTGCTTGATAAGGTAGTAAGAAAATATGGAGGAAAAGTAGTAAATAAATGAAACACCTATTAATCCCACTATTAGTTTTGCTTCCATTCTCAAATGTAGTAAATAGCTCCCACTTAAATAATCAGAGAGAACTTATAGTCACCTCAGAAAGCACTAGGGAATCAATCAAGTTGGCAAAACACCTCAAAGATAATGGTGTAGTTAAATATTCAGCATATTGGTGTCCTAATTGCCTTAATCAAAGTGAATTATTTGGTAAGCAAGCTTATAGAGAACTTAATGTGGTTGAATGTGCAAGAGATGGCATAAACAGTCAAACTCAATTATGTATTGATAAAAAAATTAAAAAGTTTCCCACATGGGAAATAAATGGACAACTAATTTTAGGTGTACTTTCACTAAAAGAGTTATCAAAGTTGACTGGATTTAAGAATTAAGAAAAATGTAAGATGATTAATGGTTAGATATTAAAGGTTATTTCTTGAGTACCTTTTATACATCCTCCAATTGGATAGTTAATTACCTTTTTTGATATTAATCCAATACTTATAGCAACTATTCCAATACCAAATAAAGCTCTTGATCTTTTGCTTGTGATGAGATATTTCATTGGGTATTTATTAAGTAATAAATAGTAGGAGTGATTGAATTATAACCTTTATTTTTTTGTTAAAAAAAAACAAGTAACCCTAAATCTATAATTTTTTAAAATAAGTTTTAGATATTAGTTATCTAGAAAATCCTTAATCAATAAATGCTTATGTATCTTTTATTCATTATTTTTAGTTTGTATTTGACAGTCTTTTTATAATTAAAATGAGATTTTTATTTTTTTATGAAAAATAAAGAATTTAATGTGACTCAAGGAATGGCTTTGTTACTTTTGAAGCCATTAAATTTACCCGCTAACTACGTCCTAAATCTCATAATTTATATAACTAATCCTTGTAACAATATTGGATACTAATTATCTTCCCAAACTGGTTTGGTTCTCCTCCAACCATGAGCGATTAACTTTCTCCATTCATCTCTAGCTTTATCAACTTTAAGTTCTTCTCTGGTTGTCATAAGAGGTGGTTCTTTTCCTAAAACACCAAGAATTCTTCCAGAGTCAATAAACATATATTCAAAAAATTTATCTTTATTTTGATTATTCTTTGAAAACCTTTTAACCCTTGAACGATTCGAATTTATAAGCCAATAATTTTCTGTCAATCTTACTTATTTTATGTTTTCTCAATTGGAGCCATTGTTAATCCTTTGCTGAATAGTTGCTCATGATATAGCTCTGCTTGTTCAAGATTACCTCTCCACACCTCTGCAGATCCTGTCTTGTCAACTTTAATGGTTAGATCCCATGCCCTTTGTTCACTTATGCTTGGGATTATTGTTAGAAGACAATTTGCGACATGCTGAAAAGTATTAAAATTGTCATCAAGAACTATAACTCTTGCTTCTGGATATTTTGCTTTAGATTTTTTTTGATCTAAGACTGTGCCGAGTGAATTAACCATTATTGTCTTTAATAATTTAATTAAATTAAAATTTCACCTATGTTCTTCAATTGAAAAGTATTGAAAATGTCTCGAGCGTGACTTGAACACGCGACCTGCGGGCTATGAATCCGCCGCTCTAACCAGCTGAGCTACCGAGACATGGGATTATTGTAAGGCATTGGTTGTACTTAATTACCATTTTTAAAATTTATTTGTTTATGAGCCTCATATATAGCAATTCCACATGCTACAGAAAGATTTAAACTTCTAACACCTTTTTGATCATTGTTTTCAGTCTGTATATTCGGCATAAATATTGATATTAAAAAGTCGCTTTTATCAATAATGGAATCTGGTAATCCTAAATCTTCTCTCCCAAATAGCAAAATATCATCTTGCTTAAATTTAAAATCCTTCAAATATAATCCATTTTTTTTACTAAAAGAGATTAATCTTTTTGTTGATTTTGACGCTAAAAATTTTTCAAAATTCTCATACTGATTAACAGTAACTAAAGGCCAATAGTCTAAACCTGCTCTTTTTAAATATTTATCTTCTAGTTTAAAACCCAAGGGCTCTATAAGATTTAAAGGTATATTAAATGCAGCACATGATCTGGCAATATTACCAGTATTTTGTGGGATTCTAGGTTCAA
Source organism: uncultured Prochlorococcus sp. (assembly GCA_902576415.1). Classification (GTDB taxonomy): domain Bacteria; phylum Cyanobacteriota; class Cyanobacteriia; order PCC-6307; family Cyanobiaceae; genus Prochlorococcus_A. The sequence continues at coordinate 668 of CACGVZ010000040.1, read as the reverse complement.
AAAGAGCGACTTCCAATTTTAAGTAGGTATTTCAATACTTATTTCATCTATTTTGATTGCTCTACCGTTTATGGCCAGCCAATTATCTTTTGATATTTTGGTTATTCTCTTTTGAAGTTCGCCGATTCTCTCAATATATCTATTACCAATTTTATATTCAGAGACCAAACTCCAACCTACTTGTTCTCCCACAATAAATGTTATACATTTTCTTTTCAATAAGAGACTTATAAGTGAATTCATTTTTGTTGACCATTCATTTTGTTCCTTGCCAATAATTTTCATAACGAATCCCCCAATAGAATCTATCAACAATGGACCTTCTTCATTCCTTAATGTATTTAATAGATCTGTCGTTTCTATTAATTTCCAATTTTTTGGCCTTCTTTTTCGATGTAAATTAATTTTATCTTGCCATTCTTTATCATCCAAATTGTTTTGAGATAAGGCAACATAGGATAAATTTTTTACCTCCTTAGCAAGATGCTCGGCGAATTCACTTTTTCCACTCTTTGTCCCCCCTGTAATAAAAACTATATGAGATGAATATTCACTAATATTTAAATCCTTGTCATTCATAAATTCTCTATTATTTAGAGAAATACCACCATGTTGCTAAAGGAATGATTGTGGCAGCAATTAACAAACCTATAACTATATAAGTAGCA
>CACGVZ010000039.1 GCA_902576415.1 uncultured Prochlorococcus sp. | reverse complement strand
CCTCCTATATCTCTATTCCTTAATTATCCTCCTATTCAATTGAAATTAATAGAGTATTAATACTCGAGTATTAGTGCTTTGTGGTTGCCACGACTATCTTTTCCCATTCAATAGGAGTAGAAATAATTCAGGAGTCAAAAGCACTTCATCGACTTTGTGGACAGCGAGGTGCATAAGACTCGAAGAGGGCAAATAAATGCCCTCTTATTTATAGTTAGGACTTCCAGAAACTATAAATTAATGGAGATTCATAGAACCAGTATAAACTGAACAGGTATGAACAGGTTTTTAATAAAAAATTTTTAATATCACAAACATATCACTAACAGACAAAACTCAAATTTGAACTAACCTGAACAAAGGTGATTAAAAGTTTTTTTACAAAACCAAGTCATATCAGTCATTTCTGGAAGTTTGACACAACTTGAACAAACCTGAAACATAATATTCACGGAGAGGGTGGGATTCGAACCCACGAATAGTTTCCTATTAAACGATTTCGAGTCGTTCGCTTTCGACCACTCAGCCACCTCTCCGCATGTTTATAAGTATGCACTTAATAATGAAAAAATTATGAACTATATAATTATCTTAATTTTAATTCCAACCTGCCTCTTTCATCAATTTAATAGCTAGAGAATTTTTTTCCCCAAGCTCCTCTATGGTTACACTATCAGGCGTAAACTCTCCAAAGTTCTTCACTATTTCATTCTGATTAACTTCCTTCAAAGGATGTTCAAAAGTAGGAGCAGCTAAACCTTTACTTCCTTCTGGAGATGCTAAGAATTCAAGCAACTGAATAGCTTCATTTTTATTTGTTGCATATTTTGCAATACCACCAGCACTAATGTTTACGTGTGCAGGATTAGGAGTAAGGACCTTTGTTTTTTTTGCATATAAAGCATCTCTCCTTCCATTAACACCTGCTAACATTCTTGCGACGTAATAATGATTAACAATGCCTACTCCGCATTTTTTCTTAGAAACTGCTCTAATTATTGAAATATCACCTGGGAAAAATGGTTGGGAAACATTTGAAATCATTCCTGATAGCCAAGCTTTAGTTTCTGATTGACCTTTGTTAATTATTTGATTGGCAACTAAAGATTGATTATATGGACTTTTTCTATTCCTTAAACATACTTTCCCTTTAAAAGAAGGATCAGCTAGATCTGTGTAATCATTAATCTTGCTAACATCTACCATTTTTGGATTTGCTATCATGACCCTTACTCTTCTGGTTAAGGCGTACCATTCTTTATTTGGATCTTTCAATCCAGTTGGTACATCATTTTCTAAATTAGAAGATTCTATTGATTGAAGTAATCCAGCTTTGGCTGCATTGGTAATCCTTGCAGCATCAACCAATAAAATTAAATCCGCCTGAGAATTCTTACCCTCTCTCTTCAATCTCTCAATTAAAGATATACCTGCAGCTTCAATAAGCCTTACTTTAATCCCTGTTTCTTCTGCAAACTTTTTATAGACGCTCCTATCAGTGTTGTAATGTCTCCCTGAATAAACTTTGACTTCTTTTTCTGTTGAATTGGCAGGTATATTTATATTGAGTAAAAATGTACATGTTAGTACTGAATAAAAAAGTTTTTTGAGATTTTGCACTTTTTCAAATTAGTATCTATGGTTACTTTATACCCATCAAAAGAGTTCAAACTCTAAAAGCGATCTTCGATACATAAACATGTATCATTTTTTATATTCCATATGAATTATTTAACTCATCAGTTATTAAATGCTGAAGAAATAAATTTTATAGAAAAAGAACTAGAAAAAGAAAATCAAGGTTGGGAAGATGGAAAAAAAACTGCTGGCAGTCACGCCTCTATCTTAAAAAATAATTTACAACTTAGGAGAGATTCAGATTTATCAAAAAAGTTTTCAGGATTAATCATAAAAAAAATTCTTTGTAATGATTTAATTAAGAGCTTTGCCTTACCCAAAAAGATTCATGGAACAATCTTCTCAAAATCCAACAGCGGGATGAAATATGGACGTCATATTGATAATGCTTACATGTCTTCTGGTAGAGCAGATTTATCTTTTACATTATTTTTAAGTTGCAAAAACAACTACGAAGGCGGGGCATTATCAATTGAGAGTTTCGATTCAGAAAAAAAATTTAAACTTGATGCAGGGGAAATAATAATTTATCCAAGTACATATCTCCATTCGGTAGAAGAAGTTATTTCTGGTGAAAGACTAGTATTTATTGGTTGGATTGAAAGCTATGTTAAAAGTATTGAAGAAAGAGAATATTTATTTGATCTAGATGCCGCAGCAAGATCATTACTTACAAAATATGGCAGATCAGAAGAGGTAGACCTTGTCTTTAAATCATATTCAAATCTTTTAAGAATATTAGGCGATTAGCAATGGATCATTTTATACATAAGATAGAAAAAGTTTTTTTTAATACTTAAAATAAATATATTGATACGGAATTTTTTAATGCCTCAAAAAAGCTCAATTGCAATATTTTTAGCCGCAACTAGTGCTTTAGCTATATCATCTGCTGAAAATACAACCCTAAAAGCTTCTGAGAATGAGTTAGGAGGTTTAAAGGAATGGAATACTGATATGCCTCTTGACGCTGATTTCAAATTAGATGCCAAAGCACAAGAGTTGGCTGATGAAGCAGCAAAATCGAGCGTTTGCATACCCATTGGTGAAGGAGAGAATTGTTGGTAAATTTTAGTTGAATAGTCCAAAAAAAAACACCCTATTAAGGGTGTTTTTTAATGACCTATTAGTTCTTAAGTAAAACTTAAAATTAGAATTTGAACTTTGAGGTAAGAAGAAGACCAAAGATGTCGTCTTGTTCATCTGATGCAATATCATTTCCACCAAAAATTGCAGGAGTTATCTCCATTGAATCATTTGGCCTGAATGAATAATAAGCTTCCCAAACTTGGGCGCCAACTTCACCAGTTGCTCCTACACCTTGAACTTCAGTAGCTGATAAAGGTTGGGTGTATGCAATACCGATTCTGTCGTCAGCTTGGATCATATCTTTCCAAGTAAATCCAACCATGTAACTATTTGCTTGTGTGGTATTACCAGCTGTAAATACTCCTCCATAGGATTTTGTATCATAACCAACCGATACTTCAGGTATTGTAGTGCCTGTTTCCTCTGGCATCCAATAAGCTCTTAGAGCATAACCAATAGAGTCTCTGGCTACTTGTCTACCCATTGCAGTTGCATTGTATTCGTGAGCACTCCAATTACGTGCGTTTGAAAGAGTTCCTGAAACATGCCATCTGTCAGCGGTATAAGCAAGTTGTGAATCCCACTTAATTGCGTTACCAGGAGCAAACCAACCTTCTCCTTCGTCAGCACCCTTATCAACAACATTGGTAGCGAAACCTATTCCGTTATCAAGTTCATACTTTAGTCCGTAACCTACATCTGTACTCGCTCCAAAATTACTATTTCCACCAAGTTTAAAAGATTTAAGTGCACCTGGCTTATAGATGGAAGGAGTGATGTACATATAGTAGTTTTCAATCCTTGGACCTACAAAAGCTGTGATTTTTTCACCCAGAGGGAAGGTGTACCACATTTTATCTACCTCTAGGAGATCACTATTATCTTTGGTCTCTATGTGATATGTGTATTTGTTTTTCCATTGATCTCCTTGTTCACCGGTCTTAAGACGGACATAAAGATTATCATCACCTGAAAAACTTGTATTCAAGTTCATCGTGAATGTATAACCTGTTTGAGTGTCCTCAGAACCACCAAATTCGTCTCCCCCATCTATACCGCCAACCCACATTACGGCTTTTCCATCCATAGTTGTGGTATCAGAGAAGGTTCCGGCTTCAAATTGATTTTGTTGAACCTCAAGGCCATTAATATTGCCTTTAATATTTGCAACATCACTAATATCATTAGCGAATGTTTTATGGTCAAATTTTGGAGTTTTCTTTTTTTTGCTACGAGCGTAGCTATTAATCTCCTCAATATTGACTATATCGGAAGCTTGAGCAGCAATTGGAGCAAGTAAGCTCAAAGTTGCACCAGCAACCAACATTTGTTGGAAGAGTTTCATTTTACCTCACACTAAATAAACCCAAATAAAATGGGTAACTATACTGTATCGAGCGTAACCAAAAAAGAAAGAAATATAAGTTTCAAAGTGGTGTAACTTTTGATACCTTCAGTTTCCATCTTTATAAAATCTCTCTAAAATTTATCCCTCTATTAATGGATAGTCCAATGATTCTCTTTCTGCTACCCATGATGACGCAACTTCTCTAGCTAATTTTCGAATCTTCTCAATATATTGAGCACGATCTGTAACTGAAATAACTCCTCTTGCATCAAGTAAATTAAATGTATGACTACACTTTAAAACATAATCAAGAGCCGGATATGTTAACTTCTTTTGGATTAATGAATTAGCTTCTTCTTGATAAATCTCAAATAATTTTCTGAGATTATTAGGACTGGAATCAGTAAAATTATATGAACATTGACTTTTTTCAAACTGAAGCCAGATATCACTATATTTTAGATTTTTGTTCCAATTTAAGTCCCAAATACTTTCTTTATCCTGCAAGAACATTGCAACTCTCTCTAATCCATAAGTTATTTCAATCGGAATTGGGGTACAATCCAACCCTCCACATTGTTGGAAATAAGTAAATTGAGTAACCTCCATTCCATCCAACC
>CACGVZ010000038.1 GCA_902576415.1 uncultured Prochlorococcus sp. | reverse complement strand
TAAACAAATGATGATTTTTTCTTTTTTCTAATTTCTATGAAAAAATTATTATACATTTTTCTAGTGTTGATGTTTTTTCCCACTGGAAATTTATACTCATGGGAAAAAGTACTTGTTCCAGACTATGTAGATAAAAAAACAAAATCTCCTTGGAATTTTTCTGAGGACTTTGAAAATCAAGAAGAAGGAAAATTAAAACTCAACAAATTTACAATCAACGATAAGGGAGCAGGTTTAAAACCATTTAGAATTAAAAAAGATCCTGATGGCAATAAGTATCTTGAAGTTACAGTGAAACATGGATGGAATATTGATAAAAAAGGAGGAGGAAAGGAAAAAACTGAAAGAGCAGAATTTCAGACAAGGCAAAAAAAAACTTTAAATAAAGAAATATGGATTAGTTTTAAAACAAGACTACCTAAAGATTTTACCCATATAGACGACAGGGTATTATTTTTTCAATTCAAAAACCAGCATGATCCTATGAAAAGGAGTCCTCTTTTAGGAATCAGGTTTTATAAAAATGGAAATAGTTTAAAAATAGGGGGAGATACCGGAGGAAATGCAAGTAAATCTAGGAGTAAGGAGGAAAATTATATTCACGCCATCGGAGCAAAGTATAAAAACACAGGGGGAGATTGGTTTGTCAGATGGGAAAAAGATAGAGAGGAAGATAAAATCAGGGATGAAGATGATTTCAAACTCACACCAAACAAACCATTTAGTGTGACTCCATTAGGTGAATGGAGCACATTTAAGATTGGAATCTTTAATACAAAGGATGATGATGGTTTTGTCCAAGTTTATAAAGATAACGAATTAATATTCGATTATGAAGGTGTCACCTATGATTGGAGTGGTGGACGTTATACAGGAAGTTATATCAGAATCGGTATCTATCGAGATAAAAAATTTGGAATTGAATACCCCGATCAATCTATCCATTTTGATGATTTTATTGTCGTCTCAGATGAAAAAACTTTAGACCAATTGATCAGAAAAAATAAAAAAACCTAGGGGACCAGAAAAAAAGAAGAAGTTGATGATGACTTTGATATTGATTGGGAAGTTTAAACTTTTTTAGCTCTATTAGCCCTATTCATTACTTTTCTCAAAATATTATTTTTAATTGATAAATCAGAAATACAATAAAGTGCTAACAACAAAACTACTTTTGCAAAAAATGAGATTTGCATAATATAAATAACCCTAAATTCATAAAACCTAACTTAATGAAAAGTGCCAATTATTTTGTGGAATAAACCGCACTCAAAAAGATAGACAAAAAAAAATAATTAGTATATTTTATTAATAGGTAACCCATTAAAATTGGGAAATTAAACCCTCACTATTCTTTCGTTGTCTGTCTTACGATTAAAACAGTCCTAGAAAAAGAAAGTTAATAAAACATACCTATAACTTAATTACTTAATTAAATTTTTAAATTATGTCTACTTATTTAGAAGATGCTATTTTGGCATCAAAAAATGAAGATTTAACTCTTGAATCTATCATTGAAGATTGGATTGCTGATCGCAAACTATCAAGAAGAAAAATTGCATTTTTAAAGCAAGTTCATCAAATGAATTTATATGGAGATGGTCTTCCATCAATATGTCCATCATATTTTTCTTCTGAACTAGATCTTCCTAATGGAAGTTATTGGTCTTTAGTAGTTGCTGATTTACTAGATTACTTAGAAAAAACTTCTAAGCACAAATGTGAATTAGAAGATTAGAATTTTATGGATTGACAGTCGATCTAAACTAAGGGGCAACTAGCCCCTTTTTTTTATGAACACACTCATCATTTCAACTTTTAGCTGTACATTTGAGGAATTTAAAAATGACGTTACTAATTTATTTCTTGAAGAAATGTGCAAAGAGTTTGTCACTGATTATGAGTTTGTAAAAGTCAATGACCACAAATCTCATTTATTAATGAACTGTACTGACTTAGAAAAATTAGGGGCAGAGATGGAATCGCCTTTTGCAAAGGAATGGGATAAAAAAAATAATTGCAAGGATACAGTTTATTCGATTGAGCTTGTTGGATGATATGATCATTCACCTCGTTTAATCTGCTCAAGGGTCCCAAGCCACCAAAAACCAAATGTCTTTGTCGCACCATCAACAAATTCTGGAGTTGCTTCTTTACCAGTTCTTTCAAGAACAATTTTAGGAATTGCTTCCCTTGTCCATTCTTTGCATTTATCAACTCTTTCAATAGTTTCTGATTTAATAGATTCTTTCACGAGATTTTTCTCATCAAACATATCGTTAGGATTTAAGCCATTACCCCTCATAAGAAGAACAAAAAGATCGTCAGCAATATCAAGACTTTCTTTAACAGTCTTATCGCTTTTAGCTATTCCATATGCAAAAGTGCAAGCGCTCACAGCAATAAACCGAGACGTACAACTGTCATTACCAAAAGTCTTACAGTTAAGTTTCATCGCTTTACCAAGATTTTCCATATCAGGAGTTTCAGCTGAATAAGAAAAAGGCGCAAAGAAAAATAAAAAAGCAAGAATAAATTTCTTCAAAATAATTCCACCTCCTCTTTATCATCATCCCCTTCTTCCAACTTTAAGTTGATTTCAATATTCATCTCATAGCAAAGGTATCTAACCAAAGCATCTGATAAAAAATAATCTTTTTTCATTAATGGATCAATGTTTGAGACAAATGGCTGATTAGAATTTTCAACTTTAATAAGTTCATTTCTTACTTTAAGAAGATCTTTTAAAATTCTTGTGCTTGGTCTTGCATTTGTTGGGATGTTCATAATTAAAGTTCCTCTCGTAAATAATTAAATAAAAGTTCTGACATCATTTCGTCTAGCGTCTCAAGGCGTGTAATTTCATGAAAAGAAGCGGGCTTTCCATGTTCAATCCTGTCTAAAGATTCACGAACACTTGCCAATATTCGCAGAATCCTGGTTGATCTTTTTTCTTCATACATCAGAAATTGTCCGTATCAGGTAAATGTTCTTCTTCATCTTTTGGCATCTTTTCAAGCCACTTATCTATTAGATTCTTATGCTCTTTAGAAACATAATCATCTAATTGATGTTGTAAGGTTGCAACTTCACACTGGAGTGAATTTATTTGTTCTTTTAAAGAGAAGTTCAGTTCCTTTTGTTTAGCAATTTCAACAAAAAACATTTCTCTAAATTGAAGAAACTCTTGCGCTATTGATAAGTCCATCTACTTTTTTAAAGAAAATGACTTGCATCAACAGTGACTTCATTAGAAGTTTCAATTGCATTTGGACAACCAATTTTCCAATCGCAGAATCTACAATTATTGCTGGAGGGATTCGCATCAGGAATTTCTGCTGCTCCAGAAACTTTCAAAATATTTCTTATACGTTCTTTAGTTGGCTCTGGTAAAACTTGATCTAATGCATTTTCTCCAGTTATCAAAAGAAACTGTTTATCTTGATTATCAGAATTACTAGATTCTGCATCCCCATAACAAAGTGCAAAACCAAAAAGATTTGGAATAGGTTTATTTTTTGACCAAGCAGCAGCTCTTAACATTACTCCGTAAATGCCACATTGAATCCAATGACTTTGATTTTTTTTGCCACTCTTAGCGTCTGCGACCAAAAGACCGCCATCTGGAAATTCAACTACAGCATCTGGAGTTCCAAATAATGTATTCCCGTGAAGAGGTATTTTCTGCAAAGGTAATTCCATATAAGTTTTGGCATCTTGATATTTAGTTTTTAAACGTGTATTTAATTTGCTTAAAACTGCAGTATGCTCCAATTGCCATTTTGAAAATGAAGTATCATTTTTTGGAGCTTTGTATCGAGTTGCCATCCATAAACTAAGATCACAAGAATTCTCAAAAGTAGCTGCTTTTGCTACAACACTAGGACCAAGGCATTCATAACCTCTGGCTTTACGTTTAAAAAGATTAAAATCCATAATTGAAATAAAATTGAATTTGATAAAGATTATTTTTTATATTTTTTTGATGGCGGAATACAAACACTCATAAACATAGGAAGTCCTAAATCAGAACATTTTTGGGCATGCGATGAAATTAGATTTTCAAGAATAAGCATGGTTTCTTTTTGACAAATTTCTTGTAAATCTTGTATTTCAGATTCAGCGGAAGTTTCATCAAAGAAAGAATTTTTTGAAGAATTTTCTTTAATAAAATCTGCTTTTTCAACTTCTTCTGAAGTTAGCTCTGCAACTTTTGAAATAGCTCTAGAACCCTCAATAGTTTTAATAACTTCTTTTGGTTGAAGAGCAAGCGGCTTTAGCTTTGGACCATTATGTCTAAGTTCAAAATTTAAATTTTGATTAATCAGAAGTAAGGTTTCTTCAATTGAGTAGTCACTTAGTTCAACTAGAAATGTCCCTTTACTACCAGTTTCTTTATTTTGTACAACACCATTTATGTAAGGACCATATCCGTGATCCTTTTCATTAGGATCTATGCTTACACAAGTTCCCGTAGGATAAAGCCACAATTCCTTTTGCTTTACTTCAAATTCTGGAGTGACTACTTTTCTTGGTACTGACACTTCTTAATCCTCACTGGAATAAAAAGCATCTGGATTATGAACAGTTTTTGAGAAGTAGAATAATACTTTTAACTCTTCATTTGATAAATCTTTAAAAGATTTTTTTTCGTTGCAGACTTTCCGTCTACATGTTTGTATAGTAAACATGAGTTCTATTTTGCGGTGGAACTTAGCCTTTGGGCACAACCTATGAAGCTGTAACTTCATAGGTTTTTTTTGTGTCTTTCAGCTATTTTTCAAGTATAAAGATTAGTTATGATTACGTCAATAAATTAATTAATTTATTTTTTTAATCCTGGATCCAGGATTTTAAAACTAAGTTATTACTCAATAATTTAGAAAAAAACTGAATAAAATAGTTTATTACAATATTATTTACAAACTAATATTTACCTTTTTAAATACCAAAATTTGAACTTTTTATACTATATGTATATAATATTTCTATAGATAAAATTTGCTTTAAATGTCGCCTAGTTCAAACTTTAAACCTATCGCAGAATATCAGGAGACAGATATCTTAAATGCCGTGGAAGAAATCAATGAAACAACATATCTTATAAAAAAAAATCTAAGAAAAAAAATAAAAATGTATGAAAAGCTTATGGGTACTGATATGCAAAATGATGCATTTGAGAATATCACTGAAGTTTTTGAAAAAATTGATAATACACTAGGTTTCAAAATTTATAAGCGCCTATTTAATCTAAGCCAATTAAATGATGGGAAAGGAATTATAGGAATTGATGAAGCGTTTAAATTTGTCGATCAAT
>CACGVZ010000037.1 GCA_902576415.1 uncultured Prochlorococcus sp. | reverse complement strand
ATTTAGGAAAAAATTTATTGCGAATCAATCCATTTTTGGAAAGAAGAGTAAACTGGTTCGAGATTAAAAGAATCATTTACAATACCTAAAACAAATCTTGGATTTTTTGCATCGTCAACAACTATATCTCCTGGAATCCCTTTCCAACCTCCGCTGATTAAATTAATATTTTTTTTAAAGTCATAGATTACCTTAGAAGGTTTATATTCTCTTATGGAAGACTTTGATATTTTGTTATGTATTAACTCACAAAGAGTACTAGAGATATCTATTCTTCTGAATTTCAAATTAAGCTTCTGACTTTCCTGAATAAATTCTTTTGAAAAAGCATGCTTGCCAATATCCAAAATTAATTTATGAGAATTAAACTCTGAAATTAAATTTTCTTTTATTGTATTTTTGGATGTTGAACATTCTAAAAGAACTTGGGAACTGGAGATCGCTTTTCTTAGTGATTTGTGTAAATTAAAAGATGCAAATGTATATTTACTTTTCAATAAATTTATTGATTGTGCTTTTATCAACCCTTTTGAATAATTTCTCGTAAAACAATGAACTTTGACTCCCTCCCTGATTAAAGAATTAGCTATTTGAAAGCCAATATTACCAAATCCAATAATTGTAATTTCGCTACTTGAAAGGTTATTTCCCAAATCTTTTCTTAAATATTCGATGGCTGCTTTGGCTGTTAATTCAGTACTTGACCATGGTGTAATTTTTGCAAAACCTAAGGTTTTTTCTGCTGCATTAAATAAGCTTGAATTTTTTATTTTTTCGGATTTATTTTTTACTGATAATCTTTTATCAAAAGGTAGTTTCTTATCAATATCTATAAATATATTTTTTATATTAAATTCTTTTATTAGATGAGACCATTCATTAAGCTCTTTTTCACTTGGATTTATTATTGAAAGTATTATATTTTTATCAATAAATCTTATACCTCCTAAGTAAGAATTGATTTCTTTTGATTCATTACTGAGTGATAAAGTTAATATTAATGATTCATATTCTTTGAATGTTTTTAAAAGGTTTAAGAAAACTGATTTAATTGTTTGTTTTTCTATCATGTTTTTATTTAATTTTAAATAGGATAATCTGAATATTTTTTGAGAGGTATCATCCAAAAATTATTTTTAAAGTTTCAAAATTTATATTTTACCGAGCCTCTCACCTTTGTATCCAGATTTTTTTTGCATCCTTGAAGTCCAATCTTTATTTTCTAAATACCATTCAACAGTCTCTGTTAAGCCATCATATATATTCTTTTTTGGAGTCCAACCAAGTTCATTTTCTATAAAATTTGTGTTTATTGAGTATTTCAAATCATGCCCTGGTCTATCTTTGACAAATTCAATTAAATCTGAATAAGGTTTTTTCATTGGTATTTTTTGATCAAGAATAGTACAAATAATTTGAATCAATTCAAGATTAGTTTTTTCACAATTGCCTCCTATACAGTAAGTTTCTCCAATATTACCTTTTAAAGCAACTTCTAAAATTCCATTTACATGATCATCTACGTGAATCCAATCTCTGATATTCCCACCTGTTCCATAAATAGGTATTTTTTCCCCATTTAAAGCTTTGAGGATACTTAAAGGTATAAGTTTTTCTGGAAATTGGTAAGGACCATAATTATTACTGCAGTTAGTAATCAATATTGGAAGATTATATGAATTATGCCATGCCCTAACTAAGTGATCACTACTTGCTTTAGAAGCTGAATATGGACTTTTTGGATCATATCTTGTATTTTCATTGAATTTTCCATTTTCTTCTAGAGAACCAAAAACTTCATCAGTACTAACATGGAGAAATCTAAAAGTTTTCTTATTACTTGCAGATAGATTTGAGTAATAATTTAAAGAGGCTTGAAGAATGTTAAAAGTACCAATAATATTACTCTCTATGAATGCAAAAGGATTATCCAATGATCGGTCAACGTGACTTTCTGCAGCGAGATGAATTATTAAATCAGGTTTTGATTTTTTCACTACTTCTAAAACTTGCGCGTAGTTTTTTAAATCTAATTGATGTAAAAAATGCCTTTTATTAGAATCCCTAAAATTATTTATACTTTCAATATCACTGGCATAGCCGAGATTATCAATATTAATTATATTAAAGTTGGTACTTAATAAAATTTTTCTTATTAGATTACCGCCAATAAACCCAGCGCCTCCAGTTATTAAAATATTAAGCTCTTTCATTAGATGAATTTAAATAAACTTACAAGATTATTGATTAAATTATATCTTGAGTTTTATCCTCTATTAAACGTTTAACATATTCTAGATAATCATCATTCCCTAATTTATAGCCAATTTCAAGAAATTCTTTATCACTTATCCAGCCTTTTCTCCATGATATTTCTTCAGGACAACCTATTTTTAGACCTTGTCTATTTTCAATAGTCCTTATATATGAACCTGCTTGATGAAGGGCATCAAATGTTCCTGTATCAAACCAAGCTATACCCCTTCCAAGTATTTCTATATCAAGATTTTTTTCTTTAAGGTACATATTTAATATTGAGGTAATTTCCAACTCCCCCCTTTTTGAGGGCTTTACTTTTTTCGCTTTTTCTACAACGGAATTATCGAAAAAATATAGACCTGTTATTGCATAACTACTTTTAGAGTAAGTAGGCTTTTCCTGAATCTTAGATGGCTCACCTTTTTTATTAAATTCAACAATTCCATATCTTTCGGGATCATTAACTCGATAAGCGAAAATTGTATTTTTATCAGTTTGTTTGTTGGCTCTTTTTAATTGTTTAACTAACCCTGAGCCATGATACAAATTATCTCCTAAAATTAAAGCTACTGGTGAATTATCTATGAAGTTCTCGCCAACTAAAAAGGATTGCGCTAAACCATCTGGGTTTTTTTGAATTGAATATTTGATATCTATACCAAATTGTTTCCCATCTCCTAACAAATTTTTATAAGCATTAATATCTTTTTCTTTTAAAATAATGAGGATTTCCTTAATATCGGAAAGCATAAGAATACTTAAAGGGTAATGAATCATTGGCTTATCAAATACCGGTAGTAGTTGTTTGCTTACCCCAAGTGTTAATGGAGCTAATCTTGATCCATTGCCACCGGCAAGAATTATACCTTTTCTTAATGCAGAATTTTTCAAATCTGTGTTTGCAAATTTTTGTATAAATTATATCTTAACTAGATAAGGCAAGGAAGAAAATAATTTTTAAAATTACGATATTTATAAGATTATTATTTGCTCCAATAAATTCTTTTTTATAATTAATATTTTTATTGAGCAGTTCTTTATTAATGATAGAAATTTAAATCGGAAGTTATCTAGATGAAGACAATATCAAAAGGTTTACCATAGAAATGGTAGAGGTAATGACTAAATTTCATCTTTTGTACCTTGTTGACTGCCATCGCCCAAAGACCATAAATTCAATCCTGATTTTTTAACTAAATCGATATTAACAATAGACCTTGCATCGAATATCCATGCAGGCTTGACCATCCTTTTCGCAACTTTATCCCATTCAATATATTTATATTCTTCCCATTCTGTTAGCACTAAAACAGCGTGGGCATCATCAAAAATATTGAGGTTATTACTAAATTGCCAGTTACCAATATTATTATTTAAATAATCTATATTTTCATTTTTACCACTTGAAAATTGCTTGATTTGCAAGTCTTTTTCTATTTGTAACATACTTACTTTAGGATCATGAATTATAAGCTCAGCTCCTTCGTAAATTAAATCTTTGCAAATTCTGATAGCTGCAGATTCTCTTGTATCATTTGTATTAGCTTTAAAAGCAAATCCTAATATTATAATTTTTTTTGATGAGATAGTCCCAAAAAGCTTTTGAACAACAATTTGTGCTATTCGTTTTTGATGCCAGTTATTGATGTTTACAACTTCCTCCCAAAATTTTGCTACTTCTTTAAGACCAAAATATTCTGCCAGGTATACAAGGTTTAAAATATCTTTTTTGAAGCAACTGCCTCCAAAGCCTGGCCCAGAATCTAAAAATTTTGATCCAATTCTAGAATCCTTGCCAATTGCTCTTGAAACTTCTCTAACATTGGCTCCTGTTACTTCACAAATTGCGCTTATTGAATTTATTGAACTAACACGCTGAGCTAAAAAAGCATTAGAAGTCAGTTTAGCTAGCTCACTGCTCCATATATTTGTAAAAAGTATTTTTTCTTTGGGTACCCAATTCTCATATATTTGACTTAACAAAAGCATAGCTGATTTATCTTCTCCTCCGATTAAAACTCTATCTGGATTTTCTAAATCTCTTATTGCGGTACCTTCTGCAAGAAACTCTGGGTTAGATAATACGCTAAAACTTTTTTTCGCATTTTCCAAATCAGACGTAGCGGAATTAAGTATTTTTTGTATTACCTCTGCTGTTCTAACAGGTAATGTACTTTTCTCAACAATAATTGTATGACCCTTGGAAAATTCCGCAACTTGTCTGGCGCAAGCTTCTACCCATTTCAAATCAGAAGATTTACCAGCACCAATCCCTCTTGTTTTTGTAGGTGTATTTACAGAAATAAATATAATATCTGCGGACTCAATAGCCGCTTTTATGTTGGTAGTAAAGAGTAAGTTCTTATTCCTTGTATTCTCTATTATCTCTTTTAACCCAGGTTCAAAAATTGGTAACCTTGATAAATCCTCATTATTCCATGCGTCTATTCTTTCATCATTAATATCAACAACATGAAAAAAAAGATCATTACATTTACTTGCCATTACGCTCATAGTTGGCCCTCCAACAAAACCAGCGCCGATACAACTTATATTTTTAATTTTAAAAACCATATTTAAATTTTAAGATAGAAATGTTGATTTTTTTTATTTTAAAAAGCACCTTTACCAAAAGGAAATATTAGAAGTATTGAGGTTTTTATGAAATTTCAATATCTTAGAGAACTAACATTCTTAGAATAATATATATGTAATTTTACTCTTTTTCCATAAGAAAGCTTATTTCTTACACTGACTTGCCATAACTCATAAATCCCAGCTGCACTTCCTGTGGTTTTCAGGACAGCCTTTTCTTCAGTTTTTATTTGTAATCAAATAGACCTCAATTCACTAGCTTTATTAGATGTCTTTGATATTTATTATCCTTTGGATCTACTAAACTTAGCAAATGACTTTAATTAAGTGGTTTATGATAATTTTTAACAAAGTTGGGTGCATTACTAAGTGTAGAATTTTTCAAGCAAGCAAAACTTAAACAAAATAAATTTTTTATTTCAAAATTCAATACTTCAAATCTTTTTAAAAGGTAAAAATTATCCTTAACAGAATCTGAAGATATCATTATTTTCAAAATATTTTCTTATTGTCTAAAAAACTCTTTTTACCCAGCTAAAGATAAATGATCGTTATACATCTAATAATAAACTTTTTTTATCGAATAATAATCTACTCAAATTGTATTTCTTTTGATCGCATAGATCTT
>CACGVZ010000036.1 GCA_902576415.1 uncultured Prochlorococcus sp. | reverse complement strand
ATTTTTCCTTAGTATCTAATGGGGATGTTGTTATACTCCCTGCTTTCGGAGCTACTGTTCAAGAAATGAAACTCTTGCATGAGAAAGGTTGTCATATCATTGATACAACTTGTCCATGGGTTTCTAAGGTTTGGCACACAGTTGAAAAACATAAAAAACATATTTTCACATCTATTATTCATGGAAAATTTAAGCATGAAGAGACTCTTGCTACAAGTTCATTCGCAGGTAAATATTTAGTTGTACTTGATCTAGAAGAAGCAAAATACGTATCTGAATATATTCTGGGGAGAGGTAATAGAAATGAGTTTATGAACAAATTTTCTAAAGCTTGTTCTAATGGATTTGATCCTGATAAAGATTTAGATAGAGTGGGAGTTGCAAATCAGACAACTATGCTTAAGAGCGAAACTGAGGAAATTGGAAAGGTTTTCGAAAGAACGATGTTAAAAAAATTTGGACCAGAAAACTTAAATAGTCACTTTTTAGCTTTTAATACTATTTGCGATGCGACTGAAGAAAGACAAGACGCAATGTTCTCTTTGGTTGATGAAGATCTTGATATTCTAGTAGTTATTGGAGGCTTCAATTCTTCTAATACTACTCACCTACAAGAAATAGCAATTACTAAAAATATTGCTTCTTTTCACATTGATACGCCAGAGAGGATATCAGTTAAAGAAAACTCAATATTTCATAAACCACTAGGATCAGAATTAGAACTTAAAAATAATTTTCTACCTAGTGGAAAAATTAATGTTGGAATTACTTCAGGTGCATCTACTCCTGATAAGGTCGTTGCAGATGTTATTGAAAAGTTAATTGATATTACTTCCTGAATTTGTTATTCATTTATATGTTTGCTTAGTTTTTTTAATTTATTAATCAGATAATTACAAAAGATCTACTTTATTAACTAGAATAATGAAAAATAAATGAAATATGGAAGACAAAGCTTCACCTAATCAGGTTCAAACTGCAAGTATGAATAGAACAAAAGCGCCCCAAAAAGTTGAAGTTGTAGTTGCCAATTCATCTGCAGGGTCAGAGGTAAATATCCTTGGAGAACTATCGATTTTTGTTTTAAGAATAGGTTTTTGTGCTTTAATGATTCATCATGGCCTTGAGAAACTTCAGGATCCGCAGGGTTTTGCTGAGTTTGTAGTTGGTAAGTACTTCCCATTTTTACCAGGCGATCCTGTTATTTGGACTTTTGGAGCAGCAATTACTCAATTAGTGTGCCCAGTAGGATTGGCTTTGGGGATTTTTGCGAGGCTTTCTTCTCTTGGTCTTTTTTCAACCATGGCTTTTGCAGTTTATTTTCATCTCCTTGATACTGGACTAGAAGGTTTTCCTCTGGCAGTTGTTGAAGGTCATAATTACGCTTTTGAATTGTCTTTTATATATGGTGCTATTTCTCTCTACTTTCTATGTGCAGGTCCAGGCAGATTATCTTTATTCAGAAAAACTAACAAGATTACATATTATCCAAAATCAACATAATTTAATGTAAAAAGTGCCTTTTTTGAGTGAATACCATTGATATTCCTTTCGAATTACACATATCAATACTTTCTTGGTCTCTTAGACTTCCTCCAGGTTGAACAATAGCCTTTATTCCATATTCATTTGCTAGCTCTACAGTATCTGCAAATGGAAAAAAACCATCGCTGGCTAAGACAGCATTAGAACATGAACTTCCGGCTGCTTGTAATGCAATTTTTGCTGCTCCAACTCTATTCATTTGTCCAGCTCCAATACCAATAGTTTTCTGGTCTTTTGCGATAATAATGGCATTAGATTTTACATGTTTACAAATTTTCCATGCAAAATTTAGATCTAAGTTAATTTGATTACTCGGATTTTTATGAGTTACTGAAATCCAATTTTCAGTTTTTTCTTCACTATCATCTGTATCTTGTACTAGTAATCCTCCCATTATTGATTTGGTAGAATTTTGATTCTTTTTTGGAAGCTGGTTTTTTGAAAACTTTAAAATTCTTAAATTCTTTTTAACTTTTAAAATTTCTAAAGCTTCATCATCAAAAGATGGCGCTACTACACACTCTAAGAAAATATCTTTAAGGTGTATTGCGGTCTCAATATCAACATTTGAATTAAAAGCAACTATTCCTCCAAATGCACTAACAGAGTCGCATTCCAAAGCATTCAAAAATGCTTGCGAAGCTGAATTACTTATAGCTGCACCACAAGGATTATTGTGTTTTAGAATAACAGAAGCAATCTCGTCGGTTGTAAGTTCATCTTTTTCTGTGTAACCAAACTCTAAAACTGTTGAAAGTGCCGACTCTAGATCCAATAGATTGTTATAACTTAAGTCTTTACCTTGTAATTGCTCTGCTGAGTTCCATCCAACGGAACTTAAACCATACCAAAAAGCTTTTTGATGTGGATTCTCCCCATATCTTAAGGTTTTGATTAGTGGATAAGATTCAATATATTTCGAAGATTGTAAACCTCTTTCTTTGCTTATCCAATTAGATATTGCAGTGTCATAGTCAGCTGTATGTTGAAAAGCTTCAAGTGCTAATTTTGCTTTATATGAGTCCTTTAATTCACCTTTTTTAATTTCTTCAAGAAAATTTTGATACTGACTAGGATCCACTAAAACGGAAACGTCTTTATGATTTTTAGCTGCAGAACGAATCATTGATGGCCCTCCGATATCGATATTTTCAATAGCATCTTCCCATTTTGCTCCCTGTTCTACAGTTTTCTTAAAAGGATATAAATTGACTACTACTAAGTCAATTAATTCAAGATTGTTGGCTTCTATATCTCTTTTGTGTTCCTTATCTGTTCTTTTAGCTAGTATTCCTCCGTGTATTTTTGGATGTAAAGTTTTAACTCTTCCTCCAAGTATTTCAGGAGAATTAGTAAATTCTGCAACTTTAATAACTGGAATTTTTGCCTCAATTAGATGTTTTGCAGTTCCTCCACTTGATAGGATTTTATAATTAAATTGTTCTATCAATTCCATACAAAATGGAATTATATTTTTTTTATCAGAGACACTTACTAAAGCTAATGGTGACATTATGGGAAATTTTACTTACTTAAGAATATAAACATGAAATACGATATCAATCATGAATTTGTTTCGATTAGCTCTCAAACTGCAACTCATAGAATTATTTTGATACATGGTTGGGGAGCTGATTCAGATGACCTTTTGACACTTGGAGAGGAGATTGCGGAAAAAATAAATCTTGATTTTGAGGTAATCTCTTTAAGAGCTCCTGGATTGCATCCAAGTGGTTATGGAAGACAGTGGTATGGATTGTACCCACATGATTGGAATGGAGCTAAGGCTGAAGTAAATAAACTTTTAGGAACATTAAAAAAAATTGATACGGATCAGATTCCACTCAGAAAAACAATTTTGTTGGGGTTCTCTCAAGGGGCGGCAATGGCAATTGATGCAGGATTTAAATTAAATTTTGGATTAATTGTTGCATGTAGTGGTTATCCTCATCCAAACTGGGATCCGGGGGAAAAATGTCCACCATTGATAATTAGTCATGGTTTATTCGATGAAGTTGTGCCTATAGATGCTTCTAGAATTATTTATGAAAAGGTAAAAAGTAAGTCTTCTAAATTGTGCGAATTATTAGAATTCAATGGATCACATCAAATTGATTCAAATTTAATTAATTTTATCAGTTCAAATATGAGTAATATTTTTTAAACAAAAGCATATTCATATTCTTCAATCTCTTCCCAATCATCTGCAGTAAGTTCTAGACCTTCAAATATTTTTTCTTCACCAATTCCTTCAACTACGACTTTTAGTGATGGGAATAAAAAATGATTTTCTTCAGCATACTGTGCACTAAATAAGCCTTTTTCACCCCAAAAAAATCTATCAGTAGTATGTTCATTTCTGCGAACATTGAACACTGAAGGAGCAGATAATGCATTTTCAGCTATGAATCTTCTTGCTGCTGTAACTGGTTTATGTTTGCCAGTTTCGATATGATAAATAGGAACATGTGCCATTACCCTTTGGCCAGCCAATCTTCTTCTACTTATTCTTTTCCTTTTTTTTGACATTGATTGGTACTCCTGAAATTATTTATGAGATTAGTTTTATTTATTTTTACTAATCTTAAAACTGTGATTTTGAATTCACATCAAATTACATAGAGGACCCATCAACCCCTGATGTAGCTTAAAATATGATCAAATATTCATATTTAAGGCTGGCTATAGTCAGACCTCTTTATATATCTTAATACTTTTTTCATATTTTACAAGCCCTTTTTCAAATTTTTTCTAAAAATTACTCACAATTTCATTAATTATGAATCTCTCAAAAAAATTTGAAGAATTAATAACAAAACAACTAGAGAGTTTTGGTTGCTCAATGGGAGTGACTCATTTAGTTATGTATCTTGCTTCAGCTAAGCAAGGAACTAAAGCATCTTTTGAAATGGTTGGTCAATGGCCACAAATTGATAAGCTTCTTGTATCAATAGAAGATGATTCCTCACTAAAAGTTTCTTCACCTAATAGAAGATGGTACCCGCTTCAAGAAAACGATATTCTGCTAGGGGTCCTTAGGGTCGAAACTGATTTGAAAGGTGGAAATTGGCCAGTATATCTTGACTCTAGATTAAAAGCGCTTTCAATATCTTTAGCTAAATGTGTTTCTATCGAATTAGAACGTCAAAATAAAAATGAAGAAATCAATTATCTCAAAAATCAGGTTAATGTCATAATCCATCAATTGAGGAATCCATTGGCTGCTCTAAGAACATATGCAAAGTTACTAATAAAAAGACTTGGTTCAGATGATGACTCAATTGAAATAGTCGAACGCATGATGAAAGAGCAAAAACAAATTAATCAATATATGGATTCTTTCGCGCAATTAAATTCACCAATACAACTTCCTCTAGAAATTGGAGAGGAAAGATTATTATTACCACCAAATTTAGATAATAATAAGTTAATAACTGTTCAGAGTTTATTGAGGCCAATATTAGAAAGGGGTAAAGCTAATGCGGACTTAGAGAATAGAGATTGGACTGAACCATCTCTTTGGCCGGATTGGACTTTATCGCCATTAAAGGCAAAATATGCTGTGATTGCTGAAATTGTGGCCAATTTATTAGAAAATGCGTTTAAATATGCCCAAAAAGATGCTGAAATTGGACTTGTAATTACGAGCAATGGAATTTGTATATTTGATAATGGTAAAAAAATAACCAAAAATGAAAATGAGAAAATTTTTGAAAAAGGTTTTAGAGGATCTGCCGCTAAGAAGAAGGACGGCACTGGTGTTGGACTTTTTTTGGCGAGGAAATTAGCACAACAAATTGGAGGAGAATTGAGATTGCTGGAAAATAACTCGATTAATAATACTGAGAAATTAATAAATATTAAGAAGAAAAATATTTTCTATTTAGAACTTCCTATAGAAGAATTGCATGCACAAACAACATTGTAGTTTCAACTATTACAACACTCGCACCGCAGGCATCTCCATTGAAGCCTCCAATTTTTGTTCCCAGTATATTTGGGATAGAATAGCTTAAAAAAATACCAATCAAAATAAGAATTAAAAATTTAATTAATAATGCTTGGGATGTAATTGAAAATAATTGGCATGCAATGAAAATTAAAAGAAAAATAATGGAGATCAAAGATTCTTTTTTAAATCCATTCCAAAATTTTTTGTGAGTAATAGATTTTTTCTTGTAGCTCATATATTGAAACTTTTCTATAAAAAATAAATTTGAAAATCTTCCCCAAAATAAGCATATAGGTAAAACAAAAATTATTAGGTTCTGAATTTTTAGTATGCAAGCAATTTGAATTAAAGTTATAAAAACTAAAGCTTGAACCCCAAAGGCCCCAACTTTA
>CACGVZ010000035.1 GCA_902576415.1 uncultured Prochlorococcus sp. | reverse complement strand
TTTGGTACTGAATATCAATATGTAGCTAAGAAGGTTGCTCCAACTTTTAAAATTCCTAACGGAGAATTATATACAAGATTAGAGTCCGGCAAAGGAGAAATAGGTGTATTTATTCAAGGAAATAATGAAGTTACCCCATGGAGATTTAAAATCAGAGCAGCTGATTTAAATAATCTGCAAATATTGCCTCATATTCTTAAAGGTGCCAAAATCGCTGATATTATGGCAATCCTTGGTTCAATAGATGTCATTATGGGATCTGTTGATAGATAATTACTTTAAATGAAACCCGATGACTGGTTAATATTGCAGAAGAAGGTAAGATTTGGTGATTGTGATTCTGCAGGTGTAATTCATTTTCATAACTTATTAAAATGGTCGCATGAAGCTTGGGAAGAAAGTATTGAAATTTATGGGATTCCATCTCAAGATATTTTCCCAGATTTTTCTATACGTAAAAGTCAAATTATTTTTCCAATAGTAAATTGTGAAGCAAACTTTCTTGCGCCTATAAAAATTGGAGATTTATTAAATGTAAAAATTGCCCCTCATAAAATTAATACTCATTTGTTCCAAGTAAATAGCTTTTTTATAAAAAATGGAAATAAAGTAGCAGAAGGGAAAATTATACATTGTTCTTTAGATGTTGATTCAAGAAATAAAATAGAACTCCCCGATCAATTAGAAAGATGGATTGAGGCTTCTAATGTGAGTACAAATTTAAAAGAATGCTAATTATTATTTTTTAAATTTATAGTTTATTTTTTCTGTAATGCTATTTTTGTTTTTAACAATCCACTTTTCAGGCCTTTCATGTTTAGGCCAACTTTGAGAAAATTTTTTTAATAAATTTAAAGAAATTTCAATATTTTTATTATTTGTAAGTTCTCTAAATTCAACTATTACCTTAATTTTATTTCCCCATAATTTGTTAGATACTTTTGAAATATTGAATTTATTAATTGGGATATTTTCTTTCATAATGAAACCATTTAATCTAGATTCAATTACTTCAGGGAAAACGATTTCTCCACCTGAATTAAAGGCATTATCACTTCTTCCAATAAAGTTTAAATAGAAAGAATTATTGATTTGATTAATTTCACCTAAATCACCTGTTTGCCACCACCCATTTTTATTTTTGAAATTTTCAGTTTTTAAAGAGTCTATTATTTCGATCCCAATTCTGGCTGATTTTATCTCGATTAATCCTTTTGCGTTAATTCTTATTTTTGTATCAGGTAATATTTCTCCAACATTTTTAAAACCCATTAAGAATTCTTTTGGTTTTAAACTCGTAACCATTGCTGCTGTTTCAGTTGAGCCGTAACAAGGTGCTAATTTTATTTTTTCTTTTATGCATTGTTCTGCAGTTTCGTCTGAAATTAAAGCTCCACCTACCCAAATTAGATCAAATATTTTTAGCCAACTAATTCCATCTTTTTGAGCTAAAAGTCTTTGTAATTGGGTAGGTACTAATGACGTAATTAAGTGTTTTTTGTTTTTTTTAAATTTAATTGTAAAAAGTAAAAGTTCTCGAGTTTTTTTTACCAAATTCGGAGAAATATTAATACAATCACATCCCCAAGTTTGACCTCTAAAAATTGGCATTAATCCACTTATATGGTTCAAGGGTAAAGTATTTAAAATTAAGCAGTTTTGTAATTCAAATCCTTGCTCTACCAGCCATTGACCTGATGTAGCTGCAGATAATTTAAGATTATCTAAATGGTGAAAACATTGTCTCGGTTTTCCAGAACTCCCACTACTGTTTAAGATAATTGCTGGCCCATTTTCAGTAATTGAATCTAATACATCTTTGTCTTGATAAAATTTGTTTTTTATATAAATAATTTTATTCTCTCTAATTTTTTCAATAATTTTCTTTACAGATTGAGTTTCGTTATTTTCAACTTCAATAGTATGAATTTTATTTTTCATAGTTGATCCCATATCTTTTTTGCTTCATTTAAAAATAGAAAAGAATTAGGGAATTTATTCATTGCTAAACCAGGAACTTTTGGAGTTGGTCCTTGTAATTGTAGAGACGATAAATGATAAAGCCATCTCTTCCCTATACCAGTTTCAAATGAGGTACTTATAGATATTAAAGCTTTTTTATTTTCTAATTCTCTTAAAAGCTTAACTGGATTATTTTCTTGAGAAGGCCTTCTAATTTGCCAACCTTTCCACTCATCAATCAAATTTGGAAATTTTAAAAGTGATTCGTCCAAGGCTATAGGGATTTTTTTATTTAGTTCTGTCAGTCCATCAATATCATCAACACAGAGAGGTTGTTCTAACCAATCTACATTTTTGTTATCCTTCACAATGTCAGCCCATCTATTAGCTATCTCTCTTCCCCAAGAACCATTAGCATCTATTCTTAACTTAATATTATTGCCTAATTGGCTTAGAATTTCTTCTAAAATTGCTTCTTCCTCATTATTATTTTTTAATGCTACTTTCCATTTTATGGTTAATGATTTTCCAATATCAGATTGTCTTTTTTTAATTTCATTTAGATCTGAAACTACATTTTCATGATTTAACAATATGGTTGTTTTATCAATTTCATCAAAGAAGTAGTTTTCTTTAAAAATTATTTTTCCATTTATTTCGGCTAATGCAGAATTTATTGCAGATTGAATGCATGGGTGAAAAATATTTATTTGCTCAGATAAATTAAATAATTCTACATACGAAGGGATTATATCTAGTTGTTTCGCACACTTTTTTAAGTCTTCTTTATGAAGCGGTGAAACTTCTCCAAACCCAATTTTTTTATCATTACTTGTTAATTTAATTATCCAACCCGATTTTGTTTGGTAAGTTGTTTTAGAATTTTCTACTTTGGTGGATAACTTAAAGCTATAAGATTTTTTTTGAAATATAAAGTTCATTTATTAAGCAAGTAATTAAATATTAATCCTGTGATTAAGCCAATTCCATTAAGAGTTTGAAATTTTATTGCGATGAATTTACAATTTTTTATTGCACTAGGGTTTTTATATGAAGATCTTAATAAATTTATAAGTCTTATTGCTTGAGGAAGACTAATCAAATAAAGGATACAAAACAATGGAATAAATCTATTAACTATAGTGAAAAGTTGAAAAATATATATTGTAAAAATTATCCAAGGCACAAATTGAGAACCTTTTTTTGCCCCTAAGCGAACTAAAGGTGAATTTTTTCCATGCTTTTTATCTTCAGAAATTTGATGAAAATGAGAACAAAATAATACAAGAGTTGTTGCCAAGGAAGGTCCTGAACCAAGTAATAAAGAAACTTTCCAGGGAATATCTTCAAAGAAAATATTAGATGGATTTAACGCAATTAAGACTGCAGAGTAAGCAAAAGGTCCAAATGCAAGCCAGCATAATGGTTCTCCTAAACCTTGATAGCCAAATCTAAAAGGAGGACCTTGATATAAATATCCTAAGAAGCAGCAAGCTGCCACCAAAATCAATATATTTATACTTGTTGATAATGAAATAATTGAAATTATTAATAAACCAATAACTAAAGATGTATATGCAATAAATGAAATTATTTTTTTATTTTTTACAAGATTTACAATTGAATGGAATTTAAATTCATCGATTCCTGTTTCTGCGTCGAATAAATCATTAGTTAGATTTTCCCAAAGTAATATCAAAATTGCAGCTAAAGTAAATGCAATCAAATTATAAATTTTTACCTTTTCATATTGATTTAGCAAATAAGCCCCTGTTATTAAAACTGGAAGTATGGCAACAGAATAAAGAGGCCATTTTATTGCTTGCTTCCATAATTTTTTTTTATCTTCGTCCATTTTTAATTAACACACAAAATTAGATAATTATTAAATGTAGTTTATAAATTGAGTTACATTTTTTACTTTATTGCATGATTTTTAGTTATTTTCAATAAGTAATGAAAAATGATTTAAACTTAACAGATTTTTTAAAAGATGTATTTTCCTCTTTCGATAAGAAAGTTGAAAATTCTGGATTAGTAAGTATTTGTGTTCAGATTCCTTGTATTGATTTATTTCAAGTTTATGAATTGTTAATAAATAAATATCCGTTTTCTTCATTTTGGGAGGAATCTGATGGCATTTCATATATAGCCTTCGAGAAATGTAAATATGTTACTCTAGATGGTCCAAAAAGATTTGAGGTAGCAAAAGAGTTTAATTCTGAGAATTTTAAAAATTTAATTAACTTAACTAATGAATCGCATAATTCTGCACTCTCAAAAATAATTTATTTATTTTCTTTTTCTGAAAATTTGAATAATAAGAATTTACCTTCAGATATCCCTAGTTTGGAAGCCATCTTGCCAAAAATATTAATTACTAAAAGTGATAAGAATTGCTGGTTAAGAATCAATGGTCATGTTGAAGGTAAATCATCATTAAGAACATTAATTGAAGAAATATGGACAATTAGAAATCAAGTTATTAATTCTTGCTCAGAATTAATAAAATCATCTGGCTTAACAACTAGTTTTGATTCCCCTTATATTGATGATTTCTCACGCTCCTTAGAAACTTCTAAAACAGATATGAAAAAAGTATTAAATAGAGGAATTCAATTAGTAGAGAAAGGTATCCTCGAAAAGATAGTTTTAGCGAATAGAATTAAAATAAAACTTAAAAATAAATTAGATTTAGTAAAAATTTTAAAAAGATTTAAAAAGAAGCAACCAAATACATGTAGATACGTTTGGAAAAGGAACAGTAAGGATATTTTGTTTGGAGCATCTCCAGAAAAATTATTTTCTTTTTCTAAACCTAATTTAACTTTAGAGGCTCTTGCTGGAACTATCTCTACTAATTCAAATTTTAAGAAACTCCTAAAAAGTACTAAAGACTTAAAGGAACATAATTATGTAATACAGTATTTGATTAAATCTTTAGAAGTTTCAAAAATAACAAACTTTAAAAAAAGTGATATCAAGGTAAATTCATTTGGAGATATTTCTCATTTGCAAACACTTATTTTCTCTAAAGTTGAAAATATTTGTCCTTTCGAATTGCTAAAAAACTTACATCCATCTCCGGCTGTTTGTGGATACCCAAAAAATGCAGCATTGGATTGGATAAATACTCTTGAGTCTTTTCCTAGAGGAAATTATGCCTCTCCAATGGGTTGGGTTGATTCATCAGGCAATGCTACATTTCTTTTAGCAATAAGAGGCGCAAGATGTATTGAGGAAAATATTGAATTTACTGCAGGTTCAGGTATAGTTTCAGGCTCCGTTTTAGAGAAAGAAATAGATGAAATTAAATTAAAATTTGAATCTATAGTAAAACAGATATTTTACGCTAAAAATCCTAGATAATTTCTACTAATTTTTCAATAACTTCCGCTGAAACATTTTTATTGGATAAATTTTCTATTTCTCTTAAACCCGTTGGACTGGTTACATTAATCTCGCTAAGCATTCCATTTATTACATCAATACCCACAAAAAATAAACCTTCATCTTTGAAGTGTTGAGATAATTCTGAGCAGATACTTTTTTCTTTTTCTGTTAATAATGTTGGTTCAGCCTTCCCTCCCATCGCTAAATTACTCCTAAAATCGTCTCCTTGAGGAATCCTATTTATAGATCCAATTGCTTCTCCGTTTACGATAATTATTCTTTTATCACCCTCTATGACTTCAGGAATAAATTTTTGCATCATAACGGGTAATTCTTCTTGAGAAGTGATTAGTTCAATGATTGATTTAATTCCTGGAGAATTTTTATTTATCCTTATAACACCTTGACCTCCTTTGCCCCCAAGAGGTTTTATGACTACTTCATTATTTATATTTGCAAAATTAATAAGATCTTTTACCTTACTTGCAACTATTGTAGGTGCCATTAAATGGCTGTATCTTAATGCACCTAGCTTTTCATTCCATGCTCTTAATGATGAAGGTTTGTTAATTACTTTTACGCCTTTTCTTTCAGCAACTTCTAAAAGATGGGTTGCATATAAATAAGCCTCATTTACAGGAGGATCTTTTCTCATCCATATGCAATTAAATTCGGCGAGAGGTATGCAATCATTCTCTTTGAGAGAAATCCAAGGATTTACCTCAACTTTTACTGAAGATGCCCATACTTCATCACCTCTGGCTTCAAGGTCTTGAGGAGTACAAATCCAGATTTCAATATTTTTTTTTGATGATGCTTGCATTAAAGCAGCAGATGAATCTTTTAAGGGATTTATATTTTTTATTGGATCTATTACGAATAGAAATTTCATAAGATCTAGTTTAATAATCTATCTAACTTATTTTCATTCTCTAAAGTGTAGAGATCATCGCAACCTCCGATACCCTTATTATCTATAAATATTTGTGGTAGTGTTCTTCTACCATCAGCCCTTTCAGTCATCAATGTTCTGGCATCTTCATCGCCATCTATTTTATATTCTGTATAATTTATATTTTTTTTCTTGAGTAAAGATTTTGCTCGAATACAGAATGGGCAATATTGCCAAGTATAAATTTCAACTTTGGACATTTTTTTAAAATAATACTTAGTTTATACTATTAAACTAAAGTG
>CACGVZ010000034.1 GCA_902576415.1 uncultured Prochlorococcus sp. | reverse complement strand
AATCTATAGACCATATATTACCTCGAAGCCAAGGAGGCTTGAGTACAACAGAAAACTGCGTCCCAGCATGTCTTTCTTGTAATGGAGATAAATCAGATGCAAATGCTTTGTATTGGTATAGAAAACAAAAATTTTATGACCCTAGAAGAGCAATGGCAATCAGAGCTTGGTTAGAAGGTGATTTAAGGTTAGCGATAAGATTATTACAATGGGCTAATCCAAACTCTAAAATTAATAAAAAAAATTGCAAAATAAATGAATCGAAATATAAAGCTGCTTAACTACCAAACATTGCACATTCTTCTAGAGTTGTAAGTTTCACATATATTTTCAAAATTTCTTGGAGATTCAGGGAATATTAAAATTGCAGACAATGAAATGAGAATAACAAATAACTTTTGATAGAATTTAAAATTAAAATGACCTAGTTCTTTTTCTTTGAGACGAACATAAATTTTGCTACTGCAAAAACTTTTTGATTTTAAATTAGGTTTAACAGCTGTATTCATCATTAATTAATACATATGTACTACATTAATACCATATGAATAATATCGCAAGTTCACTTAGTAAAAAAAGTAAATTTTTAATCTTAGGGTGTGGCTACAGCGGTAGTTTCTTTGCAAAAACCTTAAGAAAATTGGGTTTTACTACTTTAACTAGTTCGAGATCTGAAAACAAAGATCAAAATAGTTTTGTATTTAATAGTGAAAACGGTACGGTTCCTAATAAAAAAATTTTTGATGGAGTCACACATATTCTTAGTTGCATTCCTCCGGACAATAATGGCAATGATCCAGTACTAGGAAGTCTTAAAAATAAATTAAAAAGTTTATCTCTTGAGTGGGTTGGATATTTATCAACCACAGGGGTATATGGCAACGCAAAAGGTGATTGGGTTTCTGAAATTGATCAACCTAGCCCTTACCAAATCAGAAGTCAGAGAAGATTAAATTGTGAAAATGAATGGATTGAATCTGGTTTGCCTGTGCAAATTTTTAGGTTGCCCGGTATTTATGGACCTGGACGATCCACTTTTGAAGCAATTAGAAATAAAAAAATACGCGTGATCTCAAAAAAAAATCAGGTTTTTTCAAGAATTCATGTTGCTGACATTACAAATGCAATTATCTATCTTTTACAAAATAAAAATCACTTAAAGTTTCACCAAATTATTAATATTGCAGATGATGAACCCTGCTCTCAAATAGAAGTTATTAAATATTGCTACGATTTGCTTGGTTTAAAAATGCCAAAGCCAATATTATTTGAGGACGCAAAAGAAGAATTATCTCCTATCGCTCAATCTTTTTGGATGGAAAATAGAAGAGTTTCAAATAAACTATTATGCGAAACACTTGGATATGAACTAATTTATAAAAACTACAAACTAGGCTTAAAAAACTGCTTTTTAAATAGTTAAAAAAATACAAATAAAAAATTTTATGAATACAAAAAATACAAATAAAAAATTTAAAATAGTATTAAGCGTAGGAGATGAGTCTGGTATAGGACCTGAAATAATTTTAAAAGCTCTTAGTTCAAGCGAAATCCCAAAAAATATTGACTTTATCTTAGTTGGTTCAAAAAAAAATCTACAAAATACATACATACATCTTAAAGCCTTGGGATTAAATAACTTAGCGAATCCTAGTGATTTAGAAATTCATGATCTCGAAATTTCTCCATCTGATAATGAATCTAAATCAAGTTATGGTAATTCAAGTTTTTATTATCTAACAAAAGCAATTGAAATTGTAAAACAATATCCTAATTCAGCACTTGTGACTGGGCCAATCTGCAAAAAATCATGGGCTTTAGCAGGTCATTACTTTTCTGGACAGACTGAATTATTAGCACAATCATGCGGAGTAAAAAATGTTGGGATGTTATTTACAGCTAAATCACCAATTACAGGTTGGAGATTTAATACTTTATTAGCTACAACCCACATAGCCCTTTGTGAAGTTCCCAAGAAATTAACTGCAGAATTAATCCACTCTAAATTAGATCTTTTCAAAGATTTTTGTAGTTCTTATATTGATAAACCTACTTTAAAAGTGGCAGGATTAAACCCTCATGCTGGCGAAGAAGGAATTTTAGGTAATGAAGAAAAAGATTGGCTCAATAATGCATTGATTACTTGGAATAAGAAGAATAGAAATATTAAATTATTAGGACCTTTATCACCAGATAGTTGTTGGAATTCTTCCGCAAAAGCTTGGAGAAATAAAGATGCTGAAAAACATGATGGCATTCTTGCTATGTATCATGATCAGGGTTTAATACCAATGAAAGTTATAGCTCTCAATTACTCAGTAAATACAACAATAGGTTTACCCTTTATAAGAACATCTCCAGATCATGGAACAGGATTTGATATTGCTGGCAAAGGTATAGCTCAATCTCAAAGTATGATTGAGGCTATAAAGGCTGCCATAGAAATTACTAAAAATTCAAGACTGCTTAACACGCATTAAAACTTGACCAAATTCAACTGGCGTTCCATTGTCAACGAGAATCTCTACTATTTCGGCGTTAAATTCAGATTCAATTTCATTCATTAACTTCATAGCCTCCAAAATACAGATGGTTTGACCGACTTTAATATTATTTCCAACTTCTACGAATGGCTCCTCGCCAGGCGCTGCAGCCCTGTAAAATGTCCCAACCATAGGAGCAGTGATTTCAGTAAGGTCAGGACGTCCAGGAGGGGCTACTTGAGGCACTTCGGACACACTAGCTATTGAAACATTATCATTAGTAGATTTTTGATTAGTAATTGCTTGCTTTTCAAATGAAGCATTAGAAACTAAATTATTAGGAACTTGGTTTTGCTCAAATAAATTCCTTTTTATTTCGAGTTTAAAATCTTCTCCCTCTAATAAGAATTCTTGAATATCGCTTGTAGAGATTTTATCGATTAAGCGATTTAAATCTTCATGATCTAATTTCATAGCCATTAATTTTCACGTCCAAGATAACTGTCATTACGAGTATCAACTCTAATCATTTCTCCCACAGAAATAAATAGAGGAACCATAACTTGAGCACCTGTTTCTAGAATAGCTGGTTTCGTGCCCCCACTAGCAGTATCCCCTTTAACTCCAGGATCAGTCTCAGTAACTTTCAAAGTAATAGATATTGGAAGTTCAACTTCTAAAACTTTACCATTGTGGAAAATGACTGTAACCTCCATTCCCTCTTTCAAATACTTTGCCCCTTTTCCAATTTGTTCAGAGGAAAGTCTAGTCTCTTCGAAACTTGTCATATCCATAAAAACATAATCTCCGGACTCCACATATGTATGCTGGAGGTTAGACTTCTCAAGGATAGCCTGCTGTACTGATTCTCCGGCTCGAAAAGTTTTTTCAACCACGTTGCCGCTTTGAACTGATTTTAATTTTGTTCGCACGAAAGCAGAACCCTTGCCAGGCTTGACATGTAGAAATTCTACAACACGCCAAACTTGTCCATCCAATTCGATGGTAGTACCTGTGCGAAAATCGTTACTGGAAATCATTCCTGTATTACATCCCCAAGGATCATAAACCTGCAAGAGTGCTATGCAAAAATTCTTATCAAATCAGAACAAACTTTTCTTAATTTTATCGATTGTAATTTTACAGGTTTTTCTCTTAAAACCGATTCAAGTACTAGCGGATTTACCTACTGGAAATGCAGTAAAAGACCCTAGTGCAATCCTCAGAAACGCACTCCCTATCAAGCAAGTTGAGTTACAAGAACTTCAACACAAACTGGAAGAAACTAGTGACCTTGTAAGAGGAGGAAGATGGCCCGCTCTCACGAAAACTGTTACAAAATGTCAATCTTTACTGAAAAAAAACCAAAGTAAAATTATCCAAGATCTACCAAAAGACAAAAAGAAAATTGCTGAAGAAACATTTTTAGAGCTCAAAGAAAATTTTGATAGCCTTCAAGATTACTCTAAATCAAAGGATAAGTACTCATTTATAGCGACCCGAAGAGATGCTTTAGATAAAATAGGTGGATTAGAAGAATATTTTCTACCAAGTGAGTTTCCATACTCTATTCCCCAAGAATTTGATAATTTACCACGATTACTTGGCAGAGCGAAAGTCAATATAAAAACCTCTAAAGGGGATATGCAAGCAATTGTGGATGGATTTAACGCCCCACTTACAGCGGGAGCATTTATAGATTTATCTACAAAAAATTTTTATAAAGATTTGCCAATTAATAGAGCAGAAGAATTTTTTGTACTGCAAACAGGTGACCCAATTGGGGAAGCTATTGGTTTTGTAGATCCTGAAACAAATGAAGAACGTCACGTTCCTTTAGAAATAAGAATTCCTGATGAAAAAGAGACTTTTTATAATCAAACTTTTGAAGATTTAGGTCTTTACACAGAGACGCCAACATTACCTTTTGCAACACTTGGTACTCTTGGATGGTCCCATTCAAATACCGCAGTTGATGATGGCTCTTCGCAATTTTTCTTCTTTCTATATGAAGCAGAATTAAATCCAGCAGGTCGCAATTTAATTGACGGGAGGAATGCTGCCTTTGGTTATGTTATAGATGGATTTGATGTTTTAGAAGAGCTGACTAAAGATGACACAATTATTTCAATAGAAGTTTTAGAAGGGATTGAAAACCTTAAATTAAATGCATAAAGAAATATTAGAAGATATAGGGGAAAAAGAATTAATAAATAGGCTAGGGAAATTTATGCCTAAAAACCAAATTTTAGATGATTGCGCTTTAATCAAAACTAAAAATAAAAATTTACTTGTTAATACTGATTCTTTGGTAGAAAATGTTCATTTCAATGACATTACTATTTGTCCTCAGGACCTTGGATGGAAAGCAGTTGTTAGCAACATCTCTGACTTAATATCCAGTGGAAGCAAGAAAACAATAGGTATTACAATAAGCCTTGTTCTACCTGCTAGAACTGAGTGGTTTTGGGTTGAAGACTTATATAGAGGAATAAATAAAGCTTTAAAAAAATATGGCGGCATAATACTTGGAGGAGATTGCTCAAAAGGTAATGAAAAAGCCATATCAATTACTGCCTTTGGGGTTCAAGGTGAACTTGAATTACGAAGAGACGCATGTAAACCAGGAGATGTAATCTTAACTACAGGAATTCATGGTCTTAGCAAACTAGGATTTTTAATTAAAAATAAAATTAATTTAGGTAATGATATTTCTCTTAAAAAAAGATTAATCAGTAAATCCATTGAACATTTTTGTCGCCCTAAAGTTTACCCAAATTTTCTTAAAAATCTTATAAAAACTCGCTCCAATAAAAAAATCAAGAGAATAGGATGTACTGATAGCAGTGATGGTCTATTTCAAGCTTTACAAGATTTAGTAAGTGCTAGCAAATGCAAAGCGATAATAAATTATGAAAAAATACCCAAAGATAAGGATTGGCCAACAGGAGATAAATGGGACGAATATTATTTTTTTGGAGGTGAAGATTACGAATTAGTTTTCTCCTTGCCAAAAAAATGGGCAAAGAATTTATCTAAACTTGATAAAGATATTAACGAGATTGGCTATTTTGCTGATGGAGAACCATCGATAGAATTTATAGATGATAAAAAAGATGCATTATTAAAAAATACACCTTTTAAGCACTTTTAATTATTCCCAATTCTTAGCAACAATCTCTGCTAAATCTACAACCCTTTGACTATAACCCCACTCATTGTCATACCATGCAAGAACCTTAACAAGATTATCTCCAATACACATAGTTAGGTCACTATCTACAATTGATGATTCATTAGTACCTGCATAATCACTTGACACTAGAGGTTCATCTCCATATTTAATAATGCCTTTCATTGAACCTAGAGATGATTCCTTGAGAGCATTATTCACTTCTTCAGCTGTGACAGATTTAGATGATTCAAAAACAAAATCTACTGCTGAAACGTTAGGAGTTGGAACTCTCATTGCAATTCCTGTTAATTTGCCTTTCATTTCTGGGTATACCAGAGCAACTGCTTTTGCAGCTCCTGTAGAAGTAGGAACAATGTTTGTTGCAGCCGCTCTAGCCCTTCTTAGATCTCTATGACTATTATCTAAAATTCTTTGATCCCCTGTATAACTATGAATTGTAGTCATCAAACCTTTGTTAATCCCAAAAGTTTGGTCTAAAACTTTAACTACTGGAGCTAAACAGTTCGTTGTACAACTAGCATTACTCAAAATATCATAATCTTTATGTTTATATGTATCAGCATTGACTCCAACTACATAAGTACCAACGCCATCACCTTTACCAGGAGCAGTTAGGATGACTTTTTTTGCTCCTACCTCTAAGTGCTTACTTGCACCTACGTCTGTATTAAATACTCCAGTAGATTCAATAACCAAATCTACACCCCAGTCTTTCCAAGGGAGGTTCATTGGATTTCTATCAGAGAAACATTTAATTGTCTTGTTATTAATTACAAAAGTATCGTCAGTATATTGAATATCAACACCATCAAGTTGACCAAGGACTGAGTCATACTTTAATAGATGAGCATTAGTCTTGGGATCTGAGGTAACATTAATTCCAACTACTTC
>CACGVZ010000033.1 GCA_902576415.1 uncultured Prochlorococcus sp. | reverse complement strand
CGTAGCTTTTGTTTGATCCCCCTTTTACAATTCTGTGACTAAAAATTAGCTGATCGTTTTTTTGTTCTACTAAAACTTGAAAATTTTGTATATTCTTATTTGAATTTTTTAAATAATTTAGCTCATGATAATGAGTAGCAAAAATAGTATTACATTTAATTCTTTTTGCAAGATATTCACTTACTGACCAAGCTATTGAAAGTCCATCAAACGTAGATGTCCCTCTACCTATCTCATCAAGTAAAACTAATGAGCTAGAGGTTGCCTGATTTAGAATTGATGCAGTTTCAGACATTTCAACCATAAATGTTGATTGTCCAGATGATTGATCATCAACTGCCC
The DNA here is from genome assembly GCA_902576415.1 of uncultured Prochlorococcus sp. GTDB lineage: Bacteria > Cyanobacteriota > Cyanobacteriia > PCC-6307 > Cyanobiaceae > Prochlorococcus_A. The sequence goes on along the minus strand of CACGVZ010000033.1, from coordinate 6,289 downwards.
CAATTCTTGTAAAAATCCTATCTGCAATTTTGATTTCAGCATTATTAGCAGGAACAAAGCTACCAATTTGTGCAAGAATTTGTATTAAACCAATTTGCCTTATAAAGCAACTTTTTCCGCTTGCATTGGGACCGGTTAATATAATTAATTTTTGATTTTCATCAAAAGAGATGTCGTTCGCTATAAATTTTTTATCATTTAACAATTGCTCTACAATAGGATTTCTTCCTGCGATAATTTTTGTACTATTTTTCATTGAATCATTTATTGGAATTAATGAAGGTTTTATAAAATTGTTTTCTACTGAAGTAATTGTTAAACCAAGCAATGCATCAAGAGATGCTATGGATTTGGCTATTGATCTTATTTGTTTTGTTTTTTTAGCAACTATATTTCTTAATTCACAGAAAATTTCATATTCTCTTGACGAAGCTCTACTTTTTATTTGGAAAATCTTATTTTCTTTATTTTTAATTTCTGAAGTGATATATCTTTCTTCATTAGTAAGTGTTTGTCTTTTGATCCAATGTTGTGGAGCTAAATTAACTTTTGACTTGTTTATAGAAATGTAGTAACCAAAATTTTTATGAAATTGAATTTTTAGGTTTGAAATTTTGCTAATTTTCCTTTCTTTTAGTTCCTCTCTATTTAGCCACTCAGAGTAATCATCCATTAAATTGCGTAAACCATCTAATATATTGTCAACACCATCGTGGATCATGCCTCCTTCACTTATATTAAGAGGAGGGTTTTCTATTAGTTTAAAACTTATAATATCTGCTAATTCTAATAGTCCTTTATCAATATTTTTTAATTGATCAGTCCAATCTGGGAGATCATTTTTAAATAATTCAATTATCGATTTTAGTCTAGGCAATTTTTTTAAACCTTCTGCTATTGCAATTAAGTCTCTCGGACTTGCATGGCCTGCACAAGCTCTACCTGCAAGTCTTTCTAAATCCCCCATTGCTCTAAGTAAATTTTGGGTATCTATACGTAATTGTTTACTTTTAATAAAGTTTGAAATTATATTTTGTCTTTTATAAATTTCATTGACGTTTAATAGTGGTGAATCTATCCATCTTCTTAAACACCTTGCACCCATGCAAGTAAAAGTTCTGTCAATACTCCATAGTAGCGAACCTACATAATTGTTTTCTCGTTGTGTATTTTTGATTTCTAAGTTTTTTTGAGTTTGATAATCAATGATTAATTTTTTGTGACCAAATTGAATTTGTGGAAAGTCTAATGAAATTTTTACTGAAGAATCTTTATCTAAATTTGAAGGATTAATTTTTTCTAGATAATTTAATAAACCTCCAAGTGATCTAGTGGCATTGTATAAATTTTTAAGTCCTATTCCTTCTATGTTTGAAATTTGAAAATATTTTTTTATTAGATAATTTGCTTCATTAATGCCAAAGTTAGTCTCTTGAGAAACAGTATATGTAATTTGACTATTCCCTTTAATTAATATACTTCTTACTTCATTGCTTCCTACAATGATTTCTGAAGAATCTAATTTAATAATTTCATCAAATAGTTTTGACAGAGAGTGGCCTTCTAAAGTTATTAATTCTCCTGTGCTTACATCAGCTTTTGATATACCCCATTCATAAGATTCATCTGAATTTTCTTCTGATAAGTAAATAGCAGTAATCCAATTATTTTTCTTTGCTATCAACATCCCCTCTTCAATTACAGTTCCAGGAGTAATTATTCTTGTTATTCCTCTTTTAATTGGAGTCCCATAGTTTCCAGAACTTTTTTCTAATTGGTCGCATATAACCACAGAATAATTTTTTTTAATTAAATCAGCACAGTACCTCTCCATCGCATGATAAGGAACCCCTGCCATAGGAATCTTACCAATCTCTTTGCCAGCATCTTTACTGGTAAGTGTTATTTCTAAAAGGTTAGATATTAATACAGCATCCTCAAAAAAACATTCAAAAAAATCTCCTAATCTATAAAGTAATAACCTATCTTTATTTTCCTCTTTGAGAGTTACATAATGCTTCATTACAGGAGTTAATTTCAGTTTTGAAACTGTTTTATAGCTATAGGATTCTTCCTTGATGCAAACATTTTTGTTATTTGAAATTAATTCAGTCTTGAATTTACTTATTAAATTAGTTGAACTTTTTCTTTGCCTAGGTCTTTTTTGCGATTCTTTTTTTAAATCTTCCCAAGATAAATCTTCTGGAATTTTTGTTATTTCTTTTTGCTCATTATCTTCATTATCAATCGCAAATAAATTTTTTTGAATTATCGTATCTTCTTGCATACTTTTTTAATTCCTAAATAGATATTAGGTAGAATTTTTTTTTTTGCATTTACATAGTGGCTAAAGTATGTAAATTTTCTCTAAAAATTATCATTTTCATGAGATTATAGTATTTATAATTATTTGAAACCTAAAGACTAAATTATGCAGGCTGTTAACTTTTTCTTCGTAAATGCTCTATTATTTGCTTCTTTAATTGCGGTAGTTGGAGTACCCGTTTTATATGTGACTCAACCCTCTACTGAGGAAGGACAGCGAGAAAGTAGGAGAAAAATTTATTCTATTGCTGCTGTTTGGGTTGTTTTGGTTTTTGTTACAGGTATAGTTTCTTCATTAGTTTGAACTTAATACCTTTTCGTGAGAGTCTATTAATATATCGAATTAAAATTTAATGGCTATTTTTGAGGGATCTTTTACTAATGCATCTTCTTTAAAAGTTGGGATTGTAATAGCAAGATTTAATGATTTAATTACAAATAAAATTTTATCTGGTTGTCTTGATTGTTTAAAGAGACATGGTTTAGATACTTCTGAATTAAGTAATCAAGTTGATATAGTTTGGGTTCCTGGTTCATTCGAATTACCAATCGCAGCTAAAACCCTCATGAAAAAAAAGAGTTATGACGTTGTGATTGCTCTAGGGGCTGTGATCCGTGGTGAAACTTCCCATTATGATGTAGTTATATCTGAGGCGAGCAAAGGTATTTCACAAGTTTCAAATGAAAATAATGTTCCAATTATTTTTGGAGTTTTAACTACTGATACTATGCAGCAGGCGCTTGAAAGAGCAGGGATTAAAAATAATCTTGGTTGGAATTATGCATTACAAGCAATTGAGATGGGATCCTTAATTAAAAATTTAAATTAATTGAAAAAATTTAATTATTTCTATCATTGATCCCTTCTTTGAGATAAAATAGAAAAGTTATGCGGATGTAGCTCAGTGGTAGAGCATCTCCTTGCCAAGGAGAATGTCGAGAGTTCGAATCTCTTCATCCGCTTTTAATGTTTGTATCTTTTAAGATATTCTCAACAATTATTTCGTAATGACAAGAGTAATTTCTATTGAGGATTTAAAGGGATTATTTACTAAACCTTATGGCACAGATGCACCAACAAAACAAAAATGGGCTGAATTTTATAATGAGAATGTTATTTTCGTAGACCCAACGCAGGAAACAGAGGGTTTAGATTCTTATGTCAAAGCTCAAGAAAAGTTAGTTAAAAGATGTGATGATGTTTTTTTAGAAACTCATGCAATTTCCATATCTGGGGATTGTGGATTTGTTGAATGGACAATGGGTTTAAAAATTATGGGTAAAGAATTTATTTATCCTGGAACTACTCGTTTAATATTTGGTGAAAATGGATTAATAAAAGAGCACAGAGATTACTTTGATTTTTGCGGCCCAACTTTTGGACCAGTGCCTATTTTAGGACCTTTTATAAAATGGCTATACAGTAAATTTGTTTCTTGATTTAATTTTCTATAAAAACTTCATATTTCACGAATTAATAAGTTTTGAGAAGTAACATCTTTAAAATCAAATTGAGAATAAAATAATTTCTTATTTGTTGTCATTAAATATAATTTTTTTGTATTTTTAATTTTTTTAGAAGATAAAAGATTTTTTACAATTAATGTTCCAAACCCTTTACCTTGATGATTTTGATCTATAACAATATCCCAAAGCACCCCGCGATAAATCCCATCGGTTAAAGCTCTACCAAAACCAACTATTTCCTTACCAACCCAAAGACTGATAACGACATCACTATTAGCAAGACATTTTTTTAGATCATTAATTGTTCTATTTTTTGCCCAGAAAGCATTGGTATCTAGTAATTTTTGTAGCTTAATTAATCCATTCGTGGGTTTAAGATTAGGACCTAATCCCAAAAACCTTAACCCTAAAGCTCCTCTGGTATGTTTAATAAGAGATATTTTATTCATTTATTAAATAGATTTTTGAAAAGTCATTTCAGTCAGGTAATTTTTTGGATTCAATCTAAATACCTTAATCGATCGTTTCTATAAAATAAAGTGATTATATTTTTCTTCATTCTGTTGTAACGCACTAATTTATAATGTTTGTAATAGGATAAATTTTTAAGGACTTTAACTTATGCTAAAACTTTTGTTGGGAGATCCGAATACACGAAAGTTAAAGCGCTATCAACCAATAGTGGAAGATATCAATTTTTTAGAACAAGAAATTTCTAAATTAACTGATGATGAGTTGAGAAAAGAAACTCATAATCTTAAATCAAAAATTTCATCAGAATTAGATATTAAAAAACAAAAAGAACTTTTAGAAGAATACCTTCCTAAAGCATTTGCAATTGTTAGAGAAGCAAGTAAACGTGTTCTTGATATGAGACATTTTGATGTTCAGTTGATAGGCGGGATGGTTTTACATGAGTGTCAAATTGCCGAGATGAAGACAGGAGAAGGGAAAACTCTTGTCGCTACATTGCCCTGTTACTTAAATGCTTTAACTGGGAAAGGGGTCCATGTTGTTACTGTGAACGATTATTTAGCTAGAAGAGATGCTGAGTGGATGGGACAAGTTCATCGTTTTTTAGGTTTATCTGTTGGTTTAATTCAACAAGATATGAACCCAGTTGAGAGAAAGAAAAATTATGAATGTGATATAACCTATGCCACGAATTCAGAATTAGGATTTGATTACTTAAGAGATAATATGGCAACTGATATTAATGAGGTAGTGCAAAGAAAATTCAATTATTGTGTGATTGATGAGGTTGATTCAATATTAATTGATGAAGCAAGAACACCTTTAATTATTTCTGGACAAGTTGAAAGACCACAAGAAAAATATCAGAAAGCTTCAGAATTAGCTTTGGCATTAGTCAGAGCAAAGGAATTAAGTAAAGATGGAATTGATCCAGAGGGGGATTACGAAGTTGATGAAAAGCAAAGGAGTTGCATTTTAACTGATCAGGGTTTCGCTAAATGTGAAGAGTATTTGGGGGTTAGTGATTTGTATAATCCTCAAGATCCTTGGGCACACTACATAACCAATGCTTTAAAAGCCAAGGAATTATTTATTAAAGATGTAAATTATATTATTAAAAATAATGAGGCTGTTATAGTTGACGAATTTACAGGTAGAGTAATGCCAGGAAGGCGATGGAGTGATGGGCAGCATCAAGCAATAGAAGCAAAAGAGAGTCTTAAAATTCAGCCCGAGACTCAAACTTTAGCATCCATTACCTATCAAAATTTTTTCCTTTTATATCCTGGTCTTGCAGGTATGACCGGAACTGCAAAAACAGAGGAAGTTGAATTTGAAAAAACCTATAAATTAGAATCAACTGTTATACCGACAAATCAAATAAGGAAGAGAAAAGATTGGTCTGATCAAGTATTTAAAACAGAGAAAGGTAAATGGAAAGCTGTTGCTCGAGAAACAGCACAAATTCATAGAAATGGTAGACCTGTTTTAGTTGGTACAACAAGTGTTGAAAAAAGTGAATTATTAAGCTCTCTTTTGTCTGAAGAAAAAATACCGCATAATTTGTTGAACGCTAAGCCAGAGAATGTTGAACGTGAAGCGGAAATTGTTGCTCAGGCAGGTAGAGCAGGTGCTGTTACTATTGCCACTAATATGGCTGGCAGGGGAACAGATATAATTCTTGGCGGCAACAGTGATTATATGGCAAGACTTAAAGTAAAAGAGTTTCTAATTCCTTTGTTAGTAAAGCCAGATAATGAGCATAAACCACCAATCCCTAAACAAAGAAGTTCAAAAGCAAAAGGTGGTTTTTCTTCAAAAGTTGGATCAAATTTGAAAAAGAACATTTCAGACTCTTCCACAAGTCTTTTTCCTTGCAAACTAAATGAAGAAATTGAAAAGAAACTCTCTCTTTTATCTAATAAACTTGTGAATGATTGGGGCGATAGACAACTATCTGTCTTAGAGCTAGATGACAGGATAGCTACAGCTGCAGAAAAAGCACCAACCGAAGATAAATTAA
>CACGVZ010000032.1 GCA_902576415.1 uncultured Prochlorococcus sp. | reverse complement strand
CTTATCAAAAGAAACTAAAATGAATTATTAAAACTACTATATATGAAATCTGATAAAGGAAATTTCGATGCAATTATTATTGGCTCAGGAATTGGAGGGTTAGTAACAGCATCACAATTAGCTGCCAAGGGGGCTAAAGTTTTAGTCCTTGAAAAATATATTATTCCAGGAGGAAGTGGCGGCTCTTTCAAGAGGAAAGGTTATACCTTTGATGTTGGTGCCTCGATGATATTTGGATTTGGAGATAAAGGTTATACTAATTTATTAACTCGTGCACTAAAAGACGTAAATGAAAAATGTGAAACTATTCCTGATCCAGTGCAACTTGAGTATCATCTTCCAAATAACTTAAGTATTTCAGTAGATAAAAATTATGATCAATTTATAAAAAAATTATCAGAAAGTTTCCCGAGGGAAAAGAAGGGTATAAGAAAATTCTACGATACTTGCGCAAATGTATTTAAATGTTTAGATTCAATGCCTCTTTTATCAATAGAGGATCCAAGTTATCTTTTAAAAGTTTTCTTTAAATCTCCATTATCTTGCTTGGGATTGGCAAGATGGTTGCCGGTTAATGCAGGAGACGTCGCCAGAAAGTTTATAAAGGATCCTGAACTCTTGAAATTTATTGATATAGAATGTTTTTGTTGGTCAGTAATGCCAGCCCTCAAAACTCCTATGATTAATGCGGGAATGGTTTTTACAGATAGGCATGCTGGTGGTATAAATTATCCAAAAGGAGGTGTAGGAACAATAGCTGAGAAATTAGTTGCTGGTATCGAAAAACTAGGTAGCCAAATTCGTTTCAAATCTAATGTGACAGAAATCCTTCTAAAGGATAAGAAGGCGGTAGGAGTAAAGCTTTCAAACGGGGAGGAAATTTACTCAGATATCATCGTATCTAATTCAACTAGATGGGATACATTTGGACTGAAAGATAAAAAGAAAGGATTAATTGAAAGTAAGAATGTTCCAAAAAGTGAATATAAGTGGTCAGATACCTATAAACCTTCACCTTCTTTTGTTTCGATTCATCTTGGCGTTGAAAAAAATCTAATAAGCAAAGAATTTAATTGTCATCATATAATCGTTGAGAATTGGGATGAATTAGAAAGTGAAAAGGGAGTGATTTTTGTATCTATACCTACTTTGCTTGACCCGTCTTTAGCCCCAGAAGGTAAACATATCATCCATGCGTTTACACCTTCATCAATGAGTGAATGGGAAGGCTTATCAAGAAAAGAATATCTGCAAAAGAAAGAAAAATACTTTTCGTTTCTTGTTGAAAAGATTTCATCTATCTTACCTAATCTTGAACAGAATATCGATCACAAAGAAATTGGAACTCCAAAAACCCATAAAAAGTTCCTTGGAAGATATGAAGGTAGTTATGGACCTATACCTAGTAAAAAGTTACTTGGACTTTTGCCAATGCCTTTTAATACCACAAAAATTAAAAACCTTTATTGCGTAGGGGATTCATGCTTCCCAGGTCAGGGCTTAAATGCAGTAGCTTTTAGTGGATACGCTTGTGCTCATAAAATAGGTTCAAAATTAAATATTAATAGTTTTAATTTGCCAGATTAAAAGGGTTTTAGCAGATGATAGAAAGGTTTAAAACTAATTTTTTTGTGAAAAGTTCTTTAATATCTTTATATTTAGCTCTTACAATTCCTATACCGTTTTTATCAATTGATAAATTAAAAACCACCTCTATACTTGCATTTCTTTTTGGTCTTTATGTAATTATCAATATTACAAGTGATTACGTGGAAACTTGCAAAAATAAAATTTTATATAAAACAAGTTTTATTTCTAAAACACTTGGGAGAAAAAATTGGGAGATTTCTTGGAAAGAGATTAAATTAATCAAATCTCTGCCAACCAGTCAGGGTAGCAAGGTTTTTTACTTCAATACTAATAAAGGCGATAATATTTTACTTCCACAAAGAATAGAAAACTTTGAAAGGTTTTTATTAATTGTTTCAAAAAATACTGGTATTGATATTAAAGATATTTCTTATATATCACCTCCTTGGACTTATAAGTTATTGACTTTACTGTCAGTTTTAATGATTACTGGTGAACTTTTTGCTTTTATAAATTAAATATTGTCAATACTGAATCGATAACCTTGTTGTCTAACGGTAGTTATCCCACCACCTTCTCCCAAACCTGCCTGCTCTAATTTTCTTCTTAATGTTAGGACTTGGGTATCTACAGATCTTGGACCTCCGCTGAAAGGAGGCCAAGCCATCCTTAGCAGCTCTTGGCGACTTCTTACCATGCCTGGAGGCATAAGAAGGGCACAAAGTAGAGCAAACTCTCTTGGGCTAAGTTCTACAGGCTTCTCGCTAAGAGTTACCTGCCTTAAAAGAAGATGAACTTCTAAAGGGCCAACTTCGACCTTTTCTTGTAATCCTATTCTTCCCCTTTTCAATAGGGTTCTACATCTTGCTGCGAGCTCTTCTAGGCCAAATGGCTTTCTAAGAACATCGTCGGCTCCTTCATCTAGGAGATTTACTAAAGCTTCTACACCTGATCTTGCTGTAAGAACAATAACAGCACATCCTAACTGCTGAGCAAGTCTCATTGCTGTATTTTGTTCAAGGATTTCTGCGCTGACCAAAAGGTCAGGTGACTGTTCTCTGCATAGGTCAATAGCTTCTGCCGCTGATCCAACAGCAGCAGCTAAATGTCCATCTTGGCGTAGTCTTTGTACAAGGACTGTTCTAAGTGTGGGGTGAGGTTCAACAACAAGAACTCTTGATGGAGTTTGAGAGCTCGAAGGCAATTGTGAACTGCCAGGGGTTGAAGCTAAGATTTGCTCAGTTGATTGCATTCTTATTTACTGTTTGACCAGGCAATTTTTTATCATCTTTAATAAGGTATAACAAATGCTAAATAAAAATCAGAATCTATCGAATTATGACATCATTTGATAATCCTAAGGCAATTCGTCATTTTCAATCTATTTGCGATTGTTGCCAAGACTTGGTTAATCGTTTTCATACTCAATCTGATCTTAAATTATATAGTGATGGATATCTTCAAGCTTTAAGGAATTGCAATGCTTTAGGGGAAAAAGATCAAGAAAAATTAGAAAGATTAATAGAAAGATGGATTTTGGATCCATCAAGTTTTATTGAACCAGAGGGGGACCAAAATAGGGGCTTTTTTGATGAAAAAATGATTTGAAATATTAATTTTTATTAACTAAACTAGTATTTATACTTACTAAATATCTTAAGACGCTAATTCAATTTCTATTTTTTCTTTTAGGGATCCTGAATTGTACATTTCGATAAGGATGTCTGAACCACCAAGAAATTCCCCCTTTAAGTAAACTTGAGGAATTGTTGGCCAATCTGAATATTCTTTAATTCCTTCTCTAATTTCGAAATCGCTTAAAACATCAAAAGTGTTAAATTCTACACCTAGCGAATTTAGTATTTGAACTACATTGTTAGAAAAACCGCATTGGGGCATCAATTTAGTCCCTTTCATAAAAACCATTACTGGATTAGAGTCAATAAGTTTTTCTATTTTATCTTTTGTCAAGTTGTCCATAATTCAATTTGGTGTTTCTGTTTTTAATGCCAGTGCATGGATAGCCTCTGAAGCTAATTCTTCTTTTAATGCAGAGTACACTAGCTGATGTTGTTTAACTAATGATAGTCCATTAAATTCAGATGCAATAACAGTTACTTGTAAATGATCGTTTCCCTTTATGTTTTCAACAAAAACTTGAGAATTAGGTAATTTTTTAGTTATTAAATTAATAACCTCTGTTTTAGTAATCATAAATAATTTGAATTAACCTTTGTATTTGGTGTCTGCAAATCCTAGCTGATTCAATTTTTCATAAGCTGCTTTACCCTCTGGGCTAGAAGGAGTTAATATCCTAATTGTTTCGATTAGTAAGGGGACAGCAACTTCAGATTCTTCAGTTTTAAGGTAGAGAGACGCTAATCTTTCATTTATTACTGCCAAAATTTGTAATGACTCCTTACCTTTTCTTTGCATTTCACTTGGTATTCTTGCATCAATACCTTTAAAGGATGTATTTAAATCAGAATAAAAAGATGCAAGTTGCTTTGCTAGTTTTCTTGCATCAATGTAGGAATCTTTGGCTTTATCAAAATCTCCATTTTTTATGAATTTGTCGCCTTCTTTAATTAAATATTCTACATTTAAAATAGAAAGCTTTTTACCATCATTTGAGAGAACTTTATAGTTTTTGGGATTCTTAATTTCTGCATGAACTAAATTTTTATAGGGAAAATTTCCTAACAATATAAATAAGATCGGTATTAATCTTAAAAAATTCATATTCTCATTAAATTATTAAATTTAATAGTAACTTATTATGGATTCATCTACCGACATTTTTTAATGCTTTTTCTTCTTCTTTGCTCATTTCTTCATTCAGAAATTTGTTAAATTCTTGGATATTGAGGTTTAAATAATTAGTCATTGCTATCGGTTGCCCAAAGGATAAACAAAACTCACTCCTGAATTTAGGAGATACTTTGCTATAGGCAATTCCGATTGGAATAATGATAATGGATTCAGTTTTTTGTGTAGCTAATCGGGCTAATCTATAAAGTCCCTCTTTGAGAATTAATTTTCTACTAAATTTATTAATTTTGCCTTCGGGGAAAACTACTAACTGTTCGCCTTTTACTATGAGGTCAATAGCATATCTTAACGATGAGAGAGATGGCGATAATTGATTTATTGAAAAACAACCAAGTCTTTTTAAAAACCAACCTTGTATTCCTTGCATTTCCGATTTAGTAACCATAAATCTACAATCTTTGTTAGTTACCCTTCTACCCATCGCCATAGTTAGAACTAGTCCATCCCATCTTGATCGATGGGTTGGAGCCAAAATTATAGAAGAATTCATGGGTATCTGAAAATCATTATTAATTATTTTCTTTTTACTAAAAAAAAACCTTAAAACGATGTCCTGAGTAAGGAACATTGCTAAAAATCCCAATACTGGGTTGATTTTGTGTCTATTTTTAACGGAATTTTTTTTCAAATTCAATTATCTATATAATAATAATTTAAGTGTTTGTTATTTTTTATTAGCTATTATTGGGCGGTTACTAGATTGTCTAGAAACTAAGATTTCTAAAATTATGACCACTTTAGGTGTAAACATTGACCATATCGCTAATGTTAGGCAGGCCAGGAAAACTGTAGAACCCGACCCTGTTCAATTTGCTTTTTTGGCTGAATTAGGGGGCGCAGATTCAATAACAGTTCATTTAAGAGAGGATAGAAGACATATACAAGACAGAGATGTATTTCTTTTGAAAGAAACAATTAAAACAAAACTCAATTTAGAAATGGCTGCTACAGAAGAAATGTTAGGGATTGCCAAAAAACTTCTTCCAGATTATGTAACACTTGTACCAGAGAAAAGAGAGGAAGTTACTACTGAAGGCGGGTTGGATGTGAAAAGTAATGCTCAATACCTTAAGAATTTTGTTGGAAATTTAAAAGATTCAAATATAGAAGTAAGTGCATTTATTGATCCTCTTGGTGACCAGATAAATTATTCTAAAGAGATAGGATTTAACTTGATAGAATTACATACTGGTAAATATGCTGAATTATCTGGTAATGATCAATATGAAGAGCTGCAAAGGATTGAAGAGTCTACACATTTAGCAAATGACCTTGGATTAGTTGTTAATGCTGGTCATGGCCTTAACTACAATAATGTTAAAAAAATTGCATCAATTAACAATATGAACGAGTTAAACATAGGTCATAGTATTGTTGCAAGGGCTTTAGCGATAGGATTAGAAAAGTCTGTACGTGAAATGAAGTCCCTTATTTCATCAAATTAAAATTTTAAAATGACAACATATTTTTTCGTCGCAGCAAGTGAAAAGTTTTTAACAGTTGAAGAACCAATTGAGGAAATTTTGAAAGAGAGGATGAGGAACTATAAAGAAAACAATAAAGAAATAGATTTCTGGCTTTTAAAAAATCCATCATTTTTGCAAACCACCCAATTTGTTGATTTAAAAGCAAATATTCCATCACCACCAGCAGCTATTTTATCGACGGATAAAAAATTTATAACCTTCTTGAAGCTGCGTTTAGAGTTTGTTGCTGTTGGGGAATTCGAATGTCCTAATGCAGAAATAACTGATCCATTTAAAGTTGAGTAATATAACCAACTAGTAAATTGCTCAATCTTTATAAGTCAAACAAAATTGAAGTAATTAGTGAGCTGTTGGCAGAAGAATTAAAAATATGTCCTCCTCTAATAACTGAGAATTTAGAAATAGCTGTGCCTAATTATTTTTTGGGTAAGTGGTTAAGAGAACAAATAACTATAAAAAACAAAATAAGTGCTCTTTATGAATTTAAGACAATATCCAGTTTTACCGAATCAATATTGATAAAATTTTTCCCAGGAATTGATATGGGGCTGTGGAATTTTGAGTCAATTAAATGGGGCATTATTGATTCATTAGAAGAACTAGATAGCTTTAAAGAATCATTTCCGCTTAGAAATTGGATAAATAAATATTTGGATAATAAAAAGACAATTGATGGAGACATATTTAATCTGACAAAAAAAATCACGAATAATTTTATTGATTATCTAATTTTTAGACCTGAAATGATTGCTCAATGGAGTAGATATGAAATTAATTCAATTAATCTATTTAAAAATTTAAATTCAGATCAATTTTGGCAACCTATTTTATATAAATTATTAGAGAAAAAGATATATGAAAAGCCCTCATGTTTATACA
>CACGVZ010000031.1 GCA_902576415.1 uncultured Prochlorococcus sp. | reverse complement strand
GTCCTAATATTTTTTAAATTTTCCCTATAAATCTGTATTAAGACAAGGAAAGATAGTTTCAATAACCGCTCCACCATCTTTATGATTAAAAGCCTTAATAAAACCTTTATTGTTATTGACTATTTTTTTTGTTATTGAAAGACCTAAACCACTACCACTTTTCTTAAATTTAGTCCTTGATGGATCACCACGATAAAAACGAGAAAAAATATCATTAGATTCATTTTCCTCTAATCCAATACCTTTATCTCTAACTCTTATAACAACAGAGCTATCTCTTTTAAAAATTTCAATTTGGATTTCCTCATTTATTGGGGAGTAACGAATAGCATTATCCAAAATATTTATAAATGCTCTCTTTAAATTTTCAATATCACCAGAGATATAATATTTTGTTGGTATAAATAAATTTATTTTTATATCTTTTTTTTCTGCAAGCGGTTTTAATGTTTGCCAAGATTCCATAACCAAATCTGAAACAGATATTTTTTTGTTTTCATTAAAAGATTCGCTACTTTCTAACTTGGAAAGCTCTAAAGTCTCTTCGGCCATTTTTCTCAATCTCTTTGACTCTTTCTTAAGCCTTTTAACAAGATACCTATCCTTTTTTGATATTACTCCTTCCAGTCTTTCCCCAATTAAGATAAGAGATGTAAGGGGGGTTTTCAGTTCATGAGACACATCATTAATTAATTGATTTTGTCGTTTTCTTATGGATTCAATTGATAATTTACTTTCCATCAATATTAAATAATTCTTTTTGCTTCCTCTAATAATATTTGCCCAAATAGGTTCTCCTGCGATGGTGAAGTCGAGGCTGATTGGAAAATCTTTTTTTCTTGAGTAAAGAATTTTATTTCTCAGTATTTCAAGCTCATTAATATCATTAATTGCTTTTCCAATGACATCACTATATTTAATAAACCTAATAAGAGATAAAGCCTTTTCATTAATAAATTTTATTGTTAGGTCTGATGATAAGATTATCCATCCTTGTGATGAATAATCCAACCAAGACAACATTTCTTGAGGTCTAATTTTGTCAAATGGGAAATCAATAGTTCTTTTAAACTTTTTTTTATCAACTTCAAATTTTTTTTCTTTTGATTGAGAAAAATGCTTGACTTTTATTTTCCACTTCTGATGTAAAAACAATAATACTTCTTGTAGTGTTTTCATTTTCATCCAAACTTATATCCAAAACCTCTTACAGTTTTAAGAAACTTTGGAGCTGAGGGATCTTCTTCTAATTTCTCTCTGAGCCACCTAACATGAACATCTACAGTTTTAGTATCACCAATAAAGTCAATTTCCCAAATTTTTTCCAGAATTAAATCTCTTGACCATACCCTTTTAGGATTTTTCATAAATAACTCTAATAATTTAAATTCTTTTGGAGATAATGTTATTTCTCTATCAAAAGAAGTTACCCTACATTCTTCCAGAAACATTTTTATGTGATTAAACTCGATGACAGTTTGTGATTTTTCTATATTTTTTCTATTACGTTTATATCTTCTTATTAAAGCTCTTGATCTAGCAATTAATTCATTTAAACCAAAAGGTTTTGTTAAATAATCATCTGCACCAACCTCTAAACCAAGAACCCTGTCTGACTCATTATCTTTAGCACTCAAAATTAGTATGGGTGTATAATTTTCTTCACTTCTTATTTTTCTACATAACTCTAATCCATTTAATCCTGGCAACATTAAATCGAGAATTATAAGGTCAACATCATTTTTAGAATCACTAGTAATAAAATCTAAAGCACTTAAACCATCTTTGAAACTTGATACTTTAAAACCTTCGCTATTCAACGTCTCACTGATTGTCAGCCTAATACTCTTATCATCCTCTACAAGAAGAATTTTTGAGTCTTGCAAACTTTTATGATCTTTAATAGCCATTTAAAGTTCCAACAATTTTATTTTATATAATCAAAATTATTTGATGTAATTATTTCATATTTGCTTTACATTAAGACCTTATTTTTTTATTTGATCTTATTGCCTTTTTAATTTACCCTTAAACATTTTTACTTATGTTTAGAATGTCTCTTTAATCTTCCTCACACAAAATATTAAAGAGACAAACATATTCAATTTAATAATGGATATTTAAATTAATATCCCATCGAAGCGTAAAAATAATCTTCATCTATATTTATCACTACCCATGCTGGCGGAAAGTAACCAATTTTTACATATTGATAAAGCTTATCAACATCTGGATCGTAATAAGTGTCATTGATTATTGGATGTTTGATTACTTTCTTTGATGCATAATAAAAATTACTTCTATTATTTCTTTTAAGAAATTTTGTTTAACTTACATTTAAAATCCATTTAAAATTTCCTTATAAAAAAATATAAATTTTTTTTATTTCAAAAGCAAGCCTTTATTTAGAATTTAATTTTTGTTTTTACTCTGTTTTTATTTTGAGATTTGAATTCAAAAATTCCTGTATCAGTAAATATGGTCAACTCATCTCCAGATGTTTCTTCAATTGCAATTCCTTCAGACTCTAAATTTTTAACATATACATTACCAATAAGTTTTAGAGATTTATCATCCTTGTCAAAAGAAAGCTTGTCAGAATAAGCCTCAAAATTACCACTATTACTCTTAATGACTACATTTCCCTTAGCCTCTAAATCTCCTTCTAAAGTATTAACTTGAGAATCAGATGTAATTGTGTAATTAGTTAATTCCTCAGCAAAAGAGAATTCAGCTAATAGAAATAAAAACGATGCAAGAAGTACACTTTTCATTTACTCCCAACCTTTTTGTGCATTTTGAATAATCCATTGTGCAAGAACCTTATCCTCTCCATCTTTTAATTTATTTTTATAACCTTTCATAAAACCAATCCCCTCATTAGCTATTTTTGCTATTGATTTCTCATCTGAAATTCCTCTTTTTTCAAGGTCGGAAAGTTTTAATGATTTGGATCCTTTAAGAACAACTGATCCACCTCTTACATGGCAGCCTGCACAAACATTTCCAAAAATTGTTTCTCCATTTCTAATATCAGAAGCCATTAGATATCTGTTTTGCAAAGAGGTTTGAAAAATAATTATTAAAGTTATTACAGGAATAACGAATAGAGATTTAAATATTTTCATTTAATTTATTCTAACCAAAATCAATTTAGCAATTAATTCTGAATCTCGATCTATTTATTTTAATAGCTCTACTGCTACAACAAGATTTCCTAAAAGTCCGTTCAAAATATTTAGTTGTTCTTTACTACCAAATGCTATTAATACTTGACCTGGCTGAAGTATGAAATCACCTCCAGGATTAGTAAACAACTTTTCATTTTCTTTAATAGCTAATATTTTAGCCCCACTCTTTTTCCCTATTCCAAGCTCAGAAAGTGATCTTTTCTCTGCTATTTCAAAAAGACTAATATCATTACTTAATTCAAATTCTTCAATCTCACATTCACTTCCTGCTAGAAGATCTAGAAAATCAATGGCGATAGGTCTTAAAGCCATTGATGCCATCGCTCTACCTGCAGCTATATAAGGGCTTACGACTATACTTGCTCCAGCTAATCTCAATTTACTTGCGGCTTCTTCAGTTCCGGCTCTTGCAATTACTCTTATAGAACTTCTTATTCCTTTAGCGCTTAAAACCACATATAAATTTGCAGCATCATTTGGCAAAGTAACAACCAAACTTTTGCATTTTTCTAATCCTGCCAGTTTTAAAGTCTCATCAAGAGTTGCATCAGCACAAAGTACTTCTAAACCATTTTCTTCAGCAATCTTTTTTCTATCTTCATCACTCTCAACAACGATAATTGGAATATTTTGCGTTTTTATCTGATTAGATATTTCCTGACCTACCCTCCCATATCCGCACAAAATTACATGATTTTCCATTTTTCTAAGAAGTCTTTTAAAACGTAATTCGTTTACTCTTTGAAAATAGCCGGATTCGAATAATCTAACAGCTTTTTGAAAGGTAAATTGAATAAAGATCAATCCGCCAACGATTACTAAAACAGTTACTATCCTGCCTTCAGGACTTAAAGGTTGAACTTCTCCAAAACCAATTGTGGTTATCGTGATCAGAACCATCCATAAGCAATCACTCCATTCCCATCCCTCCGTTATTCGATAGCCAATTGCACCTAAAAAAAACAGAAAGAATAAAGAATAAATAAGACCAAACCAAGGCCTTAAATAGTCTTTAATAAAATAGAACTCAAATAATCTAAGCTTCATATCCCTTATTATCGTTAACTATTCAAAAATTTCAAAAAAATTTTCTATTATGTTCCTAAAACTATTTATTTGTTTAAGTGAAATACGTATTAAGCAGGATAATAATATTTTTTTTCGTAGCTGTATGCATTAAACAAATGATTACTGTCTCAGGTCTTTTTTAATGTTTCATTAAAAATTAATTCAAGGTTTTACTTGTACTGATTCAATAAGAAAATCAGAAGCTGCTTTTAACCAATCAGCGACTGTAAGACGAAGGTCAGGTTGAGAATATACAAGCGCGACAATTATTCCAACTAAGATTATCTTGACCATGGCAATTCAAATATTCTTATGAATTAAAGCACAACTATTTAGTAAAAAGAACCTTAAATTTATAAAAAACAGATTAATTAAAATTTCTCTAATTGATTAAACAAGTATTCCACTCTTCTTAGATTAACGCCTAAATCTGATTGACCTAATCTTGCTGCAGATCTTATTTGAATGATTCCTTTTGATCTATCTACATAACTTCTTACATCAAGCTTTAAAATTTCAAGGTCATCAGGAAATCTAAAAATTAAGCTTCTACAAACACCTCTCCAATAATTCCTTCCACTTTCGATGACTTCTGTACGAGGTAATCCTTCTGCTAGAGAGACAAGTTGAATGAACTTTTGATCAACATTTATTAGTTTCTTTTCTATTAAGACACTGTTTAATGGATTGGTTATTGGAGCAAGACCTTGAATGGAGGAAACCATATTTTTAAGAACGATGTAAATGTTCTAACCGATTTCTCATACAAAGTGAGAGAAAAAAGTAAAGAATTTTCCCATAAATTTGATCTCTTTATAAAGATTCCTTATTTTGAGATCACAATTCTAAAATTTGAGATTTTTTATTGTTTTTTTTGATAGAGATGGTTGCCTACTTTTTTTACTATTTAGTTTCCTAACCCATAAAAAAACTCCCACAAACAAAAAAATTTCAACAATAATTCCAACCTTTATTAAACTCATTTTTTATCCTCTTTTTTCTTGTTAGTGCCTTCTATGTATGGCACAAGGATATTTAATAACCATTTTTTAAATGAACTTAAAGGTTTCATAATCTATTTACTTGCCTTTTCTCCACATACTCCTCCCTTTAATGAGATCCTCTATATTTGGCCAAGCTGCTATTAATTCTTTAAGTGCCTTTCTATTAGGGGTATAGAAAACACATGACAATGCGCTTATTACATAAAGTATGAACCATAGCTTACTTTCTGAATAAGCTAAAAACAAAGAGAAAAGAAAACTTCCAATAAAGAAAAAGAAAAATGACCTATTTAATATTTCTAATGGACTTCTTTTAAGTCTGTAAAATTTAGTCTTTTTTTTAACTGGTTCAGTATCTTTCTGAAATTTACTTTCGTATGAATTAATTATTTCTTCTTCTAGAACTTTTTCATACTCTAAATTAACAATTGGATCACTTTTGTCCTTTTTATTAATCATTGCTATTTCTACAATACAAATATGGTAACTAATTTAAGGTATTTTAAAAAGTATCAAATTTTATCTGTTAACTGGAGCTATACGAACAGATCATGGTTTTGAAAATACTTCAAGATTGTCTTATTTATAAAAGATATATTAGTCAAAATATTTTTTTTAATTTTCCCAAATCTTTCGGTCATTTAAAACAATCACCTCTATAAACTTAATAGCATTAATTAAATTCGGAGGCAATATCTAAATCTAGAGTTAAAATAGTTTAGAGATTTTAATAATAATCTATATGCAAAGGTATTTGATTTCCTACGAATTTACAGATGGCGAGGATCAAGAAGAAGGGGCAGAAATGCTAATTAATTGGTACGAATCAGGTGGTCCCCAAAATAGACCTGAAAACTATGA
Source organism: uncultured Prochlorococcus sp. (assembly GCA_902576415.1). Lineage (GTDB taxonomy): Bacteria > Cyanobacteriota > Cyanobacteriia > PCC-6307 > Cyanobiaceae > Prochlorococcus_A. Next base: position 996 of record CACGVZ010000031.1, on the reverse strand, counting down.
GGTTCATTCTTGGATTTTTATGGTTCAAAATGGGATTGGACATTCTGTAGTGAGTGCAGATTCTCTTGAGACAATTTGGAAGCAATGGCATCCATGGAGAAGGTTAATGGATATAAGCATTCAGCCTTGTATGGATCTTGATGAGACAGTCGGATTATTCAAAAAACAAAAAATGAATACACGGATAGTCTAAAAGTATTTCTAACTTCTAAATATAAATTTCTTTTTAGTAGCACCTAATACTACATACATATTTCACTGCGTTAAAAAGGATAAGATTAATTTTCCATGATGAATGATTCTTATCACATTTACTTCAAAGGAGAAATTCTTTTCAAGAATTTAAGTAAAGATGAATTTGAATTTGTTTGGGGAAAACTTTATACATCTTATATAAATGCCCTAAATAAAGAGCTAACCTACGAATTAGTTAGCGAAAGCAATATTATGGAGCCAGCCTTTAACCTTGAGCCATCTTACTAAATCAAGAACTAAATCCTAGATTATGAATAAAACAAGAAAACCTGTCTCTCTTTTATTTTGAGGTACTCTTTCTCTTCTTTAGTTATATCTAAAGCAATTTTATTTGCCTCAATTTCGACATTCGAACTATAAGTTTCAAAGTTTTCCTCTCTTTTAAATAGAGCAACGATGCCAATATCTGTTATGAACCAAATAAAATGATCAGTTTCTCCAATTGGCTCCTCTTTTAAGGAATCAATAATTAAATCACAGGTTGAATCCATTTAATTTTTCTGTGAAAGACTTTTAATTGCCCCCATTGCAATACCTTACGGCCTCAGAATTGGTGCCACCATCTTCAATAATTTCTGAAACACATTTATTAAAAAGTTTAGATTCTTTTTTTATTGAACAGAATCCAAAAGCGATTGCAGCTAGTGCTATTGCCGATACGAAACTAGAACCCAGTTGTATAAAACCATAAGCAAACATAATGTTTTTCTTTCCAGAACATTTTTTTGAATACTTTTTTTC
>CACGVZ010000030.1 GCA_902576415.1 uncultured Prochlorococcus sp. | reverse complement strand
CTGTCATTAAAAGAAATTGGGAAAAACATAAATTAAGAATTTCTGATTTGTTAAATATTGATAGCAATGCAATTCAAAAAAAATATTTAGATGGCTTAAAAAACTCAAAACTTTCAGTAACTATTCTTGATGATTTAAACGAAGAGCAATTAATTAAATTCATGGAAAATGAAGATAATTTACTTAGTTTTGAAATAGCAACAAAATTAATTAGAAATTATCCTTATAAATCTGTCGCTGCTCATGTAATTGGTTATACTCAGCCAATTACTGATTCAGAATACAAATTTTTATCTAATAAGGGTTATAAAATAAATGACTTAATAGGTAGAACAGGTATCGAATTTTCTTATGAAGACTTAATAAGGGGTGAATGGGGTGGAGAGATGATTGAAGTAAATTCTTCAGGTAAATTTCAAAGATCGTTGGGTATTAAACCTTCAAAAAAAGGTAATGATATTCAACTGACTATTGATTTGAACTTACAATTAGTCGCTGAAGACGCATTGAAAGAAATAAAAGCTGGAGCGATCATTGTAATGGATCCCAGAGATGGTGCAATTAGAGCAATGGCAAGTAAACCTACATTTGATTTGAATTTTTTTTCAAAGGATTTTAAGCCTGAGAAAGAATATAATGAGCTATTCAATTCTCCTCAAAAACCCCTTTTTAATAGAGCATTAAATGCTTATGATCCAGGCAGTGTATGGAAAATTGTAACGGCTTTGGCTGGTTTGGAAAGTGAAAAATTCCCGATTAATACAATGCTAGAAACTAAACCATGTATTACATATGGTAGTCAATGCTTTAGAGAACATAATGATTTAGGCTTTGGAGTGATAGGTTATGAAGATGCTCTAAAAGTTTCAAGTAATACTTTCTTTTATCAAGTTGGATATGGTGTAGGCGTCGATGCCATTCATGACGTTTCAAAAAAGCTTGGTTTTAATTCTTTATCTGGGATTGAAATTTCTGAACAAGAAAATATAGGATTAGTCGCTAGTAGTCAATGGGCAAAGGATGGAAGAGGATGGGGCGAGCCAGGCAGAACTCCTTGGGTTCCAGAGGATATTGCGAGCATGTCTATTGGTCAATTTGTTGTTCAAGTTACTCCTATTCAACTAGCTAGAGCATACGCTGTGATTGCAAATGGAGGATATTTAGTTACTCCTCATTTAGCTCAAAAAGATGGAGAAGATCTTTCAGCTAAAAGACGTATTAAAGTTGATATTGATCCAAAAAATATTCAATTAATAAAAAGCGGTCTTAGGAAAGTAGTTGAATCTGGCACTGGCGTATCAATTAATTATGGAGTTTCAAATCTGCCCCCAGTTTCAGGTAAAACTGGAACTGCTGAAGATGGTGAAGGTGGTTTAGATCACGCTTGGTTCGTTTGCTTTACTCCTTCTGATAACAGTGAGTTACTTGTAGTTGCCTTTGCCCAGAATACTCCTGGTGGAGGATCTGTACATGCACTTCCTATGGCTAAAGAAATCTTGAAAGCTTGGAACGAAAAAAATTGATATTAATTTTCAGTTTTAAAATTTATGTATTTAATTTTTTCATTTGTAAAAGTCTTTGAATAATATCTTCAATAGTTTTAGTATCTATCGGCTTGCTATATGAGGACAAAAGTTGTCTACCTAATACTTGGCTTCCTAAATGTACTAATTGAATGCGCAATGAAGTGAGAAGTTCTAATCCTATCCCACCAGAAAAAGTTGCAATTGCAATTGGTTGACCATTGAATAAATTCCGAAAATCGTCTCCAGAAATAGAAAGCCATGCTATGAAGTTGGAGAGAATTGGAGGTATAGATCCATTATATTCTGGAGCACATATAACCCATTTTTCTATTTGGAAAAGCTTTTTTTTAATTGCTTCTATTTCAATTGGGATATTTTCTTTGCTGTGAATTCTTGGATTAAATAATGGAATATCAAGAGTAGTAAGATCTAAAATTTCAGAACTTATGTTCAGTTCATTACTTTTTTCAAGAAATTTTTCAGAAAGTTCTAGATTTTTCCCACAACTAGCCGTAATGATTATTAGATCTTTTGTTTCAGTCATAAATTAGATAAATAAATTTAATAGTTAGCACCTGTTTTGCGGTGATGAACTGCCGTTAGACTATCGGATTTTAGTATATTACCGTGCAATACTTCGGCGTATATTACCCAATGATCTCCACATTCCATTCTCTCTTTTACAGAAGCATCTAACCATGCTAGCGATTCAGGAATTATTATCTGTTCATTAGGAGTTAATTCAATATTTAATCCTTCAAATCTGTCTTCTCCAGGTGCAAAGGGCTTTGTGAATCTTTTCAAAGGTTCTTTAAAATCCTTTTCACTTAAAATATTTAATGCGAATGAATCTCCTATTTGCAATAGAGATTCTACCGATCTATCTTTTGCTACTGCAATACTTAATCCCGGCGGAGAAAAACTTGCCTGACTAACCCAAGATGCAAGCATAGCTCCTTTAATATTATTCTCATCTTTGCCTTTAGAGGCTGTCAGGACACAAAGTGAACCAATAACTCTTCCAAGAGCTTGTAGCTTTGGATCCGTTTTGCTTGTAATCATTCCAGTATCTGATTTCCTGGGTTTTTTCTTTGCTTTTTTTATAATTTTTCTTCCAAAGTGAGTTCCTATTTCTTCTAATTCTTTAATCTTTGGCTTATTTGGACTGAATTTAATCCTAATAGGGTCAAAACTAAACTTAAAACCACCATCTTTTAATTTTGTTTCAAGTAAATCTATAGCTTCGCCGCTCCATCCAAAACTACCAAAAATTCCCACTGGCTTATCTCTATTACCCTCTGATAATAATGTTCCTAGTGCACTTACTATTGGAGTTGGGGCATGCCCACCTAGTGTTGGTGATCCTATTAAATAACCATCAGCGTTTTTGATAGATTTTATAAGTACATCATTTGGTGTAAATTCACAATTTATACTTTCAACTTCGACAGAAGTTCTATTTATTCCTTTAGCCAATGCATCGCCTATTGAGGCTGTATTTCCATATGCACTTGCATATATCAGAGCGATCTTAGGATTATTTGTTGAGAGATTTTCACCCCATCTAATGTAGTCATTTAAGAAGCTTTTTAAGCTATATTCGATAGCGGGACCATGTAATGGCGCAATAGTTTTAATATCGTAATCTGCAATTTTTTCAGTTATTGATATTACCTGATTAGACATTGGTGCCATTAAGCAATCATAAAAATGTTTCCTATCAATTTCTGTACTAACTCGATTTGTTTCAGACCAATCTGAAGAAGCAATGTGAGCAGAAAAAATTTTTTCACTTAGAAGGATTTCTTGATTACGTTCATAAATTATCAGACCTCCAGGCCAACGTGCTGTTGGAATAGGAATTAACTCTAGTGAAATGTTATCTAATTCTAAATTTTGCTCCTTTTTGACTATGTTTATTTTAGGTAATTGAATTTCAATAAAGTTTTCTAAGGCAGGATTTCTTTGGTTCCAAAGTTCGCTAATAAGTTTATAACCTGGATTAGAGCAAGTAATAGTTGTATTTTGAAATTGGGTACTTATGTTCTTTATAGTTTCAATAATTTGGGGATTAATATGACCAGAAATGAAGTTGACATTACTTAATTTAAATTGATCGCAAAACCTAGAAATTACTTTATTAAACGAATCTAAATATTGTTTCTCAGGTGGATGAATAATAAAAAGTTCCTCATGACTTCTAATGAAAAAAGTATTAAAAGAGGTTCCTTTTTCAAGGTTAAATTCAAGTTCAAATCTTTCTTTATTTTGGTCTAGGAATCTTACACAAGAAAAATTTTCAGTAATTTCAAATTCTGATATATTTTGATTTTCTGCAAGTAAGCCTATATTAATATCTGACATTTCAAAGACTTATTTTCTAATAGTGATTAGCAACTTTTCTGTGATGAACTGCTGTCTTACATGATAAGTCAGAAACATTACCATTTTCAACAACTCCGTAAATTATCCAATGGTCTGGAGTCTCCAGTCTTGAACTGACTTTACAATCTAAAAAGGCGAGTGAATCTGAGAGAACAGGTCCTCCTTCAGCGATGTTGCTAATTATATCAACATCTGCAAATCTATCAGCTCCAGGGGCAAATCTTTTTAAAAAATGTCTGAACATTTTTTGATAGTTATCTTCTCTCAAGATATTCACAACAAAACCTTTACCAACTTGCATATATGATTCAATAGCTCTATCTTTTGCTACTGCAACTGTAATACCTGGTGGAGAAAAGCTTGCTTGACTAACCCAACTTGCGACCATTGCACTTTGTCTAAATGTCGAACCTTCCCCTTGACTAGCTGTTACTACATATAATCCTCCACTTAATCTACCTAACGCTTTATCTAAATTTGAATCAAGGCTCTTCATAGAGGCAATATTCTTCTTTTTATTGATCAATTGACCCAAATCAGTTCCAGCTTCTTCGAATTGTTGATAAACAATCGGATCTGGAATATTTTTAACTCTTAATGGAGAGAAAGCTTCTTTTTGACCAAGTTCTCTTAATTTATTTGCTAAGGAATCTATAGGTTCATCATTTCCACCAAATGCATCATAAACTGCAGTAAATTGTTTTGGCTTTAGTGCTGCAAATAAAGTACCGAGAGATTCTTTTAATTCATTATCTGAGTCTACAGGCCATGTGGGAATGACTACTGCTTTTGATTCGGAAATTAAACTTGTTAATTCTTGCGGGTCAGAAGATCTTAGATCAATTAACTGAACCTGAGCATCTGCTTTGCTTATTCCATGAGATATCGCTTGACTGAGTCGATCACAATAACCATAGTCGCTTATGTAGCAGACTGACACAAAATCATTGCCTTTGCTTTTATTGCTACTCCATTCAAGATATTTTCCTTTCCAAAAATTGACCTGATTATGGAGCAAAGGCCCATGACCCACAGCTATTGTTTTTAATTCAGGTAGCTTATCTATTCTTTTAATTGCCTGCATAACGCTTCTAGCGTTTGGACCCATAAGGCAATCGTAATAAAAACGGAAATCATCGTATATTTCTTTTTGATCAGTGTCAAAAAATTCGTCAGAACAATAATGTAGTCCAAAAGCATCGCATGTATAGAGAACATTTGTGCTGTGATCATATGAAAATATGGTATCTGGCCAATGCAAATTTGGTGCACTTATGAATTCAATATTATGTTCTAAACCACTATTAGGATTAGTTCCGAGATTTAAAAACTCTCCACTCTTAACCTCTAGACGTTTAAAGGGAATATGTATTTGGTCTTCAATAAATTTAAGTGCTAATTTTGATCCAACTACTGTGATATTTTGGTTTAATTCTAAAAGATTACCTATTAAACCAGAATGATCAGGTTCTGTGTGGCTAGTAATTAGATAATCAACTTCTTGCGGATTCACCTTTTTCAGTAATTCTTCAAACCATAATTCTTCAAACTTTGCGTGACTAGTATCAATGATTGCTAGTTTCTCGCCTTTAATAATAAAACTATTGTAAGTAGTTCCATTTCTTAAACCAAATTCAATATCAAATCTACTGCGATCCCAATCCAAAGATCTTATGGCACAAGAGTCATCAGCAAAGTTTTGAGATTGAACCGTCAACTTGTTATTAGTTTGTGCCAATTTAGAATTACTTGTCTGGGCAGAGGCTATCATAGAATAATTAGCTTTATAAATTAACTTTAGTTATATAGAATATAAATTCGCGTGATTATCTTTGCGAAATAACCGAAATTACGCTTTTCTTTAATTTTTAATCTTCTTATTCTGGATAAATGACATCTCAATTAATTAAAAAAATAGTTACTGGAGATGAGATAAGAAATGCTTTTTTAAAATTTTACAGTGAAAAATTACATAAAATCATTCCAAGTGCATCTTTGATTCCAGATGACCCTACGGTTATGCTCACAATTGCTGGAATGCTACCTTTTAAACCAGTTTTTTTAGGTTTAAAAGAAAGACCATCAAAAAGGGCTACATCTAGCCAAAAGTGCATCAGAACAAACGATATAGAAAACGTTGGAGTTACAGCTAGACACCACACTTTTTTTGAAATGCTTGGTAATTTCTCTTTTGGAGATTATTTTAAACGAGAGGCTATTCAATGGGCTTGGGAATTAGTTACTAATATTTATCAACTTTCTGTTGAAAATATAATTGTGAGTGTTTTTCACGAAGACGAAGAGTCTGCAAAAATTTGGAGAGATGAAATTGGTATTCATCCAGATAGGATAGTCAAACTAGGTGAGGAAGATAACTTTTGGTCATCGGGCAAAACAGGTCCATGTGGACCTTGTTCAGAACTTTATTATGATTTTCATCCTGAAAAGGGTCTGCAGAATATTGATTTAGAAGATGGAGATCGTTTTATTGAATTTTATAATCTTGTTTTTATGCAATATAATCGTGATCCTAATGGAAAATTGACCGATTTAAAATTTAAAAATATTGATACAGGAATGGGTCTTGAAAGGATGGCTCAAATACTACAAAAAAAGCAAAATAATTATGAGACAGATTTGATTTTTCCTATTATTCAAAAAATTTGTGAGATTGCAAATATTGATTATTTTTCTTCAGATGATAAAAGCAAAATTTCCTTAAAAATCATTGGTGATCACACAAGAGCTGTTATTCATTTAATTTCTGATGGAGTATCAGCAAGTAATCTCGGTAGGGGATATATATTAAGAAGGCTTATTAGAAGAATGGTCAGACATGGCAGATTATTAGGTATAACAAATGAATTTTTACCTCATATTGCTACTGTCGGAATTAACTTAATGCAAAATAATTATCCTGATTTAAAAAATAATAATGATTTAATTTTGAATGAGATAAAAATTGAAGAAATAAGATTTAGGGAAACTCTTGAAAGAGGAGAGAAATTGCTAGATGAGTTAATTTCTTCAGGGCAGAAATTAATTTCTGGTTTTAAAGCTTTTGAACTTTATGATACTTATGGATTTCCTCTAGAACTTACTGTAGAAATTGCTGAAGAACATAGTATCAGTGTAGATGTAAAAGGTTTTGAAGAAGAAATGAATGTACAAAAAGAGAGAGCTAAAGCTGCTTCAAGTAATATTGATTTGACATTAGAGGGATCATTAGAGCGAGAAATAGATCTTTTTAACAAAACTGTTTTTAATGGTTATAAGTCACTTCTTTCGGAAGCTGAAATAAAGGGTATATTCTTGGATTCAACATTAGTTAAGGAAGCAACTGAAGGTCAGAAAGTTTTAATTGTTCTTGATCAGACAACTTTTTATGGAGAATCTGGCGGGCAAGTTGGTGATATTGGAACGATATTTTCAAACGATGTTGAGGTCTTGGTTGATAATGTCATGAGAAAGAAAAATGTTTTTTTACATTATGGAACGATCAAA
>CACGVZ010000029.1 GCA_902576415.1 uncultured Prochlorococcus sp. | reverse complement strand
TAAACAAACGATGATTTTTCCTTTTTTATAATTTCCTTGCAGAGTTAATGCATTCCTTTATTGTTTTATCTCTCTGATTCGGAAATAGCAGAAGTAATTGATTATTCTAGTGAAAAACTACAAAGCTTTCCTAAAAAAGTTTTTTCTGTTTTACCTTATTTATATTTAATATATTCCATTAACTTAATTATCTTTGATAGTTAAGCAGCTTCAAGATTTGATTCTTCTTGTTCAAAATTTGCTTTATTTTCCTTAACTTCTTGATTAGCCCATTGTAATAATCTTGTAGATAATATTAAGTCTCCCTCTAACCATGCTCTAATAGCCATAGCTCTTCTAGGATCATAAAAATTTTTCTTTCTATACCAATCAAAAACATTCTCATCTGATTTGTCTCCATTGCATGAAAGACAAGCTGGAACACAATTTTCTGTTATGTTTAAACCTCCTTTACTTCGTGGCAATATATGATCAATTGATTCTGAAGGTTTTCCGCAATATATGCATCTTTTGCTAGTAAATGTATGAATAGACTTTCGCCAAAATCTTAATTTGAGCTTAGGGCATAAATCCTCTAAAAACACTGCATCATTAATATGCATTAAGATTATTTAATTATCTATATTAATGTCATATGAAATTTAAAAATAATTTAAGAAAAAGTTATCTTTAAGAAAATTATTTCATATAGATATTAAAACTAATATCCCATCGAAGCGTAATAATAATCGTCTTCTTCATCTATATTTGTCACAACCCATTCTGGCGAAAAGTCACCAATTTTTACATATTGATAAAGCTTATCAACATCTGGATCGTAATAAGTATCGTTGATTTTTGGATCTTTGACTACTTTGCTTGGATGCATAATAAATTTTATTTCTACTCTTTTTTTATAGATTATTTAGTTTAAAGCAGCTTTAAATCTCATTTAAATATTTTCTTTTGATCTAGTTGACCTAAGACTAATTTAATTTGTAATTAGTCTTGATTGTTTTAATTACCGATTTTTTAGGATCTTTATTTGGATAACAATTAACAATTCTATATTTGCCCCCTTTTCTACCAGTTTCAACAATAGTAAATTGAACAAATTTTTCTTTTTCAGTACTCGAAGAATCCTTGATTTCTACTTTGATTATTTCTTCATTTTTACTTTCAATTATTCTGGATTTACCTCCACAAACAAGAACTGCAGTTTCTTTAGTTACAGAAAATAATTTATTTTCATCAGTAATGGATAGTTCATCTTTAGTACTACAAGAAGAAATTAAAAGGATAGTAAGAATTAATAGCTTTTTCATAGTTTTTTTAGAGGATAAATTCACTTGTAATTGCTTTTAATTGTTTTTTATTTAGTTGGGTAAGATAGCTATAAATTTCTTTTCTAAATAATCTGTCTTCAACTCTTTTACTTTCAAGAATTGAAAAAGTAATGAAATTAACAAGTTGATTTTTGTTCATGTTTATCTTTTAGGTCTCTATTGTTAACTTTTAATTAAGTACTTATTAAATAAATTTTTGACTATTAGAAAAAATATTTAATTTCAAAATTTAGAAATTTTTTAAACAAATTTATTTTTTACTTAATAACTTCTTAATCCAATAATCTTAAATTATATAAGTCTTCTATATTTTTACGCCTTGAATATTGAAGACAATCATATAAAAAAAATAATAAATGATTATAAAAAATTCACCTTCTCCCAAAAACTCAAATCAAGCCCAAGAAATAGGGCATATCAAATATTCTTATAAAGAAAGTTTTAAAAGAGAGAATAAATCTATTTTGGATGATTCGGAATTTATTGAAAATTATAATAACGCCCTTAAATCACCACAATCAAGAAGATTGTATAAAGATACAGAGAATGAAATTCATTTGGACTAAATTGAGGCCCAGAATATTTTACCTCTAGATAAAATTTTTATTTAAAACTACTTTTAAAGATTTTTTAAATATATCTTAAATCCGACCTTCTTTTTTCAATGTTAGCTTACTTCTACGTTCATCCAATTTATTTGGACGCATGAAATGAGAATAGGGAACGGGATTCTCATTAACTGTATAAGATCATGAATGAGCTCTCTCAAATAAGAGAAAAAATTACAAGAGCCAAGAGGCTTTATGAAGCCCAAATCTTGGCAACTAAAAATGGAGAAGTTACTCCATATAGAAGATCAGTCTTTGAAGAAAGAATTAGGGAAGCACAAAAAGAAATGAGATCGCAAGACACCAAAAAATAAATTCTTTTGTAAAAATCTATTTTGTATCAGCTACATTCTTGAAGAAATCGCAGTAAGCCATTAATTCTGATTCGGTTTCAATTTTTAGATTTAAATCATTAATTGCTTTCTTGGTATCAATTCTGTAGCCATACCAATCTAGACAAACTTCTCTCTGCCTTTGGGTTTCAGAAACCTTTTGAGTACCTATTTTGTTTGAGTTACTAGTACAACTCGCAAGAAAAATAGTTGAGAGAGCTAGTAGTGGGAATAGTAGTCTTTTCATTTGTTAATCACAACAACTTTCCGTTGTTGTTGAAGAAGTCCAAGATGATTCTTCCATTGTTGAAAGGTCAACTCTATGCGTTGCCATCCAGTCACCATTAGCTTCCACAAACTTTTGAACATTTCCTTCTGGAGCTTGATGAATGACAATAACTTTTTGAGGATCTTCCTTACTTACTCCTCTAAAAAGTGGCTTAATGAGAAATTCAGAATGTCTTTTTTCAGCTTCCGCACTGTCAAATATCGCGGCCCATTCATCGAAAGTGCTTTCAATTTTAAAAGTAAAAACTGAGGTTATGGAACAAGACATAATAAAATATTGTTTGTTTACTTAAAATAAGTCTGTTTAATTAAGGTTTAGTTAATTATCTTTAAATGGAATTAAAACAGATGTTTTTTCAAATTTAAGCCAACCTTTTTTCTAATATTTTTAACATTCTTAAATAAACATTCCTATTGAAAAGAGTAAGTGTCAATGCTATCAATTTAATAAAACTTACAAAAATATGGAGCTAAATACTTTCTTACTTATCTTATTAGTCATTGCAAATTTTACAAATTTATATCTGACTCATTTCAAAAAAAAGAAAAAGTAATAGCTTTTACAATTTAAACAAACATTTTAATTCGCTTAACCTTTTATTAATTTTAAGTTAAAAAAAAGATAAACAAATCAGTATTCAATGGATTTAAATAATTAAATCTTAGTGAATAATAAGCTCTCCTTAAAAAATATTAATGTCAAATATGGAGAGAGCATAGCTTTAAAATCTATAAACTTAGATATTTACAAAGGTGAATTTGTAGTCCTTCTTGGATCTTCTGGGGCAGGTAAATCAACTTTACTAAGAACAATAAATCAATTGAATCCATTAACTTCAGGAGAGTTAGATTTTTTTGATTTAGGAAAAATAAGAAATAAAAAAGATCTTCAGAATTTAAGAAAAAAAACTGGGATGATATTTCAACAACATCAGTTGATTGAGAGAAATACTGTTTTCCAAAATGTTTTAACTGGTCGACTTGGATTTCATTCACTATTTAGAAGCATTTTACCTCTTCCAAAATTTGATCAAGAACTTGCTCTCGATTGCATAGATAGAGTTAGCCTCTTAGACAAAGCGCTTGTAAAAGTAAAAGAATTAAGCGGAGGACAACAACAAAGAGTAGGAATTGCTAGAGCTTTAGCTCAAAATCCTTCGTTGATTTTGGCAGATGAACCAATAGCTAGTCTTGACCCAAAAACTTCCCATCAAGTTTTATCGATGCTGAAAGATATTTGTAAGAAAGATAATATATCCGCATTAACTAGTCTTCACCAAGTTGATTTCGCTAAAGAATATGGAGATAGAATTATTGGCTTAAGTCATGGGAAAATAGTTTTTAATGGTAAATCAGATCAACTTTCAGACGAGATTTTAAAAAATATTTATTCATCTTCACCAATAACAGAAGAAGCGAATTTTACCTCAAATGAAGTGGTAATGGTTTAAAACCACTTCATTAAAAAAACTTAAACAAAAAAATGAAACTTAAATCTCTTTTAAGCGTTTTTACTATTTCTCTTGTGGCGCTTACTTCGGCATGCTCTACGAAAAATGCTGGACCAAGTGCTGATCCTGATAAGTTAATTGTTGCATTAATTCCTGATGAAAATGCTGCAACCGTTATCCAAGATAATCAAGGTCTAAAAGATTACTTAACTGAAGCCTTTGATAAGGAAATAGAGTTAGTTGTTACTACTGATTATTCTTCAATGATTGAAGCAGCTAGAAACGATAGGTTGGATTTAGCTTACTTTGGACCTTTATCTTATGTTTTAGCTAAAGCAGTAAGTGATATTGAACCTTTTGCAGCAAGGATTAAAGGAGGAACTAAGACCTATAATTCCTGCATAATTGGAAACACTAAAAAAGGTGTTACTAGTTTTGATGATATCAAAGGTACTACTTTTGCTCTTGGAGATCCAGCTTCAACCTCTAGTAGATTATTCCCTGAGTTAACTCTTGCTGAAAATGGACTTACTAAAGGCAAGGATTTTCAAGGAGTTTTTCTAGGATCACATGATGCTGTTGCCTTAGCAGTTCAAAATGGAAATGCTCAAGCAGGAGGAATGGCATGTCCGATTCTTAAATCCCTAAAGAAAAAAGGAGTTATTGACCCTTCTAAAGTAACAACTATTGCTCAATCTTCTCCTATTCCTCAATATCCATGGACAATGCGTTCAACTTTATCTCCTGAATTAAAAGAAACAATAAGAGTTACTTTCTTAGATCTAGATAGTGACAAAGTCCTGAAACCTTTTAACGCTGATGGTTTCGCATCTATAACTGATAGTGATTATGACGGTATTAGAAAAGCAGGCAAACTTCTAGGTCTTGATCTTTCTAAGTTTGTTAAGTAAAAAATCACTTTAAAAATACAAATAAAAAAATTATTAAATGGATAAATTCAAAAGAATTTTAGAGGTCGAAAGGAGGACTTGGAAAAAACAATTTTTCAGGGTTCTCATAATTTTGATATTTGTATTTTCTTCTTTAGCAGTTGTAGGTCTTTTCGATTTTGAAAGGATAAGTACAGGTATTCCGGCAGTTTTAAAATTACTGCCGGAAATGTTTCCTCCTGATTTCTCAAGAGCTGGAACTTGGTTTAAACCTTTAATAGACTCTTTGGCAATGAGTATCGCAGGAACTTCGATTTCTGTTTTTTTATCTTTACTTTTATGTTTTTTTGCTGCAAGAAATACAACTATAAATCCAATTGTTTACAACTTAGCAACACTAATTTTAAACGTCACAAGAGCTGTTCCTGAATTAATTTTAGGTATTATTCTAGTTGCAATGATTGGCTTTGGTGCTCTCCCGGGGACATTGGCATTAGGTCTTCATTCTGTTGGAATGTTAGGTAAATTTTATGCTGAAGCTATTGAGCTTTGTGACAAGGAACCTATAGAAGCAGCTAGAGCTTCTGGCGCAAGTGATCTACAAGTTATTGTGCATAGCATTCTTCCTCAAATTTTTCCTGCTATGGCTGATGTTACTTTTTATAGATGGGAATACAACTTTAGAGCTTCAATGGTTGTAGGTGCTGTAGGGGCTGGTGGTATAGGTTTAGAGATCATAAGTGCTTTGAGGATAATGGATTATGCTCAAGTATCAGCTTTATTAATAGTAGTTTTAGTCGTAGTAACTGTATTAGATAGCATGAGTAACTATCTCAGGAAATCAGTATCTGAATAATTCTCATTAAATGAAGAAGGTTGTTATTTCCAATAAAGTTCATACTGAAGTTATTGAGTTATTAGAAAAAAATTTTGAAGTAATTAGTAACCAAAATGATAAACCTCTAACTTATGAAAAATTAAAGTTCTTATGTAAAGATGCACATGGTGTGATGGTATTCATGCCAGATAGAATTGATAAGAACTTTTTAGATAATTCAAAAAATTTAGAGATCATCTCTGGAGCACTAAGAGGATTTGACAATATTGATTTGGAAGAGTGCATAAAAAGAAATATAAAATTTACAATGATCCCAGATTTACTTGCTTCGCCAACAGCAGAGTTAACATTGGGACTTCTTATTGGTTTATCAAGAAATCTACTAATAGGTGATGAATATGTTAGATCTGAAAAGTTTAAAGGTTGGGAACCAAAATTCTTCTCAAATGGAATTGAAGGTAAAAATGTTTGTCTTCTAGGTATGGGTAAATTAGGGGTTGAAGTAGCTAGGAAGATTAAAGGTTTTAATGTAAAACTTTTTTATCATGATTTACAAAAATTAGATTCAATAGATGAACAACAACTAAACACCAAATATCTGGAATTAAATGATCTTTTTGAGAAGGCTGATTATTTGGTTATTCTTTTACCTTTAAAAAACGATACTTACCATTTTATTAACTCCGAAAATATTTTAAAAATAAAAAAAAATTGTTTACTTATTAATACTTCAAGAGGTTCTGTAGTAGATGAGAGTGCAATTGCACAAGCAATTAATTCTGGGCACATAGGAGGATATGCTTCAGATGTCTTTGAATTTGAAGATTTATCGATAAAAGATCGACCAAAAAAAATTAATCAGGAATTATTAAATTTAAAAGATAAGACTTTTTTTACTCCTCATCTTGGCTCAGCAGTTGATGAAGTTAGACTTTTTATTGAATTAGAAGCTGCTCAAAATATTATCAACTTTTTATATCATTAATAGTTTTATACATTTTTATATAAGAGATATTTTCTTTTTTGAAATAATTACCTTCAGATAAAAAACCGAATTTTTCATAAAACATTTGAGCTTTTTTTCTAGAAAATAAATAAATATAATTTATGTTTTTTAATTCTAAGAAAGAAATTGCATGACAAATTAATTTAGACCCAAATCCTTTTTTTTGATAAGCAGGTTTTGTGGCCATTTTTCTGATTCTTGCTTTATTTTCTCTCATGAAAAGTGAAATTATTGATATTAATTCCTCTTGTTTATATAAACCAAAATGTGTACCATTTTTATCATCTTCAAGAATACAAAATTCTTTTTTTTTATCTGGCCAAATAGCTTCATGCCTTATATCAATAGTTTGATTAGAATATATTTTTCTAATTGAAATTGGCATTCTTAATTATCTTTTCTTCTTAAATTTATCTTAATCATAAATGTTTAATATCTTGTTAAGACTTGTATTGAGGTGGAATCAGTTTTGAACAATATAAAATTAAAATTCGATAATGACGGATTTATAGTTAATGAGAACCTAATAAATCAAAGTGATTTAGAGGCAATTGAAAAATGGATTAGTGAACTTAACGACTCTAAAGAGGTTAACCATCATTATGAAAAAACAGTTAATGGTAAAGTGCTCTCAAGAACAGAAAACTTTGTAAGCTCGCATACATCTTTTAGGGAATTTCTTTTAAGTTCATCAATAAAAGATTATTTAACTATGCTATTTGATGATGAACCAATATTATTCAAGGAAAAAATAAATTATAAATACCCTGGGGGGGCTGGATATGCACCTCATCAAGATGCTCCTGCTTATCCTTTTGGGAAAAAACACATAACAATGCTATTAGCTATAGATGATTCTGATATAAGTAATGGATGTTTGGAATTTGCAAGAGGTAGAAATAATGAGGGCATAATAAATATTGATGACAAAGGATGTATAGATTCACTAACCGCAGAAAAATTTGTTTGGGAGAAGATACCTCTTAAAAAAGGAGGCGCAGTATTTTTCGATTCTTTTGTTCCTCACAGAAGTTCAACAAATAAATCTAGTCGTCCAAGAAGAGCACTTTATGTTACTTATAATGCTAAAACTGAAGGCGATTTGAGAAAAGATTATTATGACTTTAAAAAGAACTCTCTTAAAGATGGATATGTAAGTTTAATAGGTCACTTTGAAGGAGAAGCAATTAAATGAAATACAAAACTATTAAAAACTTCAAAAACAAATTACAAAATTCTGATAACAATGAATTTGTAGATTTATTATTTGATTTTATTAAGGAAGAAGGAAAAACTAATTATGATGAATCAGTCACTCAATTACAACATAGTCTCCAAACAGCTTCACTTGCGCGCACTGAAGATGGCAGAAGGCATATAGTAATTGCTTCTTTATTACACGATATAGGTCATCTTCTAATCGATGAAAATGACTCAAAAAATGATTTCTTAAAAAAAGATCTTAATCATGAAAATATTGCTTCAAATTTTTTAAAAGATTTTTTCTCTGAAGAAATTACAGAAAGTATTCGCTTACACGTTGTAGCAAAAAGATATTTATGCTCAATCGATAATTCTTATTATGAAAGTTTATCTAAAGCATCTAAAAATAGTTTTCAGGTACAAGGTGGTGCTTTAAATAAAGAAGAGATTAATGAACTAGAAAATAATAAATACTTCAAAGATGCAGTTCGATTAAGAAAATGGGATGATAGAGGAAAGGTTTCTCTAAAAGAAGTTGAAGAATTAGATACTTATAAAGAAATGATTGTTGCCGAAAGATTAGCTACCTATTAAAAATATATTCATAGCTTATATTTATAGATTCTTTAAGAGAATTGCTTATGAATGATGTTTCAATTTTTTCTTTTATAAAGTTCTTTATTTTTAATTTCTTAATAAGTGGAAGGCATATTTTACAATGCAAGGTTGAAATTTTATTATTTTGAATATCACTTTTAGAGATAATATCAACATAAAAACTTTTTGATTCAATATTATTCTTTTCTAGAATTATTCCAAGAGTTGTTGAAATACAACAAGCTAAAGATGCAGACAATAGATTTGAGGGTTTAGTCTGTTTGCAAGAATCATGTAAATTTCTGTTCGAATTTGTTTTAATTTTTA
>CACGVZ010000028.1 GCA_902576415.1 uncultured Prochlorococcus sp. | reverse complement strand
AAAAACTCAATATCTATAAAGCGCTCCATAGCTATTAAAGCTGTAGTTACAGCAACTTGGAAGGAAGATGCTGAAAAAGAATTAAGTAAAGCAATTTCAAATATTGATCAGCAATTATCTCAACTTGAGCAGGAGGGGCAGCAAATAGTAAATAATATTAGATCCCAATCGGTTAATCCTCTAGATCCAAGAGTTCAAGAACAAGTAAGTCAGGTGCAACAACAAGTTGCAGCAAAACGAAATGAAATTGAAGAACAAAAAAGAAATCTACTTCAACAACAGAGTAAAGTTCGCGAATTAAAAATGGATGAAATTGTTGATCAAGGACAAGTGGATAGTTTCTGTGATGTCACTGTCGGCGACAATCTTATTGAAAAAATGCAAGTCTCAATTACTGTTAAAGATGGAGTTATTCAATCTATAGATAATAATTAAATAAAAATATTTAGTATTTTTGCTAAAAATAAGTGGATTTTAATTGCGAAAAGTTTTAATTCTCATCGATCTAAATTATTACTTTCTTAAGTTTTAACAGTTCCCACTGTGAACATGATTTCGTATAATTAGATCAAGAGTTAAAAGGGTTCTTAATCATAAAAACTTTTGAAAGTTTGGTGAAAATCCCTTAAAACTTATGCAATAACAATTTTCTTATGTCTCACGAAATATTCATGCCTGCTTTGAGTTCTACTATGACGGAAGGCAAGATTGTGGAATGGTTGAAAAATCCGGGAGATAAGGTTGAAAGAGGCGAATCTGTCTTGGTTGTTGAATCTGACAAGGCAGATATGGATGTTGAATCTTTTCAAGATGGATATCTTGCGGCTGTTTTGATGCCTGCCGGCAGCACTGCACCAGTAGGAGAGACTATTGGTCTTATTGTAGAAAATGAGGATGAGATAACTTCTGTTCAAGAACTAAATAAAGGAAATCAACCTGAAGTTTCTAGCTCGGATCAACTTGAATTGGTAAGTAATAAAACTGAAGAAAAACCAGTGGTCCAAAGTGAAATTGTTGAAAAAAAAGAAAAAGAAGTTGTATTAAAGAGTGAAAAGGTAGCCCCATCATTTAATAGCGATCAAATTAATGCTGCTACAAATAATGTTTCTTCGAGGATAATTGCATCTCCAAGAGCTAAAAAATTAGCCTCTCAAATGGGTGTTGATTTAGCAAAAGTTTATGGATCTGGTCCGCACGGAAGGATTCAAGCTGAGGATATTTTAAAAGCTAATGGTCAACCTGTTTCCATACCATGGATAGGAGAAGGTGGTTCTCCTGCAAGTATTCCTGGTTCAAATTTGGGAGTTGAGAGTAAACCAGAAACTTCAGGAAAAAGTTTTGGTAATCCTGGAGAAACAATTCAATTTAATACTCTTCAAAAAGCAGTAAATAAAAATATGGAATCTAGTTTAGATGTGCCATGTTTTAGGGTGGGATACTCCATTAACACAGATAAATTAGATAATTTCTACAAAAAAGTAAAACAGAACGGAGTAACTATGACTGCTTTACTAGTAAAGGCAGTTGCGAAGACACTAAAGAAACATCCTCAAGTTAACTCAAGTTTTTCAGAAAATGGAATTTCTTATCCAGAAAATATAAATATTGCTGTTGCTGTTGCGATGGAAGATGGTGGCCTAATAACTCCAGTTTTAAAAGAACCATGCAATACTGATTTATTTGAATTGTCTAGGGAATGGAAAGATCTCGTAAAAAGATCAAGATCAAAACAATTAGAACCTGATGAATACTCCACTGGAACTTTCACTTTATCTAACCTTGGCATGTTTGGAGTTGACAGATTTGACGCAATTCTTCCTCCGGGTACCGGTGCTATTTTAGCCATAGCATCATCGAAACCAACCGTTGTTGCTAATAGTGATGGTTCAATATCTGTTAAAAAAATAATGCAAGTAAATCTAACAGCTGATCATAGAGTGATCTATGGAGCTGATGGAGCTTCATTCTTAAAAGACTTGGCTTCCCTAATTGAAGATGAGCCAGAGACTCTTGTCTCCTAAATTTAATTGATTTCTCAAATTAATAATGTAGAAAGAGATTATAAGCTTGAAGCTTATGATTATTTACTTGATCCTTCATTAATTGCTAGTAAACCATCTGCAATTAGGCATGAATCAAGATTGATGATAGTTAGAAATAGTGTCTTTGAAGAAGACTGCTTAACTAATAAATTTATTAAGAATCTTTTAGATGAATTTAGAGAAGGCGATCTTGTTGTTGTAAACAATACTAAAGTAATGAAAGCTAGGTTAAAGGTGGAATTAGAAAATAAGACATTAGTCGAATTATTAGTTTTAGAAAGATCCCATGAATGTGTTTGGTTATGTTTGGCAAAGCCAGCGAAAAAGTTAAAAATAAATAGAAAATTAAAATTAAAATCTCCTTTAGCAGAAGATATTAATTTGATTGTTGATGGGATTGATGAAGAAACTGGAGGGAGATTGATTAAATTTCCGGAAAATATAACTTGTCTCAATTCAATGAATGACCTTCTTGATAAATACGGGGAAATCCCACTCCCTCCTTATATAAAAAATTACGAAGAAGAATCTTTTCATGAGAAAAGTTATCAAACTGAGTATGCAACTAATCCGGGGGCAGTTGCTGCACCAACAGCTGGTTTACACTTAAGCAAAAGTCTTATTTCAAATCTAAAAAAAAAAGGAGTAATAATCTTACCTATAACTTTGCACGTGGGTTATGGAACATTCAAACCAATTGATCAAGAAGATTTAAGTAACTTAAAACTTCATAAAGAATGGGTAAGTGTTAATGAGGAAGTAGTGGAGGAAATAAAAAGAATAAAGAAAACGGATAGAAGAATAATTGCTATTGGTACAACTAGCGTAAGAGCTCTTGAAAGTTGTTATTCTCACGAAATTAATGACTTTATCCCCATAGCAAAGTATGTAGATTTAGTAATTAAGCCAGGTTATAAATTTAAGGTAGTTGATGGATTATTAACTAATTTTCATCTTCCTAAAAGTTCATTATTACTTTTAGTAAGTGCAATGATTGGAAGAGAAAGATTATTAGATTTGTATAAGAAAGCCATAAAAGAAAAATTTAGATTTTTCTCTTATGGCGATGCGATGTATATTTCTCCAGATTCACTACTGGATAAAAAATAGATTTAGGCTTTGACTGGTTCTTGAATTATTCCGCTTGGAACTTCAGTAAACATAATTGATGATAAATACCTCTCTGCTAAATCAGGTAGAACAACAACAATCGTCTTCCCAGCATATTCATCTTGTTCAGCTAATCTAACGGCAGCAGCAGCAGCAGCTCCACAAGATATTCCTACTAATAAACCTTCCTCCTTAGCTAATCTAAGAGCCATCTCTATTGATTCGTCATTCGTTACTTGTTCAACCTTGTCAACAATTGATAAGTCAAGGTTCTTAGGAATAAATCCTGCTCCAATTCCTTGGATTTTATGTGGTCCGGATTTAACTTCTTCTCCATTCATTGTCTGCGTAATAACAGGACTATGTGATGGTTCTACAGCTACAGAAGTAATATTCTTACCCTTTTCTTGCTTAATGTATCTTGAAACTCCTGTAATTGTGCCGCCAGTTCCAACCCCTGCAACTAGGACATCAATTTCACCATCGCAATCATCCCAGATTTCTGGTCCAGTAGTTTTGAAATGAATTTCAGGATTCGCTGGATTATCAAATTGACCTGGCATGAAATATTGAGAAGGATTACTTTCTGCAATTTCTTTCGCCTTAGCTATTGCTCCAGGCATACCTTTAGATGCCTCTGTTAAAACAATTTCAGCACCCAAGACTGCCATAACCCTTCTTCTTTCAATTGACATGGATTCTGGCATTGTAAGGATCAGTTTATAACCTCTTGCTGAAGCAGTAAAAGCTAGAGCAATTCCTGTATTTCCAGAAGTTGGCTCAACAATAGTTTTGTCTTTTGTAAGTTTCCCACTTTTCTCTGCATCCCAGATCATGTTTGCGCCGATCCTACATTTGACACTGTAAGCAGGGTTTCTACCTTCAATTTTTGCAAGTACTGTAGCTTTCGCGTTTTTAGTAACTGATTTTAATTTTACTAATGGAGTGTTTCCAATAGCAAAACTGTTGTCCTCATAAATTTTTGCCATTTATACATTGAGAAAATATATATTAATACTAACTATTATTCAGAAAAAGAGTATATAAGTTTCTATACGGTAAATACTAGGTATTTAGAAATTATTTAGTGCTTCAGAAAATCTTTTCCACAATTGATCTTGGTCTTCTAATCCAACTGATACTCTAATAAGGTGCGATGGTATACCAAAACTTTCAGCCCAATCCAACTCCTCATAATGAGCTAGTAAAACATAAGGACAAACTAGAGTAAATTTTGTACCTAAACTAGGTCCTTTAGATACTTGTAGAGAATCATAAAATTTTTTAGCTTTGTTCAATCCTCCATTTAATTCAAATGATAATAAGCAGCCGTATCCTCCATCAGAAGTAAGTAAAGAATTAAAATTTGGACAATTTTCAGGATGGAAAATATTTTTAATCTCGCTATGGGTTTCTAATCTTTTTTTTAATTCTAAACATGCTTTATTTTGTGCAAAAACTCTTTGATTTACATCTCTACTAACTTTCTCTAGATAAACTGTATCTCCATCGGAAAGTGTTGGAAGATTAATCTCGTTTAATGCATTTCTAAATTGATCTATCCATTTGCTTTTTGGATTTAGTATTAATGATCCGGCAAGAATATCACCACTACCTGAAAAAATTTTTGTAAGTGAAGTAAAAACGATATCCGCATGTTCTAGGGAATTTATATTTAAATTTGAGCCAATTGTATCGTCAACAATTAAGGGAATATTTAACTTTTTTGCTATATTTGAAATTTTTTTAATGTTTACACATTTGAGCATTGGATTACTCGGTAGTTCAATAATTAATGCTGATGGATTTATGTCTTTGATTTCTAATTCAATATCCTCGCAATTTTCTTCTGTAATTAACTTGGCTCCATGAAAGATATTCATTGGTAATTTAAGTACATCTACATATGGAAAACCAATTTGGAGTGTAGGTTTAGCTGGAAATAATTTATATATGATTTCTAATGATGTATGCAATGCAGACATTCCAGATGAAGTTAAGTGAATATCAGTAGAGTTAATTTTTGTAGACTTAGAAATTCTATTTTTTATTCTTTGAGAACATTCATTTACGTAAGATTTTGGAGGGCAATCTTCAAGACCTAGTTCTACAGCGGCAGCCCTTGAAGATAAACCAAGACCAGTATGTTGCCAAAAAGATTTTGCATAAATACTTCCTTCTTTTTCAGTTATTAAGAAAGCTAAATTATCTCTTTTTTCTATTAATGAGAATTGTTCAGAAGTATTTCTATCAATATATTTTTTGGCTTTAAAAGCTAAGCTTTCATTTGGATATGGCCAGATACTTTTATTAGTGTAGTAATTTTCCTTTTTTACTTTTTCGCATAATCTTTTCACTATTGGATTCACCCCGAATCTTGGGTAAATAGATTTCAATAAATTCATGCATTCTTGATTTTTTTCCTCGTAATTTATTACATCCTTCCAAGTTGGTAATGCTACAGAAACAGCATGAATACTATCAGGAATAGAATATCCCAACTCTAAATTTTTCCATATGGGGTTTTTAAGTAAATCTCTCAATTTTCAGAATTTATTTAAAGCAAATAATATGTCTGAGATTAAATCGTTAGTTTCTTCACATCCAATAGATAATCTGACGAGAGCATCATCTATCCCTAAAAGATTTTTTGTTTCATCATCCACAGAAGCATGAGTCATAGTTGCGGGGTGACAAATTAAACTTTCAACTCCTCCAAGGCTTTCTGCTAGAGAGAAATATTTGAGAGATTTACAAAATTTAAAAGTATCCTCTTTTTTAAGATTTAATTTCATGGTGATCATCGATCCTCCAGATCTCATTTGCGATTTTGCTAAATTAAATTGCGGATGTTTTTGATTAAAAGGATAAATTACTTTACTAATTATTTTATGATTCTCTAACTCTTCAGAAATTAATTTTGCACTTTGTGTTTGTTGTTCGATTCTTAAAGGAAGAGTTTTTACTCCTCTGGTAATTAGCCAACTATCAAAAGGAGATGGTTGAAGTCCTAGAGCTTTTTGAGAAAAAAGCATCTTACTATTCCATACCTCATTATTTGTGAGTACTGCTCCACCAAGTGCATCACTATGTCCATTAATAAATTTTGTTGTGCTTACGAGTGATAGTGTTGCACCAAGGTCCAATGGTTTTTGAATAAGTGCAGTAGAAAAGGTGTTGTCCACTACTACTGGGATTTGTAGCTTATTCGCTTCATCACAAATCGATTTAATATCAAGTACCTTCAACAGCGGATTAGTTGGACTTTCTAGCCATATCAAGGTTGGCTCGAAGTATGAAATCTTTTTGATATTATTTTCGTTTGTAAAATCTGTATATAAAACTTCTAGTCCAAATTTCTTGAAAACTTTTTCGAACATCCTCACTGTACAACCATAGAGATTTGACTCGCAGAGTATCTTGTCACCTGATTTTAGTGTTGATGAAATAGCAGTTACCGCGCTAATTCCAGATCCAAAAACTGTACAGTATTTAGAATCTTCGATTGATTTAAGGATGTTTTCTAGAATTCTAAAGTTTGGATTGCCTGATCTGGTGTAGTCGAAATTATCTTTATTTCCATGTTTGAAAGTAGATGTAGAAAAAATAGGAGGCATAACGCATCCAGTGTCTTCTGCAAAAGTTTCCCCATGGTGAATAGATAAGGTCTTAAAACCTGGCTTTTTTATATTATTTTCCTTATTTCCCATTGTTATTAAAATTAAGAATTAAATTAAATCTCTCTTTTAAAAATGAGAGATTTAATAATCCAAAGAAAAGTAGTATTAAACTTTTCTTGAATAATATTCAACAACTAGTAGTTCGTTTATCTCAAGAGCCACCCACTCTCTATCGCATTTCCCATTTATTTTTCCTGTTAATTTAGGTTTGTCTAAATCAAGATGAGGTGGGACATTTGCTAAACCAGGGAATTCTATATTACCTTCTACAAGTTTTTTGCTTGCTTTGTTTTCTTTAATTCCGATTACATCGCCTGATTTGCATTGATAACCTGCAATATCAAGAACCTTTCCATTAACGGTTACATGGCCATGATTTACTAATTGTCTTGAGCCTGGAATGGTACCTCCAAAACCTAATCTAAAACAAACATTATCAAGTCTGTTTTCTAAAAGTCTTAGTAGGTTAGTTCCTGTAGATCCTTCTTGAGCTCTA
This sequence comes from uncultured Prochlorococcus sp., assembly GCA_902576415.1. GTDB lineage: Bacteria > Cyanobacteriota > Cyanobacteriia > PCC-6307 > Cyanobiaceae > Prochlorococcus_A. Next base: position 1,896 of record CACGVZ010000028.1, on the reverse strand, counting down.
GCTTTTTTTACATAACGTACTAGTTGTTTTTCAGAAACTCCATAATTAAACCTAAGTTTCTGCTTTTCTTCTAGACGAATTGCATATTCTGATCGCTTGCGACGGGCTTGGCCGTGCTGACCTGGAGGATTAGACTTCTTTGAAGCTTTCCTGGTGAGACCTGGTAGTTCTCCCAAGCGACGCGTAACCCTTAATCTGGGACCGCGGTATCTTGACATAATTTTAAATTAAATAGAAATTTGCAATAAATTGGATAATTGATTAAATTCAATTAAGCTAATTACTACTGGAAACATTATTTTACATCATCAAAGTGTTCAAAACTATTAATAAATCAATTACTTCTATACTTCTTTTTATGATTTCTTTTTATCAAAAGTGGTTTTCTCCTTTTTTTGGACCAAGATGCAGATTTATTCCAAGTTGCAGCTCTTATGGATATGAGGCAATTACTAGACATGGTCCATGGAAGGGAGGGTGGTTAACTTTAAGAAGATTAAGCAGATGTCATCCTTTAACCCCCTGTGGATGTGATCCTGTGCCTGACTAAATGAATGAAAATATTTATTTTTGTTAGGCAGGGATGTTGCCTTTGTGATTCATTAAAAAACAAACTGGCAAAAATAAATTTTAGTGAGTTATTCCCTAATCTAGAGGAGCTCAAAGAAATTGATATTGATAGGGTCGATTTATATAAAGATAAATATAAAAAATATGATTATGAAGTACCTGTTATTGCTGTTGAAGGAATTAGATCCGAGGAGATTATGGAATTGCCTCGCATTTCTCCAAGATTAAAAGATGATCAATTAAAGAATTGGTTTCAAAAAAATATTAGTACTATTCTGGAGAAATAATTTTTTATATGAGATCTATAAAATTACATAAACTTTTAAATTTGGTAGGAATTATTCCTTCATTAGATTTAATCGATCATGAAATTAATAATATTTCTTTTAACTCTAAAGAAGTACAAAAAGGAACTTTATTTTTAGGTATGCCTGGTTTAAATGTTGATGGAGGAAAATACTGTATTGAGGCAATTGAAAATGGAGCCGAGGCTGCCATTATTGGGTCTGCTGCAAAAGAGAAAATTGGATCTATTGATCGACAAAGGATTTTGGTTATAGAGGATAATTTAGATTATATTTTTGGACAAATAGTCGCTGAGTTTTGGAATAGGCCTTCAAGAAAACTTAAACTTATTGGTGTTACCGGCACAAATGGAAAAACGACAATTACTTTTTTATTGGAATATCTTTTAAAAAAATTAGGGAAAAAGACTGCATTATTTGGGACCTTGTTCAATAGATGGCCTGGCTTCTCAGAAGTGGCTTCTCATACAACTGATTTCGCCGATAAACTTCAAAAGAAATTAGATGCTGCTGTTGAGGCAGAATCTGAATTCGCGATATTAGAGGTAAGTTCTCATTCTATTGCTCAAAACAGGATATCAGGATGTGAATTTGAGGCGGCTATTTTTACTAATTTAACTCAAGATCATCTTGATTATCACTCAGATATGGAATCATATTTTCAAACAAAAAGAAAATTATTTTTCCCACCTTACTTAAAAGAAAAAGATGGGATTTGTGTATTAAATCATGATGACCATTGGATATCTAAATTATCATCTGATCTTAAAAAAAGATCTTTATTAGTCTCTACAAAGATTACTGAAAGTGAATTTGAAAATGATGATTTTTTTTTCGTAACAGATAAAAAATTTACTGAAAGTGGTTCCACCTGTATTTTTCATACACCTAGGGAAAAAATTCAACTTTTTGTTCCACTTGTGGGTGAATTTAATTTAATGAATGCGATTCAAGCAATAACAATTTTGTATAAACTTAATTTTTCTTTAAAAGATCTATCAAAGTTAATACAATCTTTCCC
>CACGVZ010000027.1 GCA_902576415.1 uncultured Prochlorococcus sp. | reverse complement strand
AACCCTTTTAAAAAGGCCGCATAAATTGTTAATCTTAATTTTGTTAATTTGTTTAACTTTGCAGCTTTCAGGTTAAGATTTTAATGGTGTTTCTTTGGAAGAGTTTCACCAAGAGGGGTCAATTTTTGGCCCCTTCTTTGCGGAGATATTTTTTAATTGAAACTCGTTCTAAAATAGAAGTAATACTTCCCTAGAAGGCGAAAGTGACCTAAATCTTTTGTTTAGAGTTTTTTATTACCACTTAATGAAAAACCTATATCTTCAAATAAATCATCTTATTAAAAAACAAAAGTTTTAGCTAATGGACCATACACCTAAATTTATAGAATTTTTTCAACAATTATAAATTTTTTCATTTGAGATTTTTAATGGCTTCACCTACAAGTTGGGAATTCTACAAAGAAGTTGACACTAAGATTTTATGGGTGAATATTTGTGCCCAAGATTTAGAAGGAGTAGCTATTTCGATCAATAAATGGTGGGAAACAAGATATCCAGAATACAAAATTAGAGTGGTTTCTAAAAAAGAATTTGAACTAGTAAAAATGCAAGCTAAGAAATAATAAGCAACAAAATTATTCTTTGGTAAATTTTGATGCTGAATATTTAATTTTTACAGCTAAGGTTAGTTCATATCACTAATGAATAAATGAATTCTGCATTTTCAAAAGTATCAAATTTAAAACTTAATAGACTTTCCAAGATAGCTATTACACTAACATCATCAACTTTCTTTTTATACGCATTGGGTCAAGCACCAATTTTTAAAAATATTCTTGCAGGTGCCTTCTCTTGCTCTGGTTAAATAAAATACTGTTTTTTTTAAGAGAAGCTAAAAAGCTAAAATAGACTATAATTGACAGTCGATCTACACTTAGAGGGATAAACCCCTATTTTTTAATGATTAATAGATTTATTTATGAAAAGATAATGACTCTTCTTATTTCTCTTTTCAGCTGATGAATATTTCCCCGCACCTATTAATTGATGTTGTGATACTAAGCGCTGCCCTTACGATAACTTTGGTATTAAGAGCAAAAGGTAATGCTGCCAGAAAAGAAAAAGAAAATAAATGATTACTAAAGAAGAAGAAAAAGAATTTAAAAAACCTAAATTATTTAAAATTTGGAACTTTCTTATTTATGGAAGTTCAATAGCTATTGGAGTTTTCTTAGTTTATTTATATTCTGCTTATGTCTTTATAAACAAATGACTTACATGTACGGCATAGCGATTACTTATGGGGTTGTGAGTCTTTTATTGCTTGGTGGGTTTGCATACTTTACTTTTAAAATGAAACGCTAATTTTTATGTCATCTTCAATGAAAGATTTCTTAGATAAATTTTTTTGATTTATGTAGAGAATATCAACAAGAAATTCCACCTCAAAAGATGGCTGAGATTTTAAGGGAATATGCAGATAGATTAGATGAATAATAGATACTGGCAGACCTGAGAAATTATTTAGAGAATATAATCTCTAAGCAAAATTTATACAAATTTTTTTAAAGTTAGAATAAATTTTTGAGGATATTTTCCTTGCAATTATTTATGATTTGAGATTTTTTTTGATCCTTAATCCGTACAATTTTGTTCCTCTAACCGCACACATATAACTTGAAATTTACTATTCAAATGAACTAAAACATAGTTGTAGCCAAGAGGTAAGCATTATGGCACAAAATGACACATTTACTATCCAAGAAATTAATTTGGATAAAAAAAACCTTTCATTTGATAATAAGCTGAAAGAAATTGAAGCTTATTGGATGAACGAATGTGAAGAACATCCGAGTAACAACCATTGCAAGATTTTTTGTAATTAAAACTTTAACTTTTAGGTATTCTTACGCTTGATTTTTACATAATACCCGTACTAAAGAATAATCAGACAGAAAGGAGGTCAAGTAAATGACTAATTTAGGTATAGAAATTTTATTTTGGACAATTTTAATTTCCTATCTAGGATTAAGATTTTCTCAAACTTGGAATGGATTCAAAAAACAGTATTAATTAGGAGAATAGAAAATGAAACTACAAACTCAGTTCACGGTTCCAAAAAAAGAATTAAAAGATCTTGGTTATGTTAAGAAAGTAGATTTCTTAGAAGAAACTTTAAACAAAGAATGTATAGATTATCCAAATCAAGAAGATTGCTTGGTTTGTTGCAATTAGAAATCAAAAAATAGCTGTTTTTTAAAAGTAAATAAATTTTTATTAGTATTTATAAATTTTTTAAAAGGGAGTTAGCACTATGGAATTAAGATTCTTCCCAATAAATATTTTTAGAGAGACTCCAAAAGTCACATTCTTTGATGCAGGCATAAATAGTTCTAATGGTTCTGATGTTGTGATCCATTCTGGGGAAGCTATATCTCCTCCAGATGATTTAAAAGATGAGCAATATTACGTTCACAATCATCAAATTGACCACAATTTAGTTATCACTGGAGAAAGGAAATTTGTATTAATAAATCCTTCCTGGGATGAACCTCATCATGTGATTTATTTAAATAGATCTATGGGAGCATTAGAAATTCCTATAGGAACTTATCACAGATCTATCTCAGGGAAAGAAGGTAGTATTGTTTTAAACCAACCCAAAAGAGATAATTTTTTTGATCCTGCTAAAGAATTTATCCCTCAAAAATTAGACAAAATTAATTTAATTAAGGCAAGAAAAAGTCCGCCTGTTTATTGGATTTACGAAAATAACAAAATCAAAAGAATCTATATTAATCCTCTAGAAAGAAAAGTTAAAACTATTGTTTGAAATGAAAAAACATATATCCCATAGTAATAATTTAAAAAACCTGAATTTAATTATTAATTCTGATACTTATAAATTGGCTCACGAAGATATTAGCCTACTAAGCCGAAATGAAATGCGTGGAGTTAGAATGCTTCTTGAAATTACTAAACCAGATTTAATCCTTGAAGAAAATAAAATTCTTTCAACCATAATTATTTTTGGAGGAGCAAGCATTGCAGAAGAATCAAATATAAAAAAGAGAATTGAAAATATAAAAGAATTAATTAAAAAAAATCATAAATCGATACTTCTAAAACGAAATTTAAATAGATTAGAAAATTTGCTTCTAATGAGCAATTACTATCAATCTGCAAGGGAGTTTTCTAAACTTGCTTCAATTAATAATCAAAATAAAAACTGTAATTCTCATGTGATTGTTACAGGTGGGGGGCCAGGAATTATGGAAGCTGCAAATAGAGGAGCATTTGAAGCAAATTGTAAGTCTATAGGGTTAAATATCAGTCTTCCTAATGAACAAATACCAAATGCTTTTATAACTCCCGGTCTTTGCTTTAAATTTAATTATTTTGCATTAAGAAAGATCCATTTTGTTATGCGATCAGTAGCTGCCGTATTTTTTCCTGGAGGTTTTGGAACCCTAGATGAATTATTTGAACTATTGACACTTTGTCAAACAGGAATGAAAACTAAAATCCCAATCATACTTTTTGGTAGAGAGTATTGGAATAAGATAATTAACTTTGAATATTTAGCTGATCTTGGATTAATTGAAGATGAACATTTAAATCTTTTCCAATATGCTGACACTGCATCAGAAGCATGGAAAATTATCAAATCATCAAAAAAGTCAGCCTAGAAAACTACAAGCTGACTTGATAACAAATGTAGAAGAATGATTAATAAGTATTTGATATTTTATTTTTCATGGTTTCAATCTTATTGATTAATTCATCTAACCACTCTGTATTATTTTGCTCTTGTCTTTTATGGCTTTGGCTTTTTTGAGTACTCATAAATTTCTTATATTAAGATTTGCCATTTAATATATCTTTTGAAATTACGGGAATCAATAAGCAATATTACCAAATCGATTGATAAAACAAGCTTTAGTAGCATTTCATACAAATCTAACCATAACAAATTAACTAAGAAAACCTAAATCTCTTCACTTAAGTATTTTCTACGATGTTTTTATTTGAAATTCTGATTTGAATTAGTAAAGGTATAAATGTTTCTATGGAAAAATCATTTCTGAATTTTATTTATTGGATCCTATTAAAGTCAGCTGAAAGTTATTACGGAGATTCATTAAAAACAGAAGTACCTTATACTCCTTATTTTTAGTTTTGGTGGACCTTAAATTTTAATTATAGATCTCTATTTTGAGAGTTATTAGTTTGGAATTAATTTATTAAAAAACACAATATGGGTTACTTATAGATTCACTACAAAATAATTGCTTACGTTGAATTTCTTTTACTGATTGTGAATAAATTTTAGCGGTAAGGATCGTTCCAAAATTAACTAAAATTATAATTAGAAGAAGTAGCTCAATTGCAAGGTTGGTCATAAGATTACCCTCCTTAAATTTATATAAAAACCTTATAACGGCAGAATAGATATTAAATAGAGTTTAAATTCCTATTTTTAGCCATCGAGATTCTTTGGTACTGGACTAGGCTCACAATTTTCGACGCATTCTTCTAAAGACTTTTCAGAATTAATCTTAATTTCGCAACTACGAAGACAATCATAGAAGGCATACTTGGGATCTAATTCATTTTTGAATTGTTTATTTCTAAATGTATTCATGATCAAACTCCCTTTGATTTTTTTTCAAGTTGATTAATTAATTTATCCAACCAAAGAGTGTTATTGATTTTTTTTGTGTTTTTAAAGTATTTCGTTTTGTAAGTACTCATGAAGTTAAACCTCAATCAGTGGGTCTAACCTAGAGTTTTTAATTAAAATTTTCAAGAGCAAAAATACTGATTATGAATTTAGTGAAATATTTAAACCATATTAATTACCAATTTATCTTTTAGGTATTAAACTCTTGATTCTTTTATATGAGTGATATTAAATAACTTCTAAAAAAGGGGGTTAATTATGACTTACAGAAATCGAATTAAAATTCAACATGCATTTGGTGGTTTGTTTGATACGTTATCAATTGAGAGAAAACTAACTGATGCTCAAATGGAATGTATGCAATTCGGTATTTGTGAATATGCTCCAAGACAAATTGAGGAGGTTCTCTTTTTTCATTATTAAATTCAATTGTTTTTAAAAGAAGGTTAATTAGCTCCTCCTCACCCAATCAGGAGATCCACTAAACCAATCAGCAAGATCATCATTTTTGGGATCGAAATGATTTTCAGTTTCTAAACCATCAAGGCCAAGATTCTGGATAAGTCCATTTATTCCATCTGATTTCTGCTTACCATATCTCCTCAAGCTATTAGCTTTCTTAAGCCATGTCCATATAGTTGAATTATGTTTTGCAAACTTTTCTACATAAATTCTTTCTTCCAATGAGACATGTTCATCTAATGAAATCCTCTTTACAATATCCTTAATTTTCAAACGAGACTTGTTGGTTAGAAACATATTCATAAAAGAAGTTAATGTTTTATAAAAGTTTTTTTTATAAATGTCTTGTCAATCTTTATTTCAAGAAAAAGTATTTTTTAAAGGGTTTTCAAGGACAAAAATATGCATTTAAAAACAGATATATTTAATTGGTAATAAATACTACTTTTGTTGATTTAAATAACTTATACATCACACATTGCTCTATAAGTTTCTCTGCCAAATTTAAGATTTAATTTATAAAAAGTTGATGAAAATTTATATTCAAAGTCAATATAAAATTTAAAGCTTAAAAATCTTTTTTTTTCTAAAAATTTCCAAATAAAAACTTATGATGAGTTATTGGACGAACATTTCTAGTGGCGCTTTACCTCTTTGATCTTGGTGAGCAGATATAAATAAATGAGAGATTATAAGAAGCTAAAAATTTGGAATATAGAAAAGTTTTTCCAATCCTTTGCAGGGGAAAAAGATTATTTTGAATGACTATTAACTCTCAAGAGTGAAGCTTAATTTTTAGTATTGGGATAATAGTTTACTTATTGATTATTTAATGGGAAAAGAAAGAAAGAAGTTAGAAAAGTTATATCAAGAACTAAGTCAAGAAGATACTGTTTTAAAGAAATGGAATCAGGCACTTATTCCAAAAGCAATATTATTATTTCCTCCAATAGCTTTTGCTTTAACTTTCTTGAAAATCAATACTAATAAGTCAATATTAGATTTATTTGGATTTATAGCTATGGGTGGTTTATTAGTTATTGGAGGTATCTTTTTAAATTATCTTTTATCCAAAGGTAAGTAATGGAGAAATTTACTCTTATAAATAAGGAAAGAAGTAGGATAAAAGTCTTTGAACCATTTGAAGATATATCTAAGCCTAATACTAGTATTGATGCAATGATGATCTCCTATGGATGTGTTTATAAGAGAAATAGTAAACCAGTTATGAAAGGTAGCAGGATTGAGACTATAGAAAATGCAAGGAAGGAATATAAGGAACTATTAGAGCAGGGTTGGAAAAAGACCAGTATTTTTAGAAGTTTTTTTTAAACTTCTCAATCTATTTAGTAATCTTCATCAATATCTTTTCCAAAAACCTAGCAAGTTCTCTTGGTAGAGTTTTCACCTCCATATCTTTAGCTCTAATAGATTAAAAAAAAAGATCTGTATCCAGCGATCTGTTTCTATGTTTTTATACGGTAAATTAGATTAAATAAATCGATGATTTGAACGCTTACAGAGAGGACTCAATACTCACTCTGTTCACACACCCACACATTGTAACTTTCTCATAACTAATTGATATGACTGACGTTAATTACTGGCTAATGAAAAAAGAACGAGATGCATTTTCACAGTCATAGCAAGGGTTTTATTTTTTACTAAAAATTCTATTCGAACCTCATTCGAATTTTTAGCAACTGATAATCGATCTAATTATTAAAAATTTGAATTCTTTTAAATCTCAAATTATTATGAATTTAATAATTTAAATCCTTGGCAAAAGATTTTCGCAATATTGAATACCATACAAATCAAGATGGAGATGGTCTTAGATATTATGCATGCTCAACATTAGATACCATACAGAAAGAGTTGATATTTCATAAAAATAAAGGTGCTATTGTTCAAATTAGATGGGAGGTAAAACTAGGCAAGGATATTAAAAATCTCAGTGAAACACTCAACTTTACTCCTGAATTTGGAGAGTTTGTTGAATATCAAAATTTATTTGATTACATAAATCAGGTATGTCGCAAAGAAAAAAATATGAATATGAAAATTGTTGATCTCCAAGTTTCCTGGCAGAAAGATTTTGTATTCAAAATAAACCCTGTAACCCTAGAACTTGGATACTTATGGATTACTGACATAGAACAAAAAACAAAGAAATATAAATGGGATAACAATGAATGGAGAGAAATTTAGAAAAACTAAGTTTTGTTATTAATTTAATACGTCTAAAAAAACTATGGATTAAGACACGCTGAAAGGAATATCTAATAAACAGCAATATTATGTCCATTAGGTTTTTCAATAATTATTTTTTTTGAGTAATCAGCAAATTCAGCACTTAGTAATTTAGTTGTAAGAATCTTTTTATCCATTTTTATTATTTGCAAATCATCAAGTATCTCAATAATCTCTTCTTCAGTTAATGTTAAAAGAATTTCATATGTATTTTCACCTTCTTCGGAAATTTCATAACTTATACCAATCGAATCTAATAATTCTTCACACCCTATATTTAAGAAGACAACAATCTCATATAAACCAAGTTTTTTTTCATTAGTCATTGCAAAGAGGGACATTAGTTTTCTTCAACAAAGAGATTTAATCATTACATTTTAGATTGACTGGCAACAGTATTTAATATAGCGGTGCGAGTAGTAAGAGTTTCATTTATTAAAATTTTCAGATCTTGTCAAACAATTTTTATAGATTTCTTCAGAAAGAATTTAACAAAACAAATGGATTAATAGTTAACTTTAAAAAACTTAATTTGCATTATTTTTTAGGTTTGCTTATATAAGTTTCCATCAAAAATTTAGGATGAGTAATTCAAAAGAAAAAAAATTAAAACTTAAAGGAATTCATTTAATAAAAGATTCTGAGGATATGAAAAATTTAGCGAGCATAATGCCACAAACTTTTGAAAACATAGAACAGAGTTCATTAGGAAAATATTCAACAGGCGTGCCTGTAAGTTTTTATGACTTAGATGCAATGACACAAGGTCTTCAAAGAGGTTCATTAGTTGTTGTAGCAGGGAGACCTTCAATGGGTAAAACTTCTTTTGCTATGAACCTTGCAAAAAATGTTGCCAAAACAAATAAACTACCAGTTTGTTATTTCAGTTTGGAACAAAGTAAAGAGCAATTGAGTTATAGATTTCTTTCTATGGAACTTGGTATCGAATCAGGGAGATTGAGAACTGGAAGATTACAACAAGATGAATGGGGTCTACTTGGTTCTGAGATAGAAGGCATCGGAGAAGTACCTGTATTTGTTTGCGATAAAGGTTCTATAAAAGTTAAAGAGATGCTTTCAAAAAGTAGAAAAATTAAAGAAAAGGAAGGACTAGGACAACTTGGATTAGTGGTAGTCGATTACATACAAATGATGGATGGTCCAAATAAAGAATCTAGAGATAAAGAGTTATCCAAAATTGTCCTTGATCTTAAAGAAATGGCAAAAGCATTGGATGTACCTGTAGTGCTTATGTCGCAACTTTCTAGAGATATTGAAAAGAGAGAAAACTGTCGTCCTATGTTATGTGATTTAAGAGAAACTCAAGGTTTAGAAGCACATGCAGATGTAGTAATTATGCTTTATAGAGATGAGTTTTATCATCCAGAAACTGAAGATCGAGGCATAGCAGAATTAATAGTCACAAAACATAGGAATGGTCCGGTTGGAACTGTTAAATTACTTTTTGAACCACAATTCACAAGATATAGAAATCTAGCAGCATAAGATATATATAGGATTTATTTCTTCATCTAATTTGAACGATAAGTTTTCACTTCTCCACCAACAGTAGTATCTTTGAGGAAAATTTTTCCTTCTTTCTTTGCTTTTAGTTTCTTTTCATAATCTGGATCTCTAGTCCATTGATCTATTTTTTTAATATCTTTTAAAATTTCCTCTTCGTTATTAGTTATTCTCTCTTGATAGGCACCATAATGTTTATTATCAAACCAATAAGAAAATTGATGAAGCTTATATCTAATTATTAATTCATCACCTTTTGGATATATTTTTTTAAAAGAGGACCTCATTTCCTCAAAAGAATGCTTTCTATCTAATAAGTTTTTTTTAAGTTCTAAATCAACTTCATCTTCTTTGAAAGAGGACACCCAATCAGCTTCCTCTGAATATTCACTAAAAAAGCCATCATCATTATTGAGATTATTTTCTTCAAGAAACTCAAAATTACTGTTGCTAAATTTACTCCACTCATATTCTCCAATATCTTCTGAGTTTAGAAAATTATCCAAGAATTTAATTTTCTCATTATCTGTTTTACAATCCTTAGCTAATTGTAAAAACTTCTTCAATGCATTGTTTTTTTTCGTAAGCCTATCTACGTGAGTAATAAGATCACTTAAAGACACTTTTAAAATAAATACTTGAATAAATCTTAGTCAGGTTATAAATTTTGTCATTTTTTTAAAGAGTTATTGATCAAATTATTTCTTAATTTTCAATTCTGGTAAACTTTGAATGATGATTCAAATATCTAGCATGAAATCTTTGTTTGTTTCAACTTCATTGACTCTATTATCAATTTTTATTCCTTGCTTCGCAGATACAATTTATCGCACTGGCGAGAATATTTATGGAGGAAATAGTTATAACTGGGGTGAATATGAAACAGCAGGAGAATTAGATCAAGATCCTTGGTCTGAAGAGACTATTCAAAATGCAGAGGGAGAATTATACGATTGTGATAGTTGGGGTATTTGCCATTCAAGAGGTTATTAATAAAAATATTTTATTTATCAATTAATTAAAAGTGATTCACAGTACACGCATCACTTCCCTAAATAGGGACTTTGATGGATAATGAATTTATATCTGAACGAGTTATTCTAACTTCATTCGAACTACATAATTTCGCCGAGATCCCATGCCACAACAGGAACCTAGCTACTGGCTAATGAAAAGTGAGCCAGTCTGATTTCAGAGTGGATCTCAAGGATTTGTGATTTTTTACCCAAACTTTACCCAAACTTTTAAACTTTTAAACTTTTAAACTTTTAAACTT
>CACGVZ010000026.1 GCA_902576415.1 uncultured Prochlorococcus sp. | reverse complement strand
TAAGTAGTTATACAACTATAAAAGTGGGAGGAGTAGCTGAATATTTTGCTGAGCCAAGAAATTTAGAAGAATTTTCATATCTAATAAAATGGGCCAATTTAAACAAACAAAGATGTCAAATAATTGGCGCAGGTTCAAATCTTTTAATAAATAATATTTTCATAAAAGGCTTAGTTATTTGTACAAAAAAATTGAAATCACTGAGGATAGAGCCATATACAGGAATTGTTGAAGCGGAAGCAGGTGTAATGCTCCCAACATTATCTAATTCTCTTGCTAAAAATGGATTGCAAGGAGGGGAATGGGCTGTCGGAATTCCAGGAACACTAGGAGGAGCAATTTATATGAATGCTGGCACAGGTTATTTATCGCTAGCAAAAAATCTTATTTCCGTAAAAGTTATAAATAATAAAACTAATGAAGAACTTGAAATTGAAAAAAAAGATATCTATTTTGAGTATAGATTTAGCTCTTTTCAAAGAAATGATTTAACAATTATTAGTGCAAGATTACATTTTGAACCTAATGGGAATCTAAAACAATTAATTCAAACAACCAAAAATAACCTTAAATTAAAAACAGAAACACAACCATATCATCTACCAAGTTTTGGTAGTGTTTTTAAAAATCCTGAAAATAATTATGCAGCAAAATTAATTGATGATATGGGTTTAAAAGGATTTAAAATTGGGGGAGCAGAAATTTCTACAATGCATTCAAATTTTATAATCAACACTTCTTCAGCAAGTTCAAGTGATATTTATGAATTAATAACTGTAATTCAACAAAAAGTACTACAAAAAAAAGGAATTTATTTGCAACCGGAAGTAAGAATGATTGGTTTTGACTATCCTAACTAAAGAAACTTTTTTTAAAATGGCGGGTTTTGGACTTCCAAACTTTGGACAACTTACAGAAGCTTTTAAAAAAGCTAAACAAATACAACAAGATGCTCAAAAATTACAAGATGAACTTGAAAATATGGAGATTGAAGGGAAAAGTGATGATGAAATGGTAAAAGTCTGGATTAGTGGCAACCAACTTCCCTTAAAGGTAGAAGTACAAGAAAATATTTTAAATTCAGATAAAGAAAAAATTGAGCAAAACATATTACAAGCCATTCAAAAAGCTCATGAATTATCTACTACCACTATGAAAGAAAGAATGAATGATTTAACTGGTGGATTAAATCTTAATCTTCCTGGTTTTGATAATAGTGACTCTTAGAAGACTCGATCATTTCTTTATAAAAAGAATATCTTTCAAAAGATTTATTTAAATTACAACCCTCATCATTCAAATGTAAGCAGTCCCGAAATTTACACCTAATTCCGTCATCGATTACTTGTTTATATATTTCCGAATAAAGATTTGGAATCAATCCAATATCAACCTCTAAAGGTTGCATATTAAAACCTGGCGTATCAACAATATAACTTTGATTAGATATGGAAAATAACTCAACATTTCGAGTAGTGTTTTTCCCTCTCTTAATTTTATTGGAAACTGGAGCAGTACTATTTTGAAGACCTGGAATTATCTTGTTAAGCAAAGTAGTTTTACCAACACCGGATGGTCCCATAAAAATCGAACACTTTTTTTTCTTTAACTGAGCTAATAAATCTTCATAGTGATCCGATTTATTTAAATTTAAAATAATTGCTTGATAACCCCATTTCTTGAATTTATCAAGTAAAGAGATCTGTTTTTTGTTTGATATCAAATCACACTTTGTCAAAACTAATGACACTTCAACTCCCATAGATTCTGCTGATATCAAAAACCTATTAACTTGAGATAAATTTAACTTTGGCTCTTCAACTGAAAAAGTAATATAAATGTTAGAAATATTTGCAACTGAAGGTCTATTTAATAAATTGTGTCTTTTTTTTAGACTTGCTATTACTGCTCGTTTGCTTGTTAAATCAATATTGTCAATTTCTACTTCATCTCCAACATATATAAATTGATCTTTGAAAGTTACAGACTTTCTTACCTTACATAAAAATCTTTCGCTATTTCCAAAGTTTTCTTTATTTATTAGGTCAACAAAGAAAAATTCATTAAATTTTTTCGTAACTAAACCTAAATGTTTACTATTAGTTTTCATTAAGAATTTTTATTTTTAAAAATTTTTCATGTTCATTTATTTGTTTATACAAACATCCCATCTCTTTTAAATTTTTTAATACCATTTCTTCTGGTTCACCTTTATCTAATTCAACAATAAGTTGTTCATTTTTGGATAACTTCTCTAAAGCCAATTTAATCTTGACGACATTTAAAGGACATGGAACAGATTTCAGATCCAAATACTTTAAAGGAGTCATTAAGATTCTTTACCAAATAATTTACTAAATAGTCCACTACTGGAATTGATATTTTTATCTGAATACTGAGAAGCTAAATCCTCTAAAAGATTTCGCTCTTCATCAGTTATGCGAGTTGGCAATTTTACCTTTACTAGAACTTCATGATTTCCTCTGGCAACTGGATTACCAAGTCTAGGTACCCCTTTATTCTCAAGTGAAAGAGTTGTATTTGGTTGCGTACCACTAGGAATTTTTAAATTTACTTTTCCATCAACTGTAGTAATTTCAACAGTATCTCCTAAAATTGCCTGTAAATAACTCACAACTATTTCTGAGTAGATAGTCACACCATCTCTTTTTAATTTCGAATCATTCTTCACTTTGATAAAAACATAAAGGTCTCCAGGTGGGCCTCCTTTCAAACCAACATTTCCCTCTCCAGAAACTCTTAATTTAGTACCAGTATCAACTCCTGCAGGAATATTAATTCTTAATTTTTTTCTGACTTGCTTTACTCCATTACCACCGCAACTTACACATGGATCCGCAATTATCTGACCTGCTCCATTACATGAGGGACATTCAGCTACTTGTGTAAAATTACCAAAAGGTGTTCTCGTGGCTCTTCTAACTTGTCCACTGCCTCCACATGTAGAACAAGTTTTTGGTCCTGTTCCTGGTTTGGCACCTACACCTTTACAGACTTCACATGTTTCAAGATGCGGAATTTTAATTTCTCTTTGTTGGCCAAATATTGCATCTTTAAATTCAACATTAAGGTCATACCTTAAATCATCCCCTTGTTGAGGGCCTCTTCTTTGAGTTCTTCCTCCCTGTGGATTTTGTCCACCAAAACCATTAAAAAAGGTTTCAAATAAATCTGCAAAGCCGCCCATATCGCCCATATCAGGCATTCCAGCTGCGCCACCAAGGCCAGCCTCTCCAAACTGATCATATCTAGCTCTTGTTTCAGGATCGGCTAATGCTTCATAAGCCTTGCCAATTTCTTTGAATTTATCTTCAGCACCTGGTTCTTTATTTACATCAGGATGATATTGCCTTGCTAATTTTCTATAAGCCCTTTTTAAGGTATCCGCATCAGCATCTCTTGAAACTCCAAGTATTTGGTAAAAATCAGCCATTAGATAATACTCAAGTAAAAATTTGGAATTTATACATCTTCAGAAGTATTTTCCTCTGAATCTATATCCACTTCAACTTTATCCTTTTCTACTTCCTCTTGTGAATTTTGTTTGCCTGGTCCCATGGAAACTTTAACCAAAGCATGTCTCAAAACCTTACCATCTAGATGGTATCCTCGCTGCAATTCTTCTACTACAAAATCTTCATTAAACTCTTCACTTGGCTCTCTTAATACAGCCTCATGTAAATTAGGATCAAATTGCTGACCAACTACTCTCATAGGAGCAACTCCTTGTTGTTTTAAAACCTCTACTAGTTGTTTATATAATCCTTGATAACTTCTATGAAGAGCTTGAGCTTCTTCACTTTCTGGTTTAAGTTGTTGTCTTGCTCTCTCAAAATTATCAACAATAGGTAGGATTGCAGTTAGAGTCTTAGAAACAAGTTGAATTTTCAAATCATCCTGATCTCTAGACTGCCTTTTTCTAAAATTATCAAAATCTGCTGAAATTCTTACATATTGATTTTTTAAAGTTTCATGTTCTTTTTCTAACTGTTCTAACCTTGCATCATTATTGGAAATAGAATTTTTTAATTCTTCGGTATTTACATCTTCTGTTTTTAGAGATGGAATTTCATCATTTTCAATTATTGGATTTTCTGAAGATGGAGCATTCTCAGGAGCATTATCCTGATCAGAAATATCATTTTCTTTATTATCAATACTGTTTGATTGATTTTCAATCATCTTTCTAAAAATTTAATAAGATTATTTTCCTTTAAAATGATGCACATAACAAGTTGCGGAAGGCCGCACAAAATTTAATCAGGAACAAACCTTAATGCTAAACCATTATTGCAGTATCTTTTGCCTGTTGGAGATGGACCATCATTAAAAACATGACCTTGATGACCGCCACATCTCGAACAATGATATTCGGTTCTTGGGACAATTAACTTGAAATCAACCTTTGTTTCAACTGAACCTTGAATTGAATCCCAAAAGCTGGGCCATCCTGTGCCACTGTCATACTTTGTATCTGAAAGGAAAAGAGCTAAATCACACCCTGCACAATGAAAAACTCCTTTTCTTTTTTCACTATTCAGTTTGCTGCTGAAAGCTCTTTCAGTACCTTCCTCTCTCAAAATATAATAGGATTCTCGACTAAGCCGAGATTTCCATTCTTCTTTTGATAAATTCCACTCTTCTTTAGAATTGAGTGAAGAAGCTAAAACTTTCATAGGCTTTAAGAATGTTTTCAAGAATGACATACTGGGAATTAGAATAAAAGATCTTCTTGTTAAAAATTGATTCATATTATTTAGATCACAAATAAATTAATGAGTTTTTACTTACCTAATTCTACGAAAAATATTCACAAATTAAGTATTGCTCCAATGATGGATTGTACTGATAAACATTTCAGAATGATAATGAGAAAAATAAGTTCTAAAGCTCTCTTATATACGGAAATGATTGTGGCCCAAAGTTTAGTACATTCGAATAAAAAAGGAAATTTTCTAGATTTTAATAGCGAAGAACACCCGATATCTATTCAATTTGGTGGAGACGACCCTAAAATCCTTAAAGAGGCTGCCCAAATGGCACAGGATTGGGGTTATGACGAAATAAACTTTAATGTGGGCTGTCCAAGTCCAAGAGTTTGTTCTGGTAATTTTGGAGCTTCGCTTATGAAAGATCCTCAAAAAGTTGCAAAATGTATAGAATCCCTCAAAAACAACTGCGACTTACCTGTAACTATTAAACACAGAATCGGTGTAGATAACCATGATAGTTTTATAAATTTGAATAATTTTGTAAAATATATCGCAAATGCTGGTGCAGACAGATTTACAGTCCATGCAAGGAAAGCCATATTAAAAGGTCTTAATCCAAAACAAAACAGGACTATACCGCCGCTTAAGTACGATGTTGTAAAAAAATTAAAAAAATTTAATCAAGAATTATTAATAGAAATCAATGGTGGTTTCACAAATATCGATGAATCGTTAGAAGCCCTAAATATTTTCGATGGTGTTATGGTTGGTCGATCAATATATAAACATCCCTTGAGATGGTCTGAAATTGATCAAAAAGTTTATGGAATTAATACAAAACCCAAATCAGCCTCAAACATTATCTACTCTTTAATTCCTTACATTGAAAAACATTTAAGAAATGGAGGAAAATCTTGGGATATTTGCAAACATCTCATCAATCTTGTTGAAGGTATTCCTAAAGCAAAAATTTGGAGGAATCAAATTTCTGATAAATCTATAAAAAAAGAATTGGATATTAAATATTTACTGAAAATAACTAATGAGCTTGAAGAAATGGGTTACTAATTCTCCTCATTTGAAGCATTATTTTCGTTATTAGCTCCCCTTTTTCTCCTACTCCTACCACTTTCGTATTCAGAAGTTTCAGCAGAGTTTCCATAACTTCTATCTTCCCAACCTTCTGATCCTGAAGATTTGTTAGTGTAAGAGTTATTAGTTTCAGAATTACCTCCACCGTAGCCGCCGCCGTTGTTACCGCCACCATAGCCACCTCTTCCTCCTCGGCGCGAACCACCAGCACCTCTTGGTTCAGCCTTATTAATTCTTAATGGTCTACCCATCAGCTCCGTGCCTTGCAAACCATCAATGGCTGTTGACTCGATTCCTTCATCTGCCATCTCAACAAATGCGAATCCTCTTTTTCTCCCAGTATCTCTTTCAAGAGGAAGAGAACAATTTAAAACTTCACCAAAAGGGGCAAATAACTGTATAACATCTTCACGCTCTGCGCGGAAAGGCAAATTGCCAACAAAAATACTCACTTTGAACTCAAAAATTTAGCTAATTAAAAAAACTACAATAGGTAGTCCTAAAACATTACAAAGTTATTCTACTTCAAAGCATACCCTAGTTGTAGAAAAATAATTTAGATTCAAAGTAACAATTTTTTTTGCCAATTATTTACCTCTTTTTCAACTTGAGAAAAACCTGTTCCACCCTCACTAGTTCTTGACTTAACAACATTAAAAGGTTCAAGATCGACAAAAACATCCTCATCAAATTTAGGATGAAATTTTTTAAATTCGTCAATTTTAAGATTTTTAAATAACATTTTTTTCTCCAAACAATATTTAACAATTTCACCCACCACTTGATACGCAGTCCTAAAAGGAACCTGTTTCCCAACTAAATAATCTGCTAAATCAGTAGCATTTGAAAAATCATTTTCTACTGAATCAGATAAATTTTTAATGTTAAATTCTATGCCCTCATTAATTAAAATGGTCATTGCTTTAATGCAAGAAGATGTAGTCTCTGCAATATCAAATATTGGCTCTTTATCCTCTTGAAAATCCTTGTTATATGCAAGTGGTACCCCTTTAACCATAGTTAATAATGCTTGGAGATGTCCATATACTCTTCCTGTTTTACCTCTTATTAATTCTGGAACATCTGGATTTTTTTTCTGAGGCATTAAGCTACTCCCCGTAGCACATTTATCTGTTAATTTTGCAAAAGAAAATTCATCAGTTACCCATAATATTATTTCCTCTGAGATTTTACTTAAATGAGACATTACCAAAGCAGATGCAGATGCAAACTCTATACAAAAATCCCTATCACTTACTGCATCAATACTATTTTTGTAAATCTTTTCAAAGCCCAATTCTGCAGCTGTAAAGTGTCTATCTATTTTTATTTTTGTGCCAGCTAATGCAGCAGCTCCTAATGGGGATATATTCACTCTTGATCTTACTTCTTTAAACCTTTCGCGGTCTCTTTGAAGCATTTCTAAATAAGCCAATAAATGATGAGCTAAAGATAATGGTTGTGCTCTTTGCATATGTGTATATCCAGGAATAAAAGTATAAATATTACTTTTCGCATGGCTTAAGAGAGATTTTTGCAAATCAGTGATTAAATTTTCAAGATTATCAATCTCTTTTCTCAACCACAATCTTATGTCTGTACCAACTTGATCATTTCTGCTTCTACCTGTATGAAGTTTTTTTCCAGTTTCACCAATTAGACTAATTAATTTTTCTTCAATACAATAGTGAATATCTTCAGAAGGGGGATTAGGAGAAAATTTACCCTCCAAATATTCGACTCTTATTACCTCTAGACCATTAATAATTTGCAAAGTTTCAGAAGACGATAAAACTTGAGTTTTGCCAAGCATTTTTGCATGAGCAATGGAGCAATCTAAATCTTCTAAAATAAGCTTTCTATCAAAACTAATTGAAGCATTAAACTTTTCAATAAATGGGTTAAGTGAATTATCAAACCTTTTACTCCAAACTTTTGCCATATCATCAATGAGTAACTTTAGATATCTCTAATAAAGCATTTTTTTATATAGGTGACAAAAAATATCTAATTTAATTGCAAAATAACCATTGATGCATCATCCTCCAAATGTCTATTTTCTCCTGTAAAATCATCTAATTTCTTGAATATTCTGTTTAAGATTTCTTGTGATGTATAAGATTGCTTGCATAATTTTGTGAGTATTTTAATTAACCTTTCCTCATCAAATCTTTCTCCAAGAGAATTAGAAGTATCGATTACTCCATCCGTATAATATAAAACCAAATCATTTTCATTAAGCTTGATTTCACCACAATGATATTCAGCATCATTTTGTAATCCAAGTACAAATCCCTCTGCATCTAATTTTATAATTTTCTGATCTGAATTTTTCCATAATAAAGGAGGGTTATGTGCTGCATTGGCGAATCTCAATTTTCTAGTTCTAGGATCATAATCTGAATAGAATAATGTCACAAATCTATGAGATTGATCTAAATCATTTATTGCTAGTTGATTCAAATCATGCAAAATTCTATCTGGAGGCAAACCTGTAAGAACTTCTGCACGTAGCATTCCTCTTAGCATAGTCATTAAAAGACCTGCTGGTATTCCTTTACCCATTACATCACCTATTACCAAGGCCCATCTAGCTTTTTCCTTTCTTTTTTCAGAGATATTCGTCTTTAAGCACATAAAATCATAGTAATCTCCTCCTAACTTAAGCGCAGGTCGGCAATGTGCAGCTAGATCGACACCATAAATAATTGGGCAATAGTCTGGAAGTAATTGAGATTGAATTTCTGCACCAATAGAAATTTCTCTATCTACATTCTCATGATTTTTCTTTGATTTTATTAAACAATAATTTTCTAATCCAACAGCTAGACAATTTTGAATAAAATTAAAATTACTATCTTCAATTATTGACTGACAAGATATATCTTTATCAAAAATGTAAATAAATCCTCTACATTTACCTCTAGATAATATTTTTTTTGTCTCGATTTTATATTCTTTAAAATTAGTTTTTAAAGCGTCTTCAAAGGTATGAATTTCCTTTATTTTAAAATTTTTAGAAAAATGAAATTGATTAAAAAAACTATTAATTTCTTCTTTAATCGTTAAGCCTTTATTATTAGCAGAAATTTTTGTATTTTCGTTCCATATATTACCTTCATAATTTAATGGAATAATTAATATGATTTTGTCATTAAAAATGTGTTTAAATATTAAACATGTATATTCCAGTAATTTATCTATATTGGAAAAAGTTTTTAGATAGTATGCTAACGAAGATGCAATTTCAACAAATTTAGGTTCATTTTTTAATGATAAAGTAGATTCATTTTCTAAAAAATTTTCAATAAATTTGTTTGAAAATAATTTTTCTTTTTTATTATTTGTCACAACAAACTTTATAGATAAATAAGTTTTAACATTAAATTTAAATTTTTAAAAAAATTTAATTAAATATTTATTTATCTGCAAGTAAAGCCTCCACAAATTCATAACTATTAAAAGGTCTCAAATCTTTTATACCTTCTCCAGCTCCAATGAATCTTATAGGTAAATTAACTTCTTCAGAAACTGCTAAAGAGACTCCACCTCTAGAAGTACCATCTAATTTAGTGATAATTGCGCCACTTAAATTTGCTGATTTAGCAAAACCTTTTGCTTGCTTTAAGCCATTTTGACCTTGACTCGCATCTAACACTAATAATGATTCAATAATTGCATCTGGCACCTTCTTATCAATAATTTTTTTTATTTTTGCTAATTCATCCATCAAATTATTTTTAGTTTGCAATCTACCTGCAGTATCAACTAACAATAAATCAACGTTTCTTTTTTGTGCAGAATTTATTGCATCAAAAACTACAGCTGCTGGATCAGCATTTTTTGATTGATTAGATATTACGTCAACATTACTCCTCTCTCCCCATACTTTTAATTGTTCTACAGCCGCCGCTCTGAAAGTATCAGCTGCTGCTATCAAAGTTTTATAATTACTCCTTGATGACAAATATGCTAATTTTCCTAAGGTTGTAGTTTTACCAACACCATTAACTCCCACTAGTAACCAGACATTTAACTTCCCCTTTTCAGGCACTAAAATATCAGTTCCTGAATTTTTTATTGGTTTATCAATAATTAATTTTAATTCTTTCTTCAAAAATTTTATTCCTGCTTCTCCACCCACAACTTCTTCATTTAATTTTTTTCTAAGAGAACTTATAACTTTATCAGTTGAATCAATCCCAACGTCAGCTCTTATTAATAAGGTTTCTAAATCATCAAGAGATTCTGGCGTAAGAGGATCATCTCCCAATTTGTCCAACAATTCAGTAACAAATCCTTTTCGTGTTTCTTCTAATCCTCTCCTTAATTTAGTTAACCAATCAATTTCATCTATAGATATTTGATTTATTTTTTTTCCTTGAGCAGCTAATACCATTGCTGACCAAGTAAAATTATCATCAAATTCTCCTAATTCTGGTTCTTTAACAGTTTTATTTGCT
>CACGVZ010000025.1 GCA_902576415.1 uncultured Prochlorococcus sp. | reverse complement strand
TTTTATTCCTTGAGCTGGAAAATTACTTTTTAGCGCATCCTCTTCAGGGATATTATCTCCTCTAAAGCAAGCTATCCTTGATCTTTGAGAAGAGGAGAATCCTCCATAAATAAAAAATTTGAAATCATTTAAATTTTCAAAATTTTTTACAATCTCTTCGCAAACATAAGTTGAATTAAACCCAGTCCAATAAGTTTCCCAGTGTTTGTAAGCTAAGTTAGCAATATTTATTAATTCCTCAGTTTCTTTTTTGTAGTTTGAATTTACTAAGATCTCTTTTAAGTCAATCATTTAGCCTTCTAAAAAAATTATATCTTTTGCTTCTAATTGTTTTATCAAAGCCCATGGTAATTCAGCTCCAATTTGATTTTCAAGTAGAACAAGCCATTTACCCTCTTTATTTAAATTAATAATTGATCTCAACTCTTTATTTCTATTGATGTTGATACTCGCAGAAGAAAAAATGCTTCCTAAATATCCTGAACCCATTCCTAAAAGACCTCCAATTAATGATTCCCCGATGTTATTTAAACCAAGAAAGCTGAAGGTAGATAAATTTGTCATATTAGAAAAAGCTATTCCAGCTGTAAACCCAAATGGCATTAGCCATCTACTCATATCTTTTTGTCTGATCTTTCTATCAAGTTTAGGATTTAAGATTCTTATATCTTCAAAATTTTGAGATTTGAATAAGATATTTGCTTTTGCATTTAGCAATTCTGTTTCATCTGACGATATTTTCTCACTTATTGGTGGGATTAAAATAGCTTCAGAGAGCATTACTGATTTTTCTTTGAAAACTTCAAATAGTTTGATACATTTATCAATGTCTTCAAATATCACAATACTTTTTGTCAAATTTCAATCCTCAAATGTTTGTGTGTTATTCAAATTAATAAAATAAGATACATACACTATAGATTAAGTTAAAGTAAAAGATTAAAGAACCAATCTTAAATGACAAAAGTTCTCATTACAGATCCAATTGATCAAACAGGAATCGATATTCTTTCACAAGTTGCTCAGGTTGATCAAAAGATAGGAATTTCAGACTCTGAGCTAGCTTCCATTATTAAAGATTATGATGCTTTAATGATTCGCTCCGGCACTCAAGTGACTGAAGAAATTATTAACTCTTCAAGTAAACTGAGAATTATTGGAAGAGCAGGAGTTGGAGTTGATAATGTAGATGTTAAGGCTGCTACTCAAAAAGGAGTTCTTGTTGTTAATTCTCCAGGGGGAAACACAATAGCAGCTGCTGAACATACTATAGCTATGATGTTGGCTTTATCTAGACATATTCCAGTTGCTAATAGTAGTACTTTGTCAGGTAAATGGGAGAGAAAGAAATTTGTTGGTAATGAGCTTTACAAGAAAAAATTAGGTGTAGTAGGTTTAGGGAAAATTGGTGCTCATGTAGCGAAAGTTGCTAATGCATTAGGAATGGAAGTTTACGGATATGACCCTTTTGTTTCAACTGAAAGAGCTCAACAAATACAAGTTAAATTATCTGAACTTGAAGATTTATTCAAAGAATCTGATTATGTAACTTTGCATTTGCCTCGCACCCCAGAAACAGAGAATTTAGTAAATATAGACGTCCTTAAAAGTATGAAAAGTAGCGCAAAACTAATTAATTGTGCTCGAGGAGGTTTAATTAATGAAGAGGCATTAGCAGAAGCTTTAAATAAATCATTGATTGCAGGTGCTGCAATAGATGTCTTTTCTAAAGAACCTTTGGAATCTGATTCACCACTTTTGAAGGTTGAAAAGAATCTTATCCTTACCCCACACTTAGGGGCATCTACTCGGGAAGCACAAGAAAATGTAGCTGTTGATGTTGCAGAGCAAATAAGAGATGTCTTGCTTGGTTTATCTGCTAGAACTGCAGTAAATATTCCAGGTTTGAGCCCTGATATTATGGATAGTCTAAAACCTCATTTGCAATTGGCTGAAACAATGGGTCTCCTTATAAGCCAGCTTTCAGGTGGGCAGATACAGAAACTAGAAGTAAAGCTTCAAGGTGAATTTGTTCAACATCCTTCTCAGCCATTAATAATAGCTAGTCTAAAAGGCCTTTTAAGTAAAGCTTTGGGAGATAGGATTAATTATGTGAATGCTTCGCTAGAGGCAGATTCAAGAGGTATTTCGGTAGTCGAGAATAAAGATGAGGCAAGACCTGAATTTGCTAGTGGATCGCTTCAGTTAACCACTTATGGAGATAATGGCGACCATAGCGTAGCAGGAAGTATTTTTGCTGATGGGGAATTAAGAATTATTAGTATTGATCAATACCCAGTTAATGTATCGCCAAGCAGATATATGTTAGTTACTAGGCACAGAGATATGCCAGGCATTATTGGCAAGCTTGGGTCTTTATTAGGTAGCAACAATGTTAATATTGCCTCAATGCAAGTTGGGCGCAAAATTGTTAGAGGGGAAGCTGTTATGGTGCTAAGTATTGATGATCCAATACCTAATAAGCTTCTTGATACCATTATTGAAGTAGATGGGATTACCAACGCTAATCCAGTTACTTTATGAAGTTCCTTGTCCTAGTTAATGGAAACTAAAGATTGGTATAAACTAACTTTTCTGATAGATAGTGATTCAGAAGAAATTATTATTTGGAAATTAAATGAGCTGGGAATATTTAGTTTTTCATTTGAATATTTAATTAAAAACGAAAATAAAAAAAAAGTGAATATATGGCTTCCAATTGATGATTGGGGCGAGACTTCTAGAAGTGGCTTTGAAAAAATAATTAGCAACCTTCTAAACATTAATCATCCTAAAAATCAATTTTTTGACTGGAGTATAATTAAACAGGAGGATTGGTTGATAAGCTGGAAGAAATATTGGGCACCTGAATTAGTAGGAAATCATTTTTTAATATTGCCTTGTTGGATAGAGCTAAATGAAAAATTTAAAGATAAACAAATTATAAAAA
The DNA here is from genome assembly GCA_902576415.1 of uncultured Prochlorococcus sp. GTDB lineage: Bacteria > Cyanobacteriota > Cyanobacteriia > PCC-6307 > Cyanobiaceae > Prochlorococcus_A. The sequence continues at coordinate 7,687 of CACGVZ010000025.1, read as the reverse complement.
TTGATCCTGGAGCAGCTTTTGGAACAGGAAGTCACCCTTCGACTTATCTTTGCCTGGAAAAAATGGAGAATATTGTATTTTCTGATAAAAAGGTCTTAGATATTGGTAGTGGTAGCGGGATTTTGAGTGTTGCCTCAAGATTGCTCGGTGCTAAAAAGGTTTGTGCAGTGGACAATGATTATTTAGCTATAAATTCAACTAACTCTAATTTTCAACTAAATTTTGGAAATTTAAAAAACTTAAATACATATTTGGGATCTTTTAATGAGGTAATTTTAAAAAATCAACTTAAACAATTTGATGTTGTTTTATGCAATATTCTTGCTGAAGTAATAAAAGAAATGATTCCAAATATTTATAAGTGCTTGAGTCATAATGGGGAAGTCATTTTCAGTGGAATTCTAAATTCACAAAAAGATGAAATTATAAAAATATTAATCCAGAATGACTTGAAATTAATGGATGTATCAACTAAAAAAGATTGGGCATGCATTTCTGCTAAAAAAACCCTCGATCCAACCTAAGTATAAGTTTTTCTTATAAATACTCTTCAATACATTTTATTGTGTCATTTTTTACTTCAAAATCTCACATATCGACCTAATCGATGTTAAAAATGTATTTGATAGGTATTAATTACCAACAATTTTTTATTTAAATGGCTTCTTACAAAGTTACACTCATCAGCGAAGGTGAAGGTCTCAATTCAACTATTGAAGTACCTGATGACCAGTACATCCTCGATGCGGCTGAAGAACAGGGTATCGACCTTCCTTATTCCTGCAGAGCAGGAGCATGTTCAACATGTGCTGGAAAAGTTACTTCAGGTAGTGTTGATCAATCAGATCAAAGTTTCTTGGATGATGACCAATTAGAAGCTGGTTTTGTTCTCACATGTGTCGCTTATCCAACATCTGACGTAACAATTACAACTCATGCTGAGGAAGAATTGTATTAATTATAAAAAATTTACTTTTCTTAGTTGATTATTCATTATTTCTCTGCCACCCTCTATGAAGGTGGCTTTTTTGTAAATGAATAAATTTGAATTTTTTAAGACTGGCAGCGTTCAATCAAGTTATGGAGGTCAGTACAGTTATAAGGTTATTGGACCCTGTTGCAGACTTTATGACAGAGAAGAGTTGCCTTGGCCCTGTTCAAGGCTTGCTTGGAGAAGTAAAGAGCCTAGTTGGAGAAGAATAGGTTCTAGGTTCGTAGCTGATATGGCTTCAAGAAAATGCCCATCTTATTCAGTACAGATTTTGGAGCCTGGATCAAAACCTGTTGAGACAGTTATAACTCTTTTCTCAAAGAAATTTTCTTCTGATGTACAAGAATGGTGGTACAGCAAAAAACCAGGCTCTAAAGAGCCTGGTAATACCTTTCCTTCTTAAATTAGTAAGCTTTAAATTTTATGCTTTTGGCTTTGGAGGCATATAACCTTTTAAGCCAGTACATTCTAGACTATCAATTGTATTTACTCCAGTTTGTGAGTTGGTTCCACTAGCTCTTTCACATAATGATTTTCTCTGAGACAGATCAAGATTTGCATCAGTAAAATCTGCTCCATCAATAATTGCTCCATCAAAAACACTTTTCATTAGCTCGCCATTAGTAAGGTTTGCATCTGTGAAATCAGCATTATCAAAGCGTGTTGCATATGCAATGAGGTCCGTCATATTGGCTCCTTTAAAACTAGAGTTTTTTGCAGTTGTTACGCTCATATATGCGCCTTGAAGATTAGCTTCTCCTAAATCTTGATTAGATAAATCATATTTAACATATTCAGTATTATGAAGATCGGCACCATGAAGATCATCTTTTAGTACATCAACTGATGAAGGATCACTAGGATAGAGTGCGTTTGCAGAGATTGGATTAATGAGTAAACCAATAATTAATGGAAGAAAAATAAATAGTCTTTTACAAGACTTTTGTAGTGATGAAAAAATAGAAACCATTTCGATCAACATCAATATAGAAAACCTATGACTATTATTCCATGGGTTGGTCATTTGCGACCCTTCTTCTCACGAACTGTTGCAGTTTATTTTATTTCTGCCGTTAGAAAATCTTTTGCAAGCTGAGTATTTGGAAAAACTTTTTGAGCCTCTTTAAGCAAATCGCTTGGAGTAATTGCATTTTTATTGGTGTATCTTGGACTTAAATGAGTAATAATTAATTTTTTTGTGTTAGATAATAATGCTGTTTTGGCAGCCATGATTGTTGTGGAATGTAATTTTTCGTAGGCCATGCTTTCATCCTCCTCTGAGAAAGTCGATTCATGTACGAGTAAATCGGCATTTTTAGATAGTGAAACAGCTGATTCGCTAAAGACTGTATCGGTGCAATAAACAAAACTTTCACCCTCTCTAGGAGGTCCACAGAATTCTTTCCCATCAAATGTCCTTCCGTCCTCTAATACGACTTTTTTACCTTGTTGCAGTTCTGAATAAATTGGTCCAGGGGATATTTTTAGAGACTCTGCCTTTTCGATATCAAATATACCAGGCTTATCTTTTTCACTAACTCTGTAACCATAAGCAGGTATTTTATGTTTAAGGCAGGCGCAATTTACTTTTAGTTTGTTGTTTTCAAATAGAATCTTATTTTCTGATGCAAAATTTTCAACTTCCACAAAATCTAATGGGTAAGACAATTTGCAAAAACTACTTTTAAGTGCAGAATTTATATAACTTCGCAACTCTGAAGGACCGTAGATTTCAATACCTTTACTATTTCCTGATAAACCTAAGGAAGCCAATAGTCCAGGTAAACCATAAATATGATCTCCATGCATATGTGTAATAAATATTTTCTTGATTTGTGAAGATTTAATATTGCTTTTCATTATTTGATGTTGCGTTCCTTCACCACAATCAAAAAGCCAAACTTCTGATGACTGCGACAATTTAAGTGCTAAGGAAGAAACATTTCTGGTTAAGGATGGAACTCCTGAGCTCGTTCCTAAGAAGGTGATATTCACTTATTTATGATATTTTTATTTTTATATCTGGATTAAATCTAGACTTTTAGTCAAACTTAGGCAAATTAAGCATTTGTTTTTTAAACAAAGTGATACTTAAACTTAAAAATAATTATAGTAAATATTGCCTGGTTGCTATTTTATTTATTTGTGTTTTTCAGAGTGAAAGTGTTTTTGCATCTAGAGAGCCTTTAATTAGAGTTTTGATATCAAGAAATAACAACTTAAGGATTAGATCTGATAAATCAATCCCTTTAACCATAGAAGGGGAATTTTTTTCAAGTAAAAAAATAAAAGGCTTAACTTTGAAAAATGAGAAAAATAGAAAAATTTTATATTTTGATAAAAATAAACAAAAAAAATATAACTTAAAAAGTAATCAACAATTTCAAGTTAGATCTTCTGATGGAAGAGGTATATGGGTAGGTCAAAAGAGATTTTCTGGTAAGCTTAAACTCTTTGTAGTTGATTCTGATATATTAGTCGTGAATATTTTAGGGATAGAAAAATACCTAAGTAGTGTAGTGGGCTCAGAGATGCCAACAAAATGGCCTATTGAAGCATTAAAAGCACAAGCAATTGCCTCTAGAACTTATGCTTTAAAGCAAAAGGGAAATAATTTATTTGACATAGATTCAACTCAGAAAAATCAAGTCTATAATGGTCTGGAGTCAAGAACCTATAGAACTATTAGAGCAGTTAAAAGTACAAGATCTTTAGTTTTGACGTATAAAAATAAATTAATTAATGCTTTGTTTCATAGCAGCTCAGGTGGAATGACAGAAAATAGTCAAGATGTATGGAAGAATAAATATCCATACTTATCAAGTGTAAAAGATTTTGATAAAAATAATCCAAAATTTAAATGGCAAAAAAAATTTTCGAGTAATGAATTAATAAATTTGTTTCCCAAGATTGGAGGTTTAAAAAATATAGAGATTTTAGATATTACTAGTACCGGGAGGGTAAAAAATGTAAAACTTATTGGTGCTTATGGTTCTGATCAAATTTCTGGGGTAGTTTTAAGAAAAAAATTAGGTCTTAATAGTAATTTTGTGAGATTTAAGTTTTTTGAGGAAGAATTAAACAACAATTTTCCTATAAAAAAAGGGTTGATAGTTTTTGGACAGGGATCAGGACATGGAGTTGGAATGAGTCAATGGGGTGCTAAATATCTTGCATCGAGAGGCCAAAAAGCTGAAAGAATATTAAAGCATTTTTATAAGGGAGTAGAGATTAAACCTTTTAGAAAAAATTACCTATAGAAGTTATTTAGCATTAAGGACTAATTTTGGATTTATATTAGATTGATCTTTATTTAAAAAACCAATCCCAAGGAGTGTTTGTTCTCTATCTAATACTTTTATAGGTTTTTTATAATCAAAAGCCTTGTTTTCTTTGAAGTAATTAATATCTACTTTAATTGCTCTTCCTGTTTGCCAGAAATTAAGTTGTTCTTCATTACTTAAAACAAATGATGAAATGTGATTAAGAGCAGAAATTGTTGGAATAATAAAATTTTTCGAGTTTTTTTTTCCTTTTTCTTTTTCGATATCAGATATTTTTATAGAGTTTTGTTCATCAAAGCCACAAGCTGAAATTCTTTTTAGTTGTAGAAGGCAACCTTCGGAATTAAGGATTCCTCCTAAATCTCTGGCAATTGCTCTTATATATGTGCCAGCTGAACATTTGATTTTTATTTCTATGATTCCGTTTAATTGGTCCCATTTCATTAAAGTAAGTTCGTCTATTTTTACTTCTCTTGGTGCTAATTCAAAAATTTCATTCCTGAAGGATTTTTTATAAGCTCTTTCACCATTGACGTGCACACTAGATACTTTAGGCGGAATTTGTTTAATAATTCCTCTAAATCTATTTAAGAATTGATCTAATTTTTCATCACTGATTTTTGGCCAACTTGTTTGATTAATTATTTCTCCGTAAATATCATCTGTGTTAGTTCTTATCCCTAGTTTAATTTGTCCTATGTAAGTTTTACCTTGTGGAAGATATTGAATGAATCTTGTTGCACTACCTATAGCAATTGGTAATGTTCCTATAACTTCTGGGTCAAGAGTTCCTGTGTGCCCGACTTTTTTTGTATTAAGTAATTTTCTTATTTGCTTAACACAATCATGAGAGGTACATCCTTTATCTTTATTAATGACTAAGAATCCATCTTTAGTTTTCATTTTTAATATTAAGAATACTTTGAGAAAGATTTATGATCATTCTATGATTTTGGAACTAGAAATTAAGATTAAGAAATTGAAAAACAATAATTTTATTTTAAAAGAGTTTTTAGACAATGCTTTTAATTTGAAATCACACTTAATGGAATACTTATCAATTAAAGAATGTGATTTAGATGGATTCCTTGTAAATGCAAAGATGAATTTGGCAAATTCACACCCTGGGGATGCCTTGAATGATGTTTCAGATTTTTATACTGAGATTGTAGGAGATAAGCATTTAGCTGATTTATCTGCTTGGCATATTACGAGTAAGGACTACATCGCTGATACTATAAAACTACAGCAGAGGTTTTCTAGAGATTTAGTTTTGGATTTTGGAGGAGGTATTGGTACGCATGCCTTAGCTAATGCTATGTCTTCAAAAGTTGAGCATGTTTTTTTTGTAGATATTAATCAAACAAATAGAAATTTTGTTGAATACAGGGCTAAGAAATTAGGAGTCGAAAAAAAACTTACTTTTTGCAAGACAATTCAAGATACACAAATATTGAAATTTGATACGATAGTTTGTCTTGATGTCTTGGAACATCTTGCAGATCCAGCATCTCAAATTAAAAATTTTGGTGAGATTATGGATAGTAATTCTATTGCTCTATTCAATTGGTATTTCTCCAAAGGAGATAAAAATGAATATCCGTTCCATATCGACGATAGTCAAATTGTTGAGAAGTTTTTTGAGACTCTTCAATCAAATTTTTTAGAAATATTTCATCCTATTCTTATAACCACAAGGGCTTATAAGAAAATCAGATAACTATATTAACTCGTTTTCTATTTCTTAAATTTCTTTTAATGCTTTCGAAACTTACGGTTCCTTCTTTTAATGCAAAAAGCGTATCATCTTTGCCTTTGCCAACATTGATTCCTGGTAAAAAAGATGTACCCCTTTGACGAATTAAAATTGATCCAGCAGATACTTTCTCACCACCATAAGCCTTAACACCAAGTCTTTTGGAATTAGAATCTCGACCGTTTCTTGTAGAACCTGTCCCTTTTTTATGTGCCATTAGAAATTTTTAATTTGTAGATTTTTTGGATTTTGGTTTAGTTTCCTTTTGTACAGTTTCTTTTTTCGAAGAAGACTTAGGATCGCCTTTACCTATTGATATAGATTTTACCATAACTCTTGTAAGTTCTTGTCTATGCCCCATTTTTCTTCTTGTCTTTTTTTTCGGACGCATCTTATATACAAGAATTTTCTTTGCTCTTTTATGTGAAACTACTTCAAGTTCAATTTTTGCATCTTTTATATAAGGTTTACCGATAGTGATCGAATTTTTATCCTTCAAAAGTAAAACATTTTCAATCGTTATCTTTTCCTTTTCTTTTGCATTTAACCTGTCTATGTCATAGTATCTGTCAACTTCAAACCAAAATTGTTGACCTGAAGTCTCTGCTATTGCGTACAATTCGCTATTTTTAGAAGAATTGTTTGAAGAGTTTTTAGAATTTGTCATATCTTAAAGACGCTGTAAGGCTCAAATTGATAATTTGATTAAGCCTAACGAGCAATCGTAATTGTTTGTTTATTTTCTTATTTTGTAGTGTAATAAGTCAAGGGATATTTTAAATTTTTCATATCATTTCTAAGAACATAACAATGGCATTAAGAAAAACTTATATTTTAAAACTCTATGTAGCTGGGAATACTCCTAATTCAATGAGGGCTTTAAATACTTTAAGAGAAATTTTAGAAAATGAATTTAAGGGAGTTTATGCCTTGAAGGTTATTGATGTACTTAAGCAGCCACAATTAGCAGAGGAAGATAAAATTTTAGCTACTCCAACCTTAGCTAAAATTTTACCTCCACCAGTTAGAAGAATAATTGGTGATCTTTCCGATAGAGAAAAAGTTTTAATAGGTTTAGATCTACTTTTTGATGAATTAACAGAAACTGAATATAGTGGAGATTTATAATATATAGAAAACTTGTAAGATAAAGATAAATTTAATGTTTATTTTTTATTTAATTTTCTTTAGTAAACAACTATGAAAGATAAGAAATTTGGCAAAGCAAATAAAATGCAAGTTCAAAAATTACCTACTGGCATAGATGGTTTCGATGATGTTTGTAGAGGCGGTTTGCCTGTATCTCGTAGTACTCTTGTTAGTGGTACATCAGGAACTGGTAAAACTGTTTTTTCTCTTCAATACCTACATCATGGAATTTGCAATTTTGATGAGGCTGGTATCTTCGTCACATTTGAAGAGTCACCATTAGATATAATAAGAAACGCTGCTAGTTTTGGATGGGATTTACAAGAGTTAATTGATCAAAATAAGTTATTTATATTAGATGCCTCTCCGGATCCTGACGGTCAAGATGTAGCGGGCAATTTTGATTTGTCTGGCCTTATTGAGAGAATTAGTTATGCGATAAGAAAATATAAAGCTAAAAGAGTTGCTATAGATTCAATAACCGCTGTTTTTCAGCAATATGATGCT
>CACGVZ010000024.1 GCA_902576415.1 uncultured Prochlorococcus sp. | reverse complement strand
CAAATGTTAATTCTTGATGATGTCAAAGCACAACTAGAATTGCTAGAGAAATGGAAAACGTTTATTTCTGATGCTAATGCCTCTCTTGAGCTTTATAATTTAGAACCTGAAGAGGAAATGATTTTGGAATCCCAGCAGGGATTAAAGAAATTAAGGGAGAATTTAGATAAATGGGAATTTGAAAGATTGTTATGTGGTGAATACGATAAGGAAGGAGCAGTTGTTTCTATTAACGCAGGGGCGGGTGGAACAGATGCACAAGATTGGGTAGAGATATTATTGAGAATGTATTCAAGATGGGCAGATAATAATCAAATGAGCCTTATTATCAATGAATTATCTCAAGGTGAAGAAGCAGGTATTAAAAGTGTAACGTTTGAAATTGATGGAAAATATGCATACGGATATCTTCAACATGAAAAAGGAACTCATAGATTAGTAAGAATTTCACCTTTTAATGCTAATGGCAAAAGACAAACTAGCTTTGCTGGGGTAGAGGTCATGCCAAAATTAGATGACAATATTTCACTTGATATACCTGAAAAAGATTTAGAAATTACAACTAGCAGATCCGGTGGAGCTGGAGGACAAAATGTTAATAAAGTAGAAACAGCAGTAAGAGTTGTTCATTTGCCAACAGGGATTTCAGTAAGATGCACCCAAGAAAGATCTCAATTACAAAATAAAGAAAAAGCTATGTTACTCCTTAAGTCTAAACTACTAGTGATTGCTAAAGAACAACGAGCAGCAGAAGTCGCTGATATTAAAGGTGATATTGTTGAAGCTGCATGGGGCAATCAAATAAGAAATTATGTTTTCCATCCCTATCAAATGGTAAAAGATCTTAGGACAATGCAGGAGACTAACGATTTAGATAGAGTTTTAGATGGTGGACTTGAACCATTTATTCATGAATTATTACGCATGAATATTTCTTCTAACGAATCTATTGATAACTAATGGATAATAAAAACGAAAATTTAGAAAAAAAAGTTGCTCCTCCAAGCTTTGTAAAACTTGCTATGAGAAATATGGTAAGGAAGGGTTCAAAAAGTATTTATCATTTTTCAATAACTTTTTTAGTTTTAATTGGGATTTTATTACTAGTGGCCACATTAGGTAAGCCTAATATTCCTGTATAAGATCTATGAAAGAAAAAATTATTTCTGAAATAGATTTAGATTTGGTTTTTCAATGTAATAATTTTTCTCAATTTTCAAATAAGTTAAAAGATAATAAAAGTAATCTTATTTTTGAATCTATTTTTTGGGAGAAAGTCTTTTTATCTTGGATAAATACAATATTAAAAAAAGACGATTATGAATTGCCAAATTTTATTTTTGCAAAAAAATCTTTTTCATTAGGCTTTCAAATAATATCTAATCAAGAAATTGCTTCTATGAACCAGAAGTGGATGCAAAAAAATGGCCCCACTGATGTTCTATCTTTCCCAATCATTTCTAATGAATTTCTAAATAATTTAGATCACATAGAGTTGGGAGATATATTTGTATCATTTGAGATGGCACTTGAGCAATCTTATGAATATAAACATTCGATTTATAGAGAGATGCTCTGGTTGGCTAGTCATGGATTTTTACATCTTCTGGGATGGGAACATAATAATGATCTTGATTTAGAAAATATGTTAAATTTTCAAGAATATTTAATTACTCGATTAGATTAAAAATATATGCAAAAAAAAATAAACTCTTTAGAAGATAGAAAAGAATCATACAAAACTTCTAGTAATGTATTGATAAGTTTTAAGTACGCTTTTAGTGGAATTAGTTATGTATTAAAAACTTCAAGAAATTTTAAAATTCAATTAATTTTTGCATTTACAAGTTTAATTATTGGTTTTTTACTGCAAATTAGTCAAAGTAATTATGTAATTTTGATTGCCACAATTATGTCTGTTTTAATATTAGAAATATTAAACACATCTATTGAATCAATAGTTGATTTAGTAGTGAAAAAAGAATTTAGTAGTTTGGCTAAAATTTCAAAAGATACTTCTGCAGGAGCAGTGTTATTAGCTTCCATTAATTCTGTTATTATTGCTGTATATATTTTTGTTCCTAAAATTAAGTTGTTATTTGAATCTATATAAATATGTTTCTTGTTATTGATAATTATGATAGTTTTACATATAACCTTGTTCAATATTTAGGAGAACTTTCTGTTGAGCATGAGATAACTAGAGAATTAATAGTTAAAAGAAATGATGAAATTTCTCTAGATGAAATTCTCAAACTAAATCCTAGAGGAATCCTATTATCTCCAGGTCCTGGTAATCCAAATCAATCTGGAATTTGTCTGCCAATACTAAAAAAATTATCTAAAAATATTCCGACATTAGGAGTTTGTTTAGGGCATCAAGCTTTGGCCCAAGCTTTTGGAGGTAAGGTTATAGTTGGGAAAGAACTTATGCATGGTAAGACATCTAAAATATTTCATAATCAAAAAGGTTTGTTTAAAGATATCGAGACTCCATTTGTGGCGACTAGATATCATAGTCTTATAGTTGATTCAAGTTCATTACCAACTTGTTTCGATATAACTGCGACTTTAGAAGACTCGACTATTATGGCTATTTCTCACAAAGAATATAAGCATTTACATGGAGTACAGTTTCATCCTGAAAGTGTATTGACTCAATTTGGTCATAAATTAATTAGTAATTTTCTAAAAATGGCTGAACAAAAGTAAAATATAAAAAATTTATAATATGATTTCTCAAATTAAAAACATTTTCTTTTTTTTATTACTTAGCTCTTTTTTACCTACCTCATTATTGGCAAGGAATTTAGTAATAAAGAGTCTGGGACATAGTAGTTTCTTAATTAATAGTGCTGAAAAATCGATTCTCATAAATCCCTTTAAAGCAATAGGTTGTGCAAGCAATTTAAAAGAGCCAAAAGAAGTCAACGCAGATTTTATTTTGGCTAGTTCTAGGCTTCAAGATGAAGGATATAACCCTAATAATCAATTAATGTTTGTAGATCCAGGAATCTATCAATTTGAGGATATTTTATTAAATGGAATTTCCGTCCCACATGACAGAGTAGATGGAAGAAGATTTGGGATGGCAACTGTTTGGAGTTGGGAGCAGAATGATCTTAAAATTGTTCATATGGGAGGCGCTGCTGGTGATATTGATATGAATAGTCAAATTATTTTGTCTCGCCCAGATATCTTATTTATTTCAATTGGTGGAGGAATAAAATCTTATAATGGGCAAGAGGCTTCAAGAATAGTAAAGCTTCTAAAACCTAATGTAGTTATTCCTGTTCACTTTGCTCGAGGCAAAAAAATTAACAAAGAATGTGATTTCTCAAATGCTGATTTGTTTATCGAAAATATGAAAAATTTTAAAGTAAAATATGTTGGAAAAAATTTTCAAATAAAACCTAAAAGAATCGATCAAAATACAATTTATATTTTTGGTAATTAATTTATTAAATCTAAGTCCTTGTAATTGTCCCAGAAAAAAATCATTTGTTCTTTAGTTCCAATACTAACCCTAATTGACTTACCAATATCTTTTTTGTTTTCCATACTTCTGATAAGAATACCTTTTTCTCTCATCTGTTTTATTAAAATTTTAGGATCTTTTTTTGGCCAGATTAAGAAATAATTGCCACCACTAAAATGAGTTCTGATTTTTGTTGATTTAAATTTATTTAAAATCCATTCCCTTGCTTTTTTTACTTCTAAAACATAATTATCAATATATGTTTTGTCTTTGAGCGCTGCTAATGCTGCGGTTATAGCAAAGCTATTTACATCATATGGTCCTGTAACTTTATTAATGTAATTAATTAAAGTTTTATTGCCAAAAGTAAAACCTATTCTTAAACCAGCTAAACCAGCTGTTTTTGAGAGAGATTGGATTATTAGTATATTGTTATTTTTTTCAAAATCTATCGATTTAAGAAGACTATCTCCATTAAATTTTTCATATAGTTCATCAACAATTATCAATGAATCGTTTTTGATATTTGCTAAGTTAATTATCTCTTGAGCACTTAAAACTGTTCCTGTTGGATTATTTGGATTACAAATAAATATTAACTTTGGATTATACTTTATTATTTTTTCACTGAATTCTTCTATGGGAAATAGAAAATTTTCTCCAATGTAAGAACAAGTTATTTTCTTCATTCCTCGCATTTCTGAACAAGGAGAATAGTAACCAAAAGTTGGATTCGTGGTTAGAAATATTTGATCTTTTTCTCCAAAGCAATTGAAGATTGCATTTATTGCTGCGTCTGCTCCATTGAAAATTCCTATTTCATCATTATCAAATTTTCTTGAATCAAGATATTTATCACATAAAAAATTTTTTAATAAATTATATTCTGGATAAATTGCTATCTCATTTAATTTTATCGCTTGTAATGCTTCGAAAACATTTGGACTTGGACCTAGAGTATTTTCATTAAAGTCTAATCGGAGTAAATTTCTTCTATTTTCTAGAGGTGCAGAGTAAGACTGCATATTTATTATTTCTTCTCTTGGTCTTGGGAAAAGATTATTTAATTGATCAAAATCATTCATTACATTCTTTCTAAAGTTTCAATTCCTAGAAGCTCTAAGCTTAATTTTAGTGTTTTTGCTGTTAGATCACATAAATTTAGTCTTGAAATTTTTATATATTTTTCTTCTTTGAGTATTGGAACTTGATCATAGAATCTATTAAAAGTCTGACATAGCTCAAATAGATAATTACATAATCTATTCGGCATTAAGTCTTTTTCAATAGATATTATGACTTCATCGAACTTAAGTAATTTTCTGATAAGTTTCCACTCAAATTTATGTTCATAATTTGTATATTGAAAATCTTTAGAATCATAAACAAAATCATTTTTTCTTTTAATTCCTGCAATTCTTACAAGTGTATATAACAAATAAGGAGCCGTATTACCATTGAGGGAAAGCATTTTATCAAAACTAAATTGATAATTTGTAATCCTATTTTGGCTTAAATCTGCATACTTAACAGCTCCTAATCCAATTATTCTTGAAGTATTTGTAATAAAATCTTCTGTCTCATAACGATTTTCATCTTCTAATCTTTTCAATAAATCTGCTTTTGCTCTTCTAACTGCTTCTTTTAATAAATCTTTTAAACGTATTGTGTCACCTTCCCTTGTCTTTAATTTTTTGCCATCGATTCCTTGAACTAAACCAAAAGGGACATGGTCTACTTGGCAATTGTCTGGGATCCATTTTGCTTTTTTTGCAACTTGAAAAACTCCAGCAAAATGATTTGCTTGTCCATGATCAGTTACATAAATAATTCTCGAAGCATCATCCCCATTAGGAGGTTTATTGAATCTATATCTTATAGCAGCAAGATCTGTGGTGGCATAGTTAAAACCTCCATCTTTTTTTTGAATAATTAGCGGTAAAGGTTTGCCTTCTTTATTAGTCATCCCATCTAAAAATACACATTTTGCTCCTTGATCTTCTACTAATAATTTTTTTAAATTCAAATCCTCAATAATGGATTTTAAGAAGGGATTATAAAAAGATTCACCTCTTTCTTCTATATTTATTTTTAAATTTTTATAGATTTCATCAAATTCTTTTCTAGATTGATCACATAATAATTTCCAAGCTTGAATCGATTTAATATCTCCACTTTGTAACTTAACTACTTCCTCTCTAGATCTTTTTTGGAATTCAGATTCATTATCAAATCTTTTTTTTGATTCTTTATAAAATTCAACTAAATCACTTATCTTAATTTTGCCTATCTCCTCTAAATCATTTGAATATAAATCTTTGAGCTGAGTAATAAGCATTCCAAATTGCGTTCCCCAATCGCCAACATGATTTAGTCTTAATACTTGATAACCTCTTAACTCGAAAATTCTGGATATTGAATCTCCAATTATTGTTGATCTTAAATGCCCTACATGCATTTCTTTGGCAATATTAGGACTAGAAAAATCTACAATCACTTTATTTGATAAGCCACTATCTAAATCTTTTTTAATTTGGGGTACTCCACCCCTTTGGCATTGAATATTTGATTTAATTTCATTTATTAGAACTTCATCTTTTAATTTTATATTTATAAATCCAGGTCCAGCTATTTCTAGACCCTTACATAATTTTGCTATGGTTTTATTTTTATTTAAAAGGTTAATAAAATCATTAGAAATATCTCTTGGGTTCTTTTTATATATTTTAGATAAACTTAAACAAACATTACATTGATAATCACCAAATTCCTCTTTTGATGATTGTGTAATTAAATTTTTTTTAAGAATTTCGAATTCTCCTTTTTTATCATTTTTTTCAAGACTATCTAAAAGAGATTGTTCAAATTGTTTTGTTAATTCTTTAAAAATGATTAGCATTAATTATTCAATTATTTATCTATATAATTAGTTAATATAACGCATACTCAAATCAATCCAATTACTTTTGGTGATTGAAGAACTTGTTGAAATCAAATCAATACCTTTTATCAGATATTTACTAATTTCTTCAGGGTTGATTCCAGAAACTTCTATTATCAAATTTTTATTCACTTCTTTTTTTAAACTATTCATTGATAAATCTCTTAATTCTTGAACGTTTTTTTTGATTATTTCAGGGCTAAGTTCATCCAATAAGACACTATCTGCTCCTGCTAATACTGCTTCTTTTGCCTGTCCGATATTCTCAGCTTCAATTATGATATGAGTTGTAAAAGGCGAATTGAGTCGAATTTTTTTTACTGCATTATTAAGATTATCTGTCCATGCAATGTGATTTTCTTTTATCATAGCTGCGTCGTATAATCCCATTCTATGATTAACTCCACCTCCGCATTTGAATGCATATTTTTCAAATATTCTTAAGCCAGGAGTAGTTTTCCTGGTATCTGCTAATTTTATATTTGTACCTTCTAACTTATTTACAAGATTCTTTGTATGTGTTGATATTCCAGATAAATGCATTGCTATATTTAAACCTATTCTTTCACTAGCTAGCAAACTTTTTGAAGGTCCATATATTTCTAGGAGTTTTTGATCTTTAACAAATTGATCTCCATCAGAGATATTAAATTTTGAACTGATTTTGCAATCAATTTTTTTAAAAATTTCTTTTATAATTTCTACACCACAAAATATACCACATTCTTTTGCAATCCAATATGCATTTCCATTCTCCTCCGTTATAGAAGGACTTGTAAGATCTCCCCTTCCTATATCTTCATCGATCCAATTATCAATGATCTTACTTATTATTGGAGTATTTAAATCCACTTAACTAAAAAATAATTAATTAATAAAAATTCAACTGAAGTTAGAGAATCAACTATATATCACTATGTAATTTAACTCAAATTTATTTACCAATACAAAACTTAGAAAAAATATTATCTAGAACTTCCTCCGTTAATTCTTGACCAGTTATTTTAGATAAGTTTTGAATTCCATCTCTCAGTTCTATTGATAACAAATCAAATGGCAATTTATTTTTAATGATTTCATCAGTATCATTTAAATTAGATAGGCAAGCAGATAAATTTGTTAGATGTCTTTCGTTTAAAAATATATTGATATTTTCTACTTGTTTTAATCCACATTTTTTTATGATTGTGTCGATTAATAATCTTTCACCATCATTATTCTTTATGCTCATAAGAATTGTGTTTTTTAACTCATTTGAATTAATATTTTTGCAATTAATTAAATCTTTTTTATTGCCTAAAATAGTAATTAATTTTTCTTTGGGGATTTCTTCTATTATTTTTTTGTCTTCTTCATTAAATCCTTCTTCAAGACTATAAATATAAATTATAAAATCTGACTCTTTAATTTTTCCAAAACTTTTTTTAATTCCGATACTTTCAATTTGTTCATGAGTTTCTCTTATGCCAGCAGTATCAATTATTTTCATTGGAATATCATTAATAGTTAAATTAACTTCAATAACATCTCTAGTTGTTCCAGGAATATTAGTTACGATGGCTTTCTCTTTTTTTGCAAGCAAATTTAGTAAAGAGCTTTTACCAACATTTGTTTTACCTATAAGCGCAATTGATATTCCATTATGAATATATGAATTTCTTTTTGCATTTTCTATTAGTAATTCTATTTTTTCTTTTACTTTTTTAATGTTTTTTAGAAATTTGGTGTAATCAAAATCTGTGAAGTCTTCTTCAAAATCAACTCTCGCTTCTATTTCGCAAAGTTGATTTATAAGGTCTTTTTTAATATCATTAATTTTTTTCTTTATTTCTCCTTGAATCCCACTAAAAGCTAACTCTGCTGATCTTGTATTGCTTGCATTAATTAATTGATTAATCGACTCGGCTTGAGTAAGGTCTATTTTTCCATTAAGAAAAGCTCTTTGACTAAATTCTCCTGGGTTTGCAAGTCTAACTCTAGAATTACTAGATAATAATCTCTTCAGAACTTTATTTACTATGATAATTCCTCCGTGGCAATGAAGTTCAACAACATCCTCTCCTGTAAAGCTATTTGGTGATTTCATCACTAAAATTAAAACCTCATCTATAAATTTATTTTGTTTATTTTCCTGAATAAAACCATGAAAAACTCTATGTGATTCCCATGCATATTTAGATTTAGTTTGAACGATCTTTTTGCATGAATTTATTGAGTCTTTCCCTGATATTCTTATTATCGCAACTCCTCCTTTACCTATACTTATAGCTGAAGCAATTGCGGCTATCGTATCTTCTGTAGTAACTATCGAATCCATCTCTCGCTTTGTTATGGATAATTAAGTAAGATTATCAAGAATTTTGAAATTTTTCTTTCTGAATGAGATTTAAAAGAGATATTACCTATAAGAAAATTCTATCATTATTTAGGAATCAGAATGGAAGTCCTTTCTTTAATGCTAAAGGTTTAGCTTTAGGGGTATTTAGTGGCTGCTTTCCTTTTTTTGGGTTTCAGACTTTAATAGGGGTGATTTTTGCGAAAATAGCTAAGGGAAATATTGTTCTAGCTGTAATTGGTACCTGGATCAGCAACCCTTTTACATATGTTCCTCTTTATTATTTTAATTATAAAGTTGGTTCGATTTTTTTAAATAATTCTTCTAATAAAATTCTTGAAAAAAGTTTAGTTATTGATGACTTATGGAAACAAGGAAGAATTTTTTCCCTAAAATTGCTCTTAGGTTCATCATGTGTAGGTATTTTATTAGCTTTGATTTGTGGCAGTATTGCTTTCTTTATCTACAAGATAAAAAGTAAAAGATAGATTGATCTGATTTTAAAATTAACTTTGTCCAACTCTGGCAATATCTAAAACATCTGCCATTGATTTAATTTGTTCAATTGTTTTGTGAAGTTGATTATAACTTTCAAGACCTACACAAAGATTTATAATAGCTGGTTTACCATAAGCAGTTTTAACATTTGCATCGCTAACATTTATACCTTTATCAGATAACCGCATAAGAATATCCTTAAGGACTCCAACTCTATCAATTACTTCTATTCGTAGCTGAATTGGAAACTTATTATCGCCAGTTTTATTATCTTGATTCCAACCAACAGGTAATCTTCTCTCTATTGGAATTGGTATTACATTTTCGCAATCTTCCCTATGTATGGTTATCCCATGGTTGCCGAGCGATACAGTTCCTATAATATCCTCGCCTGGAAGTGGGGTACAGCATTTACCTATTCTGTAATCAAGACCTTCTATCCCGGAAATTGGTGATTTAGCTGCCGCATTAGATTTATTACTGGATAAATTACTATTACTTTTAAGAGATTGTGCTATTTCAGAGTCAGAAACATTTTTTACATCTTCTGTTTGTAATTTTATTTCTTCTCTTAGTCTGTTTAACACTTGATGCAAAGTTAAACCACCAAAACCAAGAGATGCAAGAAGGTCTTCAGTAGTTTTTAAATTGCATCGATTTGCAACTTTTTTCATGGCTTCACTAGAAAGTAATGCTTCAAAACCGTTTCGACCTACTTCTTTTTCAAGTAAATCTCTACCTCTTTTAATGGTTTCATCACGATGGCTTTTCTTATACCATTGGCGGATTCTATTTTTAGCAGTTGGAGTAACGACAAAGTTCAGCCAATCCAAGCTTGGAGTAGCATTATTGCTTGTCAAAATTTCTATGAAGTCACCATTTTGAAGTGCTGTAGATAATGGAGAAAGCTTTTCGTTAATTCTTATTCCATTACAGTGATTTCCAACTTCAGAATGAATTCTGTAGGCGAAATCTATCGCGGTAGATCCTTTCCTTAAACCAACAACATCTCCTTTTGGAGTGATGACAAATACTTCTTCATCAAATAAATCTTCTTTAATTGAAGCTAAATAATCATTATGATCCCTTTCATTACCTTCTTGTTGCCATTCTACTAATTGTCTTAGCCAATTAAATCTCTCGGCATTACTTTTAGCAGGAGAACCACCCTCTTTGTATTGCCAATGAGCGGCAATACCATATTCAGCAATTTGATGCATCGAAGTAGTTCTAATTTGAACTTCAATAGGTCGATGTCTTCCAATCACAGAAGTATGTAAGGATTGGTAACCATTGGGTTTTGGTAATCCTATATAGTCTTTAAATCTACCTGGAATTGGTTTGAAAGTATCATGAACAACTGCTAAAGCTCTATAACAACTATCTGAATTGTCCACGATAATTCTTAGGGCAGCAACATCATAAATCTCGTGAAA
Source organism: uncultured Prochlorococcus sp. (assembly GCA_902576415.1). Lineage (GTDB taxonomy): Bacteria > Cyanobacteriota > Cyanobacteriia > PCC-6307 > Cyanobiaceae > Prochlorococcus_A. Next base: position 545 of record CACGVZ010000024.1, on the reverse strand, counting down.
ATGCTTTTGTTGTCTTTCCATTTTGCTCCAGATGCCGTAAAGATGTTTTGGCCTTCCTGTTATTTCAAAATTTTTCAAACCTGCTGAAACCAAGTTTTCCTTCATAAGATTCAAAGTTACTTTTAATCTTTTTTCTCTATCACTTCTTTTAACAGCGATTTGATCTTTAAGATCTAGATATTCTTTAGGTTCTAGGAATTTAAAAGCTAAATCTTCTAATTCCCACTTAAATCTGTTTATTCCTAGTCGATTAGCTAATGGTGCATAAATCTCTCTTGTTTCTCTCGCTATTCTTAGTTTTTTCTCATCATTTAGCCATTCAATTGTTCTCATGTTATGAAGTCGATCTGCAAGTTTTACTAAGACAACTCTGATATCGCTGGCCATAGCCAAAAACATTTTCCTAAGATTTTCAGCTTGTGCTTCAGTCCTGTTGTTAAAGTGAATGCCGCCTAATTTTGTTACACCCTCTACAAGTATTTTTACTTCTAATCCAAAATTTCTTTCTATTTCGGATAAATTAATGCCAGTATCTTCAACAACAT
>CACGVZ010000023.1 GCA_902576415.1 uncultured Prochlorococcus sp. | reverse complement strand
ATTCTTTTGCGAATCGTCAACTTGGCTTATTTTTTCTAAATTATTAAAACTACTATCGAGAAAATTTCCAATCCTCCCTCCAGAGCATGATTGCAATAAAATTAAAAAAATTAATAAAAAAAATTCTTTTTTTTTTAAAATCATATTTTTTAATTTTTCTTTTTATTTGAAGTTTTTTTATTACTTTTTTTTGTGTTTTTTAAAATAGATCCTTTTTTATCTTTTAGTTTTTCTTCCAGAAGTAATATAGCATCATCCATAGAAAATTTTTCTAAGTCAGTATCTTTGGCAATCGAAACATTAGTTTTGCCACATTTTAAATAGACACCATATCTTCCATTTAATATTTGGATTTTTTCTTTAAAATCTTTCGGTTTTCCGAAGTCTTTAAGTACCTCTTGACCACCTCTGCCCATTTTTGGGGTAGCAAGAATTTCTAATGCTCGTTCAATATTAACTGTAAAAACATCATCCTCTTTCTTTAAAGATCTGTTTTCAGATTCATTCTCATTTTTAATCCATTTAATATATGGACCAAATCTTCCTCTATCAGCCTCAACAACACCTCCTTCAGGATGAACTCCTAACAATCTAGGCAAACTTAAAAGTACTAGAGCCTCATCTAAAGTTAGATCATCAGTTTTCAACTCTTTAGGTAATGAGGCTCTTCTTGGTTTAGCTTTATCTTTATCATTATTTCCTAATTGTACGTAAGGTCCATAAGGGCCAAATCTTAAAAAGACTTTTTCCCCAGTTTCTGGATCAGTTCCAAGATCTGATGGGCCACTTAAAATTTGATCTACTTGCTTTAAGTCTAAATCTCCTGGAGTAATATCCATTGGAAGATTACCTTTCGCCTGAATTTCATTACCAGATTCATCAATCTTTATACCCTCTAACCAAGGTCCGTTAGAGCCTATTCTGACTACGCAAGGAAGGTCTTCGAAATCAACTTGTCTATAAGCTTTACCATCAATATCGCCCTCTGTTTTCTGAACTTTCACCTCCAGACCATTTTTACCTTTATAGAAAGTCTCGAGGTATGGTAGCCACTCAAGATTACCTGAAGATATTTCATCTAATGAGGATTCCATTTTTGCAGTAAAAGTAGTATCAACTAGATCAGGAAAATGTTCTTCTAATAGAGCTGTTACAGCAAAAGCTGTAAACGTTGGTGCCAAAGTATTGGAAGATATATTTGCATAACCTCTATCCACAATTGTCCCAATAATGCTTGCATAGGTAGAAGGTCTTCCAATGCCTTCCTTTTCAAGAACTTTAACTAATGCAGCCTCTGTATATCTTGCAGGTGGTTTTGTTTCGTGGAAAGTAGATTCCTTCTTAGTAACTTCAAGACATGTTCCAATTGTTAAGTTTGGGAGAATAATTTCTTGTTGTTCAAGGGATGAACTTGGGTCATCACTTCCTTCGACATAAGCTCTGAAGAATCCTGCGAAATCTATACTTTTCCCGCTCGATTTAAATAATCCATCACCCACACTAATTTCAGCATTAATCATTGTTAGCTTAGCTTCAGCCATTTGACTAGCTACAGTTCTTTTCCAAATTAAATCGTAAACAGATAAGTCTCTACCAGTTAGGTTTGTTTCCTTTGGTGTTTTAAACACCTCACCTGCTGGTCTTATAGCTTCGTGTGCTTCTTGAGCATTTCTTGCAGTTGAATTGAATTGTCTTGGAGAGTTAGATAAATATTCTTTTCCATACATGTTACTGACACATTCTCTAGCAGCTCTAGTTGCCTGTTCAGAAAGATGAACTGAATCAGTCCTCATATATGTTATGAAACCTCTCTCATATAATCCTTGCGCACATCTCATAGTCTCTCTTGCAGACAAACGAAGCTTCCTGTTTGCTTCTTGTTGCAATGTACTAGTTGTAAATGGGGGAACTGGCTTACGAGTGGATGGTTTTTTTTCAATTTTTGAGACTACCCAATCCTCAGAGGAAAAAGTCTTCAATAAATCATTTACCTTTGCTTCTTTTATTATTAGAGATTTGTTGCCTTGTTTTAATTTACCGGTCTGTTCATCGAAATCGGATCCATTAGAAATTCGCTGCCCGTTTAAACTAAATAATTTAGTTTCGAACGTAATATTATCTTTTACTAAGGAAGCTTTAATTCCCCAGTAACTAGCTTTTTTAAAGGATCTTCTTTCTCTCTCTCTTCTAACAAGAAGTCTTACAGAAACTGATTGAACACGACCAGCGGATAATCGTGGGGCTACCTTCTTCCAAAGTAACGGAGATAATTCATATCCAAAAAGCCTGTCCAAGATTCTTCTTGTTTCTTGCGCCTGAACAAGTTCCATATCAATTTCTCTTGTTTGATCTAAAGCTTTATTTATTGCCTTTTTTGTAATTTCATGAAAAACCATTCTCTTAGTCGGTATTTTAGGCTTAAGTATTTGCATAAGATGCCAGCTGATACTTTCTCCCTCTCTATCTTCATCAGTTGCTAGTAATAATTGGGTCGCACCTTTTAATGCATCTTTCAGCTCTTTAACAACCTTTTTCTTATCTTTTGGCACAATATATAGAGGTTCAAAATCTTCTTTTGTATTAACTCCAATCCTTGACCACTTTTCCTTTTTAACTGCAGCAGGGATTTCGGCAGCTCCTTTTGGAAGATCTCTTACGTGACCCATTGAAGCAAGAACTTCATAATTAGAAGGCAAAAACTTTCTTATAGTTTTTGCTTTGGTGGGACTTTCAACAATAACGAGTGTGTGATCCAAGGTTTATTTCAAAAATTGGTGTTTTTGTTCAGTTAGGGCATATTATGATTATTTGAAGCTTTTTCAAGTAATTTCTTCAGAAAATTTCAAAAATCATACCCACAAATTATAATCAAGTTAAGATTAACTCTTTGACCCTTACAATCAAACATCTAATTTAATCCAATTTAATAAAGTGCCCAACGAAATCTTTACAATTAACTTAAATGCTCAAGCCATTATCCCAGAGGCTTTTATTTTATTAGGTATTGTTGGGACACTTCTTGTAGATTTAGCTGGAGAAAAAACTGCATCAAAATGGGCACCAATTATTTGCTATTTATCAATTGGTAGCTCCCTTGTTAGTTTGGCTTTGCAATGGAGTAATCCAGTAGAGAGTGCATTTCTTGGATCCTTTAATTCAGATAATTTAGCAATTGCATTTAGAGCAATAATAGCTTTATCAACTTTGATCTCTTTACTTATAAGTTGGCGTTATACAGAGCAAAGTGGTAGCCCTATTGGCGAATTCGCTGCGATAGTTCTTTCAGCAACTCTTGGAGCGATGCTTTTGTGTGGATCTACTGACCTTATTAGTGTATTCATATCTCTTGAGACTTTATCAGTGGCGAGCTATTTACTCTCTGGATACCTCAAGAGAGATCCGCGAAGTTCAGAGGCAGCGTTAAAATACCTGCTCGTTGGCTCAGCTGCCGCTGCAGTTTATCTGTATGGATCATCTTTTCTTTATGGATTGAGTGGTTCAACAAATTTAGCAACAATAGGTTCAGAGATTATCAACAAGCCATCTTTTATTACTTCATTGGCTCTTGTATTTGTTTTGTCAACTGTCGCTTTTAAAATCGCTGCAGTTCCCTTTCATCAATGGACTCCAGATGTATATGAAGGATCACCTACACCCGTAGTAGCTTTTTTATCTGTCGGGTCAAAGACTGCAGGGTTTGCATTTGCAATAAGAATATTGAGCACTACTTTCTCCTCTTTCGATGAAGAATGGAAACTTTTATTTACTATTTTAGCCATATTGAGCATGGCTCTAGGAAATGTAGTAGCCCTTGCGCAAACCTCAATGAAAAGGATGTTAGCTTACAGTTCTATTGGACAAGCGGGATTTGTAATGATTGGAATAGTATCTGGAACTCAAGATGGTTTATCAGCAGCTGTTTTATATTTAGCTGCATATTTGTTTATGAATTTGGGTGCATTTTCATGCGTGATACTTTTCTCACTTCGAACTGGTTCTGATAGAATTCTTGACTACTCAGGCCTTTACCAAAAAGATCCTCTAATCACATTAGGTTTAAGTCTCTGTTTACTCTCCCTTGGAGGCTTACCTCCAATGTTAGGATTCTTTGGAAAGATATATTTATTCTTTGCGGGTTGGGCTAATCATCAATATCTATTAGTAATTATTGGGCTAGTAACTTCAGTTATTTCAATTTATTACTACATTTCAGTGATTAAAATGATGGTGGTTAAAGAACCACAGGAAGCTTCTGAAATAGTCAAATCCTATCCTGAAATTAATTGGGGAATTGTAGGGTTGCCTCCCTTGAGAATAGCACTTTATACTTGCGTGACGGTAACAGCTCTTGGAGGAATCCTTTCTAATCCTCTTTTTAAATTAGCCAATACAGCAGTTTCAGAAACTCCTTTTTTACAAGAAATTATTGCTATTACAAACAATATTTCCTAGAACAATTCTTGAATAAATGTCTAAGAAAGTCGCAAGTTTAAAAGGGATATCAAAAACATACGGGAAAGATAATCTAACTGTTAAAGCCTTAGATAGCATAAATTTAGAAATTTTTAGAGGTGACTATTTAGCTGTAATGGGAGCAAGTGGTTCAGGTAAAAGTACCGCAATGAATATTATTGGATGTCTAGATAGACCATCTGAAGGTGTTTATAAATTAAATGGTATCCCTGTTGAGAAATTATCTGATGATGAGCTAGCGGAGATACGTAACCAAAAATTAGGGTTCGTTTTTCAACAATTTCATCTTCTTTCAGACGCAACAGCACTTGAAAACGTCATTTTACCGATGATTTATGCTGGTATTGAGCCTGAGCAAAGATTAGAGCGAGGTAAGAATGCCTTAAAAAAAGTTGGCCTTTCTGAAAGAATGAATAATCGCCCTAACCAATTATCAGGAGGTCAACAACAAAGAGTAGCTATTGCTAGAGCTATAATCAATAATCCTGCAATATTATTGGCAGACGAGCCCACTGGAGCACTAGATTCAAAAACAACTGAAGATGTACTAGATCTTTTTGACAACCTGCATGAATCTGGAATAACTATAGTTTTAGTTACGCACGAAGATGAAGTTGCAAATCGCGCAAAAAAAATAGCCAAATTTAAGGATGGAAGAATAGTTGAATTAAAAGTTAATTAGATTCAAAACCTTCTAATTACCTTCAGTTGAGTTTCATTTTTAATTCTTAAATTCCCATTAGAATCAATATCTTCAATTTTCCATGTATGAGGACACAAACCACTAGGTAAAAATCTTTTAGTGAGGAACTTATTTGCCGATTTGATCACATATTCTTTTTTATTATTACATTCAACTGAATCATGAAAAGCTTTAAGAACTTTGGCTATCCAATAATATTGATTTATATTCTTAGTTTGAAGTACTTTTGATAATGAAATACCTTCTGATGGGGTGTAATTTAAAACATTCATGCCAAGTCCTAATCTTACATAGATAATTTTTTTGCCTCTTGTTATCACCCTTGGTAAAAATCCAATCAACTTTTTTGAACCAAAAAAAATATCATTTGGCCATTTCAAACAAACATTTATATTCTCTTGTCTAAGCATTTCACATAACTTAATACCTAAAGACAAATTAAATATTTGATATTCAAATTCTTTTGAAAATATTGGGTAAGCTGCACTTAACCAAATCCCTCCTTTTGGAGAAACCCAAGTTTTTGAATTTTGGCCAACCCCTGAGAACTGTTCTCTTGCGATTATCGCTACTGGCTGGTTTTTCTTTATTTCAGAATATTCAAGCAAGTTTGTTAGCTCATTTTCGGTACTTTTACATTTTATTTTGTAATGAATTGTCCAGGTTGGATATTGACCCTGAATTTTTTTTAAATAAAAAACTGTCTTAGCTGCAGGTCCAATAACTTTCACAAATTCTTTATTAAAACAACGAGCATCTTTTTAAAGATTAGATTAACTTTAGTCTTAATAAGTAAATTTTACAAATTGGACCAAAAGTATTTGCCAATAGTGAATAGAAGGAATCCACATCCATTAAAAAATTGTCTTGATAATTTCAAAAAATCCTGCGGAGACTTAGATAAACTCTCTAAAATCAACGAAAACTGGAAGAACTTACTCGGCTTAGAACTATTTCAAGAATGTGAACCATTAAATATTGAAAAAAAAATACTTACTATTGCAGTAAATAAACCACAGTGGCGTCAAGCTTTAATCTATAACAAGCATAAATTAAAAGAAAGAATCGAGAAAATCGGAATAACTTTGAATGAAATAAAAATAATACAAAATTATGAAATTAAAAATAAAAATATCAAAGCTACTAATGCAAAGATTGTTTGGGCAGAGCATCCAAGCAGAATCAATCAAAATAATATGTGCATTTGTACTCTTTGTAATTCCCCTACTCCTGAAGGCGAAATCAAAAGATGGGGAAAGTGTTCTTTTTGTTGGAGAAAAATAAAAAACTAAATTCTTTATTTAGTTATAATCAGTATTCCCATTTGCCCCCCCCAAAATAGTCCTATATTCAGCTTTTTTAAATCCAACTTCCTTAGCAATATTTATAAGCTCATTTTTCTTTGGAAAATTACTAATACTTTTTTCTATATATGCGTACTCTGGACCTAAATTAAAAAGCCGCGAAATGGTTACTACAATTAATCTCAAATAAATTTTCTGAAAAATATTGGATAAAGAATTTCTTGTTGAGTGATTAAAATCCAAAAATCCTGCCCTTCCCTTATCCTTCAAAAGATCAAAAACTTTTTTTATTCCTTCTTCAACATTATTCAAGTTTCTAAGTCCATATGACATGCAAATCCCATCAAAATTTTTTGAATAATCATTGATTTCTAATACATCTTTAATTTCCCACTTAATAAATTTATTTTTTTTGATCTTTGATTTTTTTTTTGCAATATTTAAAATATCCTCTGCACTGTCAATCCCAGTAATCGAACCCCTTGGACCAACTCTCTCAGAAATTAAGAAGGCTAAATCTCCAGTTCCACAGCATAAATCAGCCCAATCTTCACCATTTAAAGGTTCCAATAAATTAACTAATTTCCTTTTCCATAATCTGTGCAGCCCAAAACTTAATAGATTGTTTAAAAAGTCATATTTATAAGAAATTTTATTAAATATATTTTTGACTTCGATAGTTTTTGAGAATTTCATTTTTAAGTTTTTAATTTATTTCTTTTTGGTATTAAATTAAACTTTTTATTCATATGGTCTAATTGGAAGTTTTTTTTCGAATAGGAAAGTCTTTATTTCTCTTAAAGAAAGTTTCTTATCATGAAGTAATGATGCTAAAAGTGCGGCAGATGCTCTGCCTTCATTGAAAACATCATAGATATCTTCTAAACAACCTGCTCCTCCAGAAGCAATCACTGGAATATTAACAATATTGGTAACAGATTCAGTCAGATGTAAATCATATCCATTCTGCGTGCCATCACCATCCATTGAAGTAAGTAAGATTTCCCCTGCGCCTAACTCCTCAACTTTCTTTGCCCAACTTAATACATCTAATCCAGTATTTTCTCTCCCTCCTTTTACATATACCTCCCATTCATCAGTCTTATTAACCTTTCTTTTAGCATCAATCGCTATCACGATACATTGATTACCAAATTCTTTAGAACTTTTAGAAATTAAATCTGGATTTCTAACAGCAGAAGAATTCAAACTCACTTTGTCCGCTCCAGCTCTTAAAAGATCATTAATTGAAGAAACAGAATCTATTCCTCCACCTACTGTAAATGGGATTTTTACTGATTTTGCGGTCCTAGAGACAAGGTCAACTAATGTATTTCTATTTTCTACACTAGCTCTAATATCTAGGAATACTAATTCATCTGCGCCCTCATCAGAATACCTACAAGCCAATTCAACAGGATCGCCCGAGTCTCTCAAGTTAACAAAATTTACACCTTTAACTACTCTGCCATGAGCGACATCTAAACAAGGAATTAAACGAAGAGCTACCATTTTAGTAAAAATTGTCCAAATGCTGTTAATCTTGCATAATAGCTTCCATTTTACCTCTTATGGCTGAAACAAAATTATTACCCAAAATCGGTAGTAAAATCAAAATTAACATTAACAAAGTAAAAGATAGACTACCAGCTAAATTAATCGATCAAATATCCTCGAATCCTAAAGCCGTAATAACAGGCTATAAAATGACTGACGGCAGAAGTATTGGGATCACAGCAAAATTTCAGAATGGTGAGCAAAATTGGTTTTTCCCAGAAGAAATTGAGAAAGGTTAAAGAATAAAGTGAATGATCCAAAACAACTATTAGGTATTAAGGGTGCCTCTGAAACATCAAGTATATGGAAACTCCGTATACAGTTAATGAAACCCATAACGTGGATCCCTTTGATATGGGGAGTTATTTGTGGAGCAGCTGCGAGTGGGAATTTTGAATGGACATTTAGTAATGTTCTAGCTTCATTAGCATGTATGTTGATGAGTGGACCACTTCTGGCAGGTTATACCCAAACCATAAATGATTTTTTTGATAAAGAAATTGATGCAATTAATGAACCAAATAGACCAATTCCTTCTGGCAAAATTTCAATTAAAGATGTAAAAATACAAATATGGGTATTACTTATAGCGGGTTTAATAGTTGCTTTTCTATTAGATTTATATGCTAAGCACAGCTTCCCTTCCGTCTTACTGTTGGCATTAGGAGGTTCCTTTGTTAGTTATATATATTCTGCACCACCACTCAAATTAAAACAGAATGGTTGGCTTGGAAATTATGCATTAGGAGCATCTTATATAGCTTTACCCTGGTGGGCAGGACAAGCCTTGTTTGGGAAATTAACTGTCGTTACGGCAATACTAACACTTGCTTATAGCCTCTCAGGACTTGGAATTGCTGTTATTAATGATTTCAAAAGTGTTGAAGGAGACTCGAAGCTAGGCTTAAATTCTCTACCTGTAGTATTTGGAATTAAAAATGCAAGTAGAATAAGTGCAGGACTGATTGACATTTTTCAATTAGCAATGGTTGTAGTATTAGTCATTATTGGTCAACATTTAGCCTCAGTAATTTTGGTTTTATTGGTAATTCCACAAATTACATTTCAAGATATGTGGTTACTAAGAGATCCTTTAAAGTTTGATGTCAAATATCAAGCAAGTGCCCAACCCTTCCTTATAACTGGAATGTTAGTTACAGCTTTAGCGATAGGACATAGTTTTTTAGTTGCTTAAGGTGCAAAAGATTAAATTCAAATCTTTTGTTTTAATAATTCCAATATTAATTTTTTCTGGAATATCTTTTTATTTGTTTAGTCTAATATTTAGTACGTTAAAGTTTGACGTATCTAAAAATAAAAAGTTTCGGGAAACCAAATATTCTTATGTAATATCATCTTCTGATAATAAGATACTAAGCAAATTAAGCCGCAAATTTGAAATAGATAATAGTTATCATAAAATTCCATTTTTTCTTAAACATTCTTTTATATCATCTGAGGATAAAAGATTTTATAAACATAATGGAATAGATTTAAAAAGTATTTCACGTGCCCTTATTCAAAATATTAGAAGTGGTTATGTTAAAGAGGGAGGAAGTACGATTACACAACAAGTTGCTAGATTACTTTTTCTAAATAATGATTTAAGTTTTCAAAGAAAAATCAAAGAAATATTTATATCACTCATACTTGAATTTAAATATGACAAAAATCAAATTTTAAAATTATATTTAAATAATATTTATCTAGGATCAGGAGCATACGGGGTAAACGAGGCTGCTCAAGTTTATTTTGGAAAATTTATAGGAGAATTGACATTATCAGAGATCGCATTAATTGCAGGATTAGCTCCAGCTCCATCAATTTATTCACCTTATCAAAATTTAGAACTAGCTATTAAAAATAGAAATAAAGTTCTTGAATCAATGTATGTTGATGGATATATTTCTCTTACAAATAAGAATAAGGCTATTAAAGAAAAAATAAAATTAAATTATCAAACAGTTGATAATTTTTTAGATGATAAATTACTAATAAACTTTATTCTTCAGGAAACAGACAAAAGAATTGGAAGTAAAAATGATTATAAGTTTTTAAGAATTAAATCTTCTATCAACAAAAATTGGCAAGAAAAAGGTCAAAAAATATCAAAATATGCAGGGCCTAAAGAACTTGAATTTAGTCTGTTATCTATCGAATCAAACACAGGACTAATAAGAACAATGATAACCAGCAAAAATCCATCAATTAATGAATACAATAGAGTGATTTCATCTGTAAGACCTTTAGGTTCTACTTTTAAAATAATCCCTTATGCAGCTGCATTAATAGAAGGAATAAAATTAAGCGATAAATTTGAAGACTTACCAATATGCTGGGAAAGTTATTGCCCAAAAAATTTTTCAGAAGACTATAGAGGTTCAATATCTTTGATTGAATCATTTAAAAGTTCATCAAATATCGTTCCAATATCAATAACAAAAAAAATCGGCTTAAAAAATATTATTAATTTAGCGAATTCATTTGGTCTAGGTTTCGAGCAAGAGTTTGAGGAATTCCCATCATTAGCTATTGGCTCTTACGGAGATAATCTTTTAAACATCACAAATGCATATTCTGCAATAAACAATAATGGGAAGATTCAAAGCCCTGAAATCATAGAAAAAATAGAATCATTAAAAAAACAACCTATTTGGGAAAATAAATCTATTTCCAAGAAAATATTAGATTTAAAAATAAACAAGAAAATAAATAAACTTCTTGAAAAATCTGTAAAAGAAGGCACTTCAAAAGCAGCCTCTATAAAAGGAAAGAAAATTTATGGAAAAACAGGAACATCTGATGGAAATAAAGATCTCTGGTTTATTGGTTCCATTGATAACCTTACAACAGGGATCTGGATAGGTTACGACGATAACAAGGAATCTAAATTATCTAGTGGAAATGCAGCTTATTTATGGAAGAAGTTCATATCTGAAATTTATAAAATTCCAATTAAAAAATAAATTATATTTTTAAGATTTATAAGAAATTATTGCAGAATAAAATCCATCACCAGGAAAATCCAAGCTAGGTAAAATTTGCTTTTGGCTAACCAATTTTAAAGTTTTGTTTTTTTCAATAAATCGTCCAATTAAGAGATTATTTTCATCGGGACAAATAGTACAAGTTGAATAAACTAAAGTGCCATCTTTTTTCAAAAGAGGAAAAATACTCTCCAAAAGTTTTTCCTGTAAAAAAGTTAAAGATTTAATTTTTTCTTTACTTAAAGACCATCTAGAATCTGGATTCCTAGAAAGTGTTCCAATGCCCGAGCATGGAGCATCTAATAAAATCTTATCAAAATAAGATATAAACTTAGGATTTAATTCAATCAAACTCGTAGCATCAGCCTTAAGAGTATTAACAGATTTCAAATTTAACCTTTCTAAATTTGATTGCAGTATTTTCAATCTTTTTGCTGATCTATCTACGGCAATGATTTCAGCACTATCATTTGTTAATTCTGCAAGGTGGGTAGACTTACTTCCTGGAGCTGCACAAGCATCTAAAATCTTTTCACCTTCTTTTGGATTTAAGAGAGGTGCTATCCACTGAGAAGATCTATCTTGAATTGTCCAAAGTCCATCACTATATCCTGGTAAATTTTTGATAGATCTTGGATTTGATTTTAAAGTAATTCCATTATGTAAATCATTAATAATTTCAGCATCAATATTATTTTCATGAAGTACTTTCAAAAAGTTATCTAAATTAGTTTTTAATTGGTTAATTCTCAAATCAATTGATGGTTTTTTATTAAATGCTTTAATAATATTTTCACCCTCTCTATTACCGACCCATTTATAAAGATCCTTCACAAGCCATAATGGAAATGATTCAAGATATGAAATTCTTTCTTTTCTATCAGAAGATAATTCCGGAAAGATTTTTTGTTCTAATTTTCTTGATGCATTTCTCAATATCGCATTTACAGTTCCCGCTAAACCATTTAAATCTGTTTTTTTAGCTACTTCTACAGTGGTAGAAATAGCAGCAGGAAATGGGATTTTATCCATTTTCAATAGTTGATACAAACCTATATGTAGAAGCCACCTTAACTTTGGAGGTTGCTTTTTGTGAGTAATTTTTGATGTATGATCAGTCCAAAGATCAAGAAATTTTCTATACCTTATGCATCCAAAAGATAATTCCGTTATAAAAGCTATATCAAGAGGATTAAATTGATAATTCTTTAAAACCTTTTCAAGAGCATGATCAGAAAATTCACCAGAACTAACTTTTAATAAAATTTCCCAAGCTGCCTTTCTTTGTAAATATCCTATGCTCAAAATATAAATATTTTTTTAAAGATAACTTTAAT
>CACGVZ010000022.1 GCA_902576415.1 uncultured Prochlorococcus sp. | reverse complement strand
TAAATCATTTAATGAATCAATTCCAAATCTATGGACCCACTTAAGAACAATATTTTCTTTAAGTAAAAAATTATTTTCTAAAGAGGCTTGTTTAAAAACTTCTATTAAATGATTTTTTAAAAGCATAAAATTTCTAATTTAACTTTCTATTTAACAGAGGCCTTATAATAATCAAGGAAAAAACTGTTAAAGAAAATAAAATTGAGATACAACTCTTACAAGTTAAATCACCATATGGGGCATGTAAAGCCACTAATTCTAAATCCATAGTTTGTGTGTAGGCAGTCCTAATAGGTTCAATAGCAAAAGTTAATGGATTTAATGAAGCTAACCATCCTAACCAATTTGGCATAAAAGTGATTGGAGCTAAAGCAGTACTCGCAAAAAGAAGAGGTAAATTTATTACGAATATAAGAGCGATTAATTCAATATGTCCAGGCAAAACAAACGCTAAACATAAACTTATGGATGTCACAAAAAGAACTAGTAAAATTAGTGTTGTAAATACAATTCCCAAACCATATAAGTTGGGCCATCCATAACCCAAAATGTATGAAACAATCATTATTACAATACTCTGAACAAAGCTCAAGATTGTTATGTAAAAAAAAGAAGATAAAACTATGGATAATCTACTGGTTAAAGGAGCCACAAGTAATCTATTAAGAAATCCAAACTCTCTATCAAACATTAAAGGAAGACCAGAGTTTAGGGCTCCGCTAAAAGCAGTAAAAACAATAAGTCCTGCTCCTAAAAAATTCCCATAAGAATCAACTCCTGGTAAAAAACCTTCAGGAGCTTTAGAGAATAATGCCCCAAATAAAAAAAGCCAAATTATTGGTTGTAATATTCCTGCTACAAGAGTTGATGGTCTTCTTTTTAATTGAATAAATAATCTCTTTGTTAAGGCAAATGTTTCTTGATATAAAAAAAATAAATTATACTGTTGTAATTCCATGATTAGCAGTAATTAGTATTCATTATAGTTAGTTAATCAAAAGTTTTTTTTATCGCATGGATTGCTTTGATTCTTTTTTTAGGTCTCTTTTCCCTGCCATAGAAATTTCAGCATCCAATAATGTTTTCCCAGTTGCCTGAAGATATACATCATCCAAGCTTGGCTGACTTTGGGTAATAGAAAAAATTTCAAACTTTGAGAAGGCCAATTCCACTTTTAGCTTCGTAAGTAAATCTTTTTGCTTATCTGCTACGAAATTTATCGAGAACCCTTGAGATTCATTTATTATAATCTGACTAATTCCATCAATTGAAGATAAAATTTTACATATATTTTTTGCTTCTTCCTGATTACTAAATTCTCTTACTTTCAAAGTTACTCTATCTCCTCCTAATTTATTTTTGAGCTCTGCAGGAGTTCCCTTTGCTATAACTCTTCCATCATCAATTATCACTAATCTGTCTGCCAATTTATCTATTTCATCAAGATAGTGACTACTTAAAATAATGGTCATTCCATTATTTCTCAAATCTTTCAAAAGTTGCCATATAATATTTCTACTTTCAATATCTAAACCAACTGTAGGTTCATCCAAAATTAATACTTGAGGCAAATGTAAAAGTCCAGCTGCCAGATCTATTCTTCTTTTCATTCCCCCTGAATAAGTTCCGCACTTACGATCAATCCAATCATTCATTTCTAATTGATCTATTAATTTATTTATCCTTTCAAATTTTTTATTTTTATTGATGTGATATAAATCTGATTGAAAATCCAAAAGCTCTCGTCCAGTTAATATTTTATCAAGTGCAATGTCTTGGGCAACATAACCAATTAATTCTCTAATTTTCCTTGAATTTTTTATCAGATTAATATTATTTATAAAAACTTCTCCACTATCAGGCTCTATTAAAGTAGCGAGTATTTTTATTAGTGTTGATTTGCCAGCACCATTTGGACCTAGTATTCCGAATAATGTGCCAGCTTCAATTTCCATCGATAAATTTTTTAATGCATTGATATCTGAATAAGATTTTGAGAGCCCTTTAACTTTTATATAATTCATCAAACTTACTATTACTTAAAAAACATTTTACATCTAATTTAATTACTAAGCAGGGATACTATAGATAAAAATATTTGCATAGATTGCTGCTCAAATTCTACAGATAGTTGGGTTCTGGAAATTAACAACAAAAGACAAATGCCAAACATGTAGAGAATAGACCACCTAAAAAGAGACTTTGCTCTTGAAAGATCATCAGGAGATTTCTTTAATTCATTTATTAATTGCAAAAGTCTTCCATTAAATGGCAATAACATAATTCCGTACAAGAGGCCTCCTTCAGGTAAAGCAAAGACTCCCATAATACTCATTAAAACTGTTGCCCATCCGTAACGAGAAATCGCTTTAGCAGTAAAAACAGATCCTTTAACAGAAGGGAGCATAGGAATACCAACAGATGCGTAATCATCCTTCAACAAAATTGCAAGCGCCCAAAAATGAGCTGGGGTCCATAACATCACTAAACCAAACAACCACCAGCCACTAAGACCTACATGCCCTGTGGCAGCAGATGCTCCAACTAAAGGCGGTATCGCGCCAGCAACTCCTCCGAAAACAATATTTTTTGTTGTACGAGGTTTTAAAATAACCGTATATAAAATTACGTAGCTAAATAAACCAAGAAGAGTTAAACCCGCAGCTAAATAATTTACACCACTTACTAAAAGCATCGAAGCTGCCAAAGTACATGATACAGCAGCTAAAAATACAGTCTCAGATGACAACTTTCCCGCTGGCAAGGCTCTTTTGCTAGTTCTTGTCATCCTTTTATCTAATTCCATTTCCCACAAGCAATTAAGAGCTCCTGCTGCTGCTGCTGCCAAAGCACCTCCTCCTAAAGTACAGATAAGTTTTGGTGAAGACAAAGGCCATTCTTCTGTTAAAGCCATTCCTCCTAAAGTTGTTGCCAATAAAAGTGGGATTAATCTAGGTTTTGCTACTTCAAGCCAAGGCGGCAAAGTTAATCTTTTTCTTGAAGGTACAACTTCATCCCTAATTGGAGATTTATAGTTCAAGTTTTCTAAGTTACTAGTGTTCATGAATTGATACCAACCATTTGAGAATTTAGGGAGTGGTTTAGACCTTTTTTGGTAATAGGATTTCTAAAAATTAATGTTGTTAATATCGCAATAAATAAAGAGGCGTTAAGTTGATGACCGATAATAAAAATAGGTTCATTCAAATTTGTTTTAAGAGTTAAAATACCCAAAGCAATTTGGGAAAACAAGAGGAAAATAAGTGCTGAGATATATTTCCAATTTTCATTAAGCAAACTTCTCTTATAAATTGCAGTTGCACTAATCAATAGAATTGAAAAAGCAATGGGAAAAGCAAATAATTTATGAGTATTTAAAATTAGACATTGTTTATTAAAAGATAAGCAAATATGTGCTGACCAGGTTGATGAAAGCCTTACTCCAATAAAAGATTGAATCAGAGTAAGTAAAAGAGGAACAAACAATAATAATCTCCACCAAATTAATGGCTCTTCTATGTCGTCATTTTCTAAATTTTGATTTATTGAAATTGTTGTAATGAGAAGTAGAAAAGCTATTAAAAGATGGCCAGTAACAGTATATGAATCAAGCAGGTTTATTACTGTTAAAGCTCCAAAAGATCCTTGGACAATAACGAGAAAAAGTAATAATGAATAAGTTTTAGGTAACCAATTTGGAATTTCATTTTTCCAAATTATTGAAAGGGCAAATTTAAAAAGAATTAAAATGCCAACCAGAAAAGCATCTAGACGATGAAACCACTCTAGAAATACTCTTAGGTTCATATGATTAAAAGGCAAAAAAGATCCATAACATAATGGCCAATCTGGGCAGGCAAGTCCCGCTTCCATTACTCTCGTAGCACCTCCAATTACGATTAGTGCGATTAGTGCAAGTACACTATGACTTCCCAACCTTTGAAAAATTCTCAGATATTTTGATTTATATAATTGCTTATTAATCAAATGGATAAAACCTATATATTTTGCATAATAAATTAGATTCAAAAACCAAACATTAATTAAAAATTAATATGTTTAATTTAAAAAATAATTTACTAATTTAATCTTTTTTCCCTGACAATTAACTCTAAAAAGTTATAAATAATACTCCTTTTATTTCATAAATCTTAAGAAGTTGTGAATTTAAATGTTTTTCTTTTAACAAAGGATGCAGGATTAAAAAAATTGAATATCTTGAGGATATAAATACAAATTTTTAGAAATCAATTGTTAAATAAAAACATTTATTTAATACTAATTATTTCCCTCGTTTTTGCTATATCTTTTTGGATTGGTTTTAATGTAAATTTGCTCCCAGCTGAAGCAAGTATTAATGCACCAATTTACGATGAACTTTTTAAAATTCTTTTCATCATTGGATTAATTATTTTTATAGGAATGACAGTAGCAGTTATTTATAGCTTATTTAAGTTTAGGAAAAGGAATGATCAGATAGGCGATGGTATAGCTTTAGAAGGAAATTTAAGCTTAGAAATTGTATGGACAATTATCCCTTCAATAATTGTTTTATTAATAGGTTTATATAGCTACAACATCTACGATCGAATGGGAGGGATGAAAGAACTAAATCATAACCACGAAATGATGAGTTCTAATACTGAAAAAATATGGGCTGGAATAAGTCAAACTTCTGATAATGAAATAGCAATAAATAATTTATCAATTGAAGTTTCAGCTATGCAATTTGCATTTCTATTCAATTATCCCAAGGGCAATTTCATATCAGGAGAACTACACGTTCCTGTTGATCAAAAAGTATCAATGAAAATGGAATCCAAAGATGTAATTCATGCTTTTTGGGTACCAGAGTTCAGAATTAAGCAGGATATTATTCCTGGACAACCTACTATTCTAAATTTCACTCCTACAAAAGTAGGAAAATATCCGATAATTTGCGCAGAATTATGTGGCCCATATCATGGAGGTATGAGAGCCTCCATAATTGTTGAAGAAGAATCTGATTACAACGAATGGTTTAACAAAAATAAAAAACCAGAGGTGAATTTATGACAATATCAATTGATCCACAAAAAACCAATAATGAAAGCCTTCAACCTAAAGGCTGGCTTAGATACTTTAGTTTTAGCCTTGATCATAAAGTAATTGGCATACAATACTTAGTTTGCGGTTTTCTTTTCTATTTAATAGGAGGAACCTTAGCGAGCGCTATAAGGATTGAACTAGCTAGTCCAATGTCTGATTTTATGCCAAGAGATGTTTATAACCAAGTTTTAACCTTACATGGAACAATAATGATATTCCTTTGGATAGTGCCTGTTGTTAATGGTGCTTTTGGAAACTATTTAATTCCATTTTATGTGGGTGCAAGAGATATGGCATTCCCAAGATTAAATGCCGTAGCTTTTTGGTTAATTCCTCCTTCGGGTTTGATGCTAGTCGCAAGTTATTTTGTTGAGGGGGCTGCTCAGGCTGGATGGACGGCTTATCCACCTTTGAGCATAACTACTCCTCAATCGGGACAAATAATTTGGATTCTGAGTGTGTTATTACTCGGAGGCAGTTCTATCTTTGGTGGGATAAACTTTATCGCCACAATTATCAAATTAAGAAGGCCAGGATTAAAACTCATGCAATTGCCAATGTATTGTTGGGCAATGCTTGGGACAAGTCTACTAGTTGTTTTATCAACTCCTGTTTTGGCAGGAACATTAATTCTACTTAGCTTCGATATCATTGCTAATACAGGTTTTTTCAATCCTGTTTTAGGTGGCAATGTCGTAGTCTATCAGCATTTATTTTGGTTTTATTCTCATCCTGCTGTCTACATAATGGTTCTTCCTGCCTTTGGTTTAGTTAGTGAAATACTTCCTGTACATGCTAGAAAACCACTTTTTGGATATACAACAATGGTTTTTTCAATAATGGGGATAGTAGTTTTAGGTTTAGTTGTTTGGGCTCATCACATGTTTACAAGTGGAACGCCCCCTTGGATGAGATTGTTCTTTACTATTGCGACAGCATTTATTGCTGTTCCAACAGGTATAAAATTTTTCAATTGGGTTGCAACATTATGGGGAGGTAAAATTTCTATCAATAGTGCAATGTTATTCTCTTGTGGATTTATTATAAATTTTGTTTTTGGAGGTATTACAGGAGTTGCTTTGGCACAGGTACCTTTCGATATTCACGTACATGATACCTATTTCGTCGTAGCCCATTTTCATTATATAGTTTATGGGGGGACTGTTTTTATTATTTTCTCTTCGATATACCATTGGTTCCCAAAAGTAACCGGGAAAATGCTTAATGAAAAATTAGGAATTTTACATTTTATCATTACCTTTATTGGATTTAACTTGTGCTTTGCCCCTCAACATTGGCTCGGTTTAAATGGAATGCCTAGAAGAGTTGCAGAATATGATCCTCAATTCCAGTTCGTTAATCAAATTAGTAGTATTGGGGCTCTCTTGATGGCTATAAGTACAATTCCTTTTCTTGTTAATGTTTTCCTTAGTGTTAGAAACGGAAAAGATTCTGGAGATAACCCTTGGAATGCTCTTACACCTGAATGGTTAACATCTTCTCCACCTCCAGTTGAAAACTGGGAAGGTGAAGCTCCATTAGTTGAAGAACCTTATGGATATGGTAAAGAATTTTCTGAACAAAAATAAAAAAATATGACAACACTAGATAGCTCAAAAGAAACTCAAACAAATAATTCTGAAGTTAATGAAACACATGAAGACTTCAGAATGTTTGGTCTTATAACTTTCCTAATCGCCGACGGAATGACTTTTGCTGGATTCTTTGCCGCTTATTTAACTTATAAAGCAGTAAATCCATTACCTGATGGTGCTATTTATGAATTAGAACTTCCAATACCTACACTCAATACAATTTTATTACTTGTTAGTAGTGCAACTTTCCATAAAGCAGGCAAAGCACTTTTAAAAGATAAAAACTCTGACTCTCAAAAATGGTTATTTTTTACTGCTTCTCTTGGAATTATATTTTTAATATGTCAATTATTTGAATATTTTCATTTACCTTTTGGATTAACCGATAATTTATTTGCAAGTACTTTTTACGCTCTTACAGGTTTTCATGGATTACATGTAACTTTAGGCACTTTAATGATTTTAATTATTGCTTGGCAATCGAGAATCAATGGTGGAAGAATCACAAGTCAAAATATGTTCCCTTTAGAAGCTGTTGAATTGTACTGGCATTTTGTAGATGGAATATGGGTTATTTTATTTATTATTTTGTATCTTTTATAAAAAACTAAATTTAAAAAAAATTAAATATATTTTTTATTAATTTATATTGCCACAGTTCTCTTTTTTTAGTAAGAATATATAATTAGAAATTTGTTAGATAATGCTAGAAGGAAAGGAACTTCTTGAGAAATCAAAATTATTAAGTAAACGATCTGAAGATGAGATAGCCAAAGGCTGTGGTTACGTTGGCCCAAGTGGTAGGGTCTTAAGAAAAAGTTTTTACAGAGCGCTTATTGAAGCTAAGGGTTACAAAATAGGAAATGGTCGTCAGGGGAAAAATGGTAATAAAGCTTCAAGAGGCAGACAGGCAGAATTCAAAACTAAAGTTCATGGCAATGGGAACCTATTAATTGGGCATGCCTATACCAAAAAATTAGGTCTAGAACCTGGACAGGAATTTAAAATTGATCTAAAAAAAGAGTCAAAAACAATTTATCTGATTCCATTAAATTAAAAAATATATTTTACCAACCGTTTTCTTTAAGCCACTCAGATGAAATATTATTTGAAGAGGAATCTTCTTTACTATTTTTATTAAACAAGAGTAATTTCTCTACATATTTAATCAGTGCATCTCCCTCAAGATTTACGCTGTCACCGACAATTAATTTATTCAGATTTGTGTTATGCCAAGTATGAGGAATTATCGCAATAGTAAATATTTCTCCTTCCTGCTCATATTTTGCAATTGTAAGACTTATACCATTTACACAAATACTCCCTTTATTAACTACATATTTAGAAAAATTATTATTCTTCCACTTTATGGATAAGAGCCAAGATTTCTCTAATTTTTCTATATTCTCAACTATTCCAAGGCCATCAACATGTCCACTGACTATATGCCCTCCTAGACGATCAGATACCCTAAGAGCGGGCTCTAAATTAACGATCTGATTAAGGTTAGATTTCACTCCTAAAGTTGTTTTTTTTAATGTTTCCTCACTAACATCAACAGTAAATTTATTTTGAAAAATCTCTTTAACTGTCAAACAAATTCCATCAACCGCTATGCTGTCCCCGATTGCCATATCAAATAAGTTATCTAGAATTTCAATTTCTAAAATATTTTTTTCTTTTTTTAGTTTCCCAATTGATTGAATTATTCCTGTAAACATAGATCTAAGAAAAATATTTTTGCAAAATTTTGTATTTACTCTAATTTACTTTAAGTCATTTTCAACTATAAATAAATTAAAGAGCAAATAAAAAGAAATTGATCATATTTAGATGATTATTAATTCACAAAAAAGATCATTTGGCAGAGGGGCAAAAGTGAGCTTATTCACTTTAGGGACAATGCGAGCAACTGAAAGTCTCGAAAAAATGTATAGCATAATAAAAAATGCATATTATGCAGGAATTAACCACATAGAAACAGCATCTTCTTATGGAAATGCTGAATCACTTATTGGAAATTCAATAAAAAAACTAGCATTAGATGACAACATCCCTGAAAAAAACTGGGTTATTACTACCAAAGTTTTACCAAAGGGTGATTTTAAATTTTTAAAAAATAATTTTAAAAATTCTCTTAAAAATTTAAATCGCAATAAAATCAATAATCTTGCGATTCATGGATTGAACTTAAAAAAACATCTAGACTGGGTTCTAACTGGAGAGGGTAAGAAATTCATATCTTGGATACTTGAAGAGGAACTAGTTGATCAAGTTGGTTTTAGTTCACACGGAAGTTATTCACTAATTAAAGATTCAATTAACTGTAAAGTTTTTAGTTTTTGTAGTCTACATTTACATTATTTAGATCAATCTAAAATTGATTTAGCAGAGGAAGCTATAAAAAAAGGTATGGGAGTCTTAGCAATATCGCCTGCTGATAAAGGAGGTAGATTATATTCTCCAAGTAATTTTTTGTTAGAGGCTTCTAAGCCTTTTCATCCATTAGAATTAGCGTATAGATTTCTGCTGGCAAAAGGCATTACAACTTTGTCCTTGGGGGCGACAAACAAAAAAGATTTTGAATTTGCACATAAACTTAGAAACTCCTTCGAGAAGCTTACAAAACTTGAAAAAAGCGCCCTGAATAAAATTGAGGAAGTTGCTAATGAAAGATTAAACTCAACAAAATGTGAACAATGCAGATGTTGTCTTCCATGCCCAAATGAAATACCTATTCCAGAAATACTTCGTTTAAGGAATATATCTATTGGTTATGGTCAATTAGAATTTTCAAAAGAAAGATACAATTTAATAGGAAAAGCAGGCCATTGGTGGGAAGAAAAAAATTCCTCATTTTGTCAAGAATGTAATGAATGTCTTCCTAAATGTCCTAGTCAATTAGATATACCTAATTTATTAAAGCAAACCCATAACTTATTAATTGAAACTCCTACAAAAAGATTATGGGGCTAAAGATTCATTCCAGAAATTTTCAAGAGTAATTTTTTGTTCATTTGTTAGGACAGGAAAAGACCAACTATTTTTCCAACATTTCTCAGAAGGACCTGAGATGGGGTACATTTCAGATTTATATTTACTTTGTAAATAATCACTATTGAATGGCAGATACCAACCCTGGCTTACTAATTTATCTACTATTAATTTATTTTCTAAAGATTTAATCCATTTAATTAATATTGCATTATTTCGATTTGATCTACTAAGTAGAAAATGCCACATCAAAGGTACGCCTTGGTTTGGGAAAACTAAAGAAAGCCTTGGATCTATTTTTAAATATTTTGAGCAGAGACTATAGGGCACTATTGCGACACAAGCATCAGAATTAATTAACCAATTGAGCGTATTTTTATCATCAAATAACATTGCTTGGCTTTTGAGTTTTTTTAAAGAATTCGATGAATTAATTTTTTTAGAAATTGACAATATTATTCTGGGACTTTGTGGAAAAATAATTTTTCCAGTTAATTTCTTAGAAAGAAGAAAATCCCAAGAAGTTCTGGCTGAATTTATTAATTCTTTATTATTTTTAATGATAATTGTATAAGGTACTACACCAATAGGAAATAATTTACTTCTCTGGTTTTGATTAAAACTTTCCAAAAAATCTATCGATCTCTTATCTAAATTTTCGATCAATGGATATTCATTTATTTCTTCGAATTCTGCAAAATCTAAACTAGTAATCCATCCATCGTTTATTAAAATAAATTCAGCATTGGAAGTTGTTTTCCTATTTTTTTGTAATAGGATACTTTCAAAATTAATTTTTTCCTGCTTCCAATCTTTAGGAATCGTATCTTTAAAAGACTCAGGATAAAAAGAATTTTGAAGTGCAATTTTTGTTTTATTAGGAAGATCACCGCAAGAGCTTAAGAGAAATAAAAGCGAAAGCTTACCGTAATTTAAAAATTCTCTTCTGGTTGTAAATTTTAAAAACATTCAGCAATCCTTCTCTAAAGAAATTTGACCTAGGTACTTCATCATTTCCAGATTTTGTTGACACAATGAAACTATTTCTTCATTTTTAAATCCATCTAAAAAAGCAAGCAATGATATTCCACCAGCACCTACACCTTCTTTTACATGACCTAATTCATAATCTTTTAATTCTTTGTATTTTGAAGATTTAAAATTTAAAGGACTTGCTAAACCTAATAATTTGACATTATATTTTTCATTAATTAGGTTTAATAAATTATTTAAAGAATTATCTTTTACAAGCCACCCAGTTGTCGCAACGAAAACATCTTCAATAAATTCCTTTTCTTTTTTCAAATCTAAGAATTCTAATACAAGCAAAATGATCGCTAACATCTGACTTCCGCCAGACAATATGACAGGCTGTTTTACTAACCTGGCACCAATTAATAGGCCCATTGAGAAAGCCTGGAAAGGATCACCTACTGCCGCGACGACATCAAAAGGGTCAAAATCAGTTTTAAAATTTGCATTTAAAAGTCCTTTTTGAACTACTTTACTTTTCAGCTCTCTTGGTGCTTTAAATAAACTACTTCCGACTAAATTTGACACCTTCAATCCAAAAGCTTCCATTATGGCTTGCGCAGTTGTCGTGCCACCCGGTACAGATTCAGAAATTAAGATAGGTTGTCTTGAGGCTTTACCTATCTCAAGGCCTCTTGCATAGAGATTTAAAACTCTTTTTTTGGGCATCGATTGTCCAGTAGTAAGACAATTTGATGGCCCCAAATCCTTATCTTCTAAAACTAAATGATTAAAGTAAGGCTTTACTCCTAATCCTAAAGGAACAACAACTGGATGAACATTTATAAGCTTTGAACAAACATGACTTATTAGAGCGGGAGTTACACCTGCATTAAGGAATGGTAATTTATATTTATGATCTTTTAAAGCACCCTTAAGAACAAATTCGGCATCTGCGAGGGCAGTAATTCTCCTCGACTTAGCATTAATACCTGCAGCGGAAATCCCTTGAATTTGAGATGTATTAGTACCTGCAATAACAAGAAATATTTTGAAATTATTTATATTCTTTTTCAGTATTTCTATCTTATTAAGCTCAATTTTTTTATTGGAAACGTAACCAAAAAAATTTATTCCTAATTCTGTATTATCCATTCTTATTTTTGTTTTCAATTATTGAAATCAACCAAGCTATTTAATAATCGTGGAGGATTTGGGATAGTTAATTTAAATCTTGGGAAAAGAGAATAGGCAACTACATGTACCGTTAAAACATAAACTACTTCTTGAAAAATTACTAATAAAATTGCAACTAATTGGATACTTAAAATTGATGGAGAAAAAGGTAAATTTAATAATCCAATAAACTTTTCTATTAGCCCATAACTTGCTCTAGTAATTAAAACCCAAAGATTGTCTCCAACCAAAGTAGATAATGCTATTACACGAATGAAGAAACCGATGGTTCCAATAATGACTCCTATGGCTAAACTTAGTCTCCAACTCTTTTCTTTAAACCAACACCATCCCAACCAAAAAGCCAAAATACCATAAGGAAATAAAAATAAGGTTCCTCGTACAGGACCCATAATTATGAATAGAAGTAGAAATTGTATTAAGAGTCCTTCCAATGCAGCTTTAGTTCCTCTTCTCAAGTGCAAAATTATCATTGGGAGGGGTAATATTAATCTCAATAAAGCGCCTCCAATTGGTAAATAATATAGTGCAACCCATAATAAAGACGAAAGAGATGCTAAATAAGAGGTCTCTACAATATTTAATGCTTCAGTTTTTGTTGTTATTTTCATCTTATTTTTGAATATTTTTAATTAATTTTTATTCATGCTTTTATTTTTTGAATCTAAAATTCGTTCAATCTTTTCTATTTCAAAATTTACCTCAGAATTCGTCAATATGGTACTTAAATCTTTAGTTGGGTCTTTTGGATCTGCATCTTTTAAGATGAATATTATTTTGTAAGATTGAAGCTCAGTTTTTCTTTTTTTTGAAGAATTTTT
>CACGVZ010000021.1 GCA_902576415.1 uncultured Prochlorococcus sp. | reverse complement strand
TAGAAAAATCAATATGCTTAATCCTCTTATTTCAATAGGCATTACTTGTTATAAAAGTAAAGATACTATTGGAAATGCAATAAATTCTGCAATCAATCAAAATTGGGAAAATAAAGAAATTATCATAGTGGATGACTTTTCAAACGATGGAACAGTTGATTTTATAAAAAAGATTGATTTTAAAAATACAGCCCACAAATTAATTCAACATAAATCAAATAAAGGATTTCCATCTGCTATAAATAGTTTAATAAGGCATTCAAAAGGTCAATTCTTGTGTTTTTTTGATCATGATGATATTAGTGACCCTGAAAGATTAAATATACAATTCTCGACCTTAAAAAAATACATAGAGAAAACTGGGGCAAAACATGTCGTCTGCTACGCATCAAGAATTAGATCATATGAAAATGGATTTAAGAAAATAATGCCTGCAATAGGTTCAAAAGAAAAAATACCTATTGGGAATGATATTATTAATTATCATCTATCAAAAAGAGTGGCGAGGGGTATATATTTTGGATCAGGGACACCTTCTTGCTCGTTATTTGCTCCAAAATATCTTTTTAATTTAATTGGTGAATGTGATATTAATCTCAAACGAACAGTTGATTGTGAAATTGCTATTAAACTAGGTGAGATAGGATGTCATTTTATAGGTTGTACAGATGTACTAGTTAATCAACTCAACACACTTTCAATTCATAAAACTGGCTTATCTAATATGGAAAGTGATTATTTACTATTTAATAAATTTAGTAAGTATTTAGATAAAAGATCTTTAAAATTTCTAAAATTATGGTCTACTGTAAAAGGGTATTATTTATCGGGATTATATTTTAAGGGGTTAATCAAACTGATTTTGCTGATAATACAATTTCCATTGAGATCATTTTTAAAAATTATAAAAGCTGGCCCTTCCAGAATAAAACATGACATAAAAATAAATTCTTAAAAAACTTCTGAAATCATGAGTAAAGATAAAATTAATGTGGCGATATTAATTCGAAGTTTAAATCTTTGTGTGGGTGGGGTTCAAATTATGGCTACAAAAATTGCTAATGAGTTATCTAAGAGAAACTATAATATTACTATAATCACCTGGGATAATGAGTTAGAGAAGTTCTTTCCAGATTCCTTCTATAAAATAAGTTCAAAAGTAGAAATAGTTAATTTAAATATTGGTACTATTCAAACCAAATCAAATTTAGTAACAACATTTAAAAGAATATACAAATTAAGAAAATATCTTCTTCAAAGAAATATATCCACAATATTGGCTTTTGTAGAAGGAACATTCTGGAATGCATTATTAGCAACTATATTTACGAATATATCGGTAGTCGCCTCTGAGAGGGTATCTCCTGATAGATTTAATTATTTAAGAAATGGAAAATATAAATTTTTAATAATGAATATCTTCAGATTTGCTGAAAAAATTACAGTTCAATTTGATCAATATATAAATAGTTATCCAAAATATCTTAGAAAAAAAATTATTTCTATTCCAAATGCAATTGAAAGCCCTAAATTAAGTAATGATATTATTTTAAATAAAAAAAATATAATATTATGTGTTGCTAGAGATTGTTATCAAAAAAATATTGAAGTTTTAATAAGAGCCTTTGGGATGATCGACAATAATTTGAATTGGAAACTAATATTATGTACGACCGAAGGAGCTGATAAAAAATTTAATTCATTAATTAATCAATTAAATATTTCAAAAAAAATACAATTTATATCACCTAGGAAAGATCTATCAGATCTATACCTAGAATCAGCTATTTTTTGTTTACCTTCTTATTTCGAGGGTTTTCCAAATACTATGGCTGAGGCTATGAGTTATGGCAATGCTTGTATAGGATTTGAAGATTGTTTAGGTATTGCATATTTAATAAATTCCAATAGAAATGGTCTTTTAGCAAAGGGTGTCAATAATCCTATTACTTTAAGTCAAGCTATAGAAAAGCTTATTAAAAATAAGAAATTACTGCGCCAATTAGCAATTAATTCTAAAAACTATACCAAACATTTTAAACCTAATATAATTTACGAACAATGGGATCAACTTCTTAGAAGCATTAATAATTAAAATTTTGAAAAAGACCATTCTTATTTATATAAAGCAATTACATAATCTCGCTGGAGGTTCAGAAAGACTAGCTTGTTCCTTAGCTAAAAGTTTAAATAAAAATGGCTTTAAAGTAATTATCCTTACATCAGATAATAAAGGCCTTAAACCTTTTTATGATTTTGAAAATATTGAAATACTTAATATCCCAATTTTAGATTTTTCAAGAAAAACTAATTTTATAGATTTATTTATTATTATCCCAAAGATCAGAGAAATACTTAGAAAAGTTAAACCAAATATTGCGATAGGATTTAATATTTCTTCTTATGCTTTTCTAGCTCTAGCATCTATAAATTTAGGTATACCTGTAATAGCATCTGATCATATTATTTTTAATCATTATTTAAAAAACATCAATCAATTAATATTTTTATTAATTACTTATCCTTTTATAAGTTCATACACTTTTGTGTCATTGCAAGCTAGAGAATCATACCCAAAATTCATACAAAGGAAATCTATTATTATAAAAAATCCATACATTTCTAATCTTTCAATAAATAATATAAATAATAATTCAAAAATTCAAAATATAATCACAGTAGGGAGATTGGATAAACAAAAAGATCATAAGACTGGTATTCTTGCTTTTTATAAATTACAAAAAAAATATCCTAATTTGAAATTTAAAATATATGGAGATGGAGAATTAAAACACAATCTTGAAAAACTAATTAAAAAATTATTTTTAAGTAATAATGTATTTCTAATGGGATTAGAAAAAAACATACAAAAAATATATTCAAAAAGTGACTTATATATTTGCTCCTCTAAATACGAATCATTAGGTTTAACCGTTCTAGAGGCAATGGATGCTGGTATTCCTGTTGTAGGATTTGAAGAATGCTTAGGTGTAAATCAGATTTTGACTAATAATAAAAACGGAATATTAGTTAAAGTAAAAAAAGACAGAGTCGATTCACTTTTTTCAGAAATTGATAGATTAATGCATTCAACAAAGCTTTACAAACTTATTAGGAAAAATGGTTTGGAATATATCAAAAGTTTTAATAATGAAAAAAATTTTCATGAAGATTGGATAAAATTTATAAATCAAAAATATCTATAAATGAATTTAAAAATAAAAAAAGTTGATCTTATTTGTTTATACTTTTTTTTGCATCCCTTGGCATATACAAATGATGGAGATGAATTTAGAAATATTAAATTAGTTATTTTTAGCTTAGTATCAATAATTCTGTTTTGGAGAGAAATTCCTTTAATTAAATTAAGAAATGAAAAATTATTTTACTCATTATTTTTCTTTTTATTAATTGCACAACAATTCTTTATCGGAAATGGAAACTTTATATTCGGAATAAAATTTTGTATCGCATTTTTATTATTTACTTTCCCATTTTGGTTATTTGAAAAGTTTTCAAATAAAGTTAAAAATTTCGATTTGATTATCGAAAAAGGAATAGATATTTTATTCTTTATATGCTTAATTAATTATTTATTATCTTTTTTTATTGGTTTTGGCGAACTTTACCCATCAGGAGGCTTATTAGGAAGAAGAGCTTTTGGTTTATTAGGAGATTCCTACATACCCATGCTATCTTTTCTTCAAATATATTATTTTATTAAAAATAAAAAAATATTTTTCTACTTTAGTATTATTTTTTTATTAATAACTGGAGGAAAAATTGGAATATTATTAACATCATTTATATTTTTATTAGATGGATTAATAAAAAGAAAACTTAATAAAAATATCTTTTTACTTTTTGTAATATTAATTCCCTTTTTAATTTATTTATTATTTTACTTTGGCGTTAATCTAAACTTAGATTATTCTTATAACAATAGATTAATATCTTACTTATTTGCCTTTGATTATTTTAAAGAATCTCCTTTATTTGGTATTGGAATTAATGGAGGTTTATCTAGATTAATATCAGAATCTAATGAATTTATATATATTTTTAATATTGATAATACTTATAACATTTATCAAGTTCACAATACTATTTTACGGGTATTATCTGAAACAGGAATTGCAGGGATAATAGCTTTAATTGGAATCTATTTTAATTTATTTAATAACTCTATAAAAGTTTTAACTAAAGTCAGAAAATTAGATGTAAGAAATTATGCCTTATATTATTCTTCAGCAATTTGGTTAATATCTTTTCTAATAATTTATCAAGGAACAGCATGGCTATTACCTGGTCATCCAATTTTTGGATTTTTACTATTTTCTTCCTCACTAAATAATATCTACTTAAATAAAAAAGAAATATAATTTAACTAGAAATAATATTTTCTTGATTTTTAATTTGATTCTTTAAAAGATAATTTACATTTTCATAGCTATTGAATTGATTGTAAATTTCAATTGTTTGCTCTACAATACTCTCCTCTGTAAAGTTTTCATAAACAAAAGTCCTTATTTCAGATAACCTTTGTTTTAAAATATTTTTTTCATACATATTTATTAAATTATCAAATAAATATAAATAATCATTAAAACTATTTTCCTTAGCAATAGAAAACAAGTCACTTTTAAAAATTTCTACAGATGCATTCTCCGAAATAATTGAAGGTATCCCAAGTAATGCTGCCTCACAAATTGACCTTGGAAGGCCCTCTCCATATAGGGAAGGTACTAGAAGTATTGGGAAATCAACATCTAAATTTAATAAAGGATTATGAATAAAACCTTTATATTTAACATTTTTATAATTTTCATCAACTTTTCTTATTTCATCAATTGATAAAGAATCAGGATTTAATTTATCTGGAATGCCGAAAATTAAGAAGTTATGGTCTTTGAGCTCTTCAGCAATTTTCAAGAAAACTTCTATACCCTTTGACTTTAAAAGTCTTGCACTATAAATAAATGTGCATATAGGTTTTTCATCATTATGTATAAACCATTTGTTTCTAAATTCAACATTATAATTTTTAGGAACTCCTGAACCATAAATCAATTTACAGTTTGATCTAGGGAAGTTCTTTGCAAGTTTAGAAAACTTATTTAATTCTATTTTATTTTGAAAAATTAAAAAAGTTCTATTGAAATATGTATGAAAATTCAACTTTTTCACTCTTGTCCTTTTACTAAAGAATGAAATAGCGAGAATGATTATTTGTAATAATTTAAATTTAAATCTTGATGATTTTGATAAAATTCCAAAACCGGTAAATGATAGTACTGTTGGGATTCCAAATATTGATGAAACTAAAGAAACAATAAAATTAGCCTTTAATGTATGAGAGTGAACTATCTTAGGCTTTAATGCTCTTACTATAAAAAAATATTTAACAAATGAAATTAATAAAGATATTAATCCATTATTATTTCTTGAAATATTCCAAGGGATAAAAACTGAAATGGCAGATAAATGTTTTGAATGAATATCAACTGGAGAAATCGTTATAACCTTTTCACCCTTTTTATTTAATTCTTCTATTAATTGTTTTCTATAGTGAAGTAAATACCAACTACTATTAGCTACAAGTATTAAAGGCCTGTTCTTAAAATTATCATTTTGCATTTAAGTATATTTTTAATCTAAGAAGTTCTATTATTAATCCAACTATTATACCAACTTTGCCAAATTAAAACACACCAAATATTATTTAAATAACCTGGCTTACCACTTAAATAAGTATTCCAATCATCTTTTATTAGTCTATAGTTTAAGTATTCATTTGAGCGTAGATTATCTGAATTAATCAAATCATTTGCCCAATCTTTAAGAGAACTTGAAAGCCAAGAGCTCAATGGAGGTGTAAATCCTTGCTTTGGTCTATTATGCAATTCATTAGGTATATATCTATTCAGAATTTTTTTTAAAATTAATTTACCTGTCGTGCCTCTTATTTTCATAGAAACAGGAATATTTAAAGCATCAAGAACCAAATTCTTATCCAAAAATGGAATTCTCGTTTCTAATCCAAATGCCATAGAAGCTCTATCTGTCTTTACCAAAATGTCATTAGGCAAATAAAATAAAAGATCTTTTATAATTAACTTCTCAGTATTTGTTAAATAATCATAATTATTTAAAAATTGATAACTATATTCTTTCTTCAAATCAAGATTAAAATAATTATTTCTATTTTTGGTGAGAACACTATAAGCATTTTCAATAGAATCACAGTTTTTTATAATTTCAGAAATTTTGTTAAGTTTCTCTTGCTTGATTAAATTATTTGAACTATTTAATTGATTTATAATTTTTGAAATTAAAAGTCTTATTTTAAAAGGTAAAAATCCCAAATTTTTTATCATTAATGGAACATATAAATGGCGATTATATCCACCAAATAATTCATCACCTCCGTCCCCAGTTATTGCTATTTTAAAACCATAATCACTAATGATTTTTGAAATTAATAAAGTAGGTATTTGTGATGAATCAGAAAATGGCTCCGAATAAGAATCAGTTATTGTTGGAATAATTGCACTTACATCTTTAGAAGTAAGATTTATAGTATTATGATTTGTTCCTAAATACTTAGCAATCATTCCAGCATATTTGCTTTCATCAAAACCTATTTCTGAAGATTTTTCAGTTGGGAAACCTATTGTGAATGTTGATATTTTTTTTGGGCTATTTTTCTGTAAAATAGCTGTTATTAAAGATGAGTCTATACCTCCTGATAAAAAAGAACATATTGGTACATCAGCAGAAGATTGAGTAATTATTGCATCCACTAATCTTTTTTCTATTCTATCTATCGGATTTAATTCTGTATTAACATTTGCTCTTTTATTTTCTAAGAAAATATCCCACCATTTTTCTTCGTTAGGTAATTTATTAGGGGCATAACCGTCATCTTTAGCACTAATAACAACAATTCCCCCAGGCTCTAACTGAGAAATATTCTTCTGAATTGATAATGGTTGTACTACATAACCATGTGTAAAATATGAATTCATTGCCTCATTATTTATTGTGGGAGTGATGCCTTTTAATGTCCAAATTGCAGGCAATTCTGATGCAAATATAATCATCGGCATTGAATTATATAAATTATTATTTAAAAGCCCCCAATAAAGAGGTTTTTCTCCGAATCTATCTCTTACCAAGGTTAATTTCTTTGACTTTTTATCCCACAGAGCAAAAGCAAACATTCCTAAACTATTTTCTAAAGCTTTGCGAATTCCAAAAGTTTCTATGTATTCAATAAGTGTTTCTGTATCGCTAGTACCTCTCCATCCAAAAGGATTTTGTCGATAAGAATTCACTTCATTTCTTAGTTTTTTATGATTATAAATTTCTCCATTAAAAGTTAATACATATCTCCCAGATCGGCTAACTATAGGTTGTTTCCCATTATCAGATAAATCTATAATTGACAATCTTGAATGTGCTAGACCAATCCCAAAGTTTTCATTAAACCATATATCACTATTATCAGGACCTCTATGCTGCAAAGAATTATTCATTCTTTTGAGATTTTCCTCAAAATTAAAAGAATTATTATGTTGAGATAACCAGAAACCTGATATTCCACACATTTAAGTTTTTTTTACTTCATATTTATTATAAAACCTTATAAGTTTAAAATTTAAAGTGTAAAATGAGCTGCAAATATTAATTTCTTTGCATTAATAAAATGAACAAATATTTTATTAAATATTTACTTAAAAAATTTATAGGTAAAACACAAAGATCAAAACTTTTAGCTTTAAAAAAATTTTTAATATATAAATTTAGAAAATACTTACTTATTTATGCTGTAAATACCAATAAAAAAGATATAAATATCATTCTTGGTGCTGCTCTTACTAATCAAAAAAACTGGTTCTCTTCTAATGAACAATGGCTAGATATTTCAAATAAATCCCATTGGGAAAAAATCTTTAAGTCCAAACAGATTATAAATAATGCTGTGGCTGAACATGTATTTGAACATTTAACAAGGATAGAAACAATTAAAGCTCTAAAATTGATCTACGGTGCATTGAAACATAAAGGCAATTTGAGGATAGCTGTTCCAGATGGCAATAACCCTAATCATGAATATATTAAAAATGTTGGAATTAATGGAATTGGAGCAGATGCTCAAGATCATAAGCAACTTTTAAAATATGAAGAAATAAAGGAATTAATGGAAAATGAAGGTTTTAAAGTAACCTTGAAAGAAGGCTATAAAAATAATGGAGAACTAATTACAAATTTTATTGATCCCATAAAAGGATATATTCTTAGATCCAGATCAAATCATAAAATCAATAAGTTAAAGCAAAGCAAAATTGCAGGATGGGGCTATCCAGATTCAATATCTTCACTTATTGTAGATGGGGAAAAAGTTTAAAGTAATTTATTCAATGATTAGTTTTTCTTTGAAATATTGTTAATATCCTTTTTGAGGCTTTGAATTATAGTAATATTTAAATACATGTCTAGATAAAAAGTCTTTTCTGATAAATTCAGGCATTAAATAATCTTGAGAACGATTAATAAGTTTAGTATGGATATGAAATGGAGTCATAAATTGAGCCACAAATACATTCCTCTCTCTTGTCATATTACGACTGCCTCTGTGATAACAATTTCCTGTATCGAGATATAGCAATTTTCCAGAATTTAATGATTTTCTAGTAAAAAATTTCTTATACTCTTCAAACAATTTATCTTCACGCTTTAAATTTCTTAGATTTGAGTGATCTTTTTTCTTAAAAGATGCATATATCTCTTCGCTCTTTTTTGATAATATAAATTCTGGCGAACCATTTTCCGAATTCACATCATTAATTGCATAAAAAACTCTTATTTGTCTCCAGTCATTATTATCCATATGAAACAGTTGAGATCCATTATATTTACTATTTGTTTGATTAGGAAATGATTTCCAAAAATAAACGGATCTCAAAACAGGTAATCCATCTAAGTAACCTGAAAGTTCTTTAGCTAACTCATTTAAAAGAAAAACCAACTGCTTATCAATTTCTGGTTTAAAGTACCACATCCATTTTTTCTCATATTCACATTTTCTCCATCCCAATCAATGTTATAAAACTTTTCTTTTAAATTAGAGTTTTCAAATAATTTATAAATCCTATTTGAGGAGAGAGAATATCCTTTATTTGATAATCTATCTGTAATTAATTTATTAGATGCATATTTATATTTGTTTCTTTTTTTATATTCTAGAAAAAAAATTATTTTTAAAAATTTATAAAGAGTTCTTGAAAAATATATATCATCTGATGATATTGAAGAGATGTAAGGAAATTCACCAAGTAAATTAATTCTTTTAGAAAATCTAGGAAAAAGTTTATTTTTCATTTGATGAATAATTTTTTTCAAAGTACTCAACTTCTAATTAGAATTATTCATTTATTTATAACATATTAAGTTATGAGTGTTATCTTAAGAAGATTAAATTTTTTCTTTGAGAAAGTAATTAAAATATTTATAATTATTAGTGCTATCAGGCAAATTAAATAATAAAATGATACAAAAAAAAATTATACATTTAGATTGTACATTAAGAGATGGAGGGTATTACAATAACTGGGATTTTAAAGAAGAATTAATTAATGATTATCTAGAAGCAATAAGTCTTGCTGGAATTGAAATCGCGGAGATAGGATTTCGTTTTATCAACAAAATTGGTTTCAAAGGTGCTTGCGCTTTTAGTTCAGAAGAATTTCTTAAAAATATTAATATCCCTTCAAATCTCTCTATTGGAATAATGTTGAATAGCAGTGATTTAGTCGAAGATAATTTCCTTAATACAAAAGCTCTTGATCAACTTGTTCCATTAAATAAAACAGATTCCGCAGTTGATATTATAAGGATTGCATCAAACCTTAAGCACCTAAAATCATCATTAGAAGCCTCAAATATAATTAAACAAAAAGGTTATAAAGTAGGAATAAATTTAACCCATATTTGTGATCTATCTCTAAAGGATATTGAACAAATATCACTAGATATTAAAGAATATCCTCTTGATGTTTTCTATTTTGCTGATAGTATGGGTAACTTAAAAACAGAAAAAATAAGTCTAATAATATCAGCACTAAAAAAACATTGGGATGGAATGATTGGTTTTCATGCACATGATAATATGTTGCTTGCATGCGCGAATACAAATGAAGCAATAAAAAATGGTATTAATTGGATTGATTCAACAATTACAGGAATGGGTAGAGGCGCAGGTAATCTTTGTACTGAACAATATATATTAGAAACTAATAAAATAAATAATAATAACTTAAACATACTCCCTCTATTAAAGTTAGTTAGAAAAACTTTTAATCCACTTAAGTTAAATTACAAGTGGGGATCAAATACTTTTTATTATCTAGCTGGTCAATATAATATTCATCCCACTTATATACAAGAATTGTTATCTGATGAAAAGTATGATGAAGAGGATATTATTTGTTTTATTGAGAATTTAAAAAACAATTCAGCAAAGACATTTGACTCAGAAATTCTTAACTCAGCTAAAAAATATTTATCAGATTCCTCCAAAAGGAACATGGGATCCAAAAAATATGTTTTCAAATAAAAATGTTTTACTTATTGGAGTAGGCGCTTCCCTTTATGATCACAAAAAAGGGATAGAAAATTTCATTAATAAATTCAAACCTTATGTAATTGCAGTAAATTCAAGTGAAACTATAAATGAAAAACTAATTAATTTAAGAATAGCTTCGAACCCTATTAAAATAATTGCAGATGCCAATAGTCATATTAAATTTAGGCAACCATTGATTACACCTTATAGTATGCTTCCAAAAAATATAAAGGATATGTGGACAAGAAAAATTATTTATGATTACGGTATCGAAATAAAAGAGGGGGAATTATTTTTGAAAAATAATTACTGTACAGTTCCTAACTCTAATGTATTTGCTTATGCTTTAGCTATTATTTTTGCAGGGAAAGCTACTAAAATATCAATTGCAGGATTTGACGGTTACCCATTTGATCCATTTAAAAATGAAGAAATTAACGAAATACTTGCTCTTTCTAAAGATTATCTAATTGATAGCCCTTTAGATTCTATCACTCCTACTATGTATCAAGTACCCCAGAAAAGTTTATATGCAATCTAATTAATGCACGAAAATGATGGATAATCTTTCAATCTTTATTCCCATGAGAAAAGGTAGTAAAAGGGTCTTAAATAAAAATAGTAGGCAATTTACAAAAGAAGGTAAAAGTCTTTTTGAATATAAGATTAGCCAAGTAATAAAAATACTGGATTTAGTGAATGAAATTGTAATTTCCACTGATGATCAGGAAATAATAAATCAAATTCCAATTTCTTTAAAAGAAAATAAAAAATTTAAACTAGTTAAAAGAGATAAAAGTTTGTGCAATTCTCAAACCAAAGTCAAAGATTTAATTAATCATGCTTCTTTAGTAACATCTGGAGATGCAATATTCTGGATTCATATAACAAGTCCTTTTGTAGATGAGAATGATTATTTAAAAGCAATTAAATATTTTAGAGAAATCATTCATAACGGAACAGGAGACTCAATTATGAGTGTGAATCCCTTGCAACAATTCATTTGGGATGATGATCTAAAAGAAATTATTAATGTAAAGAAAGAAATTAATCGTTGGCCAAATACACAAGATTTGAATCCTCTTTATGAAATAAATCATGCATTTTATATTAATACTCGCGAGAGTTATCTAAGAAATAATGACCGTATTGGAATAAATCCAAAACTATATATATGTAAAGGAATCAAGAAAGTGGATATTGATTGGAATGATGAGTTCGAGATCGCCCAAAATCTCATCAAACTTCATGAAGAGAAAAGTGATTAATAAATACAAGACTTTTATTTTTGACTGCGATGGAGTTGTCCTTAATTCAAATAAAGTCAAATCAGAATCTTTTTATAAACTAGCACTACCATACGGAAAAAAAATTGCAGAAGATTTTCTTAAATATCACAAAAAAAATGGCGGCATTTCTAGATATAAAAAATTAGATTATCTTATAAAAAAACTTGGCTTTGTGAATAAGAAAGGAAGTCTCCTTAAAGATAAGCTCCTAATTAAGTACGCTAAATTAACAAATAAAGCTTTAGAAAGTTGCGAATTACCAAAAAGATTAGAGGAATTAAGATTAAAAACTTCTAATGCAGATTGGCTTATAGTTTCAGGGGGTGATAATGAACAGGTTAACTCTATTCTAAAATTTAAAAAAATATCTAACTTTTTCAATAGAGGAATCTTCGGTAGCCCGGAATCAAAATATCAAATCATAACAAGTCAAATCAATAAAAATCACATAAAGTATCCAGTCTTATATTTAGGAGATAGTCAATTAGATTATGAAGTGGCAAAAAATTTTAAAATGGATTTTATTTTCATATCAAAATGGACAGAATTTGAAGAATGGGAAAATTATTTTAAAGATAAAAATGTTATAATACTTTCTAGCGTTGATGATTTAATTGATTCATAATTAAATTTTATTTTGTTAATGATAAAAAAATTATTTAATCTTTTAAATAAAGATGATAAAATAAAAGGATTCAAGGCATTAATAATTATAATTTTTCAAGCTTTTGTAGAAGTTACAGGGGCTGCTGCGATATTTCCGCTTCTTTTAATTATCATTGATGATAATAAAGGAAGAGACAACTTTATAATTAATCAATTTTCATCAGTAACAAAAAACTTAGGAATTAGTGCAAATATAAACCAAAATGCCATCTTAATAATCCTACTCCTATTATTAACACTAATTATTTTATTTATAAGAATTTATTCCTCATACATTAAAATAAATTTTCTTGAATCAGTAAGGCATTCGATTGGTAAAAGACTTTTATATTCTTATTTAAATCAAAATTACGAATATTTTATAAACAAAAATGCAAGTGATCTAGCTAAAAACTTACTTTCAGAGGTAGATCAAATCATAGGCAAAGTTCTTTATCCAATTATAAATATGTGTGCACAATTAATTATTGGAATAGGATTATTAATATTTTTGTTTGCACTTAACTCTTCAATAGCTTTATTTCTAATAATATTTACAGGACTCCTATATTTTATTTTTTATAGAACAATTGCAAAATCATTAGTAAAAATAGGAAGTATTCGACTTATTAATCAAAAAAAAAGATTTATATCTGCTAATGAAATTCTCGTAGGAATTAAATCAATAAAAATAAACAATATTGAGGAACATTCTTCTAAGAAGTTCACTATTCCAAATGAAATCTTTACTAAAATGAATACAAAGAGACAAATCATAAATGAGTCACCTGCTTATATTATTGAAGCTATTGCGCTTATTGGATTATTAATATTCGCACTTATAAAAATAGTCAACAATAATTCAACTAATCCAGAATCAATCGCAATTATTGGTTTATATGGATATACATTTTTTAAATTGAAACCCTCCATAAATAGCCTTTTTTCAGGTTTTTCCGGATTAAAATATGGAGAGAAAACAATCAATAAGATTCATAATGATTTAAAAATTTATCAAAATATATTAAGTGAAAATAAAAATCTTAAAAAGGTAAAAAATATTAAATTAGAAAAAGAATTTTCATTAAAAAATATAAGTTATAAATATGCTAAAAATTCAAAATACACCCTAAAAGATATTAATATTAAAATTAATAAAGGAGAATCTATAGCTATAGTTGGAACTACTGGTTGCGGCAAAACAACTTTATCTAATATAATTCTCGGCTTATTTAAACCTACTTCAGGCGTGGTTTTGGTGGATAATATTGAATTAAATAAAAATAATGTACTAAGTTGGCAAGATTCTATTGGCTATGTTTCGCAAGATTTATTTATGTTAGATGCAACAATTGCAGAAAATATTTCTTTTGGTAGGAGAGCCAATCAAAACAATAATCATGCAATAAAAATAGCTGCACAAAAAGCAAAAATAGATTATTTTATTGAAAATAAGCTTGAAAATGGTTATGAAACAATAATAGGAGATAGAGGCATGAGAATTTCAGGAGGAGAGAAACAACGTATTGCTATAGCTAGGGCATTATATAAAGATCCTGAAATTATAATTTTTGATGAAGCAACTAGTTCTCTTGACCCATCAACGGAGAAAGAAGTTATTAATGAGATTAAAGATCTTGCAAAAAGTAAAACTGTTATTATGATTGCTCACCGATTAAGTACTGTTAAAGATTGTGATTTAATTATTCTTTTAAATAATGGGTTAGTTGAAGCAATGGGTAATTACGAAGAATTAAAGTCAAATAATAATTCTTTTTCAAGAATGCTAGATAAATAAGATCTTAAATGAATTTAATTGATTCTCTTGATATTTTAAAAAAAGATTTAGAAAAAATTAATGAAGAAATTCTGCTTGCTAAAGAACCAGATGAGAATGCAATTGATGTTGATGTATTTATAACAAACAGATCAAAAAGATCCTTTTCATATATTTTAAAAAACTCAAAAATCCCAAAACTTTTTACTAGTTTTAATAGAGGCTTCGTATTTTATCTCTCGAATAAAGGGTTAATTAAACCTATTGATTTATATGATACTTCTTGTTTAAAAGATGAGATAATAGATTGGTTTTTGATAAGATCAGATAAATATTACAGAAATTCAAAGATAAAAATTTTAAGAGAAGAAGATCAATTATCAACTCTTTTATACAAACTTATTAGCAAATATAAATTTAAAGAAGAGAGGTTAAACAGAATTTTAAAACTAAAGAATAAATGTAAAAAAAATCTCTTGAGATATTCTTTTAATTTCATATGTAGTAAACAAAGGAAAGATGAAAATTTTTTAGAAAGAGGTAATAAAATAATTAATCTACTATATTGCAAAGATAATCCTGAAAAAGAGATAATAAACCTTATTAAGAGTTTTAAGCAATATAAAAATAAATTAACCTTATTAAAAAAAATTGAATTACGATTTAATAAAATTCGTAATGTTTATAGGGCAAAAAAGTTCTTATTAACTCATAAAAATCGAATTCCTATTATAAGCTTCTTAGGTATAGATGGTGCTGGGAAATCAACTGCCATTGAGAAAACTATTTTTTCTCTTAATAGGAAATACTCGATATCTTTTAGATTTGAAACTAAACATAAATTTAGCTTTACAAGTAAGTTTCTTTTAAAAATTAATCAATTTATTCTTGAGAGAAACATCTTATTTTTTAGAAAAATTAAACTGAACATAGTAAGTAAACTTTTGAAATTAATAAGTAATTATTTTCTTATAAACATTATTATTTATGATACTTACAGGAAATTATATTTTTTCAAAAAACAATCTAATAATGGCTATTTAGTTTTTATAGATAGGTGGTGGATTGATTTTTTAATTCCTGAAAAGAATCAAATACATTTTAAAAATAAGCATATTAAGAAGAGATTCCTAAAACTGCCATTAGCTGATTTATTTATATTTTTTGATACCCCACTAAATATTTGTATTAAGAGGCGAACTGATGAGAATCCAGAAACCTTGAAATTTAAGAAGAAAAAATTAAAATATCATTTAATGGCATATCCTAAAGAAAAAATATTAACCATAGATGGTTCAACTAATATAAATACAAATGAAAAAATGATTCATAAAAGAATCTATAATTGTTGGCTTCAAGGTAAATTATAAAAATGTCAATAATTATTTTTAAAAAAAACAGGTTATACATTTCAATTTTTAGAATTTTCATAAAATTATCTCTTACAAATTTACCTTTAAATAGAAATGCCAAGAAGGTTAGATCCTTTTACAAAAAACTTAAAATACTGAGGATTAATACTATTTATTATGAATTTCGAGTAATTAATTTAAATATAGAAATTTCTAAAAGAATTTTAAATACTAAAAATAATATTAATAATAATTTTTTATTTAATGAGTTTATAAGATTAATTAATTCATACGATCATTTAAAAAATATTTCTTGGAAAGCGATATTACCAAATCAACTTTTACTTTACATCAAAAATAATTTTAAAGAAATGTATGAATTCATTAACTTTAATTTAGATAAAAACTTTTATCCTGATACTGGAATACATGGTGACTTTGGTCCAGGTAATTTATTATCTAACAATAACAAGTATTTTCTAATTGACTGGGAATTATCGAAAGATACAGGCTCATTTATTTGGGATATTTTCGATTTTTATTGCACTTTCAAACGTGAAACAACTGCTCCAGGATTAGATATAATTTCCATTAAAAATAAAAGTAAAGATATACCATTTAGAGATTTAAGAGAAATGTTAATTATTTACAGCTTAATGAAATTTAGAAGAGATATATTGAGACACAAAAGAGACAGTATCAATTCAATAAAGAGTTTAGAAAAAAGGATAAAAAATATTCCTTAAGATTAAAAATAATATGAATATAAATCTTTTTGTAAAAAAATTTTTAATTTGGATAAAGAGTAATATCTACAATTATAAATTAAAAAATATTAGGAATGAATGCGTAATTTTTGGAAGTGGTCCATCTATTAATAAATTAAATATTGATTCAGAATTTCTCAAAAATAAAGATCTAATTGGTTGCAATTTTATACATAAAAATAATAAATTCAAATCAAAGGATTTTAGATTTTATTCATTAATAGATATTGACTATAGTAAATCAATTAATAAAAATTACTTTAAAAGACTAAATTGTAAAAACATCTTAATTTCTACAAAAAATGCCTATTTTTTTAATATTCAAACCTTACTTAGAAGAGATATAAAAGTTGTTAAAACAAAGGTGTTTAATTTACAACAAAATTATAAATATGATGATATATCTATTAATAATTTTTTCTTGACAGGCAACTCAGTTCCATTCTTAATACAAATTGCTGCCTTTCTTGGGAAGTACAAAACAATTTATTTATTCGGAGTTGATCATTTTGATGCTACTGATCTTCAAAATCTTGAAGATATGAACTTTAGTGATTATGAGGGAAGAAATGTAAAAAAATTAAGCATTAATAAAGAAAAGCTTTCATATATCAATAATCTATATAAATTAATAAAGAAATTGCTTTCTAATAAAGGTATAAAAATAATAAACCTCACACCGAATTCAAAATTGAAGTATTTTAAAAGTGTAATAGTCGATGACCTTATAGATTAGTATATTTAAATTAAATGTTTGAACATTTTTAATTAAGAATCAAATAAACTTTTAGATTTAAATTTACAAAATAATTAATGACTATTTTAAAATTTACTTATATTCGATCGACGGGCGATATTCTCATTCATAAAAAGAATGACCACTTAAGTTGACTTTATTAACTTTTTTTATTTATTTCCTTTGTAATTATTTTATAGATATCTTTCAAAAATTTATATTTAAGTATGAAAATTAATTCTCAACTCTTCCATAATTATCTGCAAATCTTTGTATGTCATCTTCTCCAACATATGAACCACTTTGCACCTCAATAAGTTTCAAAGATAATTTACCAGGATTCGACAACCTATGCATTACTCCTAAAGGTATATAAGTACTTTGATTCTCATACAATTTTAATTTTTTTGATCCAATTTCTACCACTGCAGTACCATCTACTACCACCCAATGCTCTGAACGATATTGATGCTTTTGAAGTGATAATTTTTCACCTGGCTTTACAAAAATAACTTTTACTTTCCATCTTGCATCTTCTAAAACCGAAACATAATACCCCCAAGGTCTGTATATTTTTTTATGTTCATAGCCCTCTGAGAAGCCCTTTTCTTTAAGCCCTTTTACTATATTTTTAATTTCTTGAGATTTATTTTTATTAGCTACTAACAAAACATCATTTGTATCAACTACAATTAAATCCTTAACTCCAAGACCGACTATCAACTTATTTTCGCTTTTAAAAAAGGAGTCTTCAGAATCTTCTATCATTACTTTTCCTTCAAATACATTACCTCGTTTATCTTTAGAAGAATTCTCCCAAACTGATTGCCAATTTCCTATATCGCTCCAACCTACATCCATTGGCAAAACAATTCCCTTTTCTGTCTTTTCCATCACTGCATAGTCTATAGAAATACTTGGACAGTTTTTAAAGATTTTTTTATCTAATCTTTGAAAATCCATGTCTAAGAGCCTTTGTTTAATTGAATCTCTACAACAATTTAAAACTTCAGGAGAAAACTTTTTAACTTCATTTAATATAGAACTTGCTTTAAATAAAAAAATTCCACTATTCCAAGTGAAGCATTTATCTTTCAAAAAATTTGTTGCTGTTTCATGATCAGGTTTTTCAATAAATTTAATAATTTTTGTGCCTCTTAAATTTTTTTCATTAAAAGGTTCTTGGCCTTGTATGTATCCATAGCCCGTTTCTGGTGATGAAGGAACAACTCCAAAAGTAACAAGCTTATCTTCATTTGCGTATTCAATACCCTTTTCAATAACTTCTAAAAACTTATCAACATTTTTTATTTGATGATCAGCAGAAAGAATTAGTAAAATTGGATCTTCATAATCCTCTAGAGCTAATAATGCAGCTAATGTAATTGCTGGTGCAGTATTCCTGCCAAAAGGTTCTAATATTATTTTCTTAGTAGGAACATTTATTTCGCGCATTTGTTCGGCCGTAATAAAACGATGCTCCTCATTACAAATAATTATTGGATTTTCAATATTTTTTAGTCCTTTTAACCTTAACTGAGTTTTTTGTAAAAATGACTTCTTTTCGTTTGTAATTAGAGACAAATATTGTTTAGGAAAACTTTCTCTTGATAAAGGCCAAAGTCTAGTTCCTGAACCTCCACATAAAATAATAGGTAAAATA
>CACGVZ010000020.1 GCA_902576415.1 uncultured Prochlorococcus sp. | reverse complement strand
AGGTGGCGCAAATTGTGCAATATTTTTAAATTCGGGATTAATTAAAGGTATCTTTGGAAATGTCGTATAGAAAATCCAAGATCCTGCAAAATTTTTTATTAAATATTTTTTGATGAGATAAAAATAGATTCAATATTAAATAATAGGGTAGATTAATGAAAACGGATCAAAAGATTTTATAAATTATCGTGTTTGAATTTGAAATTACATCGAATTGCAATAATACAAAGGCAAGAACTGGTATATTTCATACTCCAAA
The DNA here is from genome assembly GCA_902576415.1 of uncultured Prochlorococcus sp. Lineage (GTDB taxonomy): Bacteria > Cyanobacteriota > Cyanobacteriia > PCC-6307 > Cyanobiaceae > Prochlorococcus_A. The sequence continues at coordinate 18,626 of CACGVZ010000020.1, read as the reverse complement.
TGGTCAGGTTAAAACACCAAAATTTATGCCTGTGGGTACTTTGGCAACTGTTAAAGGGATTTCATCTAAGCAGTTAACCTCTACAGGGGCAGAAATGATTCTCTCTAATACCTTTCATCTTCATTTACAACCTGGAGAGAAACTAGTTAAAGAATCTGGCGGAATACATAAGTTCATGAATTGGCCTAAGCCAATTCTTACTGATTCAGGCGGATATCAAGTTTTTAGTTTGGCTAAATTAAATAATATTTCTGATAATGGTGTGGAATTTAAAAATCCAAGAGATGGTAGTCATGTATTTTTGTCACCCGAAAAAGTAATGCAGATTCAAATGGATCTTGGATCAGATGTTGCGATGGCTTTTGATCATTGTCCTCCGCACACAGCTAGCGAAAATGATATTGAGGAATCTTTACAAAGAACTCATTCATGGTTGCAAAAATGTGTTGAGACTCATCAGAAATCCAATCAAGCATTATTCGGAATAGTTCAAGGTGGTAAGTATCCGAGATTAAGAGAACATAGCGCAAAATTTACAAGTTCTTTTAATCTTCCTGGAATAGCAGTAGGAGGCGTAAGTGTTGGAGAGGAAGTTGAAGAAATACATAGTGTTATTAATTACGTCCCGAAATTTTTGCCGATAAATAAACCAAGATATTTAATGGGAATTGGCTCTTTGAGAGAAATTTCCTTAGCTGTTGCTAATGGATTCGATATATTTGACTGTGTTTTGCCTACAAGACTAGGAAGACATGGTACTGCATTTTTTAATGATGAAAGATTAAATTTGCGAAATTCTCGATTTAAAAATGACTTTTCTCCGATTGACAAAACCTGTAATTGCGAAACCTGTAAGTCCTATTCTCGTGCATATTTGCATCATCTAATTAGAAATGATGAAATATTGGGTCTTACCCTAATAAGTTTGCATAATATTGCTCATTTAATAAGATTTACAAATGCCATATCTAATGCAATTAAAGATAATTGTTTTACAATTGATTTCGCTCCTTGGAAAACATCCTCTATTGCTCACCATACGTGGTAACGTCTTATCATAATTAATTATTAAATTATTAAAAAGGTGCTCATTCTATTTAATACATTCGCTGAATTGCCTGAGGCTTACAAGGCTTTTGCTCCAACCGTTGATGTTCTTCCACTCATTCCTTTATTTTTCTTTTTATTGGTATTTGTTTGGCAAGCTGCAGTTGGATTTAAATAAAATTACTTTAGTCTAGATAGTTCATCTCAGAAAGGATTTTCAAGTAAAATCGCATCTCCAGAATTTTCTACAGCACTCTCTATAAAATCAGCTATTTTTAAAGCTCTTGAGGCTTGCTCGCCATCTACCTCAGGAGTTTCTTTTCCTTGAACGCATTTAAGAAAATGCTCCAACTCTGCATAAAGAGGCTCTATGGAAGTTGTATTAACTTCTTCGACATATCCATCATTCCTGTAAACTAATTCACCATGTTCTGCGGTGTATGATTCATGGGATTTTCTATGAATTTGAAGAGAGTGATTTAAGAAATCAGTTTCTACTAGTCCATTTTGGCAGTGAGCACTTAAGCTTCTAATTTTTTTGTGGCTCATTTTGCTTGCAGTTAAGCTTGCGATAACATTATTTTTAAAAACTAAAGTGGCATTTACATAGTCTATTAATCCTTCGCTATTTCTGCCTCCAACAGCTGCTAATTTTTGTATTTTTGAGTTTACAAGCTCCAAAACAAGATCAATGTCATGAATCATTAAATCCATTACTACAGAAACATCATTTGCTCTATCTGCATGAGGACTATGCCTTCTTGCTTCTAAAACAACAATTTCTTCATTATTTACTATTTTGTTTAATTCTCTAAAAGCAGGATTAAATCTTTCAATGTGCCCAACTTGTAATAAACAATTATTTGCATTTGCAGCCTTTATTAAAGATTGTGCTTCTAATTCATTTGCTGCAATTGGTTTTTCAATTAGAACATTAATACCTCCTCTAAGACAATCTAGTCCTACTTTTTGATGTAGTAGTGTTGGGACAGCGATACAAATAGCATCAACTTTCGGAATTAAGTCCTTATATTCGCTGAACCATTCACATTGAAATTGTTCAATAGCTAATTTACCTCTCTCTTCATTTGGATCAGCAACTCCTATGAGATGTGCATCTTTGAGTAAACTTAGTACTCGAGCATGATGCCATCCCATATTTCCTATACCTATGACTCCAACCTTTACCGGTGATGAGGTTGGTTGCATAACTTTAAATTCATATATTTAAGTATTATTATCCTCTATGGAAAGCCACATTTAGCTTTTGGGAAGGATTATTTTAACACGATCAATTTTTGGGCCTGACATAGAAATAACTTCAAATTTAATGTTATTAAAATCTAAAACGTCGCCAATTTTTGGAACCATTTGAAATTTTTCTAAAAGAAATCCTGCAAGTGTATAGTAGTCTGGCCCTTCTGGGATAGAACATCCCAACTTTTTATTGATATCTATAATTTCAGATTTCCCAGCTATTGACCATTTTCTTGAGAAATTATCTAAAATTTTCATATCTGAATAAATCCTACTATTTAGCATTTCTTCTCCAACTATTTCTCCATTCAGATCAGCTGCAGTTATGAGCCCCTCTGTACCTCCATGTTCATCAACTACTAGTAAGAAAGGATTGTATTCTCTTACTATTGGTAGTATTTCCGCTAATGAACTTGTTTCTATTATTTTTGTCACTGGTAAAAGGAAGGGCTCCAATAATGTATCGGCTTCCATTTCGCCTTTTGATATTGGCTTAGCTAGATAACGCAAATCTAGTACACCTAATACATCATCAAGAGACTCATCAATAACAAAGAAGCGTGCATGTCGAGTTTTGTCTACTTGTTTCATAAGTTCTGAAAAGGTTATATTTTTTGGCAAAGTTACCATCTCAGATCTTGGAATCATTACTTCTTTTACCTGTGTATCTTTTAAAGCAAAAACTCCTTCAAGAATATTCTTCTCATCTGGCTTTAAACCTGTAACATTATCCGTTTCTATAAGAGTTTCTAATTCTCCTGCGGATAAACCTGAATTTAAAGAATCCCATTTGTTATTTAAATTGAATAAACCTAAACAGGCACTGACAAAGAACTCGATTATTGAAACTATAGGCTGCATGCCTTTTCTTACGGCATCGAATATGGTGGTCAACCTTAAAGCTGCAGATTCTGGATTGTTAATAACTAGGGCCTTAGGAATTAGTCCAGAGACAAGAGTAACTATTAAAACCACAAATAAAAATAGTAGAAGATCATAAAATCTATTTAGCAAAATATTTTTTTCCCAAAAATCATTTGCCACACTATTGCTGATCCATCCAATTGCAATCAATGAAATTGTTACTCCAAATTGAGAAGCAATTAAGGAAGATCTAAATCGTTTTTGAATTTTTAGAATTGAAAATGCTCCTTTCTTTTTTTCTTCGATTAGTCTTAAAACTTTGCTTGGTCTTATTAATAAAAAAGAGAGCTCACTTGCCGCGAAAAAAGCTGGGAAAAATAAAATAAATAAAAGTAGAGTTATTTTCATTCAATGACAAATGAATAATGGGGGTGGCGAGGATCGAACTCGCCTTAGCCAAATTATGAGTTTGGTGCATTCACCAGATTGCTACACCCCCAAGGCAATTCATGTAATTTTAATTACATTAAATTTCAATATACAATATAAAAATAATATTTCAAAAAATTCCTTATTAGTAAGTTTTTGTGAGATTTCTTTTTTTTCTTCTAATCTTTAAATATAAATTTAACTTTTACTAATGGGTAATTTTTCAGAAAAGTATGATTTAAATAAAGCTAAATTGTTAAAACAGTTAATAAAAAAGTCTTATAGGAAGGGAGACTTCACTCTATCTTCTGGTAAAAAAAGCAGTCATTACTTGAATTGTAAACCGGTCTCTTTGAATGGCGAAGGTCTAAACTTAATAAGCGATTTATTTTTAGAGTTAAAAGACTCAAGGTCAAAAGCTGTAGCAGGATTGACATTAGGTGCAGATCCTCTTGTAAGTGGATTAGTCGTCAAAGCAGCTTCGCAAGGTCTGGATTTTAATGGTTTAATAATTCGAAAAGAAATTAAAAAATACGGTACCAAAGCTGGAATTGAGGGGCCTATATTAGAAGAAGGAACTCTGGTAACTGTTTTAGAAGATGTTGTTACAACTGCTGGTTCAGTAATAAAAGCTATAAAAAAGTTAAGAGAAAATAATTATGTTGTTGAGGAAGTTTTGTCTATAGTTGATAGGCAAGAAGGGGGATGTGAAGCCCTAAATGATGAAAATGTTAACTTAAAAAGTCTTTTTACAATAAAAGACTTTTTATAACTTTCCTAAAATGCAAGATACAAAAAAAAAGTTTTGGCTTGAGAATTTTGATTGTTTTTCAGTTACCGGAAGAGATGCCAGGAAATTTTTACATGGAATAACAACGAGTAATATTCTAAATTCAGAAGATAAAGTTATCAAAACTTGTTGGTTAACTCCAAATGGAGTTCTAAGGTCATTAATTGAAATAAATTTTTTAGAAAGAAACTTAGAAGTAGTTATATTAGCCGGTAACACTAATGAAATAATAGATTACTTTAATAAGATTATTTTTCCAGCTGACGATGTGATTTTAAGTGAACCTTTCTTGATAAATAGAATTCAGGAAATTGATGAATCTATTTCATGGAGAGCTTGCCAGCCTATTTTCTTCAAAACAGAAAATAGAGAATTTGAGACGTATAAAAATAAACTCAATTTACTGAATTCCAATGATTTGAAGATTTGGAAGGTTAATCAGGCAATACCCTCTTTTGCTATGGAAATAAACGGAAAAAATAATCCTCTTGAACTTGGATTAAAAGATCTTGTAGATTTTAATAAAGGTTGTTATTTAGGACAAGAAACAATGTCAAAAATAAAAAATGTTTCTTCTTTAAAACAGGAAATAAGAATTTGGAAATCATCTGAATCTGATTTTAATTTAGAGGTTGAAGATAAAAATTTATACACAAATTCTGCCAAAGATATTTCTGTAGGCAAAATAACTAGTTTTTTAAAATCAGATTCTCAAATAAAAGGCTTAGCAATGATAAAAAGAAAGTATTTAGAAGAAGGAAGTTATTTTTATTCAGAAATTTTTGGAAAAATTATTGTAAATAAATCTGTAGGATCAATTTTTCTTTAATTTATTTTTAATTAAATATTCTGCAATTTGTAGAGTTGCCAAACAATCATCCTTATTATATTGGATAATTTTTTTTAAAAATATTTCATTCTTTGTAATTTGATATTGAATCCACCAATAAAGGGCTTTGGAGCCACTTACATTTTTCTGCGCCCATTCAAATCCAAGCCAATTAGAAACAGTTTTTAAGCCATAGTTTTTTATTGGTAATATCCAAGACTTTCTTATTAAGGTATGTAAGTCAATAAATCTGGTGGAAAGGGAATCAATTTCTTCAAAACTAAAATTTAGTTCTTTAGCAATATTAATTATTGATATTTTTTCAGTTTCTCCATAATGCAAAACTGGCCATTCCTTTTGTGAAAAAAGTATTTCAATAATTTGCCTGTAAGATTCTCCTTTATTGTTTTTAAGATTTAAAATTGGTTCATAAATAAGATCTTCTTTTTTTATAGACAAATTATTTACTTTTAAGAATCCATATAAAAAATCATGCTTTTCATCTGGATTAGACTCAATATCAAATATATAAAATCCCGAACATATTTTTTCTAATAGATCTTCGCTATTATTTTTATTAGAGATAAAATATGGTTCTCCAGAGATATATGCTTGTGCTTGCTTTACAAATTTGGATGCTTTTTCATACTTCTGATCTTTGAATTTAAATAATTTCTCTCCAAGTTGTTTTTCGCTGTAGGAAGCTAATGTTTGGGTATTAGTTATTCCGTTTGCTTTGAGTAACGAGGCCGTTTTGGACCCTATCCCATCTATATCTGTTAGATATCCATTATCTTTTGCTTCTTTGTCACAAAATTTTTGCCAGGAACAAATAGTACATTTTTTTCTATCTTGAGTTATTTCTGGTATGGATCCCTCCAAGCATTCATTCAAATTTAATAAAACGTTTAAAACTTTTTTTCTTAATTTTTTATTTAAATAAATTTCTTCAACTTTAACTTTTTTATGAAAAGTTGAAATTACTAATCCTTTTTCAATTTTAGATTCTTGAAAAGATTCCAAAAGCATAGAACAAAAAGCTAAGTCGAATAAATGTTCTTTAGTTGTTTTGTGGCCTAACTTATAAACAGCAGGTAAATATTTATATTGTCCCCATTTACTTTTACCTTTAGTCTTTAAAAGTAATTGTGGAATTATCTCTGCGTTTATATTTTGGACAAGACTTCCATTAATTTTTAATCCAATTACCCCTTGATAACCATTTTCACATGCTTTTAATCCTGTATATATTTCACCATTACAAAATTCAGAGAAAATTTGAAACTGATTAATTTTATCTATAGCTTTATGGGGAGACCAAACTTCATAAGATTTTTTACCCTTAAAATCGAGCCATGCTTTTCTTTTGCATCTTGTAAAACTTTTTAAATGAAGAGAATTCAAATGATTTATTTAAGGGCGGTTTGAAAATTTACTCATATAAATTAGTATAGATAATTAAAAGAAATCAAGGAAATTTGAAATTTGACAGCTGATAAATTAGATAAGATAAAATTTGGAACTGATGGTTGGAGAGGAATTATTGGTTTTGACTTTAACCTGTCCAATCTTTCAAGAGTTGTTGTCGCTGCATGTCAGGAGTTGAATTATCAATACTATAAAGAAGTTAATTCAAAGAAAATTATTATTGGATATGATCGTAGATTTATGGCTTATGAATTCGCCAAGCAAATATTGCCTTTTGTAAGAGGATGTGGTTTCGAACCGATCTTATCAGATGGCTTTGTTACAACACCCTCTTGTAGTTTTTATGCCAAAGAAGTCGGTTGTCTTGGAGCGTTAGTAATTACAGCAAGTCATAATCCATATAATTGGCTAGGTCTAAAAATAAAGAGCTTTAATGGATGTTCTGTTGACGAATCTTTTACAAGTGAAGTTGAAAAAAGATTAATGCTTGGAAATTCAGTTGAAAAAATAGATGGTATTAATCAATTGGTAGATATTAAGAAATTTCATTTAGATAGAATTAGATCCCTTTTTGATATTGACTATATTTCCAAGAGATTAAAAAAAATGAAATTGAGAATTTTTGTAGATTCTATGCATGGTTCAGCTGCAAATTGTATGGCTGAGATTTTTGCTTCTAATGATTTAGAAGTTATTTCAGAAATCAGGCAAGATGCTGATCCTTTTTTTGGAGGAAAACCTCCTGAACCTCTTTTGAATTATGCAGATGATCTAAAACAAACACTAATGAAAAATTCAACAAATGAAGTGAAAACTTTAGGAATTATATTTGATGGTGATGGTGATAGAATTGCGGCAATTGATGAAAAAGGAAGATACTCTAGTACTCAAGATTTACTCCCATACTTTATTAGCTATTTGGGCGAAATTAAAAATAATTCTTATCCAGTTTTAAAGACTGTTAGTGGTTCAGATATTATTAAAAATATATCAGAGAGTCAAAATAGAGATGTTTTTGAACTTCCAGTTGGCTTTAAATATATTGCTGAAAAAATGATTAAAGAAAAAATATTTATTGGAGGAGAGGAATCTGGGGGAGTTGGTTTTGGTGACTTTATGCCTGAAAGGGATGCTCTATATGCAGCGATGGTTTTATTAAATGGAATTGCTGAAAAATCTCAATATTTATATGAAACCTTAGATGAAATTCAAGAAGATTTTGGGCCAAGTTTTTATAAAAGAATTGATATTAAATTTCCAAATCAGTCAGAAAAAAATAACGTAAAAGAATTTATCATAGATAATATTCCTGAGAATATTAACAATCATAAGTTAAAAAGTATCTCAAAGATCGATGGAATAAAGTTGAGAATTGATAAAAATTTTTGGCTTCTTTTTAGGTTTTCAGGAACGGAACCTCTTTTAAGGTTATATTGTGAAGCACCAAAAGAACCTTATCTAATTGAGGTATTAGAGTGGGGTCAAGAATTTATAAATTTGGCAGGAAAATAAGGATGAAAAATTTATTTTTAGCGAGTAAGAATAAAGGTAAAATTGAAGAATATAAGAAATTGCTTGCTGGAGTTAATTGTAAATTGTTACTCCAGCCAGATTCATTAGAAGTTGAAGAGGATGGACTGACATTTAGAGATAATGCAATTAAAAAGGCGAGTGAAGTTTCGAGAAAAACGAATAATTTTTCAATAGCAGATGATTCAGGAATTTGTATTGAAGCACTAGGTGGTAAGCCTGGCATTTACTCATCTAGATATGCAGAAAATGATCAGAAGAGAATTGAACGAGTTTTAAGAGAACTTGACGGAGTTCAAAATAGAAGTGCTTTCTTTATTGCTAATATTTGTGTTTGTTCCCCAAATGGTGAAGTGATTATTGAATCTGAGTCAAAATGTTATGGCAATATTATTTTAAACCCCAGAGGAAAAAGTGGTTTTGGGTATGACCCAATTTTTGAGGAGAATTCTACCAGATTGACTTTCGCAGAAATGAATAATGATATTAAAGATTCTTGTAGTCATAGAGGTAAAGCATTAAAAAAAATTATTCCAGATTTAATTGAAATTTTTTCTTAAATTCAATTAACCCAAGATCCATGAAGGCCATGAGGAATTGAAATGGGTAATTCATAAACAGCTAATTCTTTTAAGTCTTTTGCGTCTAATATCACTAAATCGCTTTCTCTTCTTTCTCCGTTCCATAGAAGTATAAATAAAAATCCCTCATCTTCTTTTGAAGAGTTTTCTGATGGAACCATAATTGGTTCACTAACAAATCCACTTGGACTTGCTGACCAAAAAATCTCCTCCTTAGAAGTTAAATTTATTTTTTTTATTGCTTGAAGTGGGGCGTTCCCCAGCTTTTGAGATGTACTTGCCATCCAACTAAAAGTTGCTTTTAAGCCTAAGTTTTTAGGATTAACAACAGCAAATTCACAACATTGTTCACTGAAAGTTTCAAGTTCACAAGTTTTTGTCTTTAGATCGATAATTGATCTTTTCAGTTTTCCTTCTGGATATTTATCAAAGTCAATATCTCTAAAATTCTCGTCTGGACCAACTGATGGGAAATCATCATAAAAAATACTATCTAATACTATTTTGGAATCTTTTTCAAATGCGTTTACATGATGAAAAACGAATCCTTCTGGAGCATCTATTGTTAAAGGAGGCTGTCCTCTAAATAATCCACTTTCTCTGGGGATGATAAAAAACTTTGCCTTTTTATTTGGGTTTGACTTTAGACATTGTGCTGCTCCTCTTTGACCCATTACAAATGGAAGAGGATTGAAATCAATAGCATTCTGTAAAAATATTGCCCAATTAGTTGTAATTGCGAAATCATGAAGGAATGCAAAGCCATTAAAGGTATCTTTTCTGTCAAAAATGAGCTCTCCAGAATTTGCACCAGCATTATCGAATTCCATTAATCTAATGGTACTTTTTGGCCCAGTTTGTACTCCAAAAGTGACTAAAAGTTCTGAAGATGCATTTGAGTTTACGTCTGTTTTGGGATGAGCACTGAATGCTTCGTTAGGCTTAAGTACTCCTTTTAATGTTGTTAAACCAATAGTTTCAAGACTATCAGGATCCATTGCATGTGGACCGGCTGCTTCCCATAATGCGAGAATTTCATCTCCTAATTTAATGACATGTGTATTAGCGATATTCTTGAATTTTAGATCTAACGCATTATTTAAAATTCCTCCATTTTTTTGTGTTCCAAAAACACCTCTATAAATAAATTTATCTATTTTTTCTTCTTCCAAATACCCTTTAGTTTTAACAAATCTATTTGTTAAGAATGGCTGACCATTTTCGAATTTTATGGATGTTATCATCCCATCACCATCAAATGGATGATGAACCCATTGTCCACCTCTCTCTAATATTCCTGGTCCATTTCTTAACAATGTACCATTTAAATTTTCAATATTATTACCTTTGCTAATTTTTAGTGGCTCTTTAGTTAGCTCCTTTTCTACATTTTGATAAGCACTTGACCAATCTTCTTTTTTAAAAATATTAAGTTTATCAATTTTTTTATCTTGTAAATTAGTCACAACAAAACGATCACTTTATCTATCTTCGCCAAAAATCAACTGAATTGTGGCTGATTCGAAAAAATTCCTATTTTATTGTTTTTCTAACATGCCTTTACTGCTTGGAATTGAATCAGATCTTCTTGGATCTATCTCGGTAGCCATTCTCATTGCTCTTGAAAAAGCTTTAAAGCACGCCTCAACTATGTGATGTGAATTACTTCCTCGTATTTGATTAATATGCAGAGTAATACCGCTGTTATTCACAAAGGCAATAAAAAACTCTCTTACTAGTTCAGTATCATAATTTCCTATTCTAGGGGCTTTTAATTGAAGATCATAAGATAGATGCGGTCTACCAGAACAGTCTAAAGTGACTTGAACTAATGCTTCATCTAATGGGGCAAAGAAATGTCCAAATCTGCTTATTCCTTTTCTTTCTCCTAAGGCTTTTGAAAATGCTTTGCCTAATGCGATTCCTACATCTTCATTTGTATGATGATCATCAATATGGGTATCTCCAATTGCTTTTATTTTTAAATCGAACAAACCATGACTGGATATTTGATGAAGCATATGATCTAAGAATGGAATCCCTGTATCAATCTCAGAAATTCCATTTCCATCTAAGTTTATAAATACAGAAATATCTGTTTCATTCGTTTTTCTTTTTATTTCAGATTGCCTTAAAGATGACATTTTTATGCAAAAAACTTAGTTTACATTCCATTAATGCAGTAACCCGCATCAACATAAATTGTTTGGCCTGAAATGCCGCTAGAGAGATCACTTAATAAAAAAGCAGCTGTATTACCTACTTCTGTTTGAGTGACTGTTCTGCGTAAAGGAGCCTTTTCTTCAACATTGTGAATCATATCTAAAATGCCACCTATAGCAGAACTCGCAAGTGTTCTTATAGGCCCAGCACTTATTGCGTTAACTCTAACTTGTTTTTCGGGACCAAGTTCTGCAGAAAGATATCTTACTGAAGCTTCTAAAGCTGCTTTGGCAACTCCCATCACGTTATAGTTAGGAATCGCCCTTTCTGAACCTAAATAAGTTAAGGAGACTACTCCAGCACCATCACTAAAAAGTGGTTTTGCTGCTTTACATAAAGGTGCTAACGAATACGCACTTATATTAAGAGCCCTATCAAAACCCTCTGAAGTGGTAGCACTATAATCTCCAATCAATTCATCGCGTCCTGCAAATGCTAGGCAGTGAACTAATCCGTCAATTTGCCCCCAATTGTCTTTTATATTTTTAAAGATTTCTTCAATTTGAGCTGGATTTTGAACATCAAGAGGCAAAAATAACGATGGGTTTAGAGGTTCAGTTAGTTCTCTAACTTTAGACTCGAATCTTCCCTTATCATCAGGCAAATATGTGATTCCAAGTTCTGCGCCAGCTTTTGAAAGTTGTTGAGCGATACCCCATGCTATTGAACGATTGTTGGCAATTCCCGTAACAAGAATTTTTTTGCCAGTTAGATTTAGAAGCATTTTGTTTATTATTTCTATTATTCTCCTATATGATAAGGACCTATCTTTACGGATTACTGCAAAATATACAATAATTTTCAAATATCAAAGAATTTTTAACTTGAACATGGTGAGAACAAATTCTATGGTTTTGGAATTAGGTTTTCAATTACCGAGTTTCGAAATGGTAAATGCTAATTCTTCAAAAAATGAATATTTTAATTCTCATAATCTAGATAATCGGCATTTACTTTTAATGTTTATTTGTGCCCATTGCCCATTTGTTAAATACATTGAGAATCAAATTTTCACCTTAAGTAAAGAAATTGAAAATACAGTTCAAACAGTTGCAATTTCTAGTAATGATATTGTCACTCATCCTTCAGATTCTCCTAAAAATTTGAGATTACAAGCACAAACACAGGGATGGAGTTTCCCTTATCTATATGATGAAAATCAAAATTTTGCTAAGAAATTAAAAGCGGCTTGTACCCCAGATTTTTATCTTTTTTCAAATGAAGGAGATGGTGATTTTTTATTGTATTATCATGGCCAATTAGACGATAGTAGACCAGGTAATAATATCCCTCTGTCTGGTGAAGATTTGCGCTCTGCTGTAAAAGATTTGAATCAAGATAATTCTTATCCTTCAAATCAGATGCCTTCTTTAGGTTGTAATATAAAATGGACTCCTGGTAAAGAACCAAGTTGGTTTAAATGAATTAAAAATTTTTTACCCATAGAAATATGGTTTAGGGTTAATATATTTACTATGCAAATACCTCCATTTACTTTAGATAGGCAGTTCCAAGAAATTGGCTCTGAAATTGAGAGTGAGGTTTCTAAAGTCTTAAAAGGGGGCCAATATATTGGAGGACAAGAAATTGCCAAATTTGAGGAGAGTTTTTCAAATCTGATTGGTGTTGAAAATACTATTGGATGTAATAGTGGAACTGATGCTTTAGTATTAGCTTTGCGGGCATTAGATATTGGTGTGGGTGATGAAGTTATTACCTCATCTTTTAGCTTTTTTGCAACTGCAGAGGCTATTAGTGCAGTTGGTGCTAATCCTGTTTTGGTAGATATAGATCCAGAAACTTATCTCATTAATACTGAACTAATAGAACAAGAAATAAATTCTAATACCAAGGCAATTATGCCAGTTCATCTATTTGGTAATGCAGTGAATATGACCTTAATAAAATCTTTGGCCAAGAAATATGACTTAAAAGTAATCGAAGATTGTGCTCAGGCAACATGCACAATGTGGGAAACTTTCAAAGTTGGTAGTATCGGTGATATAGGCTGTTTTAGCTTTTTCCCTACTAAGAATTTAGGAGCTGCTGGAGATGGCGGAGCAGTAACAACTTCAGATCAGAAGATTGCAAAAAAAATTAGAGAACTGGCTGTTCATGGCAGCCCGATAAGATATCATCACACCCAAATTGGATACAACAGTAGACTTGATACCATTCAGGCTGCCATATTAAACATTAAAATTAAATATATTTCTAAGTGGATTAATAATCGCCAAAAAATTGCTAATAATTACCTTGATTTATTAGAAAAAAATCAATTTATTAGTTTTCCAAAAATTAGCTCTGATTCAATTTCCCATTCTTGGAATCAATTTGTAATCAAATTAAGAAACGATAAATATTTTGTAAATGAAGATTTTTCAAATTTATTTGATACTGATTGCAAAAAATACTATTCCTTAAGGAATTTGGTAAAACAACAACTTTATGAAAAAGGTATTAATTCAATTATTTATTATCCAATTCCAATACACGCACAAATAGCTTACAAAAATAAAAATTTTTCTAGAACAAAACTCATTAATACAGAGAAAATTTGTACAGAAGTTCTTAGTCTTCCAATGTTTCCTGAAATTTCTTATGAAGAGCAAGTTTATGTAGCAGAAAATTTAAATAAAATTTTAAAGAATTGTATAGAGGAAATTCAAATTTCAGCATAAAGTGATTTAAATAATCTTTGTTGTATGTTGTGATTAACAATAGGGCTTGAATAATTATTTTTTTCTAAATTAGATATCTCCCCACTTAATAATTCTGAATTTGACACTTTAGATAATTCAGGAATCCAATATTTTATATATTCGCAAATAGGATCAAATTTTTTTGCTTGGGTATATGGATTAAAAATTCTAAGTGGTTTTGGATCCATACCGCTACTGGCGCTCCACTGCCATCCCCCATTATTTGCAGCTAAGTCTCCATCAACCAAAGTCTCCATAAATTTTTTCTCACCCATTTGCCAATTGCATATAAGATCTTTTACCAGAAATGAAGCGACAATCATCCTACATCTGTTATGCATCCAGCCAGTACTATTAAGTTGACGCATTGCAGCATCAACTATAGGTACTCCGGTCTCTCCGTTGCTCCAATGCTGAAACCATTCATTATTGTTTTGCCATGGAAAGTGATCCCATTTTTTTCTATATGGACCTTTCTCAAGCTCTGGGAAATGGAATAAGCAATGTTGATAAAATTCACGCCAAACAAGTTCTTTTTGCCAAGTTTCGATTGATATATAATTACCTTGACTTGCAAAATCTGAATTTAAAATTAATGTAGCGTTCCAAATTTTTCTAATGCTAATGGTGCCGAATCTGAGAGATGCACTTAGAAAAGATGTCCCATTATGGGAAGGAAAGTCTCGTGCAGAATTATAAGAATATATTTTTTTTTGGTTAATGAAGTTTTCTAATAATGTTTCTGCAGCATTCTCTCCAGGTCTACATGGACAAATATTCGAACCAGGAAATTTGATATTTTTGATAAATTTCTCTAGAACCGAATCAGATGAATTTATTGTCTTATTTTCTTTGAGTTTATTATCTATATCTTTAAACTGGAAAACAACTTTATCTTGGTCATATGGACCTAATAAATTCATTTTTGATTTAAGGTTTTTATAAAAAGGCCCATAAACTGAATAAGGTTTATTATTTCCGGAAAATATTTTTAAAGGTTCTACTAATAAATGATCCCAAGTTTCAATAACTTGAATATTTTGTTCTACTAAATTTTTTTTTATTTTTAAATCGCGATTAATCTCATAAGGTTCAATTGATCTATTCCAAAAAACAAATTTAGCATCTATTTTCTTTGCTAATTGAGGAATTATTAATACCGGATCGCCTTGTTCCATGATTAATCTACTACCCATTTTTTCCCAATTATTTCCTAATTCTTGAAGCGAATTTCCTAGAAACCAAGCTCTAGAACTTGCATTGAAATCGTGTGGGTAATTTTTATCAAATATGTAAGTTGAAGTAATAGCATTTGATAATGAAAATGCTTTGATTAAAGCTTGATTGTCAAATATTCTTAAATCTCTTCTATGCCAAAAAAGTATTCTAGGTTTATTCATAATTTATCTAAAAATTGTTTAGCTCTAAACCAAGCAGTCACAGTTTTTGCGTCAAGAATCTCATCCCCACTAGAAATAAGATTATCTAGTTCGTTCGGATCTAAAAATAATACTTCTATATCTTCATCTAAATCTCCTTTAACCTCGGAATTTAGTTTGCTCAAATCACGCGCTAAGAATAAATAAATTTCTTCATCTGCATAACCAGGAGCAGGTACAAGAGTTCCTAGTTCATCCCATTTGTTTGCACTAAATCCAGTCTCTTCTTGTATTTCTCTTGTAATTGAATTAATAGGTGTTTCACCTATTTCTAATGTGCCTGCTGGAAATTCTAATAAATACCTTGAAACAGCAAATCTATATTGCCGAAGAATGATAACTTTATTGTCTTTTGTAATAGGTACGGCTAATGCTGCCCCAGGATGCTTAATGTATCCATATTCATCTTCGTGTCCATTTGGAAGCTCAATTCTATTTATTTCGAAACTAAATTTTTTTGATTTTAACTCAGATATTTTTTCTTTAAAAATGGATCTTTTTAAAAAGTTTTTGTTACCCATGAATTTTAAATAAAAATAGCCTAACAGTTATTTTTTGGTTTTGTAAATCAACTAATAGACCATTTTGGATCATCAAACTTTGTGATTTTTTGGCTTCTACTTAAGATTTCAGAAAGTGGTGTAATAACGAAATTCCGATTCATGAATCTAGGGTGAGGTAATGTTAATTCCTCGTCAACCGTATATAAATCTTCCCACCAAAGAATATCTAAATCGAGACATCTTGATAACCATTTCTTACCTTTTGGGGTCTCTTCTCGTCCGAAAAATTTCTCTAACTTTTTTAGTTCTTTTAAAAGTAATTTCGCCTTTTTAGTTGATGGTTTAGGGAAAGAATTACTTTTTATAAGTAATAGCGTATTTAAATAATTTGGCTGTTCATTATCAACACCATGAGGTAATGTCTCATAAATTGAAGACCAAAAAAAGTTTGCATGAAATTTGCTTTTCTCTTCTTTTTTTTCGTTGGAACTATCTCCCCACTCATTTATTATTTCTTCTATTTTAGGTTTGCAAATTAATAGTGACTTAAGAGGGCTTCCGAATTTACTATCAATATTTGCTCCGAGGGATATACATAGTCCATTTTTGATATTAAGATTTGATAATTCCACTACAAAAAACAAAGTTATTGGATAAATTCTATATCAGGCATTTTTAAAGTGATTTTGAACCCCGAGTTAAAAGAAAAAGGAGAAATAAAAGATTTAATGAAGTCAAAGGATTCTTTTAGAGCTTTCCCTTTGGCCGCAATTACTGGTCATAGCTTATTGAAATTATCTTTACTTTTGGCAGCAGTTGACCCCAGTTTAGGGGGAGTAATTATTGCTGGCGGAAGAGGTACAGGTAAGTCAGTTTTGGCAAGGGGTTTACATACTTTACTTCCTCCTGTAGAGGTATTAGATAATGAATTAATAATGGAAAAGATAGCTGAGAAAAATAATGGAACTACATTGAGACCTATTGGTAGGAACCTAGACCCAGATAAACCAGAGGAATGGGATATTAGTACTAATAAATTATTGGAGGAGGTAATTGGAAGTGATTATTTGAATCACATTGAAGAAATTCCGAAAAAAGTAAGAGAGGCTCCATTTATTCAAGTTCCTATTGGCATAACTGAAGACAGACTTGTTGGATCAATAGACGTCGCTGCCTCATTAAGTACGGGGGAACAAGTTTTTCAGCCTGGAATTTTGGCAGAGGCTCATAGAGGTGTTCTTTATGTAGATGATATAAATTTATTGGATGATGGTATCGTAAATTTAATTCTTGAAGCTACAGGAAGAGAGAAAAATAATATTGAAAGAGATGGTTTAAGCCTTTCTCATCCTTGTAAGTCACTTTTAATAGCAACTTATAATCCTGAAGAAGGTGCTTTAAGAGATCATGTTTTAGATCGTTTTGCAATTGTGCTTTCCGCAGATCAATCTATTGATTATGCTCAAAGAGTTGAAATTACAAAATCTGTTTTATCACATGCAGAAAATAATATTAAATTTTCAGAGAAATGGTCTGAAGAATCTGAAAATTTATCTACTCAATTAATTTTAGCAAGGCAATGGTTAAAGGATGTCAAGATAACAAAAGAGCAAATAACCTATTTAGTGAATGAAGCTCTTAGAGGAGGAGTAGAAGGGCATAGATCAGAATTATTTGCAGTAAAAGTAGCAAAGGCTAATGCAGCGCTTCGAGGAGATGAGAATGTAAATTCTGAAGACCTTAAAGTTGCAGTAAGGTTAGTAATTCTTCCAAGAGCAATGCAAATACCTCCAGAAGATGATGATATTCAACCTCCCCCTCCAGAGGATCAGAGTCCCCCTCCCCCACCTCAATCAAACAATGAAGAGTCTGAACCTGAGACTAATGAAAATGATGATAATCAAGAGCAAGAACAAGAAGAAGATAATTCTGATGGAGAAGAAGAATCTACTCCCGAAATACCTGAAGAATTCATATTAGATCCTGAAGCATGTATGGTTGATCCTGATTTATTGCTTTTTTCATCAGCTAAAGCTAAAGCGGGTAATAGCGGGAGTAGATCAGTCATATTAAGTGACAGTCGAGGAAGATACGTAAAGCCTATTATTCCAAGAGGTAAAGTAAAAAGAATTGCTGTAGACGCTACTCTTCGAGCTGCTGCTCCTTATCAAAAATCGAGAAGATTAAGAAACCCTAATAAATCAATAGTTATTGAAGAAAGTGATTTTAGGGCAAAGCTTCTACAAAAAAAGGCAGGAGCTTTAGTAATTTTTCTGGTTGATGCTAGTGGCTCAATGGCTTTAAATAGAATGCAAAGTGCCAAAGGGGCTGTAATAAGACTTTTGACAGAGGCATATGAGAATAGAGATGAAGTAGCTCTTATTCCTTTTAGAGGTAATCAGGCCGAAGTGCTTTTGCCTCCTACAAGATCAATAACTGCTGCAAAAAGAAGGTTGGAAACAATGCCTTGTGGTGGGGGATCCCCTTTGGCACATGGACTAACACAATCAGCAAAAGTAGCAAAAAATGCTCTTTCAACGGGAGATATAGGTCAAGTTATTGTTGTGGGGATTACTGATGGGAGAGGAAATGTACCATTAGGATTATCTCTAGGACAAAATGAAGTTGAGGAAAAAGATAATGAAAACGTTAATTTAAAACAAGAGGTTCTTGATATCGCTGCAAAATATCCCATGCTTGGCATAAAACTCTTAGTAATTGATACAGAGAGAAAATTTATAGCGAGTGGATTTGGTAAAGAATTAGCAGAGGCAGCTCAAGGAAAATATGTCCAACTGCCAAAAGCTACAGATAAAGCAATCGCAGCTATGGCTTTAAATGCTATAAACGAATTTTAAATATTGCTTATTGATAAATTTCGTTAAGGAATTTTGAGAGTCCAATCGTTAAATCTCTTATAGATTTAATTAACTCTTTATCTTCTTTTAATTTTATTAAATCATCACTCATATCATCTATTTTGCTAGAGATAGATCTAGCTGCA
>CACGVZ010000019.1 GCA_902576415.1 uncultured Prochlorococcus sp. | reverse complement strand
TATATTGGATTCAACAAAAAGTTACGACTGATACAAAACTAATCCTCACTCGTTAATAACTTTTATTTTATCCCCCTAATGAGGGTCAATTACCTAATTTATCCTAATTCATGAGAATTTCAAGGCGTATTTTGGCAGGTTTAGCTACTGCCTCACTTGCGGTCACAGCAACATCGTGTGGTGGCGGAGGAACCTCCGGAAGTTTCGATGACACAGTAACCGTTGGTATTTTGCATTCTTTATCCGGAACAATGGCTATCTCTGAATCAACTCTTGTTGATACAGAAAAAATGGCTATTGAAGAGATAAATGCTGCTGGTGGTGTTCAAGTTGGCGGCAAAAGCTACAAAATAGAATACATAGTTGAAGATGGCGCATCTGACTGGCCTACTTTTGCTGAAAAATCAAAGAAACTTATAGACCAAGACGGAGTCCCTGTCGTATTTGGTGGATGGACATCTGCAAGTAGAAAGGCAATGCTACCTGTCTACGAATCAAAAGATGCATTCCTCTACTACCCAATTCAATATGAAGCTCAAGAATGCTCTAACAACATTTTCTATACAGGAGCAACTCCAAACCAACAATCGGAACCAGCAACAGATTTTATGTATAAGCGTTCTCCCGCAGCTGGTGGTGATTTCTTCCTTGTAGGTTCTGATTATGTTTTCCCAAGAACTTCAAACACAATCACAAAAGCTCAGGTAAAACAGTTAGGCGGTAAAGTTGTTGGAGAAGATTACCTTCCATTAGGCAATACTGAAGTTGCTCCAATTATCTCAAAAATCAAAAAGGCGCTTCCAGAGGGTGGAATAATCATTAATACACTTAATGGTGACCAAAACGTTGCATTCTTCAAACAGATTCAAGACGCCGGTATCACACCTTCAAGTGGCTACTACGTAATGAACTATTCAATCGCTGAAGAAGAGATTAGTACAATTGGTCCTGAGTTCCTTGAAGGTCACTACGGTGCTTGGAACTACATGATGTCAATTGATACTCCTGCATCTAAGAAATTTGCTAAAAGTTTCAAGAAAAGATGGGGAGCAGATCGTGTTGTAGCTGATCCCCAAGAATCTGCATATAACATGGTTTACCTATGGAAACAAGCAGTTGAAGATGCTGGAACCTTCGACGACAACGCAGTGAGGGAAGCCCTAGTTGGACAGAAGTTTGATGCCCCACAAGGTCCAGTTGAAGTTATGCCTAACCATCACTTATCTCAAACAGTAAGAATTGGAGAGATTAATGCAGAGGGTGGCTTTACAATTCTTGAAGAGACAGGAGTTGTTCTTCCTCAAGCATGGAACCAAAAACATCCAAGCTCAAAAGGATTTGCATGCGATTGGACAGATCCTTCAAAAGGAGAAAAGTATAAGCTTTAATATAATTAAAACCTATGCTTCAAAATAAAAGGAGGTTAACGCCTCCTTTTATTTTATATAAACAAATATTTTTCTTTTTCAAATTGGAGTTACTTCTCGACAGTCTTTTTAATGGTGTTGCGATCGGATCTGTACTACTTGTTGCTGCTTTAGGTCTTGCAATTGTTTTTGGTCTTATGGGTGTTATTAATCTTGCCCATGGAGAACTTATGATGCTTGGGGCTTACACAACATACGTTACACAATTAATTTTCAAATTACCTATATTAAAACCCTTTTACAATTCATACATAATAGTTTCAATTTTCCTTGCTTTTATTGTTAGTGGCGTAGTAGGCATTCTCCTGGAAAAAACGATAATAAGGAAGCTTTATGGAAGTCCACTAGAAACTCTTCTCGCCACCTGGGGCGTTAGCTTAATTCTTCAACAATTTGTCAGAAGTGTTCCATTGGCTTATGGGACTGGTCTAGTTATTAGTCTCATAATTGGCTTATTTTTACCAACAACATTCTCTTCAAGGATAAAAGAATCAATAAATTTCAAATATTTTAAATTTAGTTCTTGGTTATTGGCTGCTTTAACTGGAGTTCTCACCGGTAGCGTTATTTCATCCACTGTAAGCAAACTAAGTAGAGCGAGTGCTCGTAATGTTGATGTAACAGCTCCCTCATGGATGAGAGGTCAAGTAGAAATTTTAGGCACTGCATTTCCTAAAACAAGATTAATGATAATTGTAATTACACTTATCTCTGTAATAGCAATAACATTATTTCTAAACCAAAGTGCTTGGGGGATGCGTATTAGAGCAGTTACTCAGAACCGACAAATGAGTGACTGCCTTGGTATATCTACTGAAAAAGTGGATATTATTACCTTTGGAATTGGTTCTGGGTTAGCAGGAGTTGCTGGAGTAGCAGTATCACTATTAGGTTCTGTAGGACCAAATGTTGGC
Organism: uncultured Prochlorococcus sp.; assembly: GCA_902576415.1. Classification (GTDB taxonomy): domain Bacteria; phylum Cyanobacteriota; class Cyanobacteriia; order PCC-6307; family Cyanobiaceae; genus Prochlorococcus_A. The sequence goes on along the minus strand of CACGVZ010000019.1, from coordinate 17,740 downwards.
GGAAATTATATAGTTGGTTGTTTTATGGTTGTAGTGCTTGGAGGAGTAGGAAATTTATTAGGTACAGTACTAGCTTCCTTTGGAATAGGAATAATGACGGATTTAATTGGAGCTGGAAGGCTCTTATCAATATGGCCAGATATGCCTTTACCGCTCTCAAACACAATCAACTTTTTTGCGACAACAAGTATGGCAAGAGTAATGATATTTGCATTAATAGTTATATTCTTGCAATTTAAACCCACAGGTTTATTTCCTCAAAAAGGCAGGATGGTGGAAAACTAATGTCTTTAAGTAAATTTAAATTTAATAAGAGAATAAAATTATCATTCTGGATAATATTAATAGCTCTAATTATTGCAGCACCAACCTTACTCCCTGTATTTAGACTAAATCTTCTTGGTAGATACTTATCTTTGTCTATAGTTGCTCTTGGTGTAGATCTTATCTGGGGATATACAGGTTTACTAAGTCTTGGACAAGGTATATTTTTTGCATTAGGTGGATATTGCGCAGCAATGTATTTGCAAATAACCAGCTCTTCTGAATTCCCAAATAATATTCCTGAATTTTTTGCTTTATATGGTGTTGAAAAATTGCCTTTTTTCTGGGAACCGTTTAAATCGCCAATTTTCACCTTCTTCGCTATTTGGATAATTCCAGCATTGGTTGCGGGTTTAATTGGATTTCTTGTTTTCAGGAATCGAATCAAAGGAGTTTATTTCTCTATACTTACTCAAGCTTCTCTTCTTGTATTCTTTAACTTCTTTAATGGACAACAAAAACTTATAAATGGAACAAATGGATTAAAAACAGATGTAACACAACTATTTGGTCAAATGGTAGGTTCTGAGTCCATGCAAAGAATATTCTTTTGGATAACGGCCATACTAGTAATAGCCGCATGGTTTTTTGCAAAATGGGTAGTTAGAGGAAGATTTGGAAATATTCTTATAGGAATACGAGATGATGAACCAAGAGTTAGGTTTACAGGATATAACCCAGTTATATTCAAGACGATAGTATTTTCAATTGCTGGAGGTCTCGCTGGAATTTCAGGAGCTTTATATACTATTCAGTCTGGAATAGTATCACCTCAATTCATGACAGTTCCCTTTTCTATAGAAATGGTTATATGGGTTGCTGTTGGAGGTAGGGGAACTTTATTAGGAGCAATACTAGGAGCAGTTTTCATCAACTATGCAAAAAGTCTAGTAAGTGAAGCTTTACCTGCTAGCTGGATGTTTATCCAAGGAGGGTTATTTATCTTAGTTGTAACAGCTCTGCCAGAAGGAGTTTTAGGATGGATTCAAGGAGATGGGCCTAGGAATCTTCTTCAAAGATTTGGTTTGAAAAGGAAGATTGAAACCTATCCAAGCTTAGAAGTTAACAATAAGGAGGGGGATAATGAATAATAAAGATCTTCTAAATTTAATAGATATTACTGTTAGTTTCGAGGGTTTTTTAGCTCTCAACAAACTTAATTTAAATTTAAAGAAAGGAGAATTAAGAGCTGTAATAGGACCCAACGGAGCAGGTAAAACAACATTTCTTGATGTAATAACTGGAAAGGTTAAGCCAACAAAAGGTGAAGTAATTTTCAAGGGAAAATCTTTAGTAGGTAGAAAGGAGCATAAGATTGCTCGACTTGGAGTGGGAAGAAAGTTCCAAAGTCCAAGAATCTTTGAAAATCTAACAGTTAAAGAAAATCTTGAAATATCAGTGTCAACTCCTAAAAGTCCCTTAAACCTTATAAATAAAAGTATTAAGGATGAGCAGCTTTATGAGATTGAACGCCTTATGAAGATTGTCAATTTAGCTCAAAAAGTTCATTCTAAAGCTGGTTCTTTATCACATGGCCAAAAACAATGGCTCGAGATAGCCATGTTAGTAGGACAGAAGCCAGATTTAATGTTAGTTGACGAACCTGTTGCTGGTTTAACTGATGAAGAAACTGATCTTACAGCTGATTTATTAAAATCATTATCAGGAGAAAATACTGTGGTGGTAATAGATCACGATATGGAATTTATAAGAAGACTTGATAGCAATGTTTCAGTATTAAATCAAGGCACAGTATTATGCGAGGGGACAATGGAAACTATACAAAAGGACCAAAAAGTTATTGATGTTTATCTAGGAAGGCCTGAGGATTAGTTATGAAAAACTTACTGGAAATCAAATCATTGAATACATATTATGGAGAAAGTCATATTCTCAGAGATGTAGATTTAAATGTTAAATCAGGAGAAATGGTTTGTTTGATTGGAAGAAATGGAGTTGGTAAAACAACTTTATTGAAATCACTTATTGGTTTGTTAAGACAAAAAGAAGGCGATATTTATTTGATTGGCGAAAATATCAATAGAAAAGCACCTCATCAGAGGGCTAGGAAAGGGATGGCTTACGTTCCTCAAGGGAGAGAAATTATTCCATACCTATCAGTTGAAGAGAATCTTATGTTAGGAATGGAGTCGCTGCCAGGTGGATTATCTAAGAACAAGAAAATAGATACTTTTATTTATGATCTCTTCCCAATCCTAAAAGATTTTTTACAAAGGAAGGGAGGGGATCTCAGTGGTGGACAACAACAGCAACTAGCTATTGCAAGAGCATTGCTGGGCAAACCTAAACTACTATTACTTGACGAACCAACGGAAGGTATTCAGCCAAATATAGTTTTAGACATAGAAAATGCAATCAATCAGATAATTAAAGATACAGGAATTGGTGTTTTATTGGTAGAACAACACTTGCATTTTGTAAGACAAGCCAATAGATATTATGCGATGCAACGAGGTGGTATTGTTGCTAGCGGAAATACGAGTGAGTTGAGTCAAGCAGTTATAGATAAGTTCTTAAGTGTTTAAATAAATTATTCTAGATTACTAAAAACTTTTAATCATTTTTCGCATCTTATTAGGTCAATACTGTTTGGATGTTCATTTATATACTTATTAAATTCCATTGCTAGTGTTCTAGCTTCGTAAGCGTCAGAAGCATAAAAACAATTTTCTGATCTTATATTTTGAAAATCACGGTAATGCACTGTATATGGCTTTAACATATTATTTTTGTTCATTTTAATTTGCTAAAAAGCAATTACGTTATACCTCCAACATGCATATTTTCGTAAAATTAAAGTACTACTTTTGTTGTTATCAAAATATATTCACATAGATTATGTATTTAAAAATACTTAATGAAGAAAAAAATTAATTAATCTATTTTTTTTTATTTATAGTATATTGCTTTTTACCTTCTATAAAAAAAACAAATTTGGATAAAATAAAACCAAAAACTGGAACCCAAAACTTTTCATAAAAAAATTTCATAAAAATTAAGCGGCCAATGATTCGTCATCTATAGTTTCATTTTTATTTATAAGCTTCAAATCTATAGAATTAAATAAATGTTGCATAAGAAGAAAATCAAGTTCCCCTTTTAACAAATTAACATCGGATGAAAGTAGATCATCAACAAAATCATCAAAAGTATCTGAAAGAAGATTCACAATTAAAAAATTTTTTTTTTGCTATTATCGTCCCATTAACAATAAAAGTCAACCAAATTTGAATATTAATTTTTGAATTTTTTTAAATTACTAAATAAAGATTAAAAAATTAAATAATAAATATAAACAAGCAAAATAACAGATTTAATATCAAGCTTAGGGTTTTTGAATTAAATTTCATTTATCTCGCTTTTCTTAATTTCATATCACTCCTAATTTGCATTATCAAAAAGATAATAATCACATTTGCTAAAAAGAAATTTAAAGAATGCATCATCAAACCTTTTAATATATTTATAGCAAGACTATTGATGTGCCAATTAGGAAAGAATCACTTAAAAATTTTTTATAATTAATAAATTTTTATAGCAATCAAATTTGATATTAATTGTTAATTTTAAATATTATTTTTTAATTAGCTCGAAGTAACCATTTTTATTTAATAAGTACTTATCAAACCAAAGGCTTAATAGATTGTCTATTCCTATTCCATCCATTTTATTTATTTGCGAAGTCTTATAGTCTGAGAGTGCAAGCAATAAATATGGAAAAATCATATCAGATGCCCCTTTTGGAAGTTTTTCTAAAGGTACTCCATGAGCTCTATCCCATAAAATTTGCATATCCTGGGAGAACAACGAACTCCAATAACTAAAATTACAATATAACTTGTCTGGAGGGAGTAGATTTACAGAAGAAACTGGGATAGATGAATTCATAAGAATAAATATTTTATGGAAAATTGAATTTAGGTTTTTGAAATGATTATAAATAATTTCTAAGATGCAACTCCCTTATAAATACAAATTAAATTTAACGCACAGTACAGCACTTTGCAACACTTTTTAAGTGTTATATTTATCCATCATTTCCTGAAATTTAACGAATGATAAAAACTGTTTATAAGTTTGCAAATCAAAATCTTCTTGATTTGCCTCATTTAAATGGGTTGAATTAATAGGATTAAAATGATTTCCTGATTTAATATCAATTGATAATTTTGTATTATCTATAAGGTCATCTGAATTATCAGCTAAGTTCTTTAAAAAGTTATGATTTAATTGATATGATTGAGATATTTTACCATTTTTTTTATTAAATATACCTCTTATAGAAAGCGCTTCCTCTACCAAAATACCTATTATTTTTGAATTACTTAAATTGTTTTCTATGCTCAACTTATCAATTATTTTCATAACATCTTCTCTAGGTATAAAACCAACTCTTTTTTTTTTGGTAGGCATTTAAAAATTAATTAAAGTTCAGCACTTGACTATAATAAGTGTTGCACTATATTCATAATAAGTCAATTAAATGCGAATGATTTTACCAACGACCTTACTTTTAGGAGCCCTTGGATATATTTTCTACACCTCAAAAAAAGAACTTTCAATAGATCGTCATAACCATATAGAAAACCAAAAAGAGAATGATGATTTGTCTAAAGATTTGGAAGATCTATTTATTTAAAATTATTGTATAGGTTTTAAGAACTTTGTTTCTTGACTAAATATATACAAAATCCCAAATGTAATTACAATAAAATTAAACATATTAGATATTAGATCAATGACTGTACATCAAGATTACGAAATAAAAATCAATCTAAATGAATTGATTGAGAAGAGGATTCCATGTTGTGATTTACTTCATCCAGATCACTGTCTAACAGAAAAACAAGTCTCTGAAATTGCACATGATATTCGTATGGATCTAAATTTACATGATCTTTACAAACAAGTAGATCAACATATTATGAATTATGTAAATGCAGCTGGTATTGATAACAAAGATCATTGGGTTGAACCTCATCTTCCAGATTTGGAAAGAAATTTAAAAGAAGAAGTTGGTATAGAATTTGATTAATCTTATTGTTTTACAAGTCAGATTAATATATGTATTTTTTTTCTAAATCGTCTATTAATTTATAAATACTTTTAGCTGATCTTTTCCTTTTTTTTAAAACTCTAAAAACGGTAAATCCAATCAATATCGCAAAAATAGGCGTGAAAATAATAATTTCATGATTCATAACCATCAAATAGGTGCATATTATTTAAATTATTAAAAAGTCTGCATCAATAAAATAGGTACTTTATACAAACTTCTTTCACTATAAACAATTAAGATTCCTTATAAAAAAGTGAAATAGTTATTTTTTTTTAATAAATTACTTACTGAGTCAACATTTATTAAAAGGAAATGATAAGTTATTTTGCTTTAACAATCAGCGAGATGGGTATCGGCAAAATTGAGTTAGCAATTATTGGAGCGGTAATTTTAATATTTCCAATTTTGTTTGTTTATGCATCTAAAAACCTTGATGCTAAAGGAGTTTTCGAATGGATGATGGAGAAACCAAATGATTGGATAGGTAAAAAATAAGAAGTTAATAATTTAAATTTTTCTAGTTAAATTTTAAATTTTCTAAACTAATAATATCAAAATCATAAACCTGGCAATTATTTTCTAAATCATTAACTATTAAATTTTTTAGTAGTGAATAATCTATCAACTTATTGAGTTTATTATTTTTAAATTCTTTATTGGTCTCTCCAATAGAAAATGCCAAAGCCCCTTCATAAGAAATCCCGAATTTGGTAGTGTTGCAGTAAGTTCTAGTAAACTTTTTAGAAATTTTCATAGTATACTTTTCAAGAGTTTTAGAGGTAGTATCTAATGAGTAAACTGGACTACTAAATAGTAGAAGCAAAGTTAAAATGAATATCGTGAAAACTCTTTTGATCATAATATTTCATAAATTGCAAATTTAATATAGTTTAGAATTTAACTGCGCTGAAGATGTTTTATTAAAAATATAGAAATTTAAAATTTTTTATCCGTAAAAGCTTTTTCATATTATGAAAGATAAAAGCTATCTAAATAAGAATTTTATAGTTGGAATTTTTTTTAGTAGTTTTATAAAAATAGCCTAAGTGCTTTTGACATAATTAAAAATCCATATCGATAATTAATTAATAATATTCTGCTATTCAATAAATAAAGTAATACTACATAAATAAGTAAATTAATTATTAAAAATATGGTTTAAGCTATGGAAATGTATTTGGACATGAATTATTCTTTAATTAAGAATTAAATGCAAAATTAATATGGCATTACCAGAACTTATTTATGCTCCAATAGAAGGTGGGACAATTCATAGATATGAAATTAGTGGTGGCAAAAGAAAATTCCTAAGATTTATAGGTTGTTATTTGGGCCAGTGCAATTTCTACAAAAATATTGATGATGCTATCGATTACATAAAAAATTTGAAAGAATCACAAAAGATACAAAAAACATGAAATAAAAATACACAAATACGACTGGGGCTCAATATTTTTAAATAAATAAATTATTATTGCTACAAATAATAGAGAATTTTCCTTTTATAAGAATTTGATTATTTACTTGGGTTATAGTTCCGAAAGATAAACAGTCAATTAAAAAAGAAATTAATTTATGGAAAACAGACAAATTAATTTTTTTAAATCAAAAGACTTTAATACCGTTCTTAAGCCATTTAAAAAAGGAACGGTAGTAAAAATTGACTCTTTAGATATTAGAGAAAATCAAAATGAATTAAAAATAGGTTTATTTGGTTGGTATGCAATTTGTCCTTCAACAGAACTAAATAAAAATAAACTATATTATTTTTCGCTCTACGATGAACCTTTAGTACTTTATAGAGATGAGAATGAAAATATTAGATGCATTAAAAATATTTGTCCACATAGAGGGGCCTCCTTTTTTGGAGGAACATTATCAGATGGAGTAATAACCTGTCCATATCATGGAGCCAAATTCTCTTCTGGAGGAAGTTGCCAAAATCTTGATAGAATAACATGCAGTCACATAGTAGATAATAACTACGATAACTACGCCAAAAGAATCCACTTATATCAATACAAAGCTTTAGAAAAAAACGGATATGTTTTTGTATATTTTTCAAAAAAATCTGAAACTGATTTAAACAATATAAGAGAAGATTCACCTATAAGTAACTACGAATTATCTGATAATGGTTTTTCACATGAGGATTATGTATTTGAAGAGGTATTAGTTGACTTTAAATGTGATTGGTCAAGGATAATTGAAAATCACTTAGATATCCTTCACCTTTTTTGGGTTCACGGCGATACAATCCCTGATAAAGATGTTAATAAAAATGTTCTAGTTAGTTTTAACCAGAAAATTAATGTAACACACAAATACATCGAAAGTATTTATTACTACAAGAATGACCCTACAAAAGAATTTATCCGGATAAAATACATTCCACCTGGAAGGATATTAATTTATAAAGGGGATCCTTCATTATCTAGATATTTACAAGTTTTAGATCATATTCCACTAGGAGACAACAAAGCAAGAGTAATAGTGAGACATTACAGGAAATTTTTAAAAAATAAGTTACTTAATAACCTTATGTTATTTAAAGAAAATCAAAGAAAGATTTTTTATAAGATATTTGATGAGGATTATATGATTTTAAAAACCCAAACATTTAATCACAATATGGGCTTTATAAGTAAAGATGAAATAAAATTATTGGGAGAAGACAGAATAATAAATTACTTTTGGAAATGGTACAAGAAATCTGAAGATAAAGATGAACCATGGAAAAATATTAATAACACGCAAAATCTCAATGTATATGACAAAGTCATATTGAAATATCCCCCAGAGATAAAAAAATTAGAAATTATAAATAATATAGATATTGTTAGAAAAACATTTTTAAGATTTGCTGCTCCACTTATATTTTTTTTGTTAGTAATATAGTCTATGAAAAAAGTAAATAGACCTTCATGGTTGAATTGGCTTTATCTTTTTATATTTATTTTAAGCTCAATTCAATTGATTATATTTTGGAGCAATAAGTTTTAGTGGTTAGTAATTTTTGGTTTGAAGCGAAAAATATAAATTGTTTTAAGGGAGGTTTTAGAGTAATTAAAGATTTAAATTTAAAGATAGCTTATTCAGAGAATGTAATACTAATTGGACCAAATGGTTCAGGTAAATCATCCTTAATAGATGTAATTAATAGAAACATCTACCCAGTAATGACTAACGAATCAAAACTTAAAATATTTGACAAAGAACTTATAAATATATGGGAACTGAGAAAAAGAATAAGTACCGTAAATAATGATATTAAAAATAGAATAAATCCAAATCTACAAGTTTTTGATTTAATTCTAAGTGGATTATATGGAACATATTGTTTAGTAAAAAATAAATCTGAAAGAGACCATTATGAAGTAATAAATATCATGAAAAATATGAATATAACAAATTTATCAAAAAAAAAATTTTCATATTTATCAGATGGAGAGAAACAAATTTCTCTTATTGCAAGAGCGTTAATCAAGAAACCAGATGTATTAATCTTAGATGAGCCAACTGCAAATCTTGACTATAAATCAGAGTTTTTTGTAATTGATAAGATTAATGAATTATCAAAATTAAATAACAGAATTTTTTGCGTAACTCATGATATTTCTATGATTACAAGAATATATGATCGAGTCATAATGCTAAAAGATGGCAAGATAATCGCTGATGGTCATCAAAATAAGGTTATAAATAGTGAGAATCTTAATAAGTTATACAGTATTGATGTAGAGGTGACTAAAAATAATGGACTTTGGGATATTAATAGATTATCTAAATAACAATTATAAAAATAGCTATAGCAATAGCAAGAAATACAAACTTTTTGCTTTTTAAAAATGAAGAAGATTTCTTTTTAAAAGAAGAAGATCCACATTTAGAGCAGACAATCTTACCTCCTAAAGATCGATCTGAGACAAAAGATGAACTTCCACAATTAAAACAAACTCTATTTACGTTCATCTAAAATTAAAATTTTTTTGCAATTCTATCTTAATTATATTGTTAATTACTATGTAAAGAAAAGCTTCAGAATCATTATGATAATGAGAATCTATTGCAATAAGTAAATTTATAGTGCATAATTGATAATAATTCTCATTATCAAATTTTAATTAATGAATTTCCATAGTTATGGAGAATCTCCTTCAAAATTAGTAAGAATAATTACTGGGCAATCCGTATTAATAGATCCATCATCAAGGCCAAAAGGGACATGCCTAGAAGTTGAAAGTGGAATTGCAAGAGTTTATTGTCCTTGTGAAGAAACTGAAGGAATGACACTTGCATTTTTACAATCAGGAGATCAATTAAGAACAGACCTTTTATGTAGCGAAGGTGTCTGCGTTGAAGCATTAACAGATTTGTCGTTTCACAGTAACGTATATATTGATGAAAATATGGGTTTCGATGCAGTAAATGAATGGACTTTGCAACTCCTTAGGATTAGACACTTAGGAAATGCAGAACAGCGATTACAAGCCTTATTTTCAATACTAGTAAATCGTCTAGGTAGAAGATGTGGCCAATGGTGTGAGTTGCCTTTTAGGTTGACTCACGAAAGGATTGGAGAATTAATCGGTTCTACACGAGTAACATCAACAAGATTAATTTCTAAATTAAGATCATCAGAGTTATTAATAGCTCCTATCGGGACCCAAACAGTCAGTGTTGCCCCTTCTTTTATTGAAACATCGCCGCTTTAAAAACATGAAGGAATCGCAATCAATTACAAACAACTTGTTAATGGAAGTTGATGTTTTATCGAATAGACTCAGAAATATCAAGCAATCCTACAAAACCACAGAAAATAAAGCATTGAAGGAAAGGTTATTTACTGAAAACAAAAATATTTTTAAAAGAGTTAATGAGATTCATAAAATAGCTGAACTCTTAAATAAAAATAATGAAAAAATCAACTTTTCGAATTTACTTTTTGAAATAACCAAAAGGACATTGAATGAAAATAAATTTGAAAGTAATTTATTTTTTCTTTAAATCACTATCTATTAATAATATTGCCGAAGGTTGATTAGAAGCGAACTTTACCCTGCCCAATATGTTCGCAAATTCATCTTCTGATTGTGTTTGAGCCTCTATAATTGGATCTAAAAATACGTTAGTTCTCGTATCTGAAATTCTTTCTGATATGGAATAAAGTTGTTGTAGGGATGAAGTTAAATCAGCCTCCATATTAAAAGAATAAGAAATCAGCTCCTCTATAGAATCCCATGTTTGAACAGGTGCAGGAATTTCATCTAATTTTACACTTTGTCCTCTTGCGATTAAGTAATCTGCAAATTTCTGAGCATGTTCCATCTCACCTTGTGATTCACTTAGAAAATGAGAGGCAAATCCATTTAAATCACGTTCTTGAAACCATAGATACATAGAAAAATATTGAACATTGGCATATCTTTCCATTGTTAGATGTTCAAAAATGTTATCCAATAAACTATTGTCTATCGGTTGAGCAACAGCTCTACCAGATGGACCAAAATTAATTAACTTCTTTGTTTTTAAATTATTTTCATTCATTTTCAAATAAGTATCTAAACAAATAATACAACATTTTGTATAAATTAGTAATTAATAAATACTTTAAATTAAGTTAACTTATATGATAATGAAAATCACTCGCAATACTATAAATGAATTTAGAGTACAGTTTTTCTGAACTGCTATTAACTAAAAAAATATATAAAAGTAAAAAAAAGAAATGTAAAAAGAAAAAATGCTCTAATTGGAAGGGAGGCAAGTGTAATTGCCTATAAATAAATTCTACATATGTACCTTATGTGCTCCAGGATATAAAAAATAATAACTATTTTTATTAATAGAAAGAGAACATTTATCACCATTATTTAGAAGATTATTAATATCAGTTCTAACCCTTAATATGTTTCCATTAATAGATACTTTATATATAAGAAATTCACCGAGAAATTCTTTAGATATAACAAAAGCATCGCCAGATTCTGATCTTTTAATTGAAATAAATTTAGGCGAAATTGAAATACTTTTGATACTTGTATTTTTCGAATACTTTGAACAATTTATTTGACCTAAACAAGAAATATATGAATTACCATTTTTTTTGAGATTAATAATGTTATTACCCAAAATAAAACTACTAACAAATATGGTCTTGGGATTATTTAGAAGGTTAATTGGTGTATCAATTTGATGTATTTTTCCATCATTCATAACGGCAACTTTATCGCAAATTGACATCGCTTCTTCCGGATCATGAGTAACCATCATTCCGCTTGCATTACAGCCTTTTAGAATATTAGGGAGTTCACTTCTCAATTTTAGTTTGACATGCATATCAAGACTACAAAAAGGTTCATCTAATAAAATAAAATTTGTACCTGGAGCAAGAGCTCTCGCAATTGCGAGTCTTTGTCTTTGACCTCCAGAAAGTTCATGTGGGTACCTTCCAACAAAACTATCAAGACCAACAACATTTAATAAATAATTAACTCTAGTTCTGTCTTTTTTATTTTTCAAACCAAAAATTACATTTTCCAAAACAGTTAAGTGAGGGAAAAGTGCATAGTCTTGAAAAACCATACCAATATTTCTTTTCTCAGGACTAAGAATTTTTTTTCTATTTGAAATTTCCTTATCATTCAGAGAAATGCTACCTCTAGAGGGATATTCGAACCCCGCGATTAATCTCAAAAGAGTAGTTTTTCCGCAACCAGAAGGACCAAGCAATCCTAACAATTCGCCATTTTCAATTTTCAAGTTAATTTTGTTTAATATCCAGTTTGAACATTCTCGCTTATCATATTTATGATGCAAATCATCAATTATTAACGCATCATTTTTCACTAAGTTCTTCTTATTCAAATATATTAAGTTAGCAGAAAATATTCACCTAAAATATCCCTTGTATAATTTTATACACCAATTAATTTTCAAATTTAATGAGAAAGTCTGAAAGAGCAGCAATAATAAGCAAGGAACTTAAAAAGCTATATCCATCACCTCCAATACCCCTTTGTCATACAAATGCATATACACTTCTAGTCGCCGTAGTTTTAAGTGCTCAATCAACAGACAAGAAAGTTAATGAATTAACAAAAAGCTTATTTAAAGTTGCAGATAATCCAGAAAAGATGGTGCAGCTAGGTATTAATGGCATTTACGAATACATAAAATTTTTAGGTCTATCTAATCAAAAATCAAAGAACATTTATAACTTATCTAAATTATTGATTGAGAAGCATAATGGCGGGGTCCCAGATTCTTTTGAGAAGCTTGAATCTCTTCCAGGGGTAGGTCATAAAACAGCATCAGTTGTAATGTCTCAAGTGTTTAAAATACCCTCATTCCCAGTAGATACTCACATACACAGGTTGGCACAAAGATGGGGACTATCAAATGGAGATAACGTAGTTCAAACAGAAAAAGACCTAAAAAAAATATTTCCTGTTAATGATTGGAATACCTTACATTTGCAAATAATCTTTTATGGGAGAGAATACTGTACAGCAAGAGGTTGTGATGGAACAAAATGTTATTTATGTCGAACTCTTTATCCAAAAAGAAAAAAGAAATTTATATGTAAAAAGCCTTAAGAAATTTATATAATGTTTAAATTAGTTTTTTAATCATGAAAATAGCAATTACTGGTGCATCGGGGAAAACAGGTTATAGAATTTCCGAAGAAGCAGTCAAGAAAGGATATAAAGTAAGGCAAATCATCAGAAAGAATTCAAAAGTCTCAGCAGGATTAGAGCGTTTAGAAACAATTAGGGTTTCATTAGACAAAAAAGGAGAACTTGATGAAGCTTTAAAAGATATTGATGCTTTGATAATTGCTACTGGAGCGAGAGCATCATTAGATTTAACTGGTCCTGCAAAGGTTGATGCATTAGGTGTATACAGGCAATTAGAGAGTTGCAAAAGAGTTGGTATTAAGAGAGTTATTTTAGTTAGTTCCCTTTGTACTGGTAAATTATTTCACCCATTAAACTTATTTGGTTTAATTCTTATTTGGAAGAAATTAGGTGAAAACTTTCTACGCAATTCAAATTTTGAATGGACTATTATTAGACCTGGTGGATTAAAGGAAAATGAAGATATTAAATCAGAAAATATAAATTATTCAAAAGAGGATACTCAAATTAATGGATCTATTCCAAGAAGATTAGTTGCGCAATGTTGTATAGATTCTTTAAAAAACAAAGAATCCATAAATAAATTAATAGAAGTTACAAGTTCGAATGATAATAAAAAGATATCTTTTAAAAAAGCTATGCAAATGATTTAAAAGATGTAAATATATAAACTAAAACTATGAAAATAAATCCCAAAATTGACGCATTACAATTAATGCTTACTGATTTAAGAACTAGAAATGAGCCAATAAGACATAAAGCTGCATTTAAAGGCTGTCAACCAGAATTTCAAAGTCTTGTATCAAGATTGATAAAGCAGTTAGAAGACGAATTAGTTGCTGAAAAGCTTACTAATCGTGATAGTTAAAAAATTTAGATTACTTAAATGAAATTAAGTTATCCAATTTTGCTTGTTCTGAAAGTTCATCATATCCTCCAAAAAATTTATTATCCAAAAATATTTGAGGGAAAGTATTATGGCTACTTTGAGCCATTATTTTTTTAAAGCTATCATCATTGTCTATTAAAGTAACTTCATGAGGGATAGATAAAGAATTAAGCAACCTAATTGCTCTTTTAGACCAAGGACAATCCTTTAAAATATATGCTTTTACACGTGATTCATTTTTTAGTAAATCATTACTAGATATATTAATAATTTTTTGTTCAAAAGAAAGTAATAATATATCTGTCCCTTTTTTTACAATACATCCCTCCTCAAGATGACCGCCAAACACATTGCATCCCTCATCTGCAAAACTCAAATGTAAATGAACATCTCCTTTATTAAAATGTCCATTTAAAGAAACTATTTCTAGATTTCCCTCAAATTTATTTATCTCATGATTTCCTGGACACTGAATACAAACTGTTCTAAGGTTACCCACCACTCCAGAAACATAACCGTATAAATTATTCGAGAAAGAATATTCTTTAATTGAATTTATCAAATCAGATTCTGGAGATAGCTTTAGGCTATGAGGCTGCATTAGATATAAGGAATGATTTTGTAATATAAAACATCATCATTCACAAAGAGAAGTTGAGTTTATAATCTTTAGGATTAAGATCTAAATTAAATCTTAGAATCTAGCATCAAAACCATTTAATATTTTCACTAAAAATTTAAGCTTGTTGAGAGTGTAGTATATTTTTTATATACAAAACTAATTTGTTATTAAGAAAAAATCTTAAAAATTTTGCATTGAATATTCCCAATTTATTATCGATATCTCGACTTTTCCTTGTATTTCCATTAATACTTTTTTTAGAAATTAACAGACCTTTTTATGTCTTTATATTGATTATTATTGGAGGCTTAACTGATTATTTAGACGGGTTAATTGCAAGGAAATTTAATCTTAAAACCAGATTAGGAGCTATCCTAGATCCCTTAAGCGATAAAGTATTCTATTTAATTCCTTTGACCTTCCTTTGTAAAAATAATTTTATACCCTTCTGGTCTTTGTCATTAATTTTATTTAGAGAATTAATTATCTCTAGCCTAAGGAACTCTACAAAAGACGGTTTACCAGCATCAATGTTAGGAAAATATAAAACATTTTTCTTTTTTATTTCAGTAATTACCTTCTTTACACCATTAAAAATAAGCTTATTGAATAATTTGGCTTTAATTTTTTATTGGTTAGGATTCATCCTGACTTTTGTGACTTTATTAGGCTATTTAAG
Source organism: uncultured Prochlorococcus sp. (assembly GCA_902576415.1). Classification (GTDB taxonomy): domain Bacteria; phylum Cyanobacteriota; class Cyanobacteriia; order PCC-6307; family Cyanobiaceae; genus Prochlorococcus_A. The sequence continues at coordinate 2,506 of CACGVZ010000019.1, read as the reverse complement.
AATTAAAAAGAATATTATCTGAATTTTCATCAAACTCCTCACTCTTTTTATTATTAAAATCATTAAAAAAACTATCCTTTAGACCATTAAGTAAATCAAAAGTTGGCGCCCACTCTAAATCACGTTTTATCTTAGAGATATCAGTATGATAATGATTTAATCTAATTGGAAATCCCTTTCTAGACTTAGGGTCTAATTTTTGATAATCAAATGTTCTTAAAGAAATTTCATTTTGGTTTAACCCAAGAACATTCGCACAGAAATAAATTAAACCCTTGATTGTTACTCCTTTTTCACCTGAACAATTGTAAATATTATTAATGGAATTTTTAAAATATATGCACCGAATCATTACATCAGTTAGATCCGAAACATGGCCTAGCTGAGTAATTAAAGAACCGTCACCAGGGATTGGTATTGATTTTTTAGTAAATAACCTTTCAAAAAACCAATTTTCAATTTTATTATAATTTCCTGGTCCATAAATATAAGTAGGTCTAAAACTTGTAAAAGGAATTTTTTGATTTTTTAACCAATTTTCTGTCTCAAACTTTCCTTTGTGCCTACTTTCTGGATCAATTGGATCAACTTCGGATAAGGGTAGTTCACAATTATCTTTATAAACACCTGCAGAGCTTACATATATATATCTCTGGAAAGAGTTATCTAAATTTTCTATAAGAAGTTTGGTTTGTTCTAACTCTCGTCCAGAAATATCAAAAACAACATCATACTTTTCATTTCTAAGCTTGACGATATCTTCTGAATTATTTCTATCACCCTTAATTAAATTTGTTTTTTCAGGATTACTTTTATTACCTCTCGTGAAAATATCGATATCATAATTTTTACTTAATAACTTTCCAACCAAAGACTTACCAACAAATCTAGTACCACCCATTACAAGAATTTTCATATTCAAAAAATATTTAACTGAAGTAGTAATCTTAAATAGAATTACATATTGAATAGTACTACTAATAAGTAATTAATGAAAAGGATGATTCTATGGACCTAATACCAGCAATTGATTTAATGAATGGTAAGTGTGTAAGGCTTTTTAAAGGCGACTTTAATAAAAGAAAAGACTTCACAAAAGAGCCTCATGAGCAAGCTAAATTTTGGGAAAGCGAAGGAGCTAAATATATACATATAGTTGATTTGGATGCTGCAAAAACTGGATCCCCAACTAACGATAAATCAATAAAAAAGATTGCAAAAACAGTTAACATACCAATTCAAATAGGTGGGGGGATAAGGTCTCAAGAAAGGATAGAACAATTATTTTCTTATGGTATTGAGAAAGTTATCATGGGAACCTCTGCAATAGAAAATAAAGAACTAGTTAAAGACTTATCAAATAAATTTCCTGGAAGAATAATTGTTGGGATAGATGCAAAAGATGGAAAAGTTAGTACAAGGGGGTGGCTTGAGCAATCTAATATTTTTGCCACAGATCTAGTAAAGGAGTTTTCTTCATTTAAAATTGCTAGTTTTATTGTTACAGATATAAATACAGATGGGACTTTAGAAGGGACAAATGAAGAATTCATAAAAAGCATACTTGAAATTACAGATATCCCAGTAATAGCCTCAGGAGGTATTGGTTCAATTTCTGATTTATTATCGTTAGTAAAATTTGAAAACTCTGGACTTTTTGGAGTAATAGTAGGTAAAGCTCTATATGAAAATAAATTCACGATAAACGAAGCTAATGATGTATTGTCAGCAGAGAGACTAAATGACTTTGATTTAAATACAAATTACTACGCTTAAAAGAGTATAAAAATTGATTTAAGGCTGGTGTTTGCAGTAATTGTTAGTTAATTTTGTATAAGAGATAAGAAATCTAGTCTTGGAATTAATTTCAAAAAAATCGATATTGATTATTGCTCCAAGCTTAATAGCAGAATCTTTATCGCTTAAGTTAACATCACTAGACCAAAATTTAGAAATTAATTTTAATAATGGAACAGGTGATAAAACTCCAGATTTAGTTATATGGAATGTTCTTAATTTCCAATCAGAAGATCTTATAAGGTTAGAATTATTAAATTTAAGAGAAAGATATGATGAGTCAAAGTTTCTTATAATTCTCTCTGGCGAACTTGTTTATGAAGCAAATACCACTCCATCGTTAAATGCTGAAGGTTTTCTTTTAAATCCAAGTGCAGAAAAAGTTCTTGAATCTATTGATACCATTTTAAATGGAGGAAGGGTATTTGATATTGAAAATAATTCCCGAGTTCAATTAAACAAAAATAAGCCTCTCTCTTTTAGTCAAAAAATTCTAACTTCAGGTCTTAAACAAATAGATTCTGAAATTAATTATATATTCAAATATGTCAACTCTGATGCAACACCAGAATTTTATAAATTCATTTTAAAAGGAAGATTAAGAGAACTTATTACTGCAAAATCTTTTCTAATTTTCTTATGGGGTAATTCACTAGAACTTTATACAGAGGCAGTTTACACTGAAAATAAAATTAACCTTGAAAATAAG
>CACGVZ010000018.1 GCA_902576415.1 uncultured Prochlorococcus sp. | reverse complement strand
ATATATTTTGAACTTTCTAACCGCAAATAAAACTGAGTTTATTGTGGCATTAAATAAGTGGGATTTGGTTAATAAAGAGTTTAGGAATTTACGATTAGATCAATATAGAAAATTTTTTGGAATTAATAGGAACTTTCAAATTGTAAGTGCCTCTCAAGGAGAGGGATGTTCTGAGCTGGTCGATATGGCACTTAATTTTCTTCCAGAGGGACCAAAACTTTATGGCGAAGAGACGATTTGTGACCAACCATTAGATAACTTATTATCTGATTTAGTAAGAGAGCAGGTATTAAAAAATACAAGAGAAGAGGTACCTCATAGTGTCGCAGTAAAGATAGAAAAGAGAGAGGAAATGAAAAGAAAAAATGGCAAAGTTTTTACAGCTATTTTGGCTACTATTATTGTTGAAAGATCAACTCAAAAAGGCATTCTTATTGGAAAGAAAGGTTCAATGTTAAAAATGATTGGTCAGTCAGCAAGATCAAATATGTCAAAATTAATTGATGGTCCAGTTCACCTAGAATTGTTTGTGAAAGTTGTTCCAAATTGGAGAAAAAAAGAATCAAGGTTAATTGAGTTTGGTTATGAGGAAGATTTCTAAATGAGTGGTTTTAATTTTGATGTAATTACATTGTTCCCTAAAGCTTTTGAATTAATAAATAATTTAGGGGTAATAACAAAAGCTCTAGATAAGAATTTGATCGATTTAAATTTACATGATTTGAGAGAATATGGAGAAGGTTCTTACAGACAAGTTGACGATAAGCCTTATGGTGGAGGAGCAGGAATGGTATTAAAACCTGAACCCATTTATAAGGCATGCGAATCAATTAGAAAATTACCTAAAAGTACAACTTTGCTGATGACTCCACAGGGTAAAGTACTAAAGCAAAAGGATCTTGTGAGATGGTCCACTTTGGATCAAATAATAATTATTTGTGGTCAATATGAAGGTTTTGATGAAAGGATTAGATGTTTAGCTGATGAAGAGATATCGATAGGCGATTATGTACTTTCTGGAGGTGAAATACCAGCTATATCAATAATTAATGGTTTGACTAGATTATTACCAGGAACTCTTGGTGATCCAAACTCCTTAGTCGATGAGAGTCATAATTCTTCTTTATTAGAATATCCTCAATACACGAGGCCGTTAACTTTTAAAGATATGAAAGTGCCAGGAATTCTAGTGAGCGGTAATCATGAAGAGATTAAATCGTGGAGAAGAAGAAAAAGTTTTGAAAGAACATTGGAGAGAAGAAGTGACTTAATTTCAAATGAAAACTACAAAAAATCCCCACAAAGTAAGACAATAATAAAAGAAAATAATCAATTTATGAAATTTAGAATAGGTAATGGATACGATATTCACAGACTAGTAGAGGATAGAGATTTAATTATTGGAGGTGTAAAATTGCATCATCCTGAAAATTTAGGTTTGGATGGTCATAGTGATGCTGATGTTTTAAGTCACTCAATAATGGATGCATTATTGGGAGCACTTTCTTTGGGGGACATAGGAAAGTATTTCCCCCCATCTGATGAAAAATGGAAAAATGCTAATAGCTTGTTTTTGTTATCAAAAGTAATTTACTTGATAAGACAAGATGGTTGGGAAATAAATAATATTGATAGTGTCCTTGTTGCTGAAAGGCCAAAAATCATGCCACATATAAAACTAATGAAAAAAAACATTTCTGAAATCTTAAATATTGATGAAAATTTAATTGGGATTAAAGCAACCACGAATGAAAAATTGGGTCCAGAAGGGAGAGAAGAGGGTATAAGTTGCCATTCAGTAGTTCTACTTGAGAAAAAATGAGATTTAATTTAAATTTGAAAAAAAAAATTCAAAGATTTTGTTTATTATTAATTTGCTTAGTATTTTTAATTTTTCAATCTGATGTTCCCAATTTAAAAGCTCTTACAATGGATAATTTTCAAAGTGAAATGGTCATAGAGGAATTAAGACTTAAAGTACCTGCCGATGTAAAAAAAGCTTGGTTAAATGCTGAAAAAGAAATATGGGAACCATGGTTATCTTCTCAAGATGGTTTTTTGGGTAGACAATTATTTTGGGATAAAGAAAAACAAGAAGCTTTAATATTGGTAAATTGGAAAAGTAAGAAATTATGGAAAAGCATACCAATGTCAGAAGTAAATGTAGTTCAACAAAAATTTGAAGATAATGTTAAAGCTGCTCTAAATGTAGGCGAAAATCCTTTTGAATTGATTTATGAGGGAGAGTTAGATAAACAAGGATGAATTTAGATATCAGGTTTGATTTCCAAAGAAGAGAGAGGCTTGGACTCATTGAAGCGATTTGGGGACAAGATAAGAGTATCGATCAATTAGAGAGATTATCTGAAAATGTATTAAGTAAAAATGAGGTTGTTTTCATTACTAGGATTAATAGTGAAAAGGCTAATTATCTTTTGAATTTGTATGATGATGCACGATTCTATGAAGAGGCAAATTGCCTAACAATTGGGAAAAATCTGAACAAAATAAATACGAATAAAAAAGTTGCAATAATTACAGGCGGATCAAGCGATTTGGCAGTAACACTTGAAGCCCAATTAGCGCTTGAAATTTATGGAGTGAATTGTCAACCTTTTATAGATGTTGGAGTAGCTGGACTTCATAGATTGATGAGTCAGTTAGAAGAAATTAATAAATATGATGTATTAATAGTTTGTGCTGGAATGGAAGGAGCTTTGGCAACAGTTGTGGGCGGATTGTTGGCACAACCGATAATTGCAGTACCTGTCTCAGTCGGCTACGGCGTTAGCAAGGATGGAGAAACTGCTTTAAATAGTATGTTGTCAAGTTGTTCTCCAGGGATTGCTGTCATGAATATAGATAATGGTTACGGAGCAGCAATGGCAGCTCTCAGAATTATTAAAAGTATTTCCTAAGTAATTAATAATTACTTTTTTTCTATTTCTAATAGGTTCTCTATCCATAAATTAAGTTGTTTTGATAGCATCCCTTCTTCTCTCATTTTGATTGCTTTTATCACGACTTCTGTATTTACCCATTCTGGAAATCTTTTCGGCATTTATTTTTGTATTCAGTAATTTTAATTTGGTACAAATTTTTATAAAAACAAGATCTAAGTAACAAATTTAATCTTTTATGTTTGATTTAGTACCTAATCTAGACAGCTCAGATGAGGTATGTTCACTTTCTACATTTTTTAATCTTTCAATTAGCTCAGAAAGATCTTTATGTGCTAACTCACCATTTTGCTCCCACTTTAGAGACCTTGAGTTAGTATCAATTTTTTCTTTCATTTTTATATTAAGGTACTTAAAAATATAAAACGAAAAAAGGGAAATTTTGGTTATTGTTTCAAGCTTAAACTTAAAAAATTATGAAGATTTTTAAAATATAAAGAATTTATTTTTTAACCACCACCAACTATTGAGACGATTTCTAAGTTATCACCATCTTTAAGCTTCACTTTTTCCCACTTCATTGAATTTATTATTAAGTTGTTTAACTCCACTACAATTGTGTTTGGTTTATATCCCATATGGTTAAGAGCTGTAGATAGTAGAGCATTTTCTTGATCAAGTTCTATTTTTTTTTCTTCTCCATTAACCCTAATTTTCATGAGACAACTCTTTTAGAATCATAATAGCGTCTTCTTTAGGATCTTCAGAATTCATTAATTGCGAAACTAGGGCAACTTTTTTAAACCCATTTCTTTTTAAATATGAAATATTATTTAACTTGATTCCACCAATAGCAAACCAAGGAATATTTAAATCCTTTGTTAATGTTTTGATATTTTCAATACCTAAAGGTTTTTTATTCTTTTTTGTAGTGGTTTCAAATACTGGACCTATTCCTATGTAATCACAACCTTCTTTAAGAGCATTTGAAATATCAATTGCATTATTTGCACTTATTCCGACAATTTTTGAATATCCTAATAGTTTTCTTGCGGTTTTTAAATCTAAATCGTCTTGACCAAGATGAATCCCATCAGCGTTAGATGCTAGAGCTATATCAATTCTATCGTTAACGATAAACAAAGAATTATATCTTTTACATAGATTTTTAATCTGAATTGCTTCTTGAAGATGATCTTGATCAGTTCCCGTTTTAAATCTATGTTGAATAATTCTTACTCCCGCAATTAAAACTTCTTCTATTATTTCTAATAAATTTTCCTTTTGATCGGTGATTACATATAAGTCATTTTCTTTTAAAATTTTCTCCGACTTCTTACATTCGTCATAACTTAATAAGTCTATTTCAATAGTATAAATTTCATATCTAATTTCAGAAGCGATTTTTGAAAGCTCATGATTCTGCAGCCTTGAGAATTCTTCTATAACTCGTAATGCTTCTTGAACTCTGGCTGAATTAGAACTTATAATTTGCTCAGAAGTTTTTCTGTTAAATTGCTCTTGATGACTCAATCCTTTACATTTGTCCTCAATGTAATTTCTAGATTGTTTATAAACTCCTAAGTGATTTTTTCCTAAAATTTGTCTAAAATTTTTAATCTTTTCAACATATTTTTCTTTGCCTAGGCCAAATCTAGCCCAATCCTCTAATACTCTTAGTCCTTCTCTGGCTCTATCTAGATTAGCGTCAATAATTTGATAAATTCTTAAATCTTCAGCGTCTTTAGGATTGGAATTCAGCATTTGTAATTTAATTTTTGTAGTTTTTAAAAATTTTCAGAGCATTATCTCTATCTTTTTTAATTTGATTAGAAAGTTGATCTATATTTTTGAACTTGATTTGAGATCTAAGTTTTTCAACTGGTTCAACAGATAGATTTAAACCATATAGATCGATATCTTTATTTATTAAATGAACTTCAACTGCAGAAGGCAATAGAGGATTTATTGTTGGTTGAGAGCCAAGATTCATAACAGATTCAATTTTTTTGTTGGAATTTTCTATGGTTGTCCAAGATGCGTAAACTCCTTCTCCAGGTAAAAACTTTCTGCCATCTATTTCAAGATTTGCGGTAGGCCATCCTATACTTTTTCCAATACCTTTACCTTTAACAACTTTTCCATTAAAACTATAAGGCCTATTAAGAATTTTGAAAGCATTTTTCAGATCACTTTTTTCTAATAGATCTCTTATTCTGCTGCTGCTTATTCTACCTTCCTTGTCTTCTAAAATTGGAATAATTTTTAGCTTAATATCAGTATCCTTAATCATATTTTTTATTGTATTTATATCTCCACTTCTTCTGAAACCAAATTTAAAATTAGCACCTACAGAAATGTTTTTTGCTTGTAATTGATTTATCAAAATATCTCTTACGAACCTTTCGGCACTTAATTTGGATAATTCCATATCAAAAGGAATGAGAACTAATTGTTCAATCCCCAGATCTTCAAGAATAGATAGTTTTTCATTAGGGAGATCAAGTCTAAGACGCATCTCTTTGTAAAGAACTTCTCGTGGATGAGGCCAGAAGCTTGCAATTGTTGGGGTATATTGATTTTCTTCAACTACACTTTTTATTAATTGTCTGTGGCCAGCATGAAGGCCATCAAAACTTCCAATAGCTATTGAGGTGGGATTCTTAACTTCAGATGGCGATATTAAAGAGATCAAAAGATTACGTGCAATTTTATGATTTTAGTGGCAAATTTGATTAGATTATAGTTTATTCAATCAAATGAATGTCTGACAAAATGGATTTTCAGTCCCTTTCATTTGGAATGCGACGCATTGGATGGATACGCTTTTGGGTTCAGTCCATTTTAGGTGTTGTTGTTGCAGCTGTTTTGCTTTTTTCAAATGTTGTAAATAATAGCGAAGGACAGCTTGGCTTAGCGCCTGGTCTATCACTTACAACAATATCCCTGATTTTACTACTTTTTAGTCTTTGGCAAGGTTGGTTAATAGTTAGAACAGGAAGAGCAATTGCAAGCAACGCAAGACCCTCAAGAGGACAAACCGGTAAATTGATAAAACGAGGACTCATAGTTGATTTATTTGGAATTTTGTTTGGATTAATTGGATATCAAGCTCTTATGGGAGCTCTATTTATACAGGCATCCTCTCAAACAACTGGACAATTAATAACAGCGACATCTGATATCCCAATTACTGGTCTTGAAATATTATCAGTTCTCAGTAACACGCAAGTTATCGCTGCTCATTTTTTTGGACTTTGCTTTTCTTTATGGCTTTTAAGAAGGATTTACAAATGAATTATTAATTTTAGGTAAGTTGTCCAAATTACCTCTCCAAAATAAATCTGGTTCTACAGGTGTAAGAGATATTTTATTTTCTTGTATTTGAGATACATCACTAGGCCAATTCTTAGGACCGTATCCTTTTGATTTAAGATCTAAAACAACTTCTCCTGCTAACCAATAATAATCATCACCCCTCGGGTCTTCCCTTTTGGAAAATTGATTTTTATATTTTCTTACCGATAATCGTGTCCAGGATAATTCTTTTATCTTGTTTTTTTCGCAGGGGGGTATGTTCAAATTTAATAAAAGAGAAGCTGGCCAACTATCGTTAATTGCTTGTTCGGCAATATTCATTGCAATTTCACCAGCAAATTCAAAATTTTTCCATTTAAAACTAGCAACACTTATTGCCATGGAAGGAACATTTTCTAAAGTGCCTTCCATAGCTGCAGCGACTGTGCCTGAACAAAAAATATCTGTCCCTAAATTGGGTCCGTGATTTATTCCGGATAGTACCAGATCAGGTTTATGATCCAAGAGTTCAGATAGTGCTAATTTGACACAATCAGCCGGTGTGCCGGAACATCCCCAAGCTTCTATACCCTCTCCAAATAATTCGTCAGCTTTTTCCACTCTTAATGGGGATTGCAAAGTAAGACCATGACCAGTAGCAGATCTTTCTTGGTCAGGACATACTACTTTTACCTTATGTCCTCTCCTTTGGGCTGATTTTGCTAAAGCTCTTATCCCCGCTGCGAAAACACCATCATCATTGCTAATTAATATATTTAACGGTTTCATTAATCAAGACATTTTATTTATGGACGATATTTAAGTAAGATAAAGGAATACTTATTTTTACTATATCAGTGAGTCAAATTGAATCATTAAGTCAAATTGAGGAAAAACTAAATAATCTTTCTCTAACAGCAAAAAATAATATAGATAATTCTAATACTTATGAAGAACTGGATCAATTGAGAGTTTCCTTGCTAGGGAAAAAAGGTGATTTATCAATTATTTTGAAAACAATGGGTCAATTATCTGCTACTGATAGACCAATTATTGGCCAGAAGGCAAATTTAATAAAGATAAATTTGCAAGAACTAATAACTGAAAGAAAAAATAAACTAAACAGCGAAGCTTTAGATAAAAAGATTAAAAAAGAAAAAATTGATGTAACTATCCCTTCAATTGGAACACCCCCTGGGAATAAACATCCTTTGATTTCAACTCAAGACGAAATAATAGATATATTTTGTGGTTTAGGATACTCAGTTGAAAGTGGCCCTGAAATAGAAACTGATTTTTATAATTTTGAGTCTCTCAACATACCCAAAAATCATCCTGCAAGAGATATGCAGGATACTTTTTACTTAGACGAAAATCGACTTTTAAGGACCCATACTTCACCTGTTCAGATAAGGTACTTAGAGAATAATCCTCCTCCAGTAAGAATTATTGCTCCTGGGAGAGTATATAGGAGAGATGCAGTAGATGCTACTCATTCCCCTGTATTTAATCAGGTTGAGGTTTTATGTATCGATCAAGACATTAATTTTAGTCATTTAAGAGGAACAGTTCTTACATTTTTAAAAGCCTTTTTTGGAGATATTCCCGTAAGATTTAGAGCTAGTTATTTCCCATTTACTGAACCTTCAGCAGAAGTAGACGTCCAGTGGAAAGGTAAATGGTTAGAAGTAATGGGTTGCGGAATGGTTGATCCAAAGGTCTTAGAAAAATTAGGAATTGATTCTGAGAAATGGACTGGTTTTGCAGCAGGATTAGGAGTTGAGAGATTTTGTATGGTTAGACATCAGATCGATGACATCAGAAAATTTTATACAAATGATATTAGATTCTTAGAACAATTCTAATAGTATTTAATTTTTAAATTAGGATTGTCCAACAAATTAGTTTAAGATAGTCCTAGTTTTAATTTTTTGATTGGTACGTAAAGCAGGACTAATCGTTAATGATGGAAAGGAACTAGCTGTTCAAACTGCAACTTCTGTTCAAAAAAAATTGGAAAAATCTAATTTTGAAGTTGTAAGAGTTAGTAGCTCCGGAGGGATGGTTGGTTTCGCAAATCCTGATCAACATGTACGTCCTTTGGGATATACGAATTGTGTCCCTGAGGGGTTTGATTCATCAATGGAATTCGCAATTGTTCTTGGCGGAGATGGGACTGTACTTTCTGCTGCAAGGCAAACGGCACCTGCTAAAATTCCAATTCTTACAATAAATACTGGACATTTAGGATTTCTTGCGGAAGCTTACTTATCTAACCTAGATGAGGCTATAGATAAAATAATTGCTGGAAATTGGGATATTGAAGAAAGAACTTGCTTTATCATTAGCGTAATGAGGAATGATCAGAGGAGATGGGAGTCTCTTTGCCTTAATGAGATGGCTCTTCATAGAGAACCTCTAACAAGTATGTGTCACTTTGAAATTTCTATAGGTCGACATGCTCCTGTGGATATTTCAGCTGATGGAGTAATTTTATCCACTCCAACTGGTTCTACCGCCTATTCTCTAAGTGCTGGAGGACCAGTTATTACACCAGATTGTCCAGTCGTGCAATTAACTCCAATTGCTCCACATTCATTGGCATCTAGGGCATTGGTTTTTAATGATTCAGAGCCAGTAACTGTTTTTCCTGCAACTCCTGAAAGATTAGTAATGGTTGTTGATGGCAATGCTGGTTGTTATGTTTGGCCTGAAGATAGGGTTTTAATAAGAAAAAGTAAACACTCAGTAAAATTTATTAGACTTGAAGATCACGAATTTTTCCAAGTTTTAAGAAATAAACTTGGTTGGGGTTTACCCCATGTTGCTAAACCTGATAAATAATAATTATTTGAATTTATTTTTTCCCTGTTAATAGAAAAACAGGATTATTTGGTTCTAGTCTCATTCCTTCCGCAATACTTAAGCTTTTATAGGTCTGAATTAAATTTAAATTTGTTTTGAAATTTTTATCTTCTAATTCCTCTTTCAATTCTTTAATAGTTTGAATATTTATTATTGGGATAACGATAATGTCTCCAATATCCATATCTTGTGCAATTTTATTAATAATCTGGAGTTTAGTTTTTTTATCACATCCTCCAATTATTAATCTATTAGGGTTTTCAAAAGAACTTAAATTTCTCGCATTCAAGGTGTAATTTATGTCTTCCTCAAAAATAAATTTTGGGTTGACGTCAAGCCTTTTTGAGTTTTCTAGTATTAATTCTTTTGAGCCAATCCTTTTATCGAAACAAAACAAATCCAAATTAGGCCTTAGCTTTAATGCTTCTAAACCTATTGATCCACAACCTGCTCCTATATCCCAAATGACACCATTTCTTGGGAGCTCTAAAGCAGCTAATATTTGAATGCGAACTTCTCTCTTAGTTAATAAATTTGGTCTATCATCAAAAGTCTTAAACACATTGTCATTGATTCCGAATAGAGGAAGATTGTTGTTCGAATAATTTTCCTTTTTTTTTGAAAGAATAACAATATTCAAATTTGATATATCTGAGGGCAATGACTCTTTAAGATTTAATTTCCTGATTTTTTCATTTTCGAAGCCTATTTCTTCACAGAGCCAAAAATCATAGATGTCAATCAGATCAAATTCTGATAAATTTTTTTTGATTATTTCTAAACTTTTGTTATTTGAATCTGTAATGACAGCCAAATTTGACGGTCTTGCTTTAAGAGCCTCAATTAACTTAGTCGAATCTCTGCCGTGAATACTCACATTAACAGTATCTTGCCATGGGATCTTTAACTTACTAAATGCTAATTGAATGCAAGTATTTGAAGGGTAGAAACTTAATTCATCTTTTGAAAAATTTTCTAGTAGTATTCTTCCAATTCCAAACCAGAGAGGATCCCCTCTTGAAATTAAAATAACATCAGTTTTTTGTGATCTAAGCCAGTTAACAAGTTCCTGATTACTGTTGCTCGAAAAAAATAATTTCTTTTTTTCTAAACCATTTTCGCTCCATGATTTTATTTCTTCAAAATATGAATTTGGAACTGCAATATTTTCTGTTTCTAAAAATAGATTTTGTAATTTGAAAGATAGATCCTCAAATTTATAAGAATTAATTCCTACTACATGAATTTTTCTTTTTTTTTCAGTCATGAATATTTAATTAAAAGAAACTTATCTATTTGAATGTTTTATTAAATTATCTTATGATTGTTCGAGCTTTTATAATAAATCAATTGTCTGAAAGAAGAAAGAGATTACATGATTTATTATTAACTCTATTAAATAAAGATAGTGAATTTGAGTTAATTGAAGAAGATTCTAGCGATTTAACATCTAGCTATTCCGAAAAAGACACTTTGAATTTATCTCGAGTTATAGAAAAAAATCGTAAAATAATCAAAAGATATCAAGCTATTGTAAGAACAGCTGTTACTCTTGATGCCCTGATGGATTCTGAAAATGAAGAAAATTACAAAATCAAATAAAAATATTTTTTTAAAAAAAATATTACCTTTACTTTTACTACTATCCTTTATTTTTAACCCATTAAAAGTATCCGCAGAAGTTGCAGAAACAGAAATAAATGGGGAATTTATGAATGCCAGCAGTGAGTTTTTAAGAGATTTGGACTTTGAAACTTGGCAATTAGTTGCCTATAAATCACCTCTTTTTGAAGATAAATTGATCTTGAGAGTAATAGGATATCCAGGAAATCTTAGGATTGATCATCCCACTGACTTGAGGGTTGAATCAGGGAGAAAACAGTGGCTTTTAGATGATAAAACATTACTTAATGTTGAATTGGCAAATGATGGAAGACAAGCTGCAGCAGAATTCGATCTTGATGAATTGATTAAAAATTTAGATAAAAATAGACCATTAAGATTATCTTTGTCGGGAGTTTTTTCTGAGTTACCTGTTCCTCCTTTTGTTGTTAAAGAATGGAGATCACTAAACTGAATTTGACTTTTGGAGATGACTGAAAACAATGTAAGCCATATAAAATGGATGAAAAGAGCAATCTTTTTGGCTTCTTTAGGAAAAAATACAACGAGTCCTAACCCTAGGGTTGGAGCAGTAATAATTGATAAGAATGGAAAGCTTATTGCAGAAGGATTTCATTACAAGGCTGGCATGCCCCATGCTGAAGCGATGGCTTTTAATAATCTAAAAAAAGATCCCAAAGGTGGATCAATTTATGTAAATCTTGAACCTTGCTGTCACCAAGGTAGAACACCTCCATGTGTAGATAAAGTGATATCCTCTGGGATAAAAAAGGCTTATATATCTATTGAAGACCCTGATGCAAGAGTCGCTGGTAAAGGTATTAAGCTGTTAGAAGAAGCTGGAATACAAGTTCATTTAGGATTATGTAAAAAGGAATCTTTAGATTTAAATAAGGCTTTCATTCATAGGAATATTACCAACAAGGCATTTGGAGTTTTTAAATGGGCAATGAGTATTGATGGGAGAATAGCTTTAAAAAATGGAAAAAGTAAATGGATTACTAATGAAGAATCAAGAGCATTAGTACACTCTTTTAGATCAGAATTTGATGCAATAATCATTGGCGGAAACACATTAAGAAAAGATAATCCCCTTTTGACTACAAGAGGTTTAAAAAATCCTGAGCCTTTGCGAGTTGTGTTTACAAAAAGTTTAGACCTGCCAACAAAATCTAATCTTTGGGATTGTAATAAGGCAAAAACATTAGTTATTTATGATTCTTCAACTGCAAATGAAAGCAACCTTAATAAGATTCCAAAATCTGTTGAAATTGAAAAGGTATCATCAGATAATCCAGAGTTAATTTCAAAAATACTTGCTAAAAGGGGATGTAATAAAGTTTTGTGGGAATGTGGTCCTCGATTGGCTACTGCCGCAATTAAATCTAATTGCATTCAAGAAATTATAACTTTTATTGCTCCAAAAATTTTAGGAGGAGAAAATAGTATGAATCCCTTTGGGGATTTTGAGTTTGGAGAAATGCATGAAATTATTAAATTAAGCGAATCTCAGCATAGTTTGATTGGTGATGATATATGCGTTAAGAGTTCATTGAAAAATTAATTTTTAAGAAATTTTATATGGGTTAAAGTACCGTACGGTTCTCACCCAAAAAAAACAATACAGATACGAAACCCCTTCGTTTAGTTTATAATAAGTTCAAATTTGACCACAATTATGCCAATAAGACAAGACGATAATCAGCCTAATAGAAGATTTGGAATTGTAAATATCATTTTGATAGGGGTTGGAGCATTACTCCTATTTAGTAGCCTCTTCCCTAATCAAAATATGCAAATTCCTAGGGTTCCTTATTCTTTATTTATTGATCAGGTTAATGATGGGGAAGTTAAGCGTGCTTACATCACACAAGAACAAATTAGATATGAATTAAATGGAGCTGAAGAAGGAGCTCCTTCAGTATTGGCTACTACTCCAATATTTGATATGGACCTTCCACAAAGATTAGAGAGTAAAGGGGTTGAATTCGCTGCTGCTCCCCCTAAAAAACCTAATTTCTTCTCAACTATTCTAAGTTGGGTTGTTCCTCCTTTGATTTTTATCCTTGTCTTACAATTCTTTGCTAGAAGAAGTATGGGTGGTGGTGGAGCTCAAGGAGCTCTAAGTTTTACTAAAAGTAAAGCTAAAGTTTATGTGCCCGATGATGAATCAAAAGTAACATTTGCTGATGTGGCAGGGGTTGATGAAGCTAAAGACGAATTAACAGAAATTGTTGATTTTTTAAAGAAGCCAGAAAGATATACAGATATAGGGGCAAGAATACCTAAAGGTGTCCTTCTAGTTGGTCCTCCAGGAACAGGAAAGACCCTTCTCTCTAAAGCAGTTGCTGGAGAAGCAGAGGTTCCTTTCTTTATTATTTCAGGTTCTGAATTTGTTGAACTTTTTGTGGGTGCTGGAGCTGCAAGAGTTAGAGATCTATTTGAACAAGCCAAGAAAAAAGCTCCTTGTATCATTTTTATTGATGAACTAGACGCAATAGGTAAAAGTCGTTCTGGATCTATGGGTGTTGTTGGAGGCAATGATGAGAGAGAACAAACTTTAAATCAGCTTCTTACCGAAATGGATGGATTTGCTTCTGCCGATAAACCAGTTATTGTTCTTGCCGCAACTAACCAGCCAGAAGTTCTTGATGCTGCATTGCTAAGACCAGGTAGATTCGATAGGCAAGTCTTAGTGGATAGACCTGATTTGTCTGGAAGAAAGACAATTCTTGAAATTTATACTAAAAAAGTTAAATTAGCTGAATCTATTGATTTAGATTCTATAGCTCAAGCAACAAGTGGTTTTGCAGGGGCAGATTTGGCAAATATGGTGAATGAGGCTGCTCTACTTGCTGCAAGAGCTAAAAGAAAAAGTGTTGAGCAACAAGATTTAAGTGAAGCCATTGAAAGAGTAGTTGCTGGTCTAGAGAAGAAGAGTAGAGTACTCCAAGATGATGAAAAGAAAGTTGTTGCTTATCACGAAGTTGGTCACGCAATTGTAGGCCATCTTATGCCAGGAGGTTCAAAAGTTGCCAAGATTTCAATTGTACCAAGAGGTATGAGTGCCCTTGGCTATACTCTTCAGTTGCCAACAGAAGAAAGATTTTTGAATTCTAAAGAGGAATTAAAAGGACAAATAGCTACACTCCTTGGAGGAAGATCAGCCGAAGAGGTCGTTTTTGGGAAGATTACTACGGGAGCCTCAAATGACTTACAAAGAGCAACTGATATAGCAGAACAAATGGTCGGTACATTCGGAATGAGTGATATTCTTGGCCCTCTCGCTTATGACAAACAAGGTGGAGGTCAGTTCCTAGGGAATGGAAACAATCCAAGAAGATCTGTTAGTGATGCTACTGCTCAAGCAATAGATAAAGAGGTTAGAGATTTAGTTGATGATGCGCATGAAACTGCACTGAAAATTTTGAGGAATAATCTACCCCTATTAGAGTCCATTTCTCAAAAAATACTCACAGAGGAAGTTATAGAAGGGGAAGATTTAAAAACTCTGCTTGCAGAAAGTAAAATGCCCGCATAGTAGAATTCTAGTTTCTTAATCAAGATTAATGATTAAACCAAAAAAGTTTTCTAATAAAAATTTTTTGTCAAGTTTGGATCTTTCTCCAGAAGAAGTTATAAATCTATTAAATATTGCACAAAAAATTAAAAATAAAGATCTAAATCTTGAATTTCAAAATAAAGTTTTGGGACTTGTTTTTGATAAATCTTCTACTCGAACAAGAGTAAGTTTTCAAGTAGCAATGTCGCGACTTGGAGGTACTACTATTGATTTAAATCCAACTACCTCACAAATTGGTAGAGGTGAGCCTATAAAAGATACAGCTCGTGTTCTGAGCCGATATTGTGATGTACTTGCAATAAGAACTTTTCAACAAACCCATTTAGAAGAGTACGCGAAATGGTCCTCTAAGCCTGTTATCAATGCCCTCACAGATTTAGAGCACCCTTGCCAAGTCTTGGCAGATTTTATGACAATAAAAGAGGAATTTTTCGATTTTAGTAAAGTTGTTTTAACCTTTATAGGTGATGGAAATAATGTTGCAAACTCACTTATTTTAAACGGCGCATTACTTGGTGTGGAAGTGAGAATTGCATGTCCAAGAGGATATGAACCAAATTCTTTAATTATTAAAAAAGCAAATGCTATAAATGCAGGTAGAAATTTATTGAAAATCACTAATGATCCTTACGCTGCTGTAGATGGAGCAAATGTTCTTTATACAGATGTTTGGTCATCTATGGGGGAAGAAAATCAACAAGAAGAGAAAGATAAAGAATTTAATGGATTTACTATAGATAGAAAGTTAGTTAGCAAGGCAAATAAAGATGCTATTATTCTCCATTGTCTTCCTGCTTATAGATCTAAAGAGATTACTGACGAAGTAATTGAAAGTAAAAAAAGTAGAGTTTTTGAACAGGCAGAAAATAGAATGCATGTGCAACAAGCCCTTCTAGCATGTCTTTTTTCTTGAAAATATTGCAATTCACTTTTTAAAGAGGTACAAATGTATTAGAGTACATTTGTTTCAATGCTAAATTCTGAGGGTAATAATCTCACTGATGCTCAAAATGAGCTTTATTTGTGGATAAAAAATTATATGAAGGACTTTCAACATAGTCCTTCTATAAGACAAATGATGCAAGCAATGGGCCTGAAGTCTCCAGCTCCAATTCAAAGTCGATTAAAACATTTACAAGAAAAAGGATATATATCATGGCAAGAAGGGAAAGCTAGAACTATGCAAATAGTCGATGAGATTTTTGAAGGTATTCCAGTTTTAGGCTCAGTCGCAGCAGGAGGATTAATTGAAACTTTCACAGATACTACTGAAAATCTCGATATATCAGAAGTTCTCGCAAAGAAAAATGTTTTTGCACTCACTGTAAATGGTGATTCAATGATAGACGCTTGTATTGCTGATGGAGATATGGTCTTAATGGAACCTATTAATGAATTCTATTCTTTAAAAAATGGAACAATTGTAAGTGCGATGGTACCAGGCCTAGGAACAACTCTTAAATATTTTTTTAAGCGGGGAGAAAAAATATTTCTTGAAGCTGCGAATCCTTCATATGAACCAATAGAATTGAATTTAGAAAATGTCGTTTTTCAAGGCAAATTACTTGCTGTTTGGAGAAAAGTTTAATTTTTTTTGTGTATTTAATAGGATGAATATTAATTATTTTTTAAATATTTTTCAAAGATAATTTTATGTTTCTTCAACCAATTAGTTTGATCAAATTTATCTAAAGCTCTTTTTCTTGCGTTTACAGACATCATTTCCTTTCTTTGAATTATTTCTTGCATACCTTTAATAATTTCTTTTGTTTCAGGTACTTTTATTTTTTCCCAATTTTCTGAAACACTAAGTCCAATTCCTGATCCTTCATCAACTAATTCTGGGACTCCCCCACTACTTGAATATAGTATTGGCAATCCTGAAGCCATTGCTTCAATTACTGCACTGGGACAATTATCTTGATATGTCATTGTTATGTATGCATCGGCTAATTGATAAATATGTGCAGCTTCTTTTTGATTAAATCTTCCAATAAAACTAATTATATTAGTTAACTTCATTTGGGATGAAATAAGTTCGAAATAATTTCGATCCTCAATATTTCCAGCAATTATTAATCTTACACTTTTGTCTAACTTATGAATTTCCCTCATCGCTTGAATTACTGATAAAACTCGATAGTTATTGAATTTATTAATATTCCCTGTGATTAAAAAGGAAAAATACTTTTTATTTTTATATTTTGGAATAAAAATACTAGTATCAACTGCATTGTATAAGATCTCACCATTGCCAGTCCTTTTGCCTAGAAATTTATCTGATGCTTTTTTACAGAATTTTGATTGCCAAAATACATAATTAGCTAAATGATAAGCATATGATAATTCTAAATTTTTTTTCAAGTAATCACCTTTATACCAAGATGGATAAAAAACACCATTCTGATTAAGAATGATTGGAATTTTTCTTTCTTTTAGAATTTTTAGCGAATTTCTATTTAAGTAAGAATTGTTTGAAATTAAATAAACAGTATTAAAATTTTTATAGTGGTTAGGAAATGATTTTTTTAATTTTTTAAATTTCACTAATGGCCCCCCTATATCGCCTCCTTTGGAACCGCCATAAAAGATTTTTAATTTAGTATCTTTAGAATATTCCTTAGAATTAAAAAAAATAATCAAAAAAAGATAAATCTTCCATATTAAAATTATTTGTTTTTTACAGAAGCTATAAAATCCCAATATGTTTGCTAAATCCTAATTGGTTTTAATTCCCTTGGAATTATTCCTTTAATATCAAAATATAATCCATCATCTTTTGATAAATTTATCCAACTTTTTTTTGTTAATTTTTGAAATTCATTATGCCTAACTGCACTAACAATCACATCAAATTTTTTGTTTTTGGGTATTTCTTTGGAGAGGTTAATGTCGTAAACTTTCTTAGCTTCAATTGAGTTAGCTTTTGGATCCACTATCTCAAGATTAGCTTGATATGCAATTAGGTTGTTAACTATATCAATAACTTTTGTATTTCTTATATCAGGACAATTTTCTTTAAAAGTAAAACCAAGAATAAGAATATTTGATTCTTTAATTATTAACTCTTTTTTTAACATTTCTAGAACTATTTGTTCTGCAATCCATTTCCCCATGCCATCATTTATTTTTCTTCCTGCCAAGATGATTTCTGGAGAATAACCAAGTAATCCAGCCTTATAAGTCAAATAATATGGGTCTACACCAATACAATGACCACCAACTAAACCTGGTTTATAATCTATGAAATTCCATTTAGTTGCAGCTGCATTGAGGATATCTAAAGTATCTATATTCATAAGCTTAAAAATTATGGAAAGCTCATTTACTAAAGCAATATTTATATCTCTTTGAGTATTTTCAATTATCTTTGCCGCTTCAGCTACCTTAATACTTTGCGCAGAATATATACCTGCTTTAATTATTGAACCATAAAAATGCTCTATCCATTTTGAAGCATAAATATTATTGCCACTAGTTACTTTTTTGATATTAACTAATGTATGTTTTTTATCTCCAGGATTAATTCTTTCTGGACTATAACCATATATATATTTTTCTTCATTTGAGCTATTTGCAGAATTACAACGTAATTCATTTTCAATAATTGGAATACAAATTTCCTCAGTTGTTCCTGGATATACAGTACTTTCAAAAATAATAACTGGTAAACTTTTTTTTATATTGTACTTTTTGGTCCTAATTTTTATCGCTTTCCCTACTGTAGAAGATGCTTTTTCTAAAGCCTTAAGATTTGGTTTTTTAAATTCATCAATTGGTGTTGGCACTGTTACTAAAAAAACATCAGCTCTAGCTATCGAATCGATATCGTTAGTTAAATCTAGAAAATCAACTTTTAGCAATTCTTCTTTAGAAATTTCTCCAGTAACATCAAATCCTGACTTTAGTTCATCAATTCTTTGTTGATTAATATCAAATCCAATTACATCCCTTGAAAGTAAATTTTTTGAAGTATGACATTCTTTCTTTTTTGCAAATTCTACAGCTAATGGTAGACCTACGTATCCCATTCCTATAACAGCAACTATACATTTATTTAAATTTGGATAGTTCCTTTGTTTTATTATTTCATCAATATCCATAAAAGTCTTTATACCATTTGATAAAGTTTTTGACTCCTAGTTTAATAGAAGTATTTGGTTTGAATTGAATCCAAGATTCTAATGCTGAAGAATCGGATTCGGTTGCCGGGACATCTCCCATTTGAATAGGAACTAATATTTTTTTTGCATTCAAACCTAATTCTTGCTCAATAGCATTTATATAATATATCAAAGGAGTTGGTGAAGAATTTCCAATATTAAATAATCTATATGGTGCCCAACTTGTTGAGGGGTTTGGATAATTCTTATCAAAATTAATATCTGGAGTAGCTGGTTTATTGAGTACTCTTATAATACTCTCGACTATGTCATCAATATAAGTAAAATCTCTAATCATTTTTCCTTTATTAAATACATTAATTGGTTCTCCATTTAATATTGATTTTGTAAAAAGGAAGAGAGCCATGTCTGGTCTTCCCCAAGGCCCATATACCGTAAAAAATCTTAGTCCTGTAGTTGGTATTTGATAAAGATGACTATAAGTATGAGCCATTAATTCATTGGATTTTTTTGTAGCTGCATATAAACTTACAGGATGATCAACGCTATCTTTTTCAACATAAGGTAAAGATGTATTACCTCCATAAACTGAGCTGCTGCTTGCATAAACAAGATGTTCAACATTGTTATTTCTACATTCTTCTAAAATGTTTCCAAAACCAACCAGATTAGATTTTATGTATTCGTGAGGATTTTCAATTGAATATCTTACACCTGCTTGGGCTGCCAAATTAACCACTCTATTTGGTTTGAATTTTGCAAAGGTATTACTTAATTCAGATTTATTAATAAGATCTCCTTTTATGAAGTTAAAAGGTGTTTTGTTTTTATTAGAAATAAGATTCAAGTTATATATTCTTGCCTCTTTAAGTTTTGGATCATAGTATGAGTTTAAGTTATCAAAACCTACAACTTGGATTGAATTTTCAAGAAGTTTTTTTGATAGATGATAACCAATAAATCCTGCTGCTCCAGTTATAAGAATTTTCATATTAAGAATTTAATTTACATATATTACCTGAATTTGGATTAATCTAATCAATACTTTTAATTCCCGATTTATATACTTTTTCCCAGTACATTTTTGCAACATTTTTCCAGTCAGCAATCATTACATCATTTCTCGCAGCCTTTATTATTTCTTTTTTATTTGTTTTATTTAGAAATTCTATACTTCTGTAAGCTATTTCTTTTGGATCAAAGTTATCTATTAAAAAACCATTTTTTTTATTTCTTATTAAATCTTTTGCCATTCCTACATTTGTTGAGACTAAAGGTACTCCACTTGCCATTGATTCTACAATAGCTTTTGGCCCTCCTTCTTCTCGAGATGAAATAATATATAAATCAAGTGCTTTATAAAAATTGGCAATTTCTTTATATGAATTTAAAAAAATATGTAAATATTTAATATTCCTTTTTTTAAGTTCACTTTTAATGTAGCCTCTGGCAGGTCCAGTAAGTAAGACTTTAACAGGAAATTCTTTTGCAATTAACTCTACAGATTTTACGAACAGATCTGGACCTTTAATTAATTTCGGTTTTTCTCCTTGAGCCCATCCTTGACCATCCTTTTGAAAAGATCCAATAATAATTTCATCTTTTTTAAATCCAAGTCGTTCTCTGATTTCTGTTTTTTGTGTATTAGAAGCTATTGAAAATAAATTCGTATCAACACCTATTGGAATTATTTCAATCTTCGATTTTGGGATCCCCCATTTTATAAGTCTTTGACTTATTAAGGATGAAGCAGTAGTTATTTTAAATAATAAATCTTTTGTACTTAAAAATTTTTCAATATGGTCATGTACCTCCTTACTGTCTGATTTTTTACCATGGAAAAACGATACAACATAATTCTTATTCCTTGGCAATAATCTGTACCAATCTAACCACATATATTGAGAACCAAAATGCACTAACCTTGTTTTTGAGTTTAAGTTCGGTAGATGGTTAATCGAAACGAATCTGGAATTACTAAGATTATTAACTGAAGATTTTATATAAATTCCATCCCATTTTATAGACCAATTTTCTTTTTCTACAACATATATTATTTCTGAAGGTTTTGAATTTTCTATATAGAAATATCTTTTAAGTTTTTGTATCAGTAGTAAATAGATATTCTTTATAT
>CACGVZ010000017.1 GCA_902576415.1 uncultured Prochlorococcus sp. | reverse complement strand
AATTTAATTGTAAAGAATCAAAAAATAATTACGAAAGATGCCGTTAAAAACAGTTCTAACCAAAAAATCTTTAGGTATACTTATGCATCCTTCCTCTATACCAGGCGGTTATGGATGTGGGACTTTTGGTAGAGGGGCTAAAGAATGGATAAAAAAGCTTCATAAGCATGGGATTGAATACTGGCAATTCTTACCTCTTACACCCACTGATTCTACGGGCTCACCCTATAGTTCACCCTCTACTTTTGCGCTTAACCCATGGTTTCTTGATATTGATTATTTAATCGAGAAAGGTTTTATATACTTACCTAATAAAAAGGAATTAGGACTTATAAATCATAATAAGGATTATTTTGATTTTCATTTTGCAGATGATTTATCAAAAAAATTAGGTCTCCTCCTTTTGAAAGGTTGGAATTCCCAATCTGAAGAGAGAAAACTTAATTTTCATGAATGGAGTATTAAGAATTCATGGGTTGAAGATTATGCAATATTTTCTGTTATTCGTGAGGAGTTCAATATGCTGCCTTGGTGGCAATGGCCTAATGAATTTAAAACAAAAAACAACAAGTTTTTAAATTCATGGATCAATAAAAAAAGCGAAGAGATCCTTATTAAAAAATTAATACAGT
Organism: uncultured Prochlorococcus sp.; assembly: GCA_902576415.1. GTDB lineage: Bacteria > Cyanobacteriota > Cyanobacteriia > PCC-6307 > Cyanobiaceae > Prochlorococcus_A. The sequence continues at coordinate 23,149 of CACGVZ010000017.1, read as the reverse complement.
GGCATTTAGATGAGCAATGGAGAGATATTAAAAACTACGCTAAATCATTTAAAATTAAGCTAATAGGAGATTTGCCCTTTTATGTTTCTAGAGACAGCGCAGATGTCTGGAGTAATAAATCTCTTTTTTCAATTTTAAAAAATGGTGATTTAATCTTTCAAAGTGGGGTTCCACCAGATTATTTTTCATCAACTGGACAATTATGGGGAACCCCAACTTACTTTTGGACAAAACATAAAAAAACTAATTTCGATTGGTGGAGAAAAAGATTCAAAAGGCAATTTGAACTTGTAGATTTATTGAGATTTGATCATTTCAGAGGGTTAGGGGGTTACTGGAGAGTTAATGGTACTTCTAAATCTGCAATTTATGGCAAATGGATAAACTCTCCTGGTAGAGAACTATTAAATAAATTAAAAAAAGATTTAGGGGCTGACTGTTTACCAATTATCGCAGAGGATCTGGGAGTAATAACACCAGATGTAGAAAAATTAAGAAAAAATTTTAAACTGCCTGGAATGAAGATTTTACAATTTGCTTTTGATGGCAATGAAGATAACCCATATTTACCTAAAAATATTGAAGGAGAAAATTGGGTTGTTTATACTGGTACTCATGACAATTCCACTTCCGTCTCATGGTGGGAGTCTTTAGACAATAACTCTAAAACAAGAATAAAAGATGAGTATAAATTTTCAGAAAATCCATCATGGAGTTTAATAGAAATAGGAATGAGCACAAATGCTAATCTCTTTATCACTCCATTGCAAGATATATTATCTCTAGATGACTCAAGTAGGTTAAATAAACCTGGTACTACAAAAAATAACTGGAAATGGAAGTTAAATCGACCATTAGAAGAAATAGAAGACGATATTAGAATTTTTAGTAACCTAGGAAATGATTTTGGTAGAACTAGATTATAGGGATAAATTCAATATTATTTATCAATGATTTTATTTTCAATATTTTGAATCTCAATAACATTTACACTTAAAATAAAATATCTTTTTAATATAAATATAGCAAGAATTAACAATAAAAAATAAAGAAGGCTTCCCTGCCAAGTATTTAAAAGATCAAATTTGCTGAATAGAAAATCTTTTTTTTCTTTATTAATAATTTCTTTTTCTTTAGTTGCTTTATCTACTAGTGAATTTTTTTTTAATACTAAGCATTCCTCTAATTTAATTAATATTGACCTTATAAAAGGATACTTTGGTCTATTATCTGCATCATTTTTTTCAATAGAATTTATTACTTGTTCAGGAATTTTCGAAATAAATGATAATTCTTGTACAGTAAGATTTTGTTGAATTCTTGCTTCTGTTACTAACTTTGCAATTTCTATATACTGATCTATAAGCCCATCATTTAATTCTTTATTACTTTTAGTTTTTTTATTAAAAAAAAATAGAATTTTCAAAATATTCATTTCATTTTCTTAACGTACTTAATTATCAATTTCCACTCGCCCTGCTCAAGATAATTAAATAAAATATTATTAAAATGAATTTTTTGAAAAATCAATTTTTACAAATTAATACTTTATTTAATTTTAATCAATTAAAAAAATAAGAAACAATAGTTAATACCTTGTTATGAATCAAAGACTAAACTGGGGAAATAATATTTTGAACTGCACTCTTTGCAATATTCAAAGGGCTAAAGGTTTCTCTTATTAGACTTATAAGTTTTTTTGCTTCACTGAATTCTATTTTTTCATCTTTAATTAGGCTTAATAGAAGACTTTTTCGGACTTCAGATCCTTTTTTACTAACAAACAGCTTCAATCCAGCACTAGCGACAGGTATTAGATCTGAATTAATATTCTCAGAATCTTTAAACAAAATATTAAATAAGCTTTCAACTTTTTCTATTTGAATTCGACCTTGATTATCAAAAACAACTTCTAAGAGAATTTCTAAAATCTCATCAGAATTATCTGTAAGAAGTTTTTTGGCAATATAAGGATATGCGATTTTTAAAATTTTAAATTCCGGATCTAGTCTTAGTGCTAAACCTTCTTGGCTAACTACTGCTCTTATTATTAATGCAAACCTACTTGGAACTCTAAAAGGATAAGAATACATAAGTTCTGAAAATTTATCAGTTACATTTTTAAGATTAAAGTTCCCAACCTCAGCACCAAGGGATCCACCTAGAACTTCTTTTAAAGGTTCAACAAGTTTTTGTAGGTCTTGTTCTTTAGTTAAGAAACCTAATTTCTGGAAATCTTTAGCAAGAAGATAATATTCTTCATTTATTATGTGTACAATGGCCTTTATCAGAGTAAGTCTATCTGAGTTGGTAATTGTATCCATCATTCCGAAATCTACATAAGCTAAATTCCCACAATCTGCATTTCCTCCTTTAAGAGCAAACATATTTCCAGGGTGTGGGTCAGCATGAAAGTATCCATATTCAAATAACTGCTGCAGACCACTGATTACACAAGTTTTTATAAAAGAGGCGGGTATTAAGTTATTCTTTTCTAATAAAGCCCTATCTCTTAATTTAACTCCATCAATCCAAGAGGTTGTGATGATCCTTTTGGAAGAAAAATCTTTTTCCAATTTAGGAATAAAAACATTAGGGTTCTCATTGAATATATCTGCAAACTTCAAAGCATTTTCACCCTCTTTTTCATAGTCAATTTCATCAAAAAGTGCCTTACCAAATTCATCTATTATTTCTCCAATTCCAACCCCTATATTTAATGGTAAAAATGGTGAAAAGAAAGTTGCTAAAAACCTTAAAATTACAATATCTCTTCTTATGAGGAAGAATAAATTTGGCCTTTGAACTTTAACCGCTACATAAGTATTATTCTGTATTTTTGCTTTATAAACTTGCCCTAAACTTGCCGAAGCTATTGGTTTATCTGGGAACTCATCAAATAATTGATTAGCAGGTGCCCCAAGTTCCTCTTCAATTATTTTTAAAGCAATTTTGTGATCAAATGCTGGAAGATTATCCTGCAAGTTTGTAAGTTCAGTGAGCCAATCTTGTCTAACAAGATCTGGTCTAGTTGAAAGTGCCTGTCCTAATTTTATAAAACAAGGACCTAAATCTGTTATCACATCAAAAAGATATTTTGAAAGATTTTTTTGTACATTTTTATTTTTACTGTTACCTTGAAAAAGTATTCTTAAAAAAAGAAAAATAAAGGTTAAAAGGATATAAAAAACTCTCGGTATAAAAATCCATGGTCTCAACATCAACCAAATTAAGTCACCTTTTGCTGAATATTTCGAATAAGATTTTGCCATTAAAGTTAAAAAATATTAAAAAAGAATACTGTATAAATCATTCTATATATGACAATAATACTTTATGAGCATTTCATCTTTTCTAACTAAAAAGTTTTTGAAGTCACTGTTCTTTCCAGCTCATAATAGAGGGGCCGCTTTACCCGAAAAATTGGTAAAATTATTAAAGAATCAACCTGGATATTGGGATTTACCGGAACTACCAGAGATAGGCTCACCGCTATCTCAAAGAGGATTAATCGCAAAATCTCAGAAAAAATTCTCTGAAAAGTTTAAAACAAAGGGCTGTTTTTTTGGAGTTAATGGAGCCTCTGGATTAATACAATCAGCAGTAATTGCAATGGCAAATCCTGGCGAAGCTCTAATAATGCCAAGAAATGTTCACATAAGTGTTATTAAAACTTGTGCGCTGCAAAATATACTCCCAATATTCTTTAACCTAGAATCCTCATCAGAGACCGGTCATTACCAACCCTTAACTAAAAACTGGTTGGAAAGTGTATTTAAAAAAATAAATTTTAATGAAAAAAAAATTGCAGGGGTAATTCTTGTAAATCCCTCTTATCAAGGTTATGCGGGTGATATTGAGCCTTTAATAAATCTTTGTCATCAAAAAAAATTACCTGTTTTGGTTGATGAAGCTCATGGCTCTTATTTCCTTTTTTGTAAAAAACTTAATTTACCAAAATCCGCTTTACTATCAAATGCTGATTTAGTCGTTCACTCATTGCATAAGTCACTCAATGGTTTAACACAAACCGCAGCACTTTGGTATAAAGGAAATTTAGTAAAAGAGCATAATTTAATAAGGAGTATTAATTTGTTGCAAACCACTAGTCCAAGTTCCTTATTACTTTCTTCTTGCGAAGAGTCTATTAAAGATTGGATTAATAAAAAAAGTTTATCCAAATATCAAAAAAGAATTTTAGAAGCAAAAAGTATATACAAAAGATTGATCCAAAAGAATATACCTCTAATAAAAACTCAAGATCCATTAAAAATAGTAGTAAATACCTCTAAGGTTGGAATTGATGGTTTTACTGCCGACAATTTTTTTTATAGAAATGGTCTTATTGCTGAATTACCAGAAATGATGACTCTCACTTTCTGTTTAGGATTTGCGAATCAAAAAGATTTTCTTAATTTATTTGAAAAGTTGTGGAAGGAATTACTATTAAATTCTAAAAGACGGAAAAATTTAAAAGTGTTAAAGTCGCCCTTTAAATTAGTGCAAACACCTGAGATTGAAATAGGAATTGCTTGGAGAAGTAAGACTCGAATAATTCCTTTCTCACAATCATTAAACAAAATATCTGGAGATATTGTTTGCCCTTATCCTCCTGGGGTACCTCTACTAGTTCCTGGAGAAAAAATAGATGAGGATAGGTTTAATTGGATAAAAAAACAAAGTTTATGCAACAAAGATCTGGTAAATTTTAATATAAGAGTTTTATAAAAATAGAAATTTAATATGAGATTTAGAAGTGGATTACTTATAGGAATTTTTGGTTTAATTGTTGTTTTATTAGGGGGATGGGTTTTTGCATTGGCAACAGCATCGCTTACTTATTTAGCATTATTAGAATTTTTTAGAATGGCAGAATTTAAAGGAATAAAACCAGCTACAAAAACTACATTATTTTCATCTTTTATTATCATAATTTCTACTTATTTTGAGAGCATAGGTTTGCTTGAAGGAGAAATATCAAATTCAATTTTACCGATTTGTTCAGTTGGAATATGCACTTGGTTACTTTTGCAACCAAAGTCTGGAACGATTTCAGATATTGCAGCCTCTATTTTTGGTTTATTCTATTTAGGTTTTTTGCCTAGTTACTGGATTAAGTTAAGGGGTTTAGAGTCCATGATAAATAGTTCAAATCAAGGCTTTATTTTGTTTGAAAACATATCAAATACTACAGGATTGCATTTAACTTTAACGTCTTGTTTTTTGATTGTAGCTAGTGATATTGGTTCTTATTTTATTGGTAAGTCATTTGGGAAAGCATCTCTTTCTCCAATATCTCCAAGCAAAACTGTAGAAGGTTTAATTGGAGGTATATCCTGTTCAGTTGTACTTGCAATATTTTTTGCATTTTTACTTAATTGGGACTATCCATTAATAGTCGGAATTTTATATGGAATCCTAATTTCTCTTATGGCATTAGTTGGAGATTTAATTGAATCAATGATGAAAAGAGATGCAAAAATAAAAGATTCAGGAACTTTTTTACCTGGACATGGAGGTATTCTTGACAGAATTGATAGCTACATCTTCACTCCATCTGTTTTGTATTACATTTTTATACTTATCAGGTATCTAAATTAATTTTGATTTTTTTTATCCCAAAAAATAATCTTGAATAATTTTACTAGACAATGATGGCAGATCTATATGAGGAAGATGGCCACAATTCTGCAACCCTACAAAATTTAATTTTTCAATTTTTCTAATATTATTAATCTCTTTTCTTCCAATAATGCGATCATTTTCTCCGCATACTGTTTTAATTGGGATATTTTGAATATATTTATGTGTTCCAGCAAAACCCCCACTTTTTGCGAATGATGCTAGTGAATTCCTCCATCCTTTACAACCTAGATGAATTGAAGCAATTTGCTCTTCCATTGCACCAACACATTCATTTGGATAAGCAAATGCTTGCCTACAAAGACTTTTTCTGACCTGCTGCAAACCTAGAAATGAGGCTCCGAGTTGATTAAGAGGAAAAGGAATACCCTTAGGTTCTCCGAACAAACCGGCTGGAGATAAAAGAATAATTTTATCGATAGAATACGGTATTTCAAAAGAAAGTTGTAAAGCTGTTGAGCCTCCCATAGAAGCACCAACAATTTTTAGATTTTTTGTTATTTGTAAGGTCTTAAGGAGATCAATTAAATATGAAATTATTTTAGAGGGATTGTATTCATTTGTTGCGCACCTAGGACTAAAACCAAAACCTAAAAGATCAGGAACTATAACTTGAAAATTTTTTTTTAATGATTGATATATTCTCCTAAACTCTAAAAAACTACTGTCAAAGCCATGTAGAAGAAGTATAGGTTGACCTTTTCCTCCAATAGCCACAGGGAATTTTAAAGAATTACAGTCTTGATTAAGTTTTATCCACTTAACATCATTTGCTAAATAAAGACCTAATGGATCTAATAGAGATATTTTGGCACTCTCAAAAAAGTCTACATTTAAATCACTAAGTTGTTCTAATTGTGTTTTTGTCAAAAAGAAAATTATATTTTAATTTTTTGTCGTTCAAAATTCGCAATAACCTCTACTATTTCCTTTTTATTAATTTTAAAAGGTAAAAAGTGAATCTCAGATTTATCTCTACAAGTAAAATCAGCAATTTTATCTAAATTATTATTTTCAAAAACATTTATTCCAAGTTGTGCAATATTAGTAGGCAAATTCAATGCTTTCATAAGTATCAACAATTGTTTAATTGATTGATCAGCTAATTTATTATTATTTTTCATCTCTTCTAGTTTTAACTGTAATAATATTCCAACCCCAACAATCTCACCATGCAAAAATTTATTTGGGGTAATTATTTGTGTAATTGCATTATGAATAGCATGTGCTGCTGCAGTCCTACACTTTTCTCCGCCAATTCCACCCACTAATCCAGCTGTAAGCCCACAAGCTTCAATAGTTTTTCGCCAAGAAGGATTATTTTCAAATTCACCATTAAATGCTTCTTCACCATCTATTAGAAGTTGATCTCTTAAAACTCTTGATATCTGAATCGCTTGTTGAACAAGGCCATCATCTATTGTTGAACTTGTTATTGAGGATTCATACCACTTTGCCAGAGCATCCGCTATGCCACTTGCAAGAGTTCTTGATGGGGCTGTTTGAATAAATTTATGGTCATATACTAAGACTTTTGGACAAGATTTTAATGCAACATCTTTTATGAATTGGCCATTTTTTGTATAAATATTAGATAAAGCTGTCCATCCTGCACAAGTAGAGGCACTAAGAGGAACCGTAATACAAGGGATATTAAGACTATCTGCTATAAATTTACCAGAATCTAGAACTTTGCCACCTCCAGCAGCGATGACAGAATCATGATTATTTTTTAAAATAATTTTCTTAATCCTTGAAATATCTTCATAACAACAGTCAAATTGCAAATTAGCAGAATTAGCATCAAGATTTTGATTTTTTAGATCTAAAAAAATTCTCTTTCTTAAATTGTACGTATTAAAACTTCTACCTAAAATTAATGGACTTTTAGTTAATTCGGTAATTTTAGGTAAAGATGTTTCCCAAGCATCATTCCCTCTAAATATTATTTCTGGAGAGATTGACTGCATGTTTGCTTTATTAATTAGAAGTTAGCACTCGCTAGCTCTTGAGGAGATTCTTCAGAAGAAATATTTATTGTAACTTTTTTATTTTCATCTATATCAACTAAGGCTTTATCTCCGTCCTTTATTCTTCCCGAGAGAACTTCTTCAGCCAAACTATCCTCTAATAAGCGCATAACAGCCCTTCTTAGGGGTCTTGCTCCATAAGAAGGATTATAGCCTTCTTCTACAAGTCTTTCCTTGAAAGCATCAGTTACACTTAATTTGATTCCCTTATCTTGTAATCTAGCAAAAACTTCTTGCAGCATAATTTCGGCAATTTCTTTAACTTCGTTTTTAGATAATTGCCTAAATACAATTATTTCATCCAGTCTATTTAAAAATTCAGGTCTAAAGTATTGCTTAAGTTCTTCATTAACTAAAGATTTAATTCTATTGTATTGGCTATCTTCGACAGAATCACCAGAAAACTCAAATCCTAATCCGCCGCCGCCTTTCTCAATTACCTTTGAACCAATATTAGAAGTCATTATTAGCAAAGTATTTTTGAAGTCAACAGTTCTGCCTTTAGAATCAGTTAGTCTGCCGTCTTCAAGAAGTTGCAATAATAAATTAAATACATCTGGATGAGCTTTTTCTACTTCATCGAATAAAACAACTGTATAGGGTCTTCTTCTGACTGCCTCAGTAAGTTGTCCACCTTCATTAAAACCAACATACCCAGGAGGTGAACCTATGAGTTTACTAACTGTATGTCTCTCCATAAATTCTGACATATCTAATCTAATCATTGCTTCTTCGCTACCAAAGAAATATGACGCTAAAGATTTAGTCAATTCAGTTTTGCCTACACCAGTAGGTCCCGAAAATATAAAACTTGCAATAGGCCTATTTGGATTTTTTAAGCCAACTCTTGCTCTTCTGATTGCTCTAGAAACAGCTTTTACAGCTTCGTCTTGTCCAATTAATCTTTGGTGAAGAGTTTCCTCCATATTCAGAAGCTTGACTGATTCGGTTTCAGTTAACTTTTGAACAGGTACTCCTGTCCAAGACGCAACAATATGAGCTACATCCTCTTCACTAACCATAGGGCTATGTAAAAATGTTGATTCATTTTTTTCTGAATTGGTATCAGTACTAGATTCATCCTCAGCTGTAGATTCTTTTTTATTTTCTAGTACTTCTTTAATTTTTGCAGACAATTCCATCTCTTTTTCTCTTAATTGACCTGCTTGATCAAAGTTTTGGTCCCTTACAGATTCTTCTTTTTGTTTTTGAATTTGCCTTAATTCTTTATCAATTTGTTTAGCTTCAGGCGGAAGTTTTGAGTTTATTAACCGCACTCTACTTCCTGCCTCATCAATGAGATCTATAGCCTTATCAGGCAAAAATCTATCAGAGATGTAACGATCACCTAGGTGAGCTGCAGCTTCTAAAGCATCATCAGTAATTTTAAGGCGATGATGTTGTTCATAACGTTCTCTAAGACCTTTTAGAATTTCGATTGTATCTTCTATAGAAGGTTCTCCAACCATCACAGGTTGGAATCTTCTCTCTAGAGCAGCATCTCTTTCAATATGTTTTCTGTATTCATCGAGAGTTGTAGCTCCAATACACTGAAGTTCTCCGCGGGCTAATGCTGGTTTTAGGATATTAGCTGCGTCGATAGCTCCTTCAGCGGCTCCAGCTCCTATTAAAGTATGTACTTCATCAATGACAAGGATTACATTACCAGCAGATTTAATCTCTTCCATTATCTTTTTTAGCCTCTCTTCAAATTCTCCTCTATATTTTGTTCCAGCTACTAAAAGGCCAATATCGAGGGTTAAAACTCTCTTATCTTCAAGTATGTCAGGGATATCTCCTAATTGAATTCTTTGTGCTAAACCTTCTGCGATGGCTGTTTTACCAACTCCAGGCTCCCCAATAAGAACGGGATTATTTTTAGTTCTCCTACCCAATATTTGGACCACACGATCAATTTCTGCATAACGTCCAACTACTGGATCGAGTTTTGATTCACTTGCTAACTTTGTTAAATTGGTTCCAAATTCATCAAGAGTAGCAGTTTTGAGATTGCCCTTATTCGAGTTAGCTCCGCTACCGACTTCGGCTGTTTCGCCTAACATTCTTATAACTTGAGTTCTTACTTTAGTAAGGTCAATACTAAGATTTTCTAATACTCTTGCAGCTACGCCTTCACCTTCTCTAATTAAGCCTAATAAAAGATGTTCAGTCCCTATATAGTTATGACCTAATTGACGAGCTTCTTCTAGTGATAATTCTAAAACTCTTTTGGCCCTAGGAGTAAAAGGTATTTCAACAGCTACAAAACCTGAACCCCTACCAATTATTTTTTCAACTTCTATTCTTGAATCTTTTAAATTAACACCCAGTGATTTAAGAACTTTAGCCGCTACACCAGTACCCTCTCCAATCAAACCTAGTAAAATTTGTTCTGTTCCAACGAAATTATGACCAAGTCTTCTAGCCTCCTCTTGAGCAAGCATGATGACTTTTATAGCCTTTTCTGTAAATCTTTCAAACATTAGAAGATTAAATCCCTACTAATAACCTACCAGTAATATGTCAGTTTTGTGTTCAGAATGAGCTTTTGTGAATACCCAAAAATATATTTTATTGAATTAAATTTAACTTTTTTAGTGATATAGCAATTAATTATAGTAATTTCAATCATTCTGGTTATCCGAACAATTAAATCTTTCAATTATTTGGTTGTTAATTTTTTTTCTTTGAGGAGGGCATCTGAACCATCCTTATAATAATTTCTTCTAATTCCTATAGTACAAAAATCAAAGCGACTATAAAATTTCACAGCGATGAAATTAGAGTGGGAAACTTCTAAAAATAATTTTTTTATATTTAATTTTTCACAATGCTTTATTAAAAAATTCATAAGAAAACATCCAAAACCTCTTTTTCTATATTTCTCGCTTACAACAAAAAAATTTATTTGCGCCTCATCAAGAACTACATGAAAAACGCATAATCCAATTAATAATTCTGAAAATAATAACCCAAAGACTTTGATACCTTCTTTTTTAAATTCGTCTCCCCACTGATCTTTACTCCATAATGAAATTGTATTTGAATCTAATTCATAACATAAATCAATATCTTTCTCATTTATTCTTCTAATGGATATCATTTTATAGTAGACATTAAACAAAAGCTTTAATTAAAGTCATTATAAAGTATGACTTCTTTAGCAAAACCCTACTTAATTTTCCTATGGAAGAAAAAGAATCATTTTTAAAACTAGATATTGATATTGAAAGTCCCAATAAAAATATCGTACCAGTTACTACGTCCATTGGAAATGATGGGAAATTATCCGTTGGTGGATGTTCTATTGAAGAACTAGTCAAAAAATATGATTCACCTTTATACATATTGGATGAAATAACCTTAAGAAACTCATGTAGGGCGTACAAAAAAGCATTAGAAAAATATTATCCCGGAAAATCTCTACCAATTTATGCATCTAAGGCAAATAGTTCTATATTTATGAGTAACCTTGTTGCTTCTGAGGGCTTAGGACTAGATGCTGTTTCAGAAGGAGAACTTATAACTGCTCTTAAAGGTGGTGTCCCTAATGAGAACATTGTTTTTCATGGAAATAATAAATCAGACAAAGAAATTGAGTTTGCAGTCAGAAATGATATTAAAGTAATTGTTGACAATGATTATGACTTAGAAAGATTAGAGGAATTCTCAAATACATTTAATCGTGACTTAGAAATAATGATTCGTTTTACGCCTGGAATAGAATGCCACACACATGAATACATAAAAACAGGTTCATTTGATAGTAAATTTGGTTTCGGGATTGAATATTTAAAAAATTTATTTGCCAAAATCAGTAATACAAAACATCTAATATTAAGAGGTTTGCATGCTCATATAGGATCACAAATTTTTGAACTAGACCCTCATAAGGATTTGGGCGAAATAATGGTCAATGTCATTTTAGAAGCAAAAAAATTTGGACATGACATTAAAAGATTAAATGTTGGCGGAGGCTTAGGTATTAAATACACAGAAAATGATGATCCTCCATCAATTGATGAGTGGGTAAAAACAATTTCCAACTCGGTTGATAAAGCTTGTAAAAAAAATAATTTAGATTTACCTACATTGATGTGCGAGCCAGGAAGATCAATTGTTTCCACTGCAGGAATAACAATTTACAAAATTGGTGCTTTTAAAGAAATTCCTGGAATAAGAACATATTTATCTGTAGATGGTGGGATGAGTGATAATCCAAGACCCATAACATATCAATCAAAATATTCCGCATGTTTAGTAAGCAATCCCTTTAACTTTAATTCGAGAAAAAAATACACTATTGCTGGCAAGCATTGCGAATCAGGAGATGTATTGTTTAAAGAAATAGAACTAGCGGATTGTAAAACAGGCGATCTGATTTGTGTTTTTGGCACTGGCGCATACAATAATTCAATGAGTTCTAACTACAACAGAATTCCAAGGCCTGCTGCTCTTTTAGTTTGTAATGGTGAAGCAGATATTATTCAAAAAAGAGAAAGTTCATTAGATCTTTTAAAATATGATGTCCTGCCTGATCGCTTTATCAAACAATATTAGGTACATTTAAATTAATTTTGTTTTTAATGTGAATTTCTGGGGAATTATAAATTTTAAACTTTTATTAGATGTCTTATTTGCTGTTGGTTTTGGACTTTTATTATTTTCAAGAGTTAAAGAGCAAAGAACGTTATGGCTCTTAAGAGGATATTTGTTTTTAGTTTCATCGGCGTGGTTTATTCAAAGATATGCATACCTTCCACTAACATCAAAATTAATTGATGCTGTAGTGCTAGCTTGTTCTCTCTCTTTAGCGATCCTTTGGCAAGGTGAGCTAAGAAGATTAATGGAATTATTAGGTACTGGTAGGTTAGCTGTATTACTTGGAAATCCGCCTAAGGAATTTAGAGCCACATCAACTACTATTACGCAGTTAGTTGATACTGCAGGTAAACTATCCCAGAACAGGAGAGGTGCATTAATTGTTGTCGATCTAGGGAGTGATTTAAGGCCAGAAGATTTTTTATATTCAGGAACAAATATTGAAGCACAATTGTCAACGGATCTTTTAATAAATCTTTTTGCAACAGATACACCGTTACATGATGGAGCAGTTCTTGTAAAAGGCAATAAAATTATATCTGCAGGTGTAATACTTCCGCTCTCAAGGCAAGGAATTAGTAGATACGGAACAAGACATCTAGCTGCTTTAGGAATTACAGAAAGGTTCGATAGATGTATTTGTATTGTTGTTTCAGAAGAGACAGGGACATTATCATTGGCAAATCAAGGAAAACTTGAAAGACCAATTACCAGTAGTAGGTTACAAGAACTTCTTATAAATTTGATTGGAAATCAAAACTCTATGGGAACAAATAAATCATCTTTAGGTAAAAATGCCTTATCCCAAAAGACAAACCAAAGTGGTACTATAATCAATGCTATTAATGAAAAAGAGTCTAATAGATCAGAAAGCTTTACTAACATAAAGGATTAACTAATGAGTTTAGAAAAGATAATTTTCGAAAAGAATAATGATTTATCTAAGATAATTGATAAGAAAAAAGTACCAGAACATGTAGCAATAATTATGGATGGTAATGGGAGATGGGCAACTAAGAAAGGTTTACCTCGATCATATGGTCATAACAAGGGTGTAAATGTATTAAAAGAAATTATTAAAGCGTCAAAAAAATTAGGTTGCAGGGTACTTACTGTTTATGCTTTTTCAACTGAAAATTGGTCAAGACCTAAGAAAGAGGTTGATTTTCTTTTAGATCTTTTTAGCAAAGTTTTGAAAAGAGAAATTGAAGAGATTCATCAAGAATTAATTAAAATTAAATTCATAGGAGATTTAACCCCTCTCACAGAGAATTTAAAAGAAATAATCTGCAGTTCAGAATCTCTAACTAAACACAACAAAAATTTTTTATTAAATATTTGTGTTAACTACGGAGGCAGACAAGAAATAGTAAAAGTCGCAAAAGAACTAGCATTAAAATCCTCTTTAGGGGAAATAAAACCTAGTGAAGTTAATGAAGAATTATTTAATTCAGAGCTGTTAACTCAAGGTAGTAAAGATCCAGAATTACTAATAAGAACTAGTGGAGAAAAAAGGATTAGTAATTTTCTTTTATGGCAATTAGCTTATTCAGAAATTTATATATCTGATGTACTATGGCCAGACTTCAATGAGTTCGAATTTCTTAAAGCAATAATTGATTACCAATCGAGGAACAGACGTTTCGGCGGTATAGAATCATTACCAAATGAATCTTTTGAAGATTCTCGATATTCTTCCTAACAAAAATGTCTAATTCGAACAATCAGTTATTAAGAGAAATTAGGTTCGACTGGAATAGAAAGGAAATTTTGGAAATACTCAATATGCCTTTAATTGATTTGATGTGGGAATCACAAATCGTTCACAGGAAATTCAATAAATACGACATTCAATTAGCATCATTATTCAGCGTTAAAACTGGTGGGTGTGAGGAAAATTGTTCCTATTGTAGCCAATCAATTTATAGTGCTAGCGAAATAAAAAGTCATCCACAATTTCAAGTTACAGAGGTTTTAGCTAGAGCTCAAATAGCAAAAAATGAAGGCGCAGATAGGTTTTGTATGGGTTGGGCTTGGAGAGAAATTAGAGATGGAAAATCTTTTAATGCAATGTTAGAGATGGTTAGCGGTGTAAGAGATTTAGGAATGGAAGCATGCGTTACTGCTGGGATGCTTACTGAAGAACAAGCTTTTAGACTAGCTGATGCAGGGTTAACAGCCTATAACCACAATCTTGATACTAGTCCAGAACATTATAAAAATATTATAACTACTAGAACTTATCAAGACAGATTAGATACTATTAAAAGAGTAAGAAATGCAGGGATAAATGTTTGTTGTGGAGGAATAATAGGTTTGGGTGAAACTAATAGCGATAGAGCATCTCTTTTGGAAGTGCTTTCAAACATGAATCCGCACCCTGAAAGTGTTCCTATAAATTCATTAGTAGCAATTGAAGGAACTGGTTTAGAAGATAATAAAGAAATTGATTCTATTGAGATGATAAGAATGATAGCTACAGCTAGAATTCTTATGCCTAAAAGTAAAATAAGATTAAGTGCTGGGCGAGAAAAGCTCTCAAAAGAAGCCCAAATCATATGTTTTCAATGTGGTGCAAATTCAATTTTTTACGGAGATGAGTTACTCACGACTTCAAATCCATCTTTTCAATCAGACAGAAAACTTCTTAAAGAGGTTGGTGTATCATTTAACAAATCTTTTGAATCTTGTGAAAAAACATCTTCTTCTCTATGAAAGGCAATAATTATAAGATAGTTTCTCTTTATTCTTTCTTTCCATTTCAAGAAAACTTAATTCTTGATCTCAGGAATAAATTATTAGAAATTGAAAATAAAAACGATCTTTCAGGTTTATTAATTTTTGCAAGTGAAGGAATTAATGGCACTATTTGTGCTGAAAAAGATGTAATTGATATAGTCATTAATTTACTTATCAAGTACACAGATACAAGAAATTTGAATATAAAAGTAAATTTTTCAAAAAAGAAAGTTTTCAAAAAATTAAAAATAAAAATCAAGAAAGAAATTGTTACCATGGGAATAAAAGGAATAAACCCCTCACAGGATAATGGGACTTATGTTGACTCATATAATTGGAACAAGTTAATTAAAAATCAAAATACAATTGTCATTGATACTAGAAATAATTATGAGGTGTCTATAGGAACATTTCAGAATTCTATAAACCCAAAGACGAGAAACTTTAGCGAATTCCCTAGGTGGGTAGATGATAATTTAGATAGTCATTTAGAAAATAAAGAATCTACAAATATAGCGATGTTTTGTACCGGTGGTATCAGATGTGAAAAAGCTACTAGTTTGCTGAAAAAGAAAGGTTATAAAAATATTTATCACCTACAAGGAGGAATTCTTCAGTACCTTGATGATATACCAAAAGAAGAAAACTTATTTAAAGGTGAATGTTATGTTTTTGATAAAAGAGTTGCTTTAAATCAAAAATTAGAAAAAGGCACCTACTCTATTTGTCATGCATGTGGAATGCCAGTTTCAATTAAAGATCAAAAAAGAAAAGAGTATAAAAAGGGTATCCAATGTCATTTCTGCATAGATCAATTCAGTGATGATGATAGAAAAAGGTTTGAAGAAAGACAAAAGCAGATCGATAGATTAAAACTGGAAAATCAAAAAATATATAAGGACTAATTTTCAAAATCATGAAAGTTGAAGAATTAGAAAAATTAGCGGGAACCATTGGATTATTAATCAAAATTCAAGTTAGAGAAACTCTTGGATTATGTTTCTTTAGAATCGTTATAGCAGAACAGAAAGATAACATCATTAAGATTTGGGCTGAAATGAAAGGTTGGACTTATTTAAATAAACAAGGTATTCAGCTCGATACATTAAGAATCCTTAGTAAAGCTCCTGCTTTTGTTTCAGAATTAATATGGGCGACAACTATGGCATGGGCAATTGAAAAAAAATCAAGCAACAAAGCAAGACTTTTAGCTATATTTGACAGTGAAGGATATAGTAAAAAACTTGTAAGATATTTCAAGTTAATAGGCTTTAAAATTGTTAAAGAAGTTGGTTCTACCCCAGTAGATCTTTTATTAAGATTGGTTTGGGGAGGTGCAGGAACACTAATGAGCGGGGAATGTATTTCCATATTAAAAAAACTTGAAAAAAAACTCTCCTTAATTGGAGAAATTTAACCCGCATGATAACTACTTCTAACTAGGGGGCCAGAAGATACTTTCTTGAATCCTAAATCCTTAGAGAAGCAATATAAATATTCAAACTCTGATGGATCCCAATATTTCTTAACTTCTAAATGATTGAATGAGGGCCTTAAATATTGGCCAATTGTAATTTGATCACAATCTATTTTTTTAAGATCATAAATTGTATTTTTTATTTCATCCAATGTTTCCCCAAGGCCTAACATAATGCCTGATTTAGTTTGAATATGTGGAGCAATATCTTTTGACTTTTTTAGTAAACTAAGGGATTTTTTATAATTTGCACCTCTCCTAACTTCTTTTTGAAGTCTTTCAACAGTTTCAAGATTATGATTAAAGCATATTGGATCTTTTTCTAAAATCATCTTCAATCTCTCAGTCTGAAGGTTATTAGTTTCATCAAAATTTTTACCCCCACCCCATAAATCAGGAGTTAAAACCTCTATTTTAATTGTTGAATCAATTTTCCTAATCTCATCAATTGTAGATGTAAATAAATTTGCACCATGATCAGTTAGGTCGTCTCTAGCTACAGATGTCAAAACAACATATTTCAAATTTAATACTTTTACTGCTTCAGCCACTTGAGTACATTCATCAATATTGATAGAACTAGGTCTACCTTTATTTACCTGACAAAAAGCACAAGAACGAGAACATATCGATCCACCCAGCAAGAAAGTGGCTGTTCCTGAGGCATAACATTCTGCTCTGTTAGGACATCTTGCTTCTTCACAAATAGTATGAATATTTGATTTTTTGATGAGTGTTTGTATTTTTTCGAACTCTGAAGCTTTACTAATAGGAAATTTTATCCAGGAGGGAAGTCTTAAGATTTTTTCTTTCTTGATTAGATTATTGTTTCTCATTTTCTAATTGAGTTTTGTTCTTCCTTCTAAAGCTCTCGCAAGTGTAACTTCATCCACATATTCAAGTTCACTACCCATTGGGAGCCCATATGCAATCCTTGTAACTTTAGTAAAAGGAGCTAACAATTTTCCAATATAAAGACTTGTTGTATCTCCCTCAACACTTGGGGTCAATGCCAATATGATCTCATCTATCTCAGACTTACTAACTCTTTCTACCAAGCTTCTTATTTCTAAGAGTTCGGGGCCAACAGAATCCATTGGGGATATTAAACCACCAATAACATGGTAAACACCTTTAAATTCTCTCGCGCGCTCCAAAGCAAGCAAATCTTTAGTTTCTGCTACTACACAGATTAGTTTTTGATTTCTTTCAGTATTTCTACAAATTTCGCATTCATCTTCTGAAGTTAAATTGAAACATTTTTTGCAACGACCAACATTACTATGTGCTTCTAACAGAGCCTTTGAAAATTCTCTTATTGTACTTTCAGGTTGTTTTAAAATAAACAGGGCTAATCGTTGCGCTGTTCTTGGACCAATCCCTGGGAATTTCTCAAAATGACCAATTAATTTTGAAAGTGGTTTGGTATAAGTAATCAAAATTAAATTATTTCTAGAGATAATTTAGACGCAAAATTCCGAATTGCCATAATTGTTTGCTTTTAATGTCTTATTATGTTTTTAGTTAGTAATTTAAAACAAAATGAAAAATATTAAATTTAACCCTTTCAAATATTTATTTTTGGTTTTTTTGTGCTTAACACTGAGTGCTTGTAGTGGGGGACTAAATGCGGGATTAGAAGCTTATCAAAGTCCAGATGGTAGATATGCCTTTTTGTATCCAACAGGATGGACCAGAGTAAAAGTCGATGGAGGACCTGAAATTATTTATCATGATTTAATAAATAGTAATGAGACTTTAAGTTTAGTTATTTCTGATGTAAATAAAGAGGTTCAATTAGAGCAATTAGGAAGCCCAAGTGAAGTAGGTCAAACATTAATTGATAAAGTCATTGCTCCCGAAGGTTCAGGTAGAGAGGTAAAACTTATAAATGCCAATAAGAGGGAGGCATCCAACCATATTTTCTATGATTTAGAGTATGAATTAAATTTAAATGAACAGGCAAGACATGAATTAGCTACCGTCGTAATTGATAGAGGAACACTTTACACTTTCGCTGTTGGAACAAATGAAGAAAGGTGGAATAAAGTTGACGGTATGTTTAGTAACGTAATTGAATCATTTAACTTCTTAATATAGTTTAGAAATTCATACTAGATTCCTACTTGAACATTCCACAAATCAGCATATATTTTGTTCTGATCTAATAGTGTTTCATGTTTTCCGCTTTCAACTATTTTACCTTTATCAATAACTACAATATTATCCGCATTTTTTATAGTGCTTAATCTATGAGCTATTACTATAGTTGTTCTTTCTTTTGTGATTTTAGATAACGATTTTTGAATTAAAGCCTCTGTTTCATTATCAACTGAAGCTGTAGCTTCATCTAATATTAATATTGGAGCATCCTTTAAAACAGCTCTCGCCAAGGCAATTCTTTGACGTTGACCGCCTGAGAGCCTTTGGCCCCTTTCCCCCACTATAGTTTTATAACCATCTGGTAATTGTTCAATAAATTTATGAGCTTCCGCAATCTTTGAAGCTTTAATAATATCTTTAAGACTTGGGTTGATTGAGCCATAAGCAATATTTTCTTGTACATTGCCATGAAATAAATAAGTTTCTTGACTTACTAAAGAGATACACTTTCTTAAATCCCTCAAATTTATTTCTTTAATAGAAACCCCATCCAAGGTTATTGACCCATTATTACTATCATAAATCCTAAGTAGTAATTTTATTATTGTACTTTTCCCAGAACCTGTTAAACCAACAATTCCTAATGTTGAGTTATTTTCAATTTTAAAATTTATGTTTTTTAAAGTTAAATCTCGTCCAGGATAATTAAAATTTACATTATTAAAAATAATTTCTCCTTTGATATCTTTAGGTTCAATTTTTATTTTTCCATCTTTTATTTTTATAGGTGTATCTATGAGATCAATTACTCTATCTATTGAAGCCATAGATCTCTGAAAATCATCTAAAACATGCCCCAAAGTAGTTAAAGGCCATAATAGTCTTTGTGTAATAAACACTAAAAAACTATAAGTACCTACATCAAGTGTCTTATTCCAAGTTTGGAAACCTCCAATTAATAGAATCGCTATAAAAGCAAATAAAATTGCAAATCGTATAAGAGGGATAAAAGCAGAAGATAATTTTATTGCAGCCTTATTACTTCTTTGATAATCGAGACTTTCTTTATTTAATCTATTTAGTTCCCATTTTTCTTTAGTAAAACTTTTTATGGTCAGAATTCCACTTAAATTATTATTAAGCCTTGATGCCAACAGTCCAGCTTTATTTCTAACATCTCTGTATTTTGGTGCAAGCTTCCTTTGAAATTTAATTGATCCTAAAAATATAATTGGAATAGGAAAGAAAGCAAATAAAGCAATTTTTGGAGCGACAAAAATCATAGTGCCCCCAATTATTAAGACAGTTATAAATAACTGAATAATCTGATTAGCCCCTTGGTCTAGAAATCTCTCAAGTTGATTTATATCATCATTCAAAATAGATAATAGCCTTCCAGTATTATCATTTTCAAAAAAATCCATATCTAATTCCTGTATATGCTCATAAGCTTTTATTCTTAATTTATGTTGCGATAGCTGGGCCAAATTTCTCCATAAAATCGAATATAAATATTCAAAAGAGGATTCACCAGACCAAACTATTCCTGAAGCAAATGCAAGAAAAATCAATTGTGCTGGAACTTCTTTTATTCCAAAACCAGCAATCCATGAATTCTGTTCCTTAACAACGATATCCACAGCAAGACCAATTATTACGGGGGGAGCTAAATCTAATATTTTATTAATTATGGAACTAAAAAAAGCAAAAAATAGTAACCTTCTTTCCTCAATCAGATTTAAATAAAGTCTAATTATTGGATTTTGATTGTTCTTAGACCTCATAAAAATAATAATTAAATTTTTCTATTATGATTTAAATTTTCTTTAGTTTCTAATTTACATTTTGTTTTTGCATCTTGATGACTTGCAGTTTGCATAAATTCTTCGTAGTAACAATCACAAGTTTCATTGGCAATTTCTTCACTATATACCATTTCTGCTTTCATCATCTCCTCTTTGACACTCTGAAGACAAAATAATTTTATGATTGAATCTTGTTTCGTTTGAGCTAAATAATAACTATTAAAGGAGTTGAATAGTATTATCAGATTCACAAAAATAAAGAAATTATATTTGCTAGCTTTCATTTTCTATAACTAGTTTCTGACTTTAATTTTTTTTAATTTATTTTTAGTTTCTCTATGCAGATCTCTGGGTAAATCTACCAAACTGTAATCATTAAAAATCTGTATCTTACCTATTGATCTACCATTTATATTAGTTGAATTACAGATTGAGGATATAATATTTGCAACTCTAACTCCATCAAATTTACCAAAGTTAAATTTGTAGGTTTCAAAAGAATCATTTTGATAATTATTTCTTCTATTTGAATTTCTCATACGATTATTACTATTTCTATTTGATCTATTTCGATCAGAATTATTTTGTTTATTAATCCAAGAATCATCGTCATTAACAAAAAATGATTTATTACCTATTACTAAATTAATCGCCGCCATTGCAATATTTGAGTCATCCATAGAGTATTTTTCTTTTAAATTATCTAGTACATCAATAATCAAAGCTTTATTTTCTTCATTTTCATCTTTAGCTAAAGAACTCTCATTAACATTATCTATAAGTTTCTCCATCCTTTTTTCATTTATTATTTTATTACTTGGTATATTAATTTCTTCAATCTTGGTTCTTGTTGAGTTTTCTAAGTTTCTTAGAAAATGTTTTTCTCTTTGATTAACAAATAAAATTGCTTCTCCTGATCTGCCTGCCCTTCCAGTTCTTCCAATTCTATGAGTATATGTTTCCTTGTCGAAAGGAAAATCGTAATTAACAACAAGTTTTATCCTCTCAACATCTAATCCTCTAGCTGCCACATCAGTCGCAACAAGGATATTAATAAATCCCTTTTTCAATCTATCTACAGTATTTTCTCTTTGATTTTGAGGTATATCTCCATTAAGTACTGCCACAGTATGACCTGAATTCTCTAAAGCTTCAGCTATTGAAGTAGTAAGTAGTTTTGTCCTAACAAAAATAATTACTCCCTCGTTATTAAGTTCAAGAATTCTTTTTAAAGCATCTAACTTATGATGCCTTTGTACATATAGAAATTTTTGCGAAATTAATTGAGTTTCTTTTTTGACACTTTTGATTAAAATTTCAGCGGGATCATTTAGATATTTTTTTGCTATGTTTCTTATCTCACTAGGCATTGTTGCTGAAAACAATACCATCTGCTTATTTTCGGGAAGTTGATCTATTATCCATTCAATATCTTCAAGAAAACCCATGTTTAACATTTCATCTGCCTCATCTAAAACAAGACAATTTATATCTTTAATTTTAAAGGTCCCCTGCCTTATATGATCCATAATTCGGCCTGGTGTCCCAACTACTACGTCAACTTTTCTTTTTAATGCAGAAATTTGATTTCGATAGTCGGTACCTCCATATATTGCAACCGTCTTAAAATTACTAGATTCAGAACTATAACTTTTAAAAGATTCTGCCACTTGAGTTGCTAATTCTCTTGTAGGAGTCATAACCAAAACCTTGGCATTTAATTCTTTATTATCTGTAAGTTTTTCTATTAATGGTAATGCGAAAGCTGCAGTCTTTCCTGTTCCTGTTTGTGCTTGGCCTAGCAAATCCCTGCCTAACATTAGTTCGGGAATTGCAGCTTTTTGGATGGGAGTTGGATTTTTATATCCTTTATTTATTAAAGAGTTTAAGATCGATTGATTAAACCCAAAATCGAGAAATCCATTCTCATTGTCATCTCCTTTCGATACTTCCAATAGTTGAGAATCAATTTCTTTTTTGTTCTCTAAGTTCTTTAACTCTTGTAGGATAGAATCTTCATTCTGAGAATTTTCCTGCTCACTACCAAGGGATTTACTATCTTTTTTTAAAGCCATTTTAAATGCCTAATAATCTTCTGATTAGGCATTCAACAAATTTTTAAATTAACTTAAATTGTTGATTAGCCTTACAGAGCCGAGTTATTAATCTAACATCTCGGGGTTAAGATATTACTAATTTCTCAAAAATAAAATTTAATTTAAATAATATATATTTAAAGATTTTTTCGCTCTTGTAACAGCAGTATAAAATAACCTTCTTTCAAAATTATCTCTGCAAAAGATATTTTGATTATCTTTTTTTTCTTTTGAAGGATATTGATTTCTTCTATAATTTTGGGACCACAAAATATTTACTTTTTCAGATTCACTTCCTTGAGATTTATGAATAGTAATCGCTATTGCTGGTACAACATTTTCTAAGTTATTAGGATCAATTAATGCGACAATTTCTTCGTTATTATCATTAAATTTTCTAAAAAGATATTTTCTTTTATTTTTTAAACCTATAAGTACTCCGATATCCCCATTTGACAATCCAAGTTCATTATTATTTTTTGTACACATTATCGGAACACCTTCTTTAAGGGTTTTAAGGTCATAGGGTTTTTTTTGACCAAAAACAATTTCATTCAAATAATCAACACTCCAAATTCCGGAATTTTTTTCGCATAAAATCAAGTGACTTTGTAAATCCAGAAATATCTTATCTACTAAATCTTTTTCATTAAG
>CACGVZ010000016.1 GCA_902576415.1 uncultured Prochlorococcus sp. | reverse complement strand
ACTTGATATAGAACAGTTGGAAGATAGATACGCAATTGATCAGGCTCAGTATGTTTGGATGAAGACTATGCTTGAGGGCCAAATTCTCACATGGGGTGGAGATAGAGTGGATATGTCAAATTCAATGGAAGCCAGAAGCATCATCTGATAATTTATATCCAAAACCGTCCGGTCCACGATGGCTTTGAATAGCCGTCATATTCACAAGAATCTGAGGCTCAACAGATTTATCTTTTGATTTATTAAAAACCCCGCCTATTCCACACATCTATTTAAACGACATCCATCACTCTTGTTGTTCTATCCATCAGACAGGTAAGTAATGCCATTCTTACAAACACCGCTCCTCTTGACTGAGCAAAATACCAATTTTTTGCGGTCTGATCCAGTGATGTTGACAATTCAGGGCCACGAGCAAGTGGGTGCAATATTATGGAATCTTTTTTAAATGGCAACTCACTGTGCAATTTAAATGAACTTCCATGAACCTCATAATTTTCTCCCACCCATGCAATTGCATTTATATAGGTAACGTCCAGGGAAGGCAGTACTTTTTGCATATCAGTCTCCAGCTCAATCTTCAGATCAGATTCAATAAGTTGTTCCAGCTGGCCTTCATCAAATAGATCATTCTGATCAATGGATTTGTCATCGTAAATGACAATAATTTTTTTTATGAAATATGGAAACTTGCAGAATAATTTCAGAAGAGATCTGACTGTTCTCATACGTGATGGAACTCCGATGATACCAATGGTTATTTTTTCACTATCATCAATTGATTTGTTAACCAGATGCGGTCTCCATTTAAAAATCGTATAAAGATCAGCCATCGCCTGAGTGGGATGTTCATCGATTCCATTACCGGCGTTGATTATTGGAATTCTCAATGATTTTGTCATTTCAAAGATCGCCTCATTGTCACTTTCTCTTAGGACAACGCAGTCACCATAATTATTAAACATATGAGCAATATCCAGATGGGTTTCGCCCTTGGCAATTCCAGTGGAACTTTTATCGGTGATATTTATTGAATCGCCACCCAGCCTGTGCCATGCACTGTCAAACGATAACCTTGTTCTGGTGCTTGGTTCGTAGAAGGCATTTATGAGTATCTTTCCCTTGAGGGGACTGTTATGCGAAATATATCTGTTTGGGTTACTTTCAAATTTTGCCGCCAGCCTGAAAAGTTGCAGAAGACAATCTTTACTGAAAGGGTCTATGGAAATTACATGCCTGTCCAATAACTCATATAGAAATTCCGCTCTTTCCTTTATTTCAGATAATAAATTCTGAGGATGAGTGGAGCCGTAAATATCAGGTCCTATTCTTGAAAAAGAAAATGATTTTTCCTTGTGTAAGGTTTTTACTTTATATGATCCCAAAATATTAAAGTTCCAAAATTTGTCCCGATAACTACATTTTTATAAACAAAAATCAATAAACACAAGTAATTTCAAAGAAAAATTTCAGAAAAAGCCTAATCATTATCATTTTCTGTATAGAACTAATACAGGAAATTACTAATTCAGCTCAGAATTTAACAGCATGAACAATCACTTTCAGATTCAGGATGAGAAGATTCAATAGCATCTGCGATATCTCTGAGCATGTCAGCCACATACCCCGGAGGACATTCAAACTTAGCTATATATTCGACACTCTTCTTTGCCATTTCTGTATATGCGGGAAGGATCAGATCATCAATCTGATTCTGAGTCGGTTTCCATCTCGCCTCGCAACTGTCGGTCATTTATAAGCTTAAAATTTCTTCAATATAGTTTGAACTCCAGCTGATATCAACATCAAAAGATACAGGTGTATAAATTCATGATTTAAGTGGACTGAAGATAAGTTACAGCACTCCCTAGAAATAATTTGACAGCCACAGATAGGCCGTTTAAATTTATCTTGCACACTTCAGAATTACTGTGCTACAGGCAGTCTTGATTGGCCCAACCCGGCCCACTTTAAAATTGCCCTTGTAGCTCAGCGGTAGAACACTCCCTTGGTAAGGGAGAGGTCTCGGGTTCAAGTCCCGACGAGGGCATGGCCAAAAGTATTGCTACGAGAAAAAAGGTAAGTAGTAATAAAGTATAAATATTGTTTCTTTGATTCGACAGGGGATCCTTGCAGAATTGATCAATATAAATGTGATCTAGTAGATCAGCATTTTATCCAAAATTCAGATATATTTGATAAAACTTGAAATCAGTAATGCCACTATCGTCATACCGTATGCACAGAATTTATCTTGCAGCGACCATGAATTATGGTCTTGGTTCTAATGATCCTGAAGAGTTGGCCTACTACAACAAAATCATAAAAGAGATGGATGATATGAAAAAAGAACCTTTTAAAAAAGGTATAACTCTTAATTGGGATAACCCCGAAGTAATACAAAAATGAATCTAAATACTTTCTTATTAATAGATGGAAGTCTTATGCTTATTGGTTTGCCTTTACTGATAATTTTTAAAGTGAAAAAATAGTCAAAATTCTCGAATAGAGTAACCATATTTATATTCAATTGTTGATCCTTTATCCGTATAAGGGAGTTCCTCAAACCGTACATATATATTAGTCGGATAGCTTGCCTGACTAGTTAGAACATGTTTGTAGTCGTCATGAGCAAATGTCTGCCAAATCCACCCTAAAAGAAGATCATAAATCTGAGATTGAAGAAAGATCAGAAGAAGAACTTCTTGAAGAAGAAATCAGGAATCAGCAAACATTAGATAGCTTTGTTGAATCTGATAAAAACTGGAGCTAATCAAAACTTATTTAGTAGGAAAAAGTTATGAACTTAAAAAGATCACCATTCTCAATCTCAAATAAAGAGTACAGAGAAATTGACTATATCAAGGGAGTTTACAAGAGAAAAGTTCAAGCTGAAATTGAATCTTATCAAGATCCCGAAGATGGAGATAAGAGAGATACAATCCAAGCTCAGGATATATTGATGCTTGATAGGATCTCAATTTAGTTACTCTTTTTTTTCTTCTTCTTATCCTTTTTTTTCTTCTTTACCTTTTCATAAACCTCATCAGCCTTCTGTTCAATATTATCAAGCTTATTTGAAAGTTCCTTTAAAGTTTCTGCTTTTCCTTCTTTAACTGCGGTGTTTTTTAGCTCAATAATTTTAAAAGGCTCTTCTTTAACTACTATCTCTTCAGTTTGAATTCCAAACTTAACTTTTATAAAATTGGCTATAAAAATAAGCACAGGTACATGGGCTAGACCACCTATTACTATTCTTGTTTCTGAATAAACCATTTAATAGTTAAAGTTCTGAGATATTTAAGCATAAATTTAATTTTTAAATTCGTTTTATTAAGCCAATAAATATTGGTAATCATTTCTTGATTCGTAGATCAAAAATCTTGCTATTAATTAAGTAGAGACTTTTTTATTAAATGCCATTAGACGTATTTCTAATGAACATGTGTGTTGTAGTTATAGCATTGCTTATTAGAAGAGAAATCAAACTTAAAAAGGCGAGATAAATTATGAAAACACAAATTTTAAAAGAGTATTACATTCCAAATATCCATGCTATTACTATTTTACTAATGCTTCTTCTATGTCTATGGTTACCTTTAGCACTCAGATTCTTATTAATAATTTAGTCGAATTAATTTAGTTAATACTCTTATCGTTTAACTTTAAAGACCTTTTTTATGGGTATAACTTTTTAATAGCTTCTTGTTGTTCTTGTTTTTTTATTTCTGCAGCATCATATACTGGACAAGTATTCTGATTAAGTGATAAGAAAAATGCACTTTTTTTAAAACGTTTGAATATAGGAGTCAATAGTAAACTTCTCATTTTTTTTATTTGCTAAATAGTTCAAACATAATTATCTCCCTCTTTTTTCCAAACTTCCTCAGTTTTCCTCCAACCTTGAGAGATTAACCTTTCATAAATTTCTCTAGCTAAATCTATATCTACAGAAACTGTTGTTGTCATTAAAGGAGGTTCTTTTCCTAACACACCAACTATTTTTCCAGTATCTATAAACATATACTCAAAAACACCATCGATGCTCTTATCATTTTTTATAAACCTTTTTACTTCTGTTCTTTTTGGATTAATCAACCAATGAGATTTAGCCATTAATTGTTTCAAGAGACATAAAAAAAAGGAGCTAGATGCTCCTTATTCTAGATCGACTGTCAATCAATTGAATTATCCCATTGCAGCAACAGCATCAGCAACTTGTTTGTTTCTTTGAATAACCTCATCATCATTTAAAACAGCAGTGATATTCCAATCAAGGCCAAATTTCGCTCTCCACACTCCAAAATGTTGAGATATTGCTAAATGATTATCAGCCTTGAAAGTAACAAAAACCTCTCCGGTTTCAGGCGCATGGAATCTACTTACCAATTCAAATCCATCAAAATTATCCATAGGTGCACCGGAAGCAATATACTGCTCAAACATCTTGTAACCTTCGGACTGAGAAATTCCATCAGGAATAAGTCCATGAACGTGATAGTAAGCCATAAGTAAAAATCATAAATGTAATTTCAATTTAAAAACCATTATTTAAAAAGCATTTAAATTATCTTTAAATTTAGATTTTTAAGCCTTTTCAATATGAATTTGCGAAAAAAGAATTTTTATTTGGTATAGCATGTACCGTTTATAAATTTTTTGTTAGCTATTAATCGGTTATGAGTTATTTTGCTGAACCAAACCATATTGAATATGATGCATGGTTCGATGAAAACATCGACCCAGTGGATCTTGTGAATTACTCAGATGAAAAGGAGTTCAGTGATTCGGTTCACTTCAAGTTCCATAAGATTTCCACAAGAAATTTAACTATTGGTTCTTCTGATAATTTTCACTGGTAAATAAAAGATTTTTCACTCCATAGAGATTTATGAATCTTACGCAGAATATGTTCCATCACTTTCTCTTCTTGCCTTAGCTAATACAATTTCATCCACAACTTTTTCAATCATGTAAGCACTTTTTTTACCAAAACATTTTTCTTTTTTAATACTCTCAAAATCATTTGGGATTAAATCATTATTTTCACAACAGTCGCATTTAATATCAATTTTCTTACCTCTGCAAACCTCTAAAGCTCTAGAAAAAATCCATTGCTGAACTGAAATACTTTCCCAACTATCAAAATTTGACCATTCATCAAAGTCCCTATTAAGGATGCCTTTTAATCCATCAGCCTGATTTACATATACTAAGTATGAATCTTTTCTTGGTTCATCATTAATACCAATTGTTTTGACAGAATTTTGATTCATTAAATATAGATTAATTGAGTGGCCTTATAAATCTAGAGGATAATTTCAAAAATATAAACAAAAAAATGTCTCAAATAAGATCATTAATTGCTTTATCCAATCTAGAAGTATGATTTGTATTTCTGAGTAATTCAAAATCCTTAAAATCAAAGCCCGGGCCAACACAACAACTCACTAAAGTAAATTCGCCTGTACTTTTTGCAGCTTGCCAATATCCAGATGGGATCATTTCTACTGGATTATTGGAATCTAAAATTAAATTTCTTATTAACTTATTATCATTATCTAGGCACCATAAATTTAGAGGATCGCCCCTTAAATAAATCCAAATTTCATCCGCATTTTTTACTCTGTGCCAAGCACTTTTTGCATCTCTCTCCAAAAGATAATAAATTCCCGTAATAAAGTTTCTACTTTGGCCATCTTCCCTAATTAGAGAATTCTCACTCCTTACTATCTCTTTAAACCATCCACCCTCAGGGTGAGGAGATAAATTGAATTGTTTAATTATTTCTATGTTTTTTTTATCAGGATTCACATCACAAAAATATCTTTTAAATTTCTCTTATACTTAAAAGCTAACTGAAAAAAAATCAAAATAAACTATATTTTCTAAAAAATTAAGCACAAATAACTGACAAATCTACAAAATTTTTATTTTCATCTGCCAGTTCAGTAATGATTCTATTGAGCCATTCAGAGGTCGTTTCACAATAGCCTACATTTAAAATAGTTTTTTGCTTTGCTGTTTCTTTTTTATTCATAGTTAAAGTATTTTTATATAAATTAGTCTTTAATTAAATCTATGTGAATAAGTCTTAATTACTATCTGTTTTAAAAAGTTGTATTTTATACATATTTAAGAAATGCTAGTAAACAAATAAAATTAAATCGTTGACAAGAAAATGTATACAAGTAAGAGTAGAAAAAATTTATTATTTAACCTATGAATAACATCAAGATTGAGGAATTGATGAAAGTAAGGTTTGATGGTATTGCTAATAGAATTGGGCAATTAAGCAAAAGGGAAAGTGAGTCTTTATTACTTGAGCATCTTGAGTGGTTGGAGGGAGGATGGGAGACTGAAGAAATCTTATTTTTAAAAAAGCCCTATAGGAAATGGTGGTTCTAACTCCACTTATATAAATAATTAATGATGGCCTAAGGGACCAGGACCAGAACCTATTTTATAAGAATTTTCTAAAGATTTCTCAACAAATAATTTTGCTTTTTGTATGGAATCAAATAGATCAAAACCTAAAGCCTTGTAACCACAAATAGCAGCACTCAAAGTACACCCACTTCCGTGGGTATTTTTTGTATTTATAAAATTATTAAATAGCCACTCTTTTCTACCATTTAAGTCAAGGAAAAAATCCTTCCCTTTCATATTTTTTAAACCGCCACCTTTTATAAGTACCGCTTTAGCTCCAAGACCAATAATTTTTCTTGCTGAATTTTCGATATCTTCTTTACTCCTTATTTCTAAACCAGAAATTAGATTTGCTTCATAAATATTTGGAGTTACCAAATCAGCAATTGGTAATAAGAGTTTTTTATAAGCATTAATAGCAGAATCTTCCAGTAATTTAGAACCAGTTCTTGTAACCATTACTGGGTCAATTATTTTGGTTATTTTGTATGTATTTAATTTTGAAGCAGTATCATTAATTATTCTTTCATTTAATAACATTCCAGTTTTTAAGGCATCAATACCAAAATCAGCAAATAAAGTATCTAACTGATTTAATAAAGTATTCTTCTCCACTGGTTGAACGCATGTAACCTCTATACTATTTTGTGCGGTAATACATGTAATAACAGAACATCCATGTACTTTAAGGGCCATGAAAGTTCTCAAGTCAGCCTGTATGCCTGCTCCACCCCCGGAGTCACTACCGCCTATTGAAAGTGCAATTTTAGAATACATAATTTATTAACTCGTTTTTGAAAGTACTATAAATAAATTTTAATTTAAATCAGAAATCTGAATATGCATTAAAAAAATCTAACTCCAATTCCATAGCTCTCCTATATAAATATTTGGCCTGATTAATGTCATATGTTTCTTTATTAGTCTCAATAAGATTTTCAAGGGAAGCTGCTAGCTTTTCAAAGCTCTCATCAGAATAAGTAATTATCCATTCTTTATATTTATTATCAAAATCCTCTTCATACAAACTTTTTCCTATCCAAGAATAAAGTCGCATACATGGGGTCATTGCAAACATTATTTCAACGGAGCTAAGTCTTTTGGAAGTATCATCAAGAAAATCTGTATAATTTTTAGTAGCTTTTTTTATATAATTATTAGACAAATCAATATCCCATTCTTTTGCATACGTTTCATGAAGTATTAACTCCTCTGAAACGCCCATTAACAGTTCACTTAACTTCCTTATTGAGTACTTATCTTTTGATTTAGAAACAGCAAGACCATAAGCCTTAGCAAAAGTCTCTAAAAAGAAATAATCTTGAGCTAAATATTCTTGAAATATTTTTTTAGGGAGACTTCCATTCTTTAAACCTTGAACAAATTTTGTATTTAAACTTAGTAAAGCAATCTCATAATTATGCTCCCAAAGTTTTTTTGTTATTTTCATTTTTTTGATTTTTAGTTATTCTAAAATTTTTAATATTTTTTACCTACAAACTTAATCTTATTTTTCTAGGATTAAAAGAAAAAATTATGAAAGAAATAAATATCTTATGGTTTAAGAAAGATTTAAGAATTTTTGATAACGAGGCTCTCTGTGAGGCTTTAAAAGATAATGATATTTTACCTATTTATATTATTGAGTTAGATATTTGGAGCCAAAATACTCATTCAGATAGACAATGGCAATTTTGCAAAGAAAGTTTAATAGATTTAAGAAATGCACTTGCTGAGATTGGACAACCATTAATTATTAGGACTGGGAATGTTATTGATATATTTGATGAAATTAGTTCAAAATTTAAAATCAAAGGTATATATAGCCATCAAGAAACTGGAGATTGGCTTACTTATAAAAGAGATCAAAAAGTAAGAGAATGGGCTTTAAGCAAAAATATTATTTGGAGGGAATTTCTACAATTTTCAGTTTTTAGAGGAAATTTAGATAGGAATAATTGGTCTAAAAAGTGGCAAAAAAATGCCGAAAAAAACTTTTTTAAGGCTCCATTAAGAATTAATTCTATTAACTTTGATGTTGGAGAAATGCCCTCAGACGTAATTTTTCGCTTTAAAAAAGAAACTTGTCCAGGAAGAATGCAAGGTGGCAGAAAGAGAGGTTTAGAGAGAATGCAATACTTCTTCAGTAAAAAATTAGATTCTTATTCAAAAGATATTTCTAGCCCAGAAAAATCATTTGATAGTTGTTCAAGACTATCCCCATATATTTGTTGGGGATGCATTTCATTAAAAGAAATATTTAATAAAGCAAATATATCAAAAAACAATAATTCTAGGATGTTAAAAAGTAGATTAACTTGGCATTGTCATTTTATTCAGAAACTTGAAAGTGAACCAGAACTAGAGTTTAGGGAATTCCATCCTTTTTTTAAAAACATTAGAGAAAAAAATAATGAATTACTTTATTCATGGAGTTCAGGTAATACAGGCTTTCCTTTTATAGATGCATGTATGCGCTCATTAAATTTCAATGGATGGATTAACTTCAGGATGAGAGCTATGTTAATGTCTTTTGCTAGCTATAATTTATGGCTACCATGGCAAGATTCAGGTTCAGAATTAGCAAATAAATTTGTAGATTATGAGCCTGGAATACATTGGAACCAATGCCAAATGCAATCTGGAACTACATCTATCAATACCAATAGAATTTATAATCCTATTAAGCAGGGAAAAGATCATGATCCTCAAGGAAAATTTATAAAAAAATGGATACCAGAATTAAAGGATATATCACTTAATTTCATTCATGAACCATGGCTATTATCTAGATTTAATAAAGAAGAATATGAACAAATTAATTACATAAGACCAATAATTGACATCCCAAATAGCACTAAAACTGCAAAGAAGAAAATTCAGGAAATCACTAAAAAGGATGGATATTGGGATATCTCAAAAGAAATTTATTTAAAACATGGTTCTAGAAAAAGGCTTAGACAAAATATAAGTAATAAAAAAATTGTTTCTAAAGAAAAGGAAATACAATACGAACTGAAATTAGATTTCTAAATTTTATTGTCAGAAATTTCCAGATTCTTTTTAGTGAATAGGTAATTTTTTTAAATTTTGAAATTGAATATATAAATCCACGATGAAGTAATGCAAGCTTTAATGTATTTATTAGAATTTATTAATTATGTCTGAAAGATTTGAATGGGACGATACCAATAGTTCAGGTATATGGTGGAGTACTAATGTAAGTATTAGAGACGAGTGCATTTTGCTTAAAGAAGATACTCAATGCGAAGATTCTGATATCGTCGAACTTCTTAGGAGTATTGCACAAAATATTGAAGATAATGGCCTTTAATTTTTAAAGGAATATTCTCTCTTTTAGAGATTTTGAATTCCTTTTACAGCTTTCATTAATTCGATAGTAATACCTTTTTCACTCATTGAATGACCAGCATCATTAACGATAATTAATTCAGAATTCTTTAATTTCTTATTTAGATCCCAAGCACTCCTAACAGGACATACAATGTCATACCTCCCTTGAATTATTTTTGTTGGAATCGATTCTATTGCAATTATATTTTTCAAAATAAAATCATCTTCTAAGAAAATATTATTAATAAAATAATGACATTCGATCCTTGCAAAGGCATCTGAAAAAGAATTAACTTGAGACTTATCAAGATCAAATTTTTTATTTATTAAATGACTAGTTGAAAGTTCCCATTTTGTCCAAGCTGCTGCTGCTTTTGATCTAAGATTTGCATCTGAAGATGTTAGATATTTATAAAAAGAACTTATTAAATCATTTCTTTCTTCTTTTGGTATTACAGAAATATATTCTTCAAATTCATCAGGGAATATCTCACTTGCACCATATTGATAGAACCACAATAATTCAAACTTTCTACATAAAAATATTCCTCTCAAAGTTAAGCTCTTAACTCTTGAGGGATTTTTAATTGCATATATAAGTGAAAGTGTTGAGCCCCAAGATCCACCAAACAAATTCCAACTATCTATTTTTAATAGAATCCTTAATTTCTCAATATCATCAACTAAATGATTAGTCGTATTTTCTTTTAATTCGGAGAAAGGAGTTGAAGAACCGCAACCCCTTTGATCAAATTGTATAATATCAAATTTATTTGGATCAAAGTATCTTCTATATCTTGGTTGACTTCCTCCTCCCGGGCCTCCATGAATAACTAGTATTTTTTTACCATTTGGATTGCCAGATCTTTCCCAATAAATCGTATGAATATCACTTACTTGTAAAAAACCCTTTTCACGAACTTCAATTTTAGGAAACAAGACTTGATCTTTCATTGTGAAATATTTTTAAACACTTAATAAATCTATATTATCCAAAAAGAAGTCTAGTTTAGAAGTAGTTTATTAAAAAAAAGGACTGCTGGTACAGTCCTTTTTGATATTTGATTTCCTTCTAACAGGATATAAAATTACATATTTTAAAGTCTATTTACTCATAAACCTAGAATACGTGAATTCGGGGATTTCTCTCGATAATTTCAGTCCCTATTGTCGCTAGTAATTATAAAGCGAAGTCTTATCAGACTAATTGATTGAACTTTAATTTTCGAATAATCCCATTCTCAGGAATACGCTTCCTATATTTTGGAATTTGCTAAATTTCAGGCGGACTATCAATCATTTAGATTGCCTCCGAACTCAACATTTATAAATTACTCCTTTTTATATTTTCAGTAAATCCGTAAATATGCTGATTTACTTTTTTCTTAATTTGTAAGAGGATTTTAATGATCCTTTGTTTTTTATAGAAAAATATAAATAATAAAGTCTATAATCTCTTAGTTATTCAGATTCATAGAACAAAATAGATTCAATTATTCTTTTATCACTATCAGAAAGTTTATAATCTTCCAATTTCCACGAACAAATTTTAAACACTCATCTATAGAAGAATTATTATCCCGGTACTTACGCCACTCTCTAATCCAAACTGCCAAGGCAAAAGTTATTTTTGTAGTAAGCATATTTACCAATCAGGGAAATTAAAGCCTCCGCCTATAGGTTCTTCATAAAATTCTCCTTCTTTTATACCTTTATCATATTTTTCAATTATCTTTTTATAAGAAGCTATTGAGGGAAGTAAATCCACTACATGTATGGGTTCCATTCTAATTGTTATAATAATTTCAATTATTTATTGTTTTATATAAGAATTTAATAAATAGATTATTAATATGCATTATGGATTTCATCAAAAAGAACAAGATCTTAACAGTAATGGCAGTAATTGCAGTTTTATCATTTGCATTAGAAAAAGTAGGCATAATACACCCTTAAAATAATTAATTTCATTTGTTAAATACTTTCTAATGAAATAAGTAAACCGATACTATTACTGCAAAAATAAGCAATGGAGATAATAATGTAAAAATTAAAGTTGAAAGATTAATCAGCATAAATTTTAAATAAATAAACAATTTTAATAAACATCACTTTTAAGCATTTGCAATAAGTAAAATTTAAATTATTACGATATAAAAAAATTTGAATAAAGAAAGATATAAAGAAGAATATGAAGAGGGGTCAGACTTACTATGGCCTAGTGATAAAGAAGATAAAATAACTCGGCAATTTTATAAAGATTTGTCTGATCTTTCAAAAAACATAAACTATAGTAAAAAGAAAAAGCTAAAACTTTTTGAACAAGTAGTTAGAATGATAAAAGGCAAAGGCTGGGGTTAATTAATATTCAAACAAAAATGAAAAATTTAATGATATTAATTAAAAGTTTTTTTCTTTTAAGACCAAGATTTTTATCTACTATATTTTTTATTCCAATTCTTTATGGTATTGGCTGGGCTTTATCTCAGCCACTTTTATTGTTTAATTTTGAAGAAGAAAATTTATCCTTAATTGGAACAATTATTACTTTCTTTCTTTTTATCTTTTTACTCCCATATTGGTTTTATATCAAACGAAAAAAATCAAGTGCTTGGGTACTTCTTGGGATAACTAAAGACAAATTTTTAAAAAACTTTGTCAATTTTTCTAAAGGTATCTTATTTTCCTTATTTTTAATAATTCTAATTCTGGTACCACTATTGCAAAAAAATTATATTTCTTGGATAGGTGAATTCTCACCAATAATATTATTAAATTCTATTATACTGGGATTAGGTGTTGGACTCGCAGAGGAAATAATTTTTAGAGGATGGTTACTAGAAGAACTAAAATTTGAATATGGCACAAAAATATCTATAGCTTTACAAGCTATAGTTTTTAGCTTTGTTCATAATTTATCAAATGACATATTTTGGAACATAATAGGATTACGTTTAGGATTTATTTTACTTGGGATATTTCTATCATTAGTCAAAATTAGAGATAAAGGTTCTCTATGGAATTGCATAGGACTTCATGGGGGACTTGTGGGTATTTGGTTTTTTATAAATAATGGATTAATAGAATTCAAAGAAAGTACACCTTCTTTTTTAGCAGGTCCTTTCACACAAAATATTCCAAACCCAATTGGAAGCTTTAGTGCAATTTTAATATTACTTTTGTTATGTATTTTTTATGCACTAAAATCAAAAAAAAATTTCCTTAGACGTTTAAATTAGATATAAATACCGATTGATTTTTGATTAGTAATTGTCAGATTAAAATAAAGCTTAATTCTCATATGAAGTTTGAGGCAGGAATAAGATTTATTGTCTTTTTAGTAATTTTTGGAGTTACAAACTATCTAATGATGTTGAGAAGATATGAAAACGACATCAAAAAAAAGAAATATTTACAACAGGAAAAAATTTCCAGGCTATACCCTAAAGGTTCATTTATTTTCTGAAATTAAAAAAGTTTTTGTAAAATCTACTCACCATTTTTTATTAGTTTTTTGCCAACCTTCATTTAACAATTTTTGCCACAATAATCTTGCTTCTTCTATAGGAATTTTTTTTCTAGTTTTCATCAATGGAGGATTTTCTCCATGTATTCCCATAATAATTCCTTCTTCAATAAACATATAATCAATAGATTTATCAGAATGATCATTATCTTTGTAGAAACGCATCACACCTACAAAATTGGAGTCTATTAACCAGAAATCATTAGTTGAATTCAATAAACCAAAAATTAAATTAAATTTATCACATGTTTAATTGCTATCTGCGAGGAAAATACTTATTTAGTTTATTCATATTTGATACGTTTTTTCTTTTTGTCTACTTTTTTTCAATTCGCCACGTTTTTTCTTAACCTCAACTCTTTTCTTTTGTGATGCTTTAGTGGGTTGTGTAGATTTTCTTAATTTAAATGGTTTATTTAAAGCATTTTTTAGGATTGAACTAAATTTCATTAAAGCTAGCTGCCTATTTAATAATTGATTTCTGTGTTCTTGAACCGCTAAACGTAAGCTATTATTCACTAATTTGCTTTTCAAGTTTCTCTTAAGAATTTCTTTCTGATAATCATTTAATACTTTGGAATCTTCTAAATTAAAAATAATCTCTACTCTACTTTCAATTTTATTTACATTTTGTCCTCCAGGACCGGAGGATCTGGAAAATCGCCACTTAATTTCGTTGGATGGTATTACTAATGTTTTAGTAATTTTTAAATCCATTTTTATTTCTTTTTGATTTAGATCTTTAGAATCTTTTCCTTAATACTTTAAAACATATCTTGAAATTTGATCGGTAAATACTGGGCGGTTAAGTTAGGTAAACCGAAATTCGGTGTATTTGCCGTATCAATATCTTCGGTATTTATCCTTTCATATTTCAAAGAATTATCAGATATTAAGTTTGTACTAATTCAAAGGTCACTTATGTATTCAATGTTTGATCTTCTTTTTGAAACACCTTCATATCGCCCAGTATATGTTATTTCCGATAGTGAAATGAAGGAGTTAAAGAAAAACCAACATCAAGAAGAGCTTGATGAAATTACAAAACAAAAAGTAAGACTTGAAGATGCTTTTAAAGCTCAACTAAAACATCTTGAAGAGAGAGAAAAAGAAGTAAAAAAAGAACTTAAAGTACTCTCAGCTTCAAAAGATAAATAATTTATTTTTAGAGAAATTATTTTTTCCAAAGACGGTTTTTAACCGTCTTTTTTAATTCTTTTAATCTTAAGAAATCCATTAAATCCACAGATTTTAAAAATATTTTCCATAATTAAAAAATGAACAACAATAAAGAAAAAATAAGAATGTTCTTACCCTTTAGCTGGGTAATTTGTGCAGCAATATCTTTTGCGTATATAAATTCACATTTAATAAATACCTAATATAGATGTCTTATCCCTCAAGAGACGAAATACTTGCATCTTCAAAAGGGTGGGTAGCATCTTTTTTAAATTTTCTACCTGGTTTAGGATCGGGTTACTTATATCAAAGAAGATGGAAACCCTACTTTTTTACCATCACTGCTAGTACTGCATGGTTCGCTTTAGGTTTTTTTTTACAAGGAGATTCGGATCCCTCTCAAAGTGAACAAATAATTGGAATTTCTGGTCTTTTTTTTATATCAATAGTTACAGTTATAGAAGCCAACTTTGCATTCAAAAAAGCAAGTAATAAAACAAAAGCCGAAAAAGAGAAAATAATTTCCTCTAAAAAAAAAGGATGGTTTAAATAATTCAAAAAAATTAGATCTAAAAAAATATTTTATTAGTTCTCAGCTTCTTAATTTAAATAGATAGTTACCATAAATGATTTTTAAGATAATTAAAAAAAATTTTTTTTAGTTATAAAAAAATAAAATTTCCTTTTCTTTAAGACCTTCCCAACCAGAATCTATTAATAATTGATTCAATGTCTCTTTATCAAAATGCTTAGAACCCGTTTTGACGCATCTATTTCTCATTGATTTTTTAACACCACTCCTTTGTCTTTTATTCTCCTCATCCATAATTCTGTTGTATAGATCTAGCATTTTTTGAGGGATTGGTGTACCGTCAAGATCCACTCCATTTTGAATAGCAAGATCAACAGCCTGCATTCCAATTTTCTTCATATGTTAAAAAAAAACTGACACCATAATAAAACAAAAGTTATTAATCACAAATTAAGTTATTAATCACAAATTATTTGAATAATAATTTATTGATTTTGTATTTCCTTAAGTACTCTAATAGCCTCTTTAATGTGTTCAGGACCATTCAATAAATCTCTAAAAATATGCCTAACTGTCCCTTTGCGATCAATAACGTAAGTTACCCTACCATCCATAAAACCTAATACTTTAGGAACTTTAAAAGTCTTTCTAAGAGAGTCATTCGTGTCGCAAAGTAGTGGATATTGTAATTTATTTTTATTAGCAAATGCCAAATGACTTGAGGTACTTCCATTGCTTACTCCCCAAACTTGCGCACCTAAAACTTTAAATAAGTCATATTTATCTCTAAAGCCACAAACTTCTATAGTGCAACCTGGCGTATCATCTTTTGGATAAAAAAACAAAACGAGGGGACTTTTTAATCCCTTATTTGATCTTTTAACTCCATTTTGATCCAGTAAGGAAAATTCTGGAATTTTATCTCCAATCTGCACAACAAACAGTTCTTATAAAGTTATATATTAGAGGTTAATATGTTTTTTTTGTGGCCATAAAGTAAATAACTGATATTAAATTCAGTTTTTTTGTTTTAAAAGATACTAAAAAATTATTGAAATAAACTAGGGTGAATTTATTGATTCAATAATATGGAATTAATAATTTATATTTTTTTATTTCTTATTCTTTTTTTGGGAGTTATTTTGAACTTAAAAATAACTAATTTTAAAAAAGTTAAAGAAATACGAAACAAAGCTAAAGGTTATTCAAAAAAAGAATAATTAAATATGTATTGCTAAGATTAAAATTCAATTTTTTCATTTGGAGTAAACACTGAGCAATATTTTTTTACTAGGTCCTTTGACTCACTAGTGGAAGAATTCGTTAATTTTAATTTTAGTTTTTCTATAGCCTGATTAGCATTAATCTCACCGAGTCTATATCTTGCACAAGTATCCAATACTTTAAACATTTTTGTTGTAACGGCTTTAGCTGGATTAATTAGAAAAAAAAGGTAAAAAACAACAAATAAGTACTTCATTTTTTAGGGTAGTAGATATATAGGGAATAGTTTCAATAGTTTAGAAAAAAATTAATTTAGAAAAAGATTAAAATTTAATAGAATAATCTATTATGGATTGAATCTAGGATTTCTATAAAATAATAATAAAAGAAATTAAGATAAAATAAGTGCTAGTAATAAATAATCTCGGTGAAAATTAGAAAATTAATAGACAAACATAAAACTCTTATAAATTGGTACCAAAAAAAATTCAAATTAAGTGATTATCAATTACTTTGGTTAGTTTTCTTTAAAGGAGTATTAATAACAATAATATTTTTCAAAATTTTTTAATATTAAAAAAAGCTCTTCCGAGAATGAAATTTTCACATGATTTGACTATATTTAATAGTAGATTTCCTAATTAGTTAAATAGTTATCAGTTATGAATATTTTTGGTGTAGGTTTGCCTGAAGTTACTGTAATACTTATCTTAGCTCTTTTAATTTTTGGTCCAAAAAAGCTTCCAGAATTAGGGAAACAACTTGGTAAAACTTTGAAAAGTCTTAAAAAAGCATCGAATGAATTTCAAAGTGAAATCGACCAAGTTATGAACGAAGAAGATAAAGATGAATCTCCTAAATCTATAGAAAGCAATCAAACCAACGAAATTAATCAAGAAAAAATAGATTCAGAAAACAGCAAAAAATAATATCTTGGATAGGCCCATAACCCCCATAGACGAATTTGAAAGAGCATTAGATAAAGCAGCTCTTACTAAAGAAGAATATGAATTGATAGACTACATCCGCTATACAAGTGTTTTTACACAACCTAGTCTTATTAAAGATTTAAAAAGGCCATCAAAACCTCCTCTTTTGTCAGTTCTATGTCAAATTTGCAGAAAAATTGGTTCAGAGATGCCAGATCATTTCAAAAAAGTAATTGAATGGTCAATTGAAATAAGTGATCACAATACAAAATGGGATGCTCATTTAATTTGTGCAGAAGCATTAAATGTAGACAAAATCCCATTAAGTCCTATTCATGGAACAACTTTATTTGATGTTCTTGTTGTACACAAAGAATTATTTCTTGGCTTCGATTGAATTAAATTAAATTAATCATCTAAAGGCACAGAATCAGTATCTATAACTTCCGAATCATCATACTTATTTATTTTATTTTCAATCCAGTTATTTATATAACTAACTAAAGGCAATGAACCTCTAAAAATAAAAATAGAGGTGGGCAAAGCGCTTAATAATCCGACTACAGGACTTTTAAAAAGTAATCTTCCTGCTTTTATGTTAAATAAAATAATAAGCGCTGAGGGGACTAAAACTTTAACTACTGTTTTGAGCGCCTCAAGCCAACCAACACGATATATCCACCATATTAAAATTATGCCAACTATATAGAGGAATAAGTAAGTCATAAAAATAGTATAATGATTATCTAATTATCTTGTTCTTACTAAGAAAAAGATTTTATAAATTTCTTTTACATCAATCAATCAAATTCTAGTAATGAGTTTTTCTGAAATAAGAAAATTTTTAATCAAGATGCAATCTGATGAAGACTTAAAAAAGCATGTTACATCCTCCTCTACAGCGGATGATGTAGCCCTAATTGGTCAACGCTTAGGTTATGACTTTTCCGGAGATGATCTCTTAAGATTTAATGGACAAAAAGTTGATAAAGTTACCGTAAGAAAGGTAGATCATCCAGGAGAATATCACTAAATTAAGACTTAACCCATATTGCAAGCCCTCCGCCCCTTCCTCGAGCACATAACCAATTATCTTTAGTGCTAATTCCTACAAGAGAGAAAAAAGGCATTTTTTTTTCTTCTGGTTTTTTTAATTCCTTATTAAATACTGGAAAACTACTAATACTAATTTTCAATTTTTCAAAATAAAAAGCCAACAAAGGTCTAATCCCTTTTAATTCTGCACTACCTATAAAAGTAATATTTAATAATCCGAAATTAATTGAATTTTTTATTTCATAATTTATTTGATCCTCTTTATTTTTACTTTTTAATTCGAGTCTTGCCGACAATACTTGGAGAATAGAACTGGGTATATTTTTTATTTCATCTGACTCCTTTCCCCATACATACTTAAACTTCCATATTCCTAACAATTCCTCATATAAAATTCCGCTACCGTTTTTTTGAGAATTTTTTTCTAAAAGTTTTATCTCATTAATATCAGGAAATTGTTTCATACTAGATTTTAATCTAAGAATCAAATACTAAGATAACTTTAAAAAAATGTTCGTAGTTAAAAATATCTCCAAAAAGATTTCTTTATTTCAAAATATTTCCAAAAAAATAATTTTATGGCACACATAAGGAACAATATCTCGTTATTATATTTACATAAAGTTACTAAATCAATGGATTTTATTTCTAAAAGCCAAGGATACATTCCTCTAAAAGCAGTCCCTTACATTTTTTTCCTAGCTGTTGTACTAAGTATTACAACTTCAACTAATACATTTGTCTAAAACTAATTAGTTTTGCGAGAAGAGTAAAGTAAATATTTAATGAAAAAGTACGATGTTGTAATAGTCGGTAGTGGAATAGGAGGCCTATGTTGCGGTTCGATTCTTGCTTTATCAGGTAAAAAAGTTCTTATATGTGAAGCTCATAGCCAGCCAGGAGGTGTAGCCCACAGTTTCAGAAGAAATGGTTACACTTTCGAATCAGGTCCTTCATTGTGGAGTGGAATAGGTAAATGGCCTACAACTAATCCCCTAGGGCAAATTCTTAAATTACTTGATGAAGAAGTTGAACTATTTCAATACAAAGGTTGGCAAGTAATTGTCCCAGAAGGCAATTTTAATCTTGATGTGGGGGAAGAACCTTTTAAACATACTATTAAAACTTTAAGAGGTGAGAAATCTGTTAAAGAATGGGAATCATTTATTTCTGGAATAAAACCTCTTAGCCAAATAATAAATGAAATACCTTTACTCTCATTTTCTCCCGAATCAATAAATTTCTTAGATTTAATAAATTTAACCTCAAAATTTTTACCTAATATCAATCAAATACCAAAAATTAATAAAGGTTTTGGGAATTTAGTAAATAATCAT
Source organism: uncultured Prochlorococcus sp. (assembly GCA_902576415.1). Lineage (GTDB taxonomy): Bacteria > Cyanobacteriota > Cyanobacteriia > PCC-6307 > Cyanobiaceae > Prochlorococcus_A. The sequence goes on along the minus strand of CACGVZ010000016.1, from coordinate 14,926 downwards.
CTAGAGGATCCTTTTCTCAGGAATTGGGTTGATTTATTGAGCTTTTTGATAAGTGGCATGTCAATGCATGATACAAATACAGCTGCGATGGCTACTTTATTTAACGAATGGTTTGAACCAAATTCATACCTTGAATACCCCAAAGGAGGTAGTGAATCTATCGTAAAAGCTTTAATTAATGGATTTAAAAAAAATGGAGGAGAATTAATTCTTTCTTCGAGAGTAAAGACAATTAACTTCAATAAAAATCTAGCCACAGGTATAACTCTGAATAATGGTTCTAGTTATAGTTGTGAATCTGTTGTCACGAATACTGATGTTTGGAATTTAAAAAAGTTAATTCCAAATGAAATTTCAAAAAAATGGAATACAAAAGTTTTGAACCCTAATAAATGTGATTCTTTCCTTCATATACATCTAGGTTTTGATGCTGATGGTCTTGAAAATTTGCCAATACATGCAATACATGTTGATGAGTGGAAAAAAGGTATAACCGCAGAAAGAAATATAGTCGTATTTTCAATCCCATCTGTTTTAGATAAAAATATGGCCCCTGAAGGAAAACATGTTCTTCATGGATATACTCCCGCAAATGAACCTTGGGAAATTTGGGAAAACCTAAATCCAAAGGAATTAGAATATAGAAATTTGAAAGAAGAAAGATGTTCAATATTCCTTAATGCAGTGCGAAAATTCATCCCTGATATAGATGAAAGGATTGATTTAAAGATGCTAGGAACCCCAATCACTCATAAAAAATTCACCAATACCTATTGCGGTAGTTACGGCCCTGCATTATCTGCAGCAAAAGGTCTTTTCCCAGGCTGCAAAACTCCAGTGAAAAATTTATTTACTTGCGGCGCAAGTACGTTTCCAGGTATTGGAATTCCTGCTGTTTCAGCAAGTGGCGCTTACGCAGCTGAAAAAATTATTGGTAAAAAAGAGTTTAAAACTCTTCTTAAGAAAATAAATTTATGAATCAAGTTATTTTTTATAACTCTACAAATACTTAGTTAAGAAATAAGAATAAAGAAAGCAAAAACGTTCAGTAATGATAGTCTTTATCTGAACATAAACTTAACTTATAGCTCTTATATGTTTTTCTTATCAATTCCTCAAGCCTGGCATTTAGTTGGCACTTGGTCAGAACAACTTCCAAACGAGTCAAATCTTATAGGAATGGGCCAAACAGAATTAATGATGACTTTGCATTCAATATTCGTTCCTCTCTTACTTGTAATTTCATATTACCTATTCAATAGACTTAACAAAAACGAATCAAAGAAAATTAAAGGATGATCGTTTGAAGTTTATTTAGCTGAACTTCTTCTAACTACTTTTCTGCCTGTAGAAGTATCAACTCCGCTTATATCTTTAGTTTGTGAATTAGATTCAACATTATCAACATCACTTTTATCCATTTCTGCGCAAACACCTACTACCATGGCAGCTTGCATTTGATCTGGTAAATCTCCAATAGTTAATAAGGCCTTTAAAACTAATTGAAGTCGAGTTTGCCGATCTATTTCAGGTCTTAGTTTTTTTACGGTATTCCAAAGTTCTTGGGTAACTTCTTTTAAAAGTTCTCGATCAACAGCCAAATTAAATCCTTCTTGTATTTCTACTAATCTAACAAAAAATTGGATCTCGTAAAATAATATTCAATAAAAAGATTGTTAGTTAATATTTTTCTATCCGAATACGAGTTGCATTTGTTGGTGCAATCCATTCTTCTCTTGCAAAAGTTTATCTTTTTCAGTCTTTTTTAGAGTAAAAGTTCTATAAAATTTTTTTTGAATCTTTATTGGAGTATTTTCAAACTTTACATTTTTGCTTATTAGAGAATTCCACTCTTTTGAATTAAAAGGGGCATAAGGAGAAGATGAAATCACTTTCATGTCTTAACAATACATCTGTACTAATACTAGTACAGATTTACTATTATGCAACAATTGAATGGACTTTTCTTAAATTTTAAAATGTCTTTGAGAATGGATTGATTTTTTTTATCTAATTTGCGGGAATTATAAGTTTGATAAATGAATAAAAGTATCATAAGTAACTTATTGATCCCTTTTTTTAGTGTCTTAAGACTTTTATTGCTTAAGAACCTCTTAAAGTAGTTAATTTGTTGAAATTAACATTGACAAGATATATTTAGTAATCCTTCCTATAAGAAGAATAATGAATTAATCGCAAAATGCTTCTTAGTAATTCAAAAAGACTAAAAATCCAAGGAATAATTAAAAAAATTGCTCAAGATAAATCAATTACATTAGAAGAAAGAATATATGTCGAGAAATTTGCACACCATAACTCTACAATTTCTCTTTGGCTGAAAAAAGCTAACAGTTTTAGAAGGAATGGTACGAAAAATGATGGGGGGATTGATAACCTCTTACAGTCATTTGGTATAGATGGACTAGATAAAGAAAATCATTTCAACCCTAATGAAGATGATATATCGGATTGGTTTGGCGGTGCACCTGGTTGGCTAAGGAGAAGCTAGATCCATTAATTATTCAATTTACCCAGGCTATCTTACACAAATATAAACTCATAAAAGATATAAATACCCAAAAAACCCATGGTATAAATTTAATCGGAACTAAATATTTTTTTGAAAAGGTTTTCATATTTATTTTTCTTTTAGATTATTTCTTCCTTACAGTTTTTGAAAATAGGTTTAATTGCTCTATTTATAAATTAAACAATATTCTAAATCTCAAAGAGATTAAATCACTTTAAGTAGATAAACTTAATTAGCCTTAATCTTCACAATCTAAGCAACTTTATTTTCAATGTTCTTTGAAAAATTTACTATTTTTGCCTCATCATGGTCTGAATCATTCCAAAATTTTATAAGTCTTTCTAATTCATCAATCCTTTTTTTGGCATTTGCAATTTTTTCAGCAGTTGTCATATAAAATTTTTTATCTATCCAATTAATGCATGAAAAAAAAATATTTCAATGGAAGAAACAATTTTTAGACTATAAATATTAATTTTTGGTTAATTAATTCAATACATCATAGTCCTCGAGCGGCTGAGTAATTATACTTAAAGAAAACTAAATCTATGAAGAAATTAAATTCTTTGATTTTGAATAGCACAGTTAACTTTTTAGACTTCATATACTCTGGTAGATCTTTACAAAGATTTTGGGTTTTAGAAGTTATAGCTAGATCACCTTATTTTGCATTTCTTTCAGTTCTTCATTTTAAAGAATCCCTAGGAATTAAAAATGAGAAAACAATGATTTTAATGAAAGAACATTTTTATCAAGCTATTAACGAAACTGAGCATCTTAAAGAAATGGAGAAAAGAGGAGGAGATAGGTTCTGGATTGATAGATTTTTTGCGAGACACCTTGTTCTTGTGTATTACTGGATCATGGTTTTTTATTATTTCCTCTCTCCAGCTAATGCTTATGATGTCAACATAAAAATCGAAGAACATGCATATGAAACTTATTCCAAATATTTAATAGATAATCCAAATGATCAAAAAATAAAAGAAATTGCTCAAGATGAATTAAATCATGTCCAAGAACTTAACGAAGCTTTGTCAATGCTTACAACAGTTTAGATTAGTTCTGAGAAATCTATTAGCAATATTGAGAGTATCACCGAAGAAGAAATTAATCCTAGGCTGATCATTAATGAGACGTAACCTTTTTTTCTAGGCAATTTATAAAAAGATATTCCAATAATTAATATCATTATTAATGAGAAAAAAATTATAATTTTTTCATTTACTAAATTGAGGTGTATAACTAAATTTTTTTCTTCAAAAAATTTGAGAAATTCAGATAAAACTAATTCTTCTTCTATTCTCTTAAAATAGTCAAATAAGCTTATAAAAGCAGAACTTAATAAAGATAATGCAACCAGTGCAGTAACTGGTTTTGTTAACCTGTTAAGTGTTCTGTTAAAACTTACCAATAAAATAAGAATAAAAAAAGATGTTAGTAAAGGTATTAAAGGTATAAGAGTTGTTGAATTTATGAAATTTCCCACGGATAAAATATGTATCTAACTTAAAATTTTATATTATTTCGACGCGTTATTTTATTAAATAAGATTTTTTAAAATCTAAAATGTAATTAGTACCTATTGCATTCTGTGTAAATTGATACCAAAATTAAATTAGTATTGAAAAATAAAATGTTAGCCATTTCTGAAATTATTATTGCAAGTGCTATCTTCCTAGGAGTTGTATATTGGGAAGTCAAATTCCTATATACCAAAACTACTGTAGCGAAATAAATTCACTCAAAACAGGAAAATTAAAAGCGTAGAAAATTTAAATAAAATTTAAGAATTTAAGTTGACAAAAAAAGCTCTATATATGAGAGAATAAACACAAATATTCAGCCCCTCTAATGAGCGAAGTACAAAATCCTAATACTAACTCAACTCAGCAGCAGCAGCAGCAACAGCAACAATCCTATTCAGACAGCAAAATTAACTCTGCTGAGAGCGAGAGACTTTATCTTGAGATGAAAGAAGCTTGGCTTTAAATTTAATTCGTGTTTGAAATAATATTTCTATAAATTTTTTTTAATTTTGAAGTAATCAATACTTTTTTATTTTCTATACCCTTTAAATTTTGTTTAACCACAAGATTAATTTGTTGAGAAAACTTAAGCAGTTAGAGAAAATTAACGGAAGGCTCGCAATGGGAGGGTTGATATATCTAGTTTTTACAAAACTAGTTTCCAACCGTGCCGACATATTAGACCAGCTTAAATCTTATTTAATTTAAGAAATGAATTAGAAGTATTTATTATCCAGGAATATTTCGTTCTATATAAGCGTCAGTTAAAGCTAAAATTAACCCCAATAATGTTGAAAATATAGCAATTTCAGTTGATTCCATTTTGTTTTTGAATTATCCCTAGTTTGCTAAATAATTCAAAGTTCAGCAACAAAACTAATAACTTACTATAGTACGTATATACTATTATTTATTTATTGTGAGCTCAGCAACTCCTGAGTTTCTTTTCGTTAGGCCTGGTGATTATGTCGCAATTAAAAAAGAAAATTGCGAAGATACTAAGGAAAAGAATGAAAATTATTGGGTCGGTCAAGTTATCGACTGTATTGGAGGAGCTAGAAATCCAAATTCATGGACCTTGTTTCAAGTTGCCAATATTGACAATGGAGAGATAACTATAATCAACGCCGATATTGTAGAAAAAATTTTGAAACCTTCTGAAAGTTAATCTTAATCAAGCAAACTTCTTTCAGTATTACAGAAACAAAAGGGGAAATGAACGTTTTAAAGGAAATCATCCCAGTTCCAAGCAGGCAAGTCCATATACTTGATTCATAGGGCAGGGAGGTTGAATACCTTTATACATTCTGTAAGTTTTTGATATTTCCTCAAATCCCAAACTTGATAAAAGATAATTTGCATAAGGGTTCAGATTAGAGCAATCCAATAAGATTTGAGCATCTAAATCACCAACTAACTCCCTTATTAATAATTCAGCAAGTGGTGGAGTATCCGCTAAAAGTGGGCCAATTCTCCAGCCTTGCTCATTATCCTCCAATACACAAGGTCTTATCCTGCCAAATCCATGGCACATCCCATTATTATCTACAATTGCACTGACATTACCATGAGAATTTTTCAACCAGTCATTTAGAAAATGTGGTCTGGGACTAGGTTCTCTTTGATCATCATAAATTAAGACTGCTTCAGAAGAAATTTTATTACCTGGGACAACTTTAAAAGAATGAAATTGATCTTTATAGAAATTTCTCAATGGCAAATCTTGAGAACCATTTAATTTCCATCGATTTGTAATGGAAGATTTTCTAAAACCCCACTTTGCGTAATCATTTAATCTATCTGGGGCAGCCTCAAGACCAATACAATCAACATTTTTCAAATATTCGAGGGCATGTTTCCATAATCTCACTCCATATCCATTATTCCGGAATTCTTTTTTAACGATAAATAAACCTATAAAACTATAAGAGGAATTATATTTTATACACGCAATAGAGCCTATAGGATTATTGTCTATACAAGCTACCCATAACCCTTGTTTATCTGTATTTCTATAAATTGATAAATCATCCATTCCAGGAGAAAATCCTTCTAACCTTGCCCAGTTTGTGACTTCTGGTATTTCATTTATAGATATCAATCTAATTGAAAAATTTTCCCTCATAAAAATATACTAACCAAGAAAAATTTGAATTTTTAATAGCAATATTAATAAATTTGATTATTTCTCATAAATCATTCGCTTTGATTGAACTGCCTAAAAACCTTAGTTATTTACAATTTATCCTCTGATATATTTAATACTATTCAAAGGTAAAAAATGAAAATTTCTGATAAATTTCATTTAGAAGACATCTATAAATTAAAAAATACAGTTCTCACTGGTAAAACTGAAGATATAAAATGGCGGATCCATCATATCAATATAGTTTCTAAACTTTTGGATGAAAATAAAAAAGAGATAATTAAATCACTTTTTGTTGATCTCGGCAAATCTGAAATTGAAGGGCTTTCAGAAATACTTTTAGTGAGAGAAGAAATTTCACTTATAAAAAAGAAACTCAATTCTTGGATGCGACCAAAAAAGATTGATACACCTTTTTATCTTTTTCCATCATCCTCCAAAGTTATTTATGAACCTCTTGGGTGTGTCTTAATTCTTGGTCCTTATAATTATCCATTACTTTATATTTTAAAGCCATTGGTAAATATTTTCTCAGCAGGAAATACTGCAGTTATAAAACCATCAGAGAAATGTCCTGCGACCTCAAAACTTATTAAGAAGCTTACTTCCAAATATTTCCGTAAAGATGTCCTAATGACAGTAGAGGGTGATAATAAACAATCCATAAAATTAATTGAACAAAATTTTGACCACATTTTTTTTACAGGAAGTACTGAAACTGGAAAATCTATAATGAAATTAGCTTCAAAAAACTTAACTCCATTAACTCTTGAGTTAAGCGGAACAAATCCTGTAATTGTCTTCAAGAATGCAAATTTAGAAGTGGCTGCAAAAAGAATTGTTTGGGGTAAATTTTTTAATTCTGGTCAATCCTGCATGGCTCCGAATCATATCTTTGTAGATAAAGAAATTGAAAATATTTTTATAGAAAAATTAAAAAAATACATAGTGAGTTTTTACGGAGATAATCCAATTATTTCCGAAAACCTATCAAAATTGGAGAAAAAACAATTTACATCAACTATAGAAATTCTCAAACAATATGAAAAAGAAAAAAGAATTTTATTTGGGGGGACTTTTAGTAAAAAAAAGTTGAAAATATCTCCTACAATTTTGAGAACTAAATTAAATGAAACGGATATTTTGCAGAAAGAATTATTCAGTTCACTACTTCCTGTAGTTGGAATTAATGATAAAGAATCAGCTTTAAAACAGATTAGTCAAACATCAAAACCCTTAGCAATCTACTTATTTGGAGGCAATAAAAAAATCCATAATCATATTTCAAAAGTAACCAGCTCTGGAACAATTTGTATAAATGATGTGATGTTGCCAGTCCTTATTCCAAATTTACCCTTTGGAGGCGTTGGGCAAAGTGGTATTGGTAAATTTCATGGAGAAGAAGGTTTTCGAAATTTTTCAAATCAAAAATCTATTACTTTTAAAGGTTTTTTATTTGATTCAAATCTGCGGTATCCCCCCTATGAAAGAGTAAAGAAATTTTTAAAGTTTATTTTTCAGGTTTAAATTACTTAAATTGTTATCAAAAACATAGCGATTTTAAATTTAAAGATTATCTTTAAATAAATAGTGAGTTTTATGAAATTTGCATTTTTAGTAATTGCCATATTTATTAATTTTTTTAATCACTCATTGATAAAATCAGAAGAAAAAATATTTTCTTCAAAAAACAAAATTGAGAATATTGCTAGAAAAGAATCAATTACTGAAGAAAACACTGAAATAAAAAAAATTCATATTGTAAAAAGTGGAGATACAATAACAAGTATTTCAAAATTCTATTCAATTAATAAAGATTTAATTATTAAATTGAATAACTTAAAAGATGAAAATTATATCTTTGTTGGCCAAAATCTTATTATCTCCAAATCTTCTGAAAATCTTACAAAACAATCAGATTTAATTAAAAATTATCATATTGTTCAAACTGGTGAAAATCTTACTGACATATCGAACAAATATAATTTAAAAGTAAAAGAACTGATAGAGATTAATAATATCAATAATGCTGATTCAATAAAAATTGGTCAAAAGCTCATAATTAGAAAAAAGAACACAATTAATTCAGAAAAATATGAAACAACTGAAAATAAAAAAAATAATGACTTAATTGAGTTAGATAAAAAAATTTATGGTCCTTTAATTATCCAAAGTAAAACATATAAAGATATTAAAGGTAGAAAAGTTTTAAACGTTCTAAATCAAGAAAATAAAAAACTGATTATTTCAATCAATTGTGATAAAAATGAATTAGATGTAAGAATACCTGGCAGGAAATGGATGGGAAGTAAGCCTGCTAAAGAAGAATTCGAAAATAATTTAATAAATGATTTTTGTTAAAACTTTAATTAATATGTGTGAATAATTTGTCTAAGAATATTAATGATGAGTTATTCTACAAAAAGTTAAATTAATAGTAATGGCTATTTCAAGAGGAGATCTCGTAAGAGTAAAAAGACCAGAATCATATTGGTACAATGAAATAGGTAAAGTTGCTTCAGTTGATACCTCAGGTATTAAATATAACTGTGTAGTCAGATTCGATAAAGTAAATTATGCTGGGATAAGCGGAACTGATGGTGGCGCAAATACAAATAATTTCGCTGAAAGTGAATTAGAGAAAGCTTAAATAATTGCCTGAATTACCTGAAGTAGAGACAGTTCGCAGAGGTTTAGAGAAAAAACTTAATAACTTTATTATTAAAAAAGTAGAAGTCTGTAGGGATTCAACTGTTGCATTCCCAATAAACAAAGAAGAATTCATTAAAGGACTTCTGAACTCACTTATTTATAAATGGGATAGAAGAGGAAAATATTTAATAGCTCAATTAAAAGAAGTTCAAAATGAGAATGCCCAATTTCTTGTAGAAAATTCAAAAAATAACGGATTTCTTGTAGTTCATCTAAGAATGACTGGATATTTTAAATTTATTGAAAACTCAAGTCATCCTTGTAAACATACAAGAATAAGATTTTTCGATAAAAATAATAATGAGCTTAGGTACATTGACGTAAGAAGTTTTGGCCAAATGTGGTGGATTAATAAAGACCTATCGCTTAACAAAATAATAAAAGGATTAGGTTCATTAGGACCAGAACCATTTTCTAAAGACTTTGATGCAAATTACCTTAAGAAAGTTATTTCAAAAAGAACAAAATCTATAAAAGCTATTTTATTAGATCAAACAATAGTGGCAGGTATAGGTAATATTTATGCTGATGAAAGTTTATACTCTGCTGGCATCTCCCCTTTTAGGGAAGCTCGAACAATAAAAAAGAATGAGTTAATAAAGCTCAGAGAATCAATTGTAACTGTATTAAAAAAAAGTATAGGTTCTGGGGGTACCACATTTAGTGATTTTAGGGACTTGGAAGGAGAAAATGGGAATTTTGGTTTACTGACAAATGTCTATAGGAGAACTGGAAAAGAATGTCGTAAATGTGGAAATTTAATTGAAAGACAAAAAATTACTGGAAGAAGTACCCATTGGTGTCCAAAATGCCAAAAATAAAAAAGGGCTTACTCATGAAGAGTAAACCCTTTTAAATATTTTTACCTGGCATTGAGCTATTTTCTCAAGGGGCTACCCCCTAAATATTTTCGCCGCTGATGCGTTTCACAACCGAGTTCGAGATGGATCGGAGTGGTTCCACATCGCCATGAACACCAGGATAGTGTGAACCTTGAGAACTGCATAGAAAATTATATAAATTTAAAAACAATAAATTAAGTTTATTTGGTCAAGCCCTCGGTCTATTAGTACTCCTCCGCTGCACTTGTTACCAAGCTTCCACGTAGAGCCTATCAACGGGTGTTCTTCCCGTGACCTTACTGGCTTAAGCCATGGCAATACTCATCTTGAGGTGGGCTTCCCACTTAGATGCTTTCAGCGGTTATCCACTCCGCACATGGCTACCCAGCGTTTACCGTTGGCACGATAACTGGCACACCAGAGGTGCGTTCCTCCCGGTCCTCTCGTACTAGGGAGAAATCCTCTCAATATTCCTGCGCATACACCGGATATGGACCGAACTGTCTCACGACGTTCTGAACCCAGCTCGCGTACCGCTTTAATGGGCGAACAGCCCAACCCTTGGGACCGACTTCAGCCCCAGGTTGCGATGAGCCGACATCGAGGTGCCAAACCTCCCCGTCGATGTGAACTCTTGGGGGAGATCAGCCTGTTATCCCTAGAGTAACTTTTATCCGTTGAGCGACGGCCCTTCCACGCAGAACCGTCGGATCACTAAAACCGACTTTCGTCCCTGTTCGACTTGTAGGTCTCACAGTCAAGCTCCCTTCTGCTTTTGCACTCAACGACTGATTTCCAACCAGCCTGAGGGAACCTTTGTGCGCCTCCGTTACCTTTTAGGAGGCGACCGCCCCAGTCAAACTGCCCATCAGATACTGTCCGCTTCCCGGATAACGGGTAAGCGTTAGAACCCTAGCTCTAAAAGAGTGGTATCTCACCGATGACTCAATAGTACCCACAAGCACTATTTCAACGTCTCCCACCTATTCTGCGCATTCAGAGCCCGAGCACAATATCAAACTACAGTAAAGCTTCATAGGGTCTTTCTGTCCGGGTGTATGTAGTCCGCATCTTCACAGACAATTCTATTTCGCCGAGCCTCTCTCCGAGACAGCGCGCAAATCGTTACACCTTTCGTGCGGGTCGGAACTTACCCGACAAGGAATTTCGCTACCTTAGGACCGTTATAGTTACGGCCGCCGTTCACCGGGGCTTCAGTCGCCAGCTTCACTAAAAGCTAACCAGCTTCCTTAACCTTCCGGCACTGGGCAGGTGTCAGCCCCCATACATCGTCTTGCGACTTAGCGGAGACCTGTGTTTTTGGTAAACAGTCGCTTGCGCCTCTTCACTGCGACCAGCTCTCGCTGGCACCCCTTCTCCCGAAGTTACGGGGCCATTTTGCCGAGTTCCTTAGAGAGAGTTATCTCGCGCCCCTCGGTATTCTCTACCACCCCACCTGTGTCGGTTTCGGGTACTGGCATTTGTGTCTTAACGAGTATAGGGCTTTTCTTGGAAGCATGACATCACCAACTTCGCTGCCGTAGCAGCTCGTACTCACGCCTTAGCTCAAGATGTTTTCTCCATCTCTCAAAGCCTCGAACGCTTGAACCAGTAACCAACATCTGGCCTGGTTAGCCTTCTCCGTCCCCCTTCTCAAAACACATCTGGTACAGGAATATTGACCTGTTATCCATCGACTACGCCTTTCGGCCTCGCCTTAGGTCCAGACTAACCCTCCGCGGACGAGCCTGCCGGAGGAACCCTTAGGGTTTCGGGGCATGGGATTCTCACCCATGTTTTCGCTACTCAAGCCGACATTCTCACTTCTATGCTGTCCACGTCCGCTTACGCTAACGCTTCACCCTACATAGAACGCTCCCCTACCATAAATAAATTTATCCGCAGCTTCGGTATAACGCTTAGCCCCGTTCATTTTCGGCGCAGGATCGCTCGACCAGTGAGCTATTACGCACTCCTTTGAGGATGGCTGCTTCTAGGCAAACCTCCTGGTTGTCTGGGCAATCCCACCTCCTTTATCACTTAGCGTTAATTTTGGGACCTTAGCTGGCGGTCTGGGCTGTTTCCCTCTTGACTATGGAGCTTATCCCCCACAGTCTGACTGCCTAGTTACACACAGGGTATTCAGAGTTCATATCGATTTGGTACCGCTTTCGCAGCCCGCACCGAAATGGTTGCTTTACCCCCCTGCTGGAGCACTAGACGCTACGCCTCAACGTATTTCGGGGAGAACCAGCTAGCTCCTGGTTCGATTGGCATTTCACCCCTAACCACAGCTCATCCGCTGAATTTTCAACTTCAGTCGGTTCGGACCTCCACTTGGTATCACCCAAGCTTCATCCTGGCCATGGTTAGATCACCAGGGTTCGGGTCTATAAACACTGACAAACGCCCTATTAAGACTCGCTTTCGCTGTGGCTCCACCATTTCCGGTTTAACCCGCCAGTGCCTATAAGTCGCCGGCTCATTCTTCAACAGGCACACGGTCACCCGATTAGTCGGGCTCCCATTGCTTGTAAGCTCACGGTTTCATGTTCTATTTCACTCCCCTCCCGGGGTTCTTTTCACCTTTCCCTCGCGGTACTGTTTCACTATCGGTCACACAGTAGTACTTAGCCTTACGAGGTGGTCCTCGCAGATTCACACGGAATTCCACGTGCTCCGTGCTACTCGGGATACAGCTAGGTCAACTTATCTTTCGATTACGGGGCTTTCACCCTCTGTGGCACGCCATTCAAACGTTTCTTCTAGACTTGTTGATCCATATTGCTGTCCCACAACCCCGATAGTCAAGACTATCGGTTTGGGCTGTTCCCCGTTCGCTCGCCGCTACTGAGGGAGTCGTTATTTACTTTCTCTTCCTCCAGCTACTAAGATGTTTCAGTTCGCTGGGTTAGCTCGCACCAACCTATATATTCAGTTGGCCGTACATGGGGTTGCCCCATTCGGAAATTCCCGGATCAAAGTGTGCTTCCAACTCCCCGAGACTTATCGCAGGTAACCACGTCCTTCATCGCCTCTGTGTGCCTAGGTATCCTCCGTGAGCCCTTTGTAGCTTGACCAATAACTTCAAAATTGAAGCATCAGCTTAATAGAATTGTTATTAATGCATTCGCACAAATAATAAATCTGCATCATTAAAGATGCTTATTGTCTTTAAAAATAATCTATGCAGTTGTCAAGGTTCTCTGAAAACAATGAAATTAATTCAATGAGTCCAGCATCTTAATAATTTAATTAGGAAGCTAGATTCGTTCAGAATTTGATCACAACTCAAAACTTTTCCTTTCAAAAGAATATGGAAGAGGTGGTAATCAGTGGAGGTAAGCGGACTCGAACCGCTGACATCCTGCTTGCAAAGCAGGCGCTCTACCAACTGAGCTATACCCCCAACATAGAGATATGGGCCATCCTGGACTTGAACCAGGGACCTCACCCTTATCAGGGGTGCGCTCTAACCACCTGAGCTAATGGCCCAGGAAAAATAATGGGTGTGACCTAGAAAAACTTAGGAAATAAAATTCTTAATGAATTAAGAATGTGAGGTACCGATCGACCTAAGGTGACAAAATAATAATATTAAACATTTTGTTGTCTCCCTGTTAGGAGGTGATCCAGCCGCACCTTCCGGTACGGCTACCTTGTTACGACTTCACCCCAGTCATTAGCCCCACCTTCGGCGTCCTCCTCCACAAGGGTTGGAGTAACGACTTCGGGCATGGCCAACTTCCATGGTGTGACGGGCGGTGTGTACAAGGCCCGGGAACGTATTCACCGCAGTATGCTGACCTGCGATTACTAGCGATTCCTACTTCACGTAGGCGAGTTGCAGCCTACGATCTGAACTGAGCCACGGTTTATGGGATTTGCTAGCTCTCGCGAGTTTGCTGCCCTTTGTCCGTAGCATTGTAGTACGTGTGTAGCCCAGGGTGTAAGGGGCATGATGACTTGACGTCATCCACACCTTCCTCCGGTTTATCACCGGCGGTCTTTCTAGAGTGCCCAACTAAATGCTGGCAACTAAAAACGTGGGTTGCGCTCGTTGCGGGACTTAACCCAACATCTCACGACACGAGCTGACGACAGCCATGCACCACCTGTCACTGCATTCCCGAAGGCACCCTCAAATTTCTAAGAGGTTCGCAGGATGTCAAACCCTGGTAAGGTTCTTCGCGTTGCATCGAATTAAACCACATACTCCACCGCTTGTGCGGGCCCCCGTCAATTCCTTTGAGTTTCACACTTGCGTGCGTACTCCCCAGGCGGAACACTTAACGCGTTAGCTACGACACCGAAGGGGTCGATTCCCCCGACACCTAGTGTTCATCGTTTACGGCCAGGACTACAGGGGTATCTAATCCCTTTCGCTCCCCTGGCTTTCGTCCATGAGCGTCAGTAATGGCCCAGCAGAGCGCCTTCGCCACTGGTGTTCTTCCCGATATCTACGCATTTCACCGCTACACCGGGAATTCCCTCTGCCCCTACCATACTCAAGCCTTTCAGTTTCCACTGCCATGATGGAGTTAAGCTCCACGCTTTAACAGCAGACTTGAAAAGCCGCCTGCGGACGCTTTACGCCCAATAATTCCGGATAACGCTTGCCACTCCCGTATTACCGCGGCTGCTGGCACGGAATTAGCCGTGGCTTATTCCTCAAGTACCGTCATATCTTCTTCCTTGAGAAAAGAGGTTTACAGCCCAGAGGCCTTCGTCCCTCACGCGGCGTTGCTCCGTCAGGCTTTCGCCCATTGCGGAAAATTCCCCACTGCTGCCTCCCGTAGGAGTCTGGGCCGTGTCTCAGTCCCAGTGTGGCTGATCATCCTCTCAGACCAGCTACTGATCGAAGCCTTGGTGAGCCATTACCTCACCAACAAGCTAATCAGACGCGAGCTCATCCTCAGGCGAAATTCATTTCACCAGTAGGCATATGGGGTATTAGCGGTCGTTTCCAACCGTTATCCCCCTCCTGAGGGCAGATTCTCACGCGTTACTCACCCGTCCGCCACTAACCCGAAGGTTCGTTCGACTTGCATGTGTTAAGCACGCCGCCAGCGTTCATCCTGAGCCAGGATCAAACTCTCCGTTGTGTTCAAATCCTTTTGTAGATAAATCTACTCAAATTGAATTGCTTCATCCAAATAAAAAATTC
>CACGVZ010000015.1 GCA_902576415.1 uncultured Prochlorococcus sp. | reverse complement strand
TTTTTCAATATTTATCCAGTTGTGAATCTGTTTTGTCCACTGTTCATAAAATTTCTTATTACTTAGTAGATCAATTCCGGCTTTAATAGCAAATGAATTCAAAGGCCAAGGATCTCTATTCATTTCCCATTGTTTAAGTTTTTTCGATGAGCCAATAACGTAACCTAATCTAAGACCAGGAATATTGAAGATTTTGGTCAAGCTTCTCAAGACTAATAAATTATCAAATCTTTGGGTTAATGGTATTAAAGATTCTTTGTCTCCATTAGGTGTTATCGATAAGAAAGCTTCGTCACAGATAACTAATTTATATTTTTTCACAACTTCCTCCAATGAATTTTTTTTCCATAATTGGCCGGTAGGGTTATGTGGATTTGTTATCCAAATAACATCACCTTTTGGATGAAACGGAAATGATTGAGGGAAAACATCATTCCAGTTTTTTGGTAATTCGCAATGTATAAAATTGCTATTCCAACAATTTAAAGATCTTTCATAATCAACAAATGATGGAGATGGAATACAACTTGTTCCAAATTTGGATGCTTCATAACCTGCCCAGGTTATTAGTTCAGAAGCTCCATTTCCAGGCAATATATTGTCTGGATTTATCCCATGAAATTTACCGATTATTTCTTTCAGATCACGCGATTTTCTCTCTGGGTAATATCTAAATCCAAGATTCTTAATTTCCGCATTTAATGAATCTATTAGTATTTGAGGTGGATCAAAGGGGACTAACGAGGCACTTGCGTCAATGATTTCAGAGGGTAATAAATTTAATTTTTTTGCATTTTCATATACATTTCCTCCATGCTTTAAGTTTGATATTTCCATAGCTAATGTTGAGTAATCATTAGTTTCCGATTCGTTCATTATTCATTTTCTAATTTTTATTTAACCCATTTTAAATCTGATCCAATGGCCTCTTTAATATTGGATAATTGATGGATATTAAGTTGCTTTAAAATTCCTTCAAGTATATTAGGGACTAATTGTGGCCCCTTATATATCCATCCCGTATAAAGTTGAATTAATGATGCTCCAGAACAAATTCTTTCCCAAGCCGACTCAGGACTATCGATTCCACCAACGCCAATTAAAATAATCTTTTTATCAATATTATGAATATGTTTTATTATCTGATTTGCTTTTTTTTGTAGAGGCTTTCCACTTAATCCTCCATTTTCTTCAGAAAGTAATAATCCTGTTTGTCTGATTTTCCTATTTTCAAGACCTAATCTATCTATGCTTGTGTTAGTAGCAATTATCCCATCGATATTTTCCTCGATTATTAACTGGCAAATATCTTCAATATCTTTAAGGTTTAAGTCTGGCGCAATTTTTACAAATAAAGGTGGACAATTAGGTAAGTTTTTAATTTCTCTAAGAAGTTCTTTTAGAAGTATTGGATCTTGCAACTTTCTTAGTCCTTCAGTATTTGGAGAACTTACGTTTATTGCTGCGTAATCACAATATGGAATCAATAATTTTAGAGAAGTTAAATAATCATCTTTTGCTTGAGATAAGCTTGTGATTTTAGACTTACCGAAATTTATACCTAAACAAATATTCTCCCTGTTTTTTTTGAACTCAATACCCTGCTCAAGAAAATTTTTAACTAGATTTTCTGCACCATTATTATTAAAGCCCATTCTATTTAATGCTGCTTCTTCTTCAGCTAATCTAAATAACCTTGGTTTTGGATTACCATTTTGAGCAAATTTAGTTACCGTTCCAAGTTCTGCAAATCCAAAACCAAAATCTTTCCATATATTTGCAGCATTTCCATTTTTGTCAAAACCCGCAGCTAAACCAATAGGATTACAAAAATTTATTCCACATATGTTCTGACTTAGTCTTTTATCAATTACAGAAAATTCTTCATTTAGATTTTTTAGAATTGATGAAACTAAAGGCCAATTATATTTTCTTGAACTAAACGATAGAAGGCCAAGAGATAAATTTGTTAAATATTCTGCATCTATTCCAGAATCATTTTTAAGTATAGGGGTCATCAAGTTTTTATAAAGATTTTTAAATACCCCCTTCTGTTCATTCATAAACAATTAGTATTCTTTTTTTTCTATTATCCAATATTTTTTATCTTTAGGAATCAATCTCCAATTACGCCATTCAAAAAGTAAAAAGTGTTTTATATTTACGTGGTTTTCTTCACCTAATAAATTACTTAGTTCTAGTGAATTTAATAAGTACTTTTTGTCAGAAAATTTTTGAATTAATTCATTTCTTGAAAATAATTCCTGAATTTCTGAAGGTGCATTTTTTTCAAAAAATTCTTTTGAAGATTCTGACTCTTTTAAGTTACTTTTTAAAGATATACCTTTGCTATAATTGGTCGCGATTTTATCTACCCTATCATTTTGTTCGTCACCGCTATGGCCTTTGACATATTCCATTATAAGACCGTTAATTCTTAATTGATCAATTTTTTGCCATAAATCAAGATTTTGAACTGATTTTCCTGAGCTTGTTTTCCATCCATTTCTTTTCCAATTAATAATCCATTTTGTATACCCTTCTATGACATATTTACTATCAGTTCTTAATTTAAAGTTTTCTTTTAATTTATAGGTTTTTAATTTCTCAAGTGTTTTTATAGCCGCAGTGAGTTCCATTCTATTATTAGTAGTATTTTGCTCGGAACCACCTATTTCTAATTCACTTTTGTCGTCAAAAATTATTAGACCGCCCCAACCACCTGGACCTGGATTACCACTGCAGGCTCCATCTGTTGCAGCTTCAATTGCAATACTATCAATATTCATAATTTTTGAAGCCGATATCAAAGTCTATCGGCTTGAAAAAATGTTCTCTTACTTAAGTGTAACTTTACCGCCAGCTTCTTCAATATCTTTCTTTAAAGATTCAGCATCTGCTTTAGCAATTCCTTCCTTTACTGTTTTTGGTGCAGATTCAACAAGTGCTTTTGCATCGCCAAGACCTAGACCAGTTGCATTTCTTACAACTTTAAGGACTTTGATTTTTGCAGCTGCATCAAAGCTTTCTAGAACTACATCAAATTCAGTTTTTTCTTCAGCAGCGCCACCATCTGAGTCACCGCCAGCTGCTCCTGGAGCTGCCATTACAACACCTGCAGAAGCTGCAGCAGATACACCAAAAGCCTCTTCAATTTGCTTTACAAGCTCAGATGCTTCTAAAAGTGATAGAGATTTTAGTGATTCAAGAATTTCTTCGGTTTTTGCGGACATTTTCTTAAAAGTTAATTAGGTTTTGAATTTAGGATTCTGATTTTTCAGAATGTTGTTTAAGTGATCTAGCAAGTCCAGAAGGTACTTCATTAATAGAGATCGCAATTTTTGTTGCAACGCCATTAAGAGCGCCAGCAATTTTTGCCATCAATACTTCTTTAGATGGAAGACTTGCAATTTCTTTTATTTCAGAATTGCTTAGAAGTCTGCCTTCAAATAAAGCTCCTTTGGTTTCGGATTTTTTGGTGTCTTTCTGAAAAGATTGGATAGCTTTTACAGCACCACCGACATCTTCTTTGATTAAGACGAAAGCATTTGTTCCGGTCAATAAAGATTCAAGATCGTTCCAATTACTATCTCCATCAATAGCTTTTCGCATTAATGAATTTTTAGTAACTTTGCAAATGCCGTTAGTTGTTTGCAATCTAGATCGCAAATCTGACATCTCTTTGATAGTTAAACCTTTATAGTCAAGAACTACAGCCATTTCCGAGTCGTTTAATAGAGATTTAATCTCAGTAACGATTTGTTGCTTATTCTCTAGTGTTCGGCCCATTGATGTTTTTTGGATCGTAATTTAGGGAGAGCAGGAAATGCGGCAAAGTCCTTTTAAAGAGGCCGCTTTTATTAGATCCAAAAAGAAATAATTTAAGACGAGTCCTCGGTAGGAATTTAAAATTTAGAAAGACTAAATCAACCTACTTTCTTTGGCCGTATTATTGCACTTTAAATTATACTACAAAGCGTTAACCTTCAGGTTGGTAATCTTGTACCGCATTTATGTCTACTTGAACTGAAGGTCCCATTGTGGAAGTTACATAAAAAGTTTTCCAATACTTTCCCTTAGCGCCACTTGGTTTGTTTTTATCAATTGATTCTTGTAAGGTTTTTAAGTTGTCAAATAGAGCTTCTTTTGTGAAACTTGCTTTACCAAAACGGACATGTACGATACCCGCCTTATCTGCTCTAAACTCGAGCTTACCGGCTTTAAATTCTTTTATTGCATTAGCAATATCATTAGTTACTGTCCCTGCTTTAGGATTAGGCATTAAACCTCTAGGTCCTAAAACTCTTCCTAATTTTGCAACCTTTGGCATCATATCTGGAGTTGCAATAAGTAGATCGAACTCCATATTTCCTTTGTTGATGCTTTCAACAAGGTCTTCTTCGCCAAATAAATCTGCACCAGCAACTTTAGCTTTCGATACATTCTCACCGCTTGTAATTACTGCAATTTTGATGCTTTGGCCAGTACCATGTGGTAATGCAACAGTGGTCCTTAATTGTTGATCAGTATATTTTGGATCAATACCTAAACGAATATGCGCTTCAATAGTTTCATCGAATTTTGCGTTAGCATTTTCCTTAATAATACTAAGAGCTTCAAGTGGCGGGTAAATACGATCTTCTATCTTTGTTGATAGAGCCGACATTCTTTTGGATAGTTTTTTCATAATAAGATTGGGTGCAAACGGTTATTAACTAACCTCCCCTAAATAGTGGGCAATTTTGTCTTGAACTCAATCAGTGATAGAGACGCCCATATTACGAGCAGTACCCTCAATTACTTTCATTGCTGATTCAACACTAGAACAGTTTAGATCAGGAAGCTTAGTTTTGGCTATTTCTTCTAATTGAGCTTTACTTATATTCCCAACAGAGCCTTTTGCAGAATCACCTGATCCTTTTTCTATACCTGCTGCTTTTGTTATTAAAACAGAAGCAGGGGGTGTTTTTGTAATAAAAGTAAAACTTCTATCTTCAAAAACAGAAATCTCTACGGGAATTACAAAACCTGCTTTTTCTTGCGTCCTTGCATTGTATTCTTTACAAAATGCCATGATATTGACACCGTGTTGTCCTAAAGCTGGACCTACTGGGGGAGCCGGATTTGCTTTGCCTGCTTGCAGAGCAAGCTTAATAACTGCAACAATTTTTTTTGCCATTAGATTAAGAATTTAAGCTGTGGTAGAAAACCATAATTTTACTCGATAAACAAGAATAATAAGAAATTAGTTTTGTTTATTGATTTGGGAGAACTCTAATTCTACAGGAGTCTCGCGCCCAAATATTGAAAGTAATGCTTTTAATTTATTTCTTTCTCCAGAGACTTCTATAACTTCTCCCTGGAAGTCTTTGAAGGGACCACTAGTCACTATTATTCTATCTTTTTCTTCAATATCTAATTTGATAACAGCTTTTTTCTCTGATGCACGCTTAAAGATCCTATTAACCTCTTGTCTGGATAGTGGTCTAGGTTTGATATGTCCTCTTGATCTCCCACTACCTCTACCTTCATCAGCACCAACAAAGTTAATTACATTTGGAGTACTTTTTACAGCCATCATTGTATCTTCATCCAGTATCATTCTTACAAGAACATAACCTGGGAAAACTTTTTCTTCAGTAGTTTGTCTACTCCCATCTTTTTTTAATTTAATTCCAGGAGTTTGAGGAATTTCAATTTCAATAATTCGATTATTAACTCCTAAAGTTACTGATCTTTGTTCAAGAGTCGCTTTTACCTTTTTTTCACAGCTTGATGCTACTTGTATTGCGTACCATCTCGCGATACTAGTATTTGCTTTTGAAGAAGCAAGGTTTGTAGTTGATTCATTACTCATTTTTTTTCTGGATACTTAATTAGGGTCTTTATTAAGATGTATATTTTAGGGGTAATTCAACCAAAAATTTGAGAAGCTGCCCATCCATAGAATCTGCTCACAGATGCTATTGCTGCGGCAGAAAAGGATACCATAATTATAACCGCAACCGATTCGCTAAAAAGTTGTTGTTTGTTTGGCCACACGACAAGTTTAAGCTCATCATAGGTAGATTTAAAAAAATTACTCTTTTTTTTAGGCTCTTCTATTTGAGGTGAATCTTTTTTAAGAGGTTCTTGATTAGTAGTAGGACTTGTCACAAAATTTTTTTGAATTAAGCTTTACGCTTTGATTATATTTTAGCTTATTGATTTACTCCTCAGCTAGGTTTGAAAACAATCTCATCCTTTTTAGCGGGGTTAAGTTTAATTGTGATATTTTTTTTGTTCTTAAAGTTATCCTCTAAGAGTTTTGCAGCTAAAGGATTTTCTATTTGTCTTCTAAGTTCCCTGCTAAGTGGTCTAGCACCATATTGAGGTTCGTAAGAATCGTTTGCAATTTTGTTGATAACTTTTTTGTCTATGGCGATATTTATTTTCTGCTCAAGTAGCAGGTTCTTTAAATCTTCAGTTTGTAGAATGATTATTTTTTGAAGTTCATCAATAGATAATGGATCAAACTTTACCACTTCATCAATTCTATTTAAAAATTCAGGTCTAAAAATTGAAGACAATGCATTACTAATTGAATCATCCAGAGTTTGTTGATCTTTTTCTAAATTTCCCTCACTTTTAGACATCTTTTGTGAATACTCCAGTATTGATTTGCCAGCTAGGTTACTTGTCATAATGATTACCGTATTTTTGAAATCTACGGTCCTTCCTTGGGAGTCCGTTAATCTTCCTTCATCTAAAACTTGCAAAAGGATATTAAATACTTCTGCATGTGCTTTTTCTATCTCATCAAGAAGTATTACTGAATACGGTTTACGTCTTACAGCTTCAGTTAATTGACCTCCCTCTTCATAACCAACATAACCTGGGGGAGCTCCTAAAAGTCTTGCTACGGCATTTTTCTCCATATATTCACTCATGTCTAATCTTAAAAGTGCGTCTTCTTCATCAAATAAAACTGTTGCAAGAGATTTTGCTAATTCTGTTTTACCAACACCAGTAGGACCCATAAATAAAAAAGATCCAATAGGTCTTTTAGGACTTTTCATACCAACTCGAGCTCTTCTAATTGCAGCAGAAACGGCTTCTATGGCTTTTTCTTGTCCAATAACTTTTTCACTTAGTTCTGTTTCTAGATTGACTAATTTCTTACGTTCATTTGAAACTACTTTAGAAATTGGAATACCTGTGATTTTTGATATAACATCTGCAATATCATCAGATTCAACTTGATATTTAAAAGGGAAATTTCTATTTTTCTTTATTTTATTAAAGTTATCTTCAAGTTTTTTTATGTGATTCTCTATTTCACTTAACTCTTCTTCAAGCCTTCCTAAATAATCTAGATCATTTTCAATTTCGCGATTTGATTTATCTTTAATTTGTTTGGTTAGCTTATCTTCTTCTTTCATTAAAGTAGATAATTCCTCCATTTCTTCACGTAAATTGTTCCAATTTTCTAAAAGAACGTTCAATTTTGCCTCTGATTGTTGTCTATTATTCAATAGTTTTTCTTGAGCTTCGATATTTTCTCCTTGCAAATTATTCAATTTTTCATTAATAGTATTAAGTTTGTTTTCTTGTTGGAGAATGATTTGAGGCACTTTATTAGACTCGATTTTCAACTGTGCAGCTGCTTCATCAATTAAATCTATTGCACTATCAGGGAGACATTTATCGCTGATGTATCTATCCGCCAATTTTGCGGAATAGTTTATAGCCTCTTCAGAAATTTTTATGCCATGATGTGATTCATATTTCTTTTTGATCCCTTGTAATATTTTTGCGCTTAATTCTACTGAAGGTTCATTAACAGCTATCTTTTGAAAGCAATTATTTAATGCCTGATCTTTTTCAATAGTTTCACGAAATTTCTCAGGTGTTGTTGTACCAATACATCTAAGTTCTCCTTCAGCTAGTAAAGGTTTCAAGATATTACTGATGTCGGTAGAAGATCTGTCAGAACTTAATATTGAGTGAATTTCATCAATAAATAGAATCATTCCTTGGTTTGGATTATTTAGTTCCTGCATTATTAAACTTAGTCTTTCCTCTAGTTGACCTCTAAATTTGGTCCCAGAAACTAATGCACCTAAGTCAAGTGAAATAATTTTTAAGTCCTTTAAAGTATCAGGAACTTTTTTGTCTACAATTAATTGAGCAAGTAATTTTGCAATTGAGGTTTTACCAACTCCAGGATTGCCAATAAGTATAGGGTTATTTTTGTTTCTTCTGCAGAGTACCCTCATTAAATTATTGATCTCATTTTCTCTTCCTAAAACGGGATCCAGTAAGCCTTTTTTAGCTGATTCTGTTAAATCTTTTCCATAAATTGAAAGAGCGTTTTCATCTTTTCCAGCTTGTTTTTTGGTTTCAATTTGAAGTTCACTTTTCGGTAATGGAACAATAGCTTTTTTAAATTTTTCTTCTTTTACAAAAGTCTCGTTAGTCTCTTTTTTTGATTCAAAATTAGATTGATTATTTATTTCAATTACATTCCCATAATTAAAAGAATCTTTTGGTTGATTAATATTTGGGTAAAACTTTAATTCTTCCTCTAATTTTTCCATTGAAAGGTTTCCTTCTTCAAAAACATAATTTCCAATTCTTAAATCTCTTCCAAGAGCAATTAGTAAATGAGGGATTTCTATTAATCTTGATCCCCATTGAGTTTTAATCTGATTCGCGTTATCTAATAAAATTTCTAAATCTTCTCCGATAGTAAAAATATCTGACTCATTTGTTGGTGTTTCTTCTAAAAAATCTTCTGTTATGTCTAAAACTGTATTTTGGTCGATTGATAATTTTTCAATGAAGGCAAAGAATTCACTTGATGAGAACAATGTATGAATTATGTGTTCAATATTAAATTCGCTATGATCCCATTTTTTTGCGGTTTCTTCCCCTAATAAAAGAAGATTCCAACTAATATCGCTAAAAAGTTCAGGACTGGATGTAAGTGTTTCTCTCATAAACTATAAAAATATAGTTGATTATTAATTAATATTCTAAATAGGATCTGCATTAATAATCATCCAATAATTTTCAAATTGTAAGATGAATTTGAAAATTATTTAGATGAGAGTTTTGCTGGGACTTTAGAATGAAAAAAAACGTTAAATAATATCTAAGCTCTTATAAAATTAAAATTTAGTTGGTTAACAAATATATTTCAGATATTAGCCAAATAGTTCAGCTATTAATAGGATTTAAATAGTAATAATTAAATTGTGAAAGAAACTATTGATTTTCTTATTGATACTGTTGAAGCAAGGCAAGTCCTTGATTCAAGAGGTAATCCAACTGTAGAGGCAGAAGTATTTTTGGAATGTGGTGCAAGTGGTAGAGCAATTGTTCCCAGCGGAGCTAGCACTGGTGCTCATGAGGCACATGAATTAAGAGATGGTGGTTCGAAATATATGGGGAAAGGCGTTTTGAATGCTGTTAATAAAATTCATGAAACAATATCGCCGGCTTTATGTGGTTTGTCATCTTTAGATCAAACTGCAGTAGATAAATTAATGATTGAAATTGATGGAACCCCTAATAAGTCTAACCTTGGAGCGAATTCAATCCTTGCAGTAAGTCTTGCAACTGCTAGAGCATCAGCAAATGCTTTAGACATTCCCTTATATAGATATCTTGGAGATCCATTATCCAATCTTCTTCCAGTCCCATTGATGAATGTAATAAATGGTGGCGCTCATGCACCAAATAGTCTTGATTTTCAGGAATTTATGCTTGTTCCACATGGAGTTAAAAATTTCAGTGAATCATTAAGAATGGGTACTGAAATTTTTCACTCATTAAAATCATTACTTGATCAAAAAGGTCTATCTACTGCTGTAGGCGATGAGGGTGGATTTGCCCCGAATTTGTCATCAAGCGAAGAAGCAGGGGACTTATTATTAGAAGCAATTCAAAAAGCCGGATTTAAGCCTGGTGAGCAGGTATCTCTAGCTTTAGATGTTGCTAGTACTGAATTTTATAGTGATGGTATTTATAAATATGAAGGTAAAAGTTTAAATAGTTCGGAAATGATTTCATATCTTTCAAGATTAGTTTCTAATTATCCCATAGTTTCAATAGAAGACGGTTTAGCTGAGGATGATTGGGAGGGTTGGTCAGAATTAAACAAAGAATTAGGGAATAAAGTTCAGCTTGTAGGTGATGATTTATTTGTTACTAATACAGAAAGATTACGGAAAGGGATTATAGAAAAATCTGCCAATTCAATTCTAATAAAGGTAAATCAAATTGGAACATTAACTGAAACTTTGGAAGCTATTGAGTTAGCTAAAATGTCTGGTTACACAAGTGTTATAAGTCATAGAAGTGGTGAGACTGAAGATACAACAATTGCAGATTTGTCTGTCGCCACAAGATCGGGTCAGATCAAGACTGGCTCTTTAAGCAGAAGTGAAAGGATTGCAAAATATAATAGGCTTTTAAAAATTGAGGAGGAACTAGGAAATCAAGCAAGATTCGCTGGAGCTTTAGGTTTAGGTCCCAAAAATATATAGTTTTTTTTAGCGCTTAAGTTTTTCTAAACGTGAGCCTTTTCTCATACTTAATTGGCACTGTATCCAGTCAATACTTATTGGTATTGCAAAAAAAAGTGGCAACAATGCAAAATTATTTTGTTTATTGGTTACAAGTAAAGCAGATGCAATTGATAAGCTTCCAATGAGAATTGAATGGCCTAAAGTTTTTTGAGCCGTAAACATTTTTTTGAATTGCCTATCAGACTCTCCCATTCTTATTTGCAATTGTAAATCGCCCTGCTCTAATCTTTCTAAACTTTCATCTATTCTTTTGGGAATTCCAACAGCTTTAGATCCTAGTTCACCTACTTGCCTTCCAAATTGATTAATTAAATCGTTGGGAGTTTGATTATTTGAAGTCATAAGTTCTATTAAATAAGGCTTGGTAACTGATACAAGGTTAAACCCTGGATCAAGCATTCTGCCAACTCCTTCAAAAGTTGATAAAGCTCTCATCACAAAAATTAAATCTACTGGTAGTTGAAATGGTGTTTCATAAACAAGTTCGTATAAATCTCCAGATAATTTTTCAATAATATTTGGGCTAAAGGGTGGAGTTAAGGCTTCTTTAAGCATCAGTCTGACTAATCTTCTGACTGGTCCTACATCAATATCTTTTGAAATTAGCCCAGCTTGTTGTAATTGGCTAACAAGTGATGAGGCGTCTCTTAATGCGGCAGCCTTAACCATCCCCCCTAATCTTGTTTGAAGATTATTTGAAATATTGCCCATCATTCCAAAATCATAAAAAATCAATTTACCTTTTTTTGAAACCGCTAGATTCCCTGGATGAGGGTCTGCATGGAAAAAACCGTAATTTACTAATTGTTTTAAATAGCTGATGGCCCCTATTTCTGCAATTTTAGGTAAATCAATTTCTTGTAATTTTAATTTTTCTAAATCGCTTATTTTCGTTCCTTCAAGATAACTTAAACAAAGAACTTTTTCACTGCTCATATTCCAAATCACTTCAGGAACTTCAACATTTACATCATCAAGAAATTGCTGTCTAAATCTTGCTGCATATTGTGCTTCACAATTAAAATCAAGTTCCTTCATGAGAACTTTCCTGCACTCTTTAGCAATCTCAACCCAGTTTCTACCTCGACTCCAATTCTTATTTGTTTGCAACAATCCTGCTATTTGCTGCATTATACCCAAATCGATAATAAACAATTCTTTTAAATTGGGTCTTTGAACTTTAAATACTACTTTTTTACCATCTTTTAAAGTCGCCCTATGAACCTGAGCTAGTGATGCTGATCCAACCGGATCAGCTATTATTTGATCAATTTCATAAAACTTGGACCCTAGTTCTTCTCTTATAGTTTCTTCAACTTGCTCAAATGAAAAATTAGGAACTTGATCCTGCAATTTAGACAATTCCTGTATCCAGGTATTAGGAATTAAATCGGGTCTCGCTGATAATAGTTGTCCAATTTTAATAAATGCTGAACCAAGCTTTATTAATTGATTAGTAAACCACCTAGCTCTTTTAATTTGGACCCTACTTTTTTCTTTGCTCTTAGTTTGGAAAATTGTAAATCTAATATTATCTATCCACAAATTTATTAAAAGCGAAATAAGAGTGATCCAAATAAGAAAGGCCCTCTTCAATTTTTTTAAACGATAATGAAGAATTTGATAACTCATATAATTTGATTATTTATTGTTTTATTAAATAGATCAATTTGTTCGTTGATACCTTTAATTTCATTCAAAGCTTTTGTTATTTTGGAATCTTGATAAGTATTTGCAGACTCATTTGCTTGAATATTTTCGGCTTTTTCCATTCTTGAGGCTTCTTCAATTATAGATTCTTTCAAACTATCAAATTCTTTTTTGAGAATTTCTGGAGCATCTTGAGCAATATTTGTTGCTTCTTCAATTTTGTCAACCAATATCTCGTTTAATTTTTCGGTTAATTTCTTAATGGCAGCTTTTAAAAGGTAATCAGAGTTGGTCATGAAAAATATAATGTTTCTACAGCAATTAATTTTGCATATTAACTAATAATAGATCAATTCAGAACATTTCACGTACCTGATCATTTTGATAATTAATTTTTTATGTTTTTCCTATGTAAGTTTGTTTCTATATTATGCTTTTTTCTCTTTTTTCTTTTAACTTATATCTATATAGAGGTTTAGGTATTTACATTAAAATATCTTCTAACCAATAACTCATCTTATTAACTACTAAAAAGGAGTTTTAAAAATTGGAAATCATTGAGTCAGATGTAGTTATTATCGGAGGAGGCCCGGCCGGATGTACTTGCGCACTTTATACATCTCGTTCAAACTTAAAGACAGTCATTTTAGATAAAAATCCATCTGTTGGCGCCCTAGCAATAACTCATCAAATCGCTAATTATCCAGGTGTTCCGGTTGATATAAGTGGGGAGAGATTACTTACTCTAATGAGAGAACAGGCTGTGCAATACGGCACAGACTATAGAAGAGCACAAGTGTTTGGAATAGACGCTAGTGGAGAATGGAAAATGGTTTATACGCCAGAAGGCACTTTCAAAGCTAAAGCACTTGTACTTGCAAGTGGAGCAATGGGTAGGCCTGCATCATTTAAGGGCGAAGCCGATTTTCTTGGCAAAGGAGTAAGTTATTGTGCTACATGTGATGGGGCTTTTTATAAGAATAGAGAAGTTGCCGTTGTTGGAGTGAACAAGGAGGCAATTGAAGAGGCAACTGTTCTAACTAAATTTGCATCAACTGTGCATTGGATTACATCAAGTGATCCTAAATCAGATAATGAAGAAGCTATGGAATTGATGGATAATTCAAATATAAAACATTGGAGTAGAACAAGATTATTGGAAATATTGGGC
Organism: uncultured Prochlorococcus sp.; assembly: GCA_902576415.1. Classification (GTDB taxonomy): domain Bacteria; phylum Cyanobacteriota; class Cyanobacteriia; order PCC-6307; family Cyanobiaceae; genus Prochlorococcus_A. The sequence goes on along the minus strand of CACGVZ010000015.1, from coordinate 21,851 downwards.
GATGATATGGGTGTGAATGGGGTTGTTGTAAAAAATAAACAAGAAGAAAATCCTATCAATTTAAATTTAGATGGAGTGTTTGTTTATATGAGTGGTTCAAAGCCGATTACTGATTTTTTAGGGGACCAAATTGCTTTAAAAGAAGACGGAGGGGTTATTGTTGATGACTTTATGTCTACAAATTCTGATGGAGTATGGGCTATTGGAGATATAAGAAATACACCATTTAAGCAAGCCGTAGTTGCAGCTTCTGATGGATGTATTGCTGCAATGTCAATTGATAGATACTTAAATAGTCGAAAAAATATAAGAGTAGATTGGATTCATTCTTAAAAATAAATATTGCTTCTTTAATTTAAAGGGGTGTTGCCTCAGAAATATAAGCAACTCCACCGTAGTAGCTTAAATCGTCCCTGATGTTATCTCTCATTTTATCTATTAATTCTTGCTCACAAAAAACAATTACATGAGCATTTGCTCCTAATCCTGTAAATTCCATATCTTCAGTGACAACTCTTTCAGGCCCTCTGCCTGTGGCGTGTTTCATAACTGTATATCCAGGAACATTAGCTTTTTCTAATGTTTTAATAATTGCATCTAGTTCTCTTTCACTAAATATCAAGTCTAATCTTTTCATTTTTATAGAGGGGACAATGGGATAATGGTATTTACTAAACTCATATATATGGGAATGCCAAGGACTATATTGAATGGGAAAGTTAGACCTAGTGTAGTTGAAATATAATAACTAGATTTAGCTTCTGGTACTGTCATCCTCATCGCTGCAGGAACTGCTAAATAAGAGGCGCTAGCACATAAAACCACAAATAAAAGTGCGTTGCCAGGTCCTAATGATAAAAATCTTGCAATAAAAACACCAATAAATGCGTTAAATAAAGGCATAAAAATGGCAAAGCCAATCAAGAACGAACCTGCATTCTTCAGTCTCGGTAATCTTTGAGCAGCGACTATTCCCATATCTAACAAGAAGAAGCATTCTGCTCCATAGAATAATTGTCCAGTAAAAGGCTCCATTTTTGCAATCCCTGAGGGATTACTGGAAGCAGTAAGAAATCCTACAATTAAGCTTGAGAGCAATAAATAAACTGATCCATTCAAAAGTGATTCGTGTAATATTGCGCTTAGATGCATTTTTCTTGATTTTGGCCTATTTTTGGGAGCTGCAAATTTCACAAGTAATAATCCAACAATTATTGCAGGAGACTCCATTAAAGCTAAGGCTCCAACCATAAACCCATCAAAAGCTATTTTTTGACTTTCCAAAAAACTTTCTGCGGAAATAAATGTAACAGCACTAATTGAACCGTATGCTGCTGCTATTGCAGCCGAATTAAAGACATCAAACTTAAATCTTAAAATTAAAAATCCAATCAGCGGAATTACTAATGACATAAGAATTGCAGCACTTAAAGTAGGCAATACTTGATCTGTAAAACCACTTTTCTGTATCTCTATACCACCTTTAAAACCAATTGCTAGTAGCAGATATAAGGAGAAGAGTTTAGGTAATGGAGCTGGTATTTCTAAATCAGATTTAAAGAGTACTGAGATTGCTCCAATCAAAAAGAAAAGAACTGGCGGGGCTAATACATTTTGCAGAATTGGATTTATTTCCATAAATTATTAGGCTATTTCATTTAGAGCGGTTTCTAAAGCTTCTTTTCTTGTTTCAATAATGCCTTCAACTCCAAACTTAGCTAATCTATCTTTTACTTTGTCATTTGCCCCAGCAACAAATGCTTTTCTGGAATTATTTTTTGCCTCCTGCATCATGTCCTCTATTGCGAGAGTCGCCGTCACTCCAAGTCTTGGTACGTCAGTGATATCTAGTATTAAAACCTTGTAGTTTCTTACCAGCATCATTCTCTCAGATATACCTTTAGCTGCTCCAAAACTAAGTGGTCCTTTAAGTCTAAATAACATTACTTCTCCTGAGCATCTATCTAGAAGTGCTTTTTCATCAGCAGGCAATGCATTTTTGGCTTGATCATCATTTGATAAAGGATTATCCTCGTCCATACCTTCTAGTTGAGTTTCGGTTATTGAATCAATAGTAAGCATATTTGCTATGAATACACCGACTAAAACTGCCCAAATTAAATCCCAAAAAACAGTCATTAAAAGTACGCCATACATTACTACTGAAGTTTTTAAAGATAATTTGTGAGCCCTCCTCAAAAATCCCCAATCAATAATATCTAAGCCTACTTTTATAAGAATTCCTGCGAGCAATGCAGTCGGTATTTGCTCAGCTAAAGGTCCCGCACCAACTAAAACTATCAACAATACAACTGAGTGAACCATACCAGAAATGGGAGTTGAACCTCCAGATTTAACATTAATCACTGTTCTCATGGTTGCTCCTGCCCCAGGTAAACCTGAAAACAGACCTGCTACAGCATTTCCTATCCCTTGACCAATAAGTTCTCTATCAGAATTATGTTTTGTTTGAGAGATATTGTCTGCTACTAAAGATGTCAGTAAGGAGTCAATAGCGCCAAGTACTGCTAGGACTAATCCTGCCTTGAAAATAATTGGGAAATATTGGTTAAAACTTGGGAAATTTAAAGATGGAACTCCCCTTGGAATATCTCCAATTCTATCAATAGCTCCATCTCCAAAAATTAAAATTGATATTGGAGTTACTATTAATAAAGCCAAGAGAGGAGAAGGAACCCACTGACTTATTTTTCTAGGAGTAAGAAATACTATACCTAATGTCATTATTGCTACTCCAATAGCAGCACCATTGGGCTGGAAATTTGAAAATACAGTTGTTAAAGATTCGACTACTCCACCTCGAGTGCTAATTCCAAGTAATGGTCCAATCTGAAGCGCAATGATTATTACTCCAATACCAGACATAAATCCTGAAACAACAGAATATGGAACTAAAGTAATGTATTTACCTAGTTTTAGAATCCCGAATAATATTTGCAGTAAGCCGCCAATGACTACCGCTGCCATAACTAAAGGTAAAATTTGTCCTGCAGAAAGATCTCTTGGAACACCTACTGCTGCTAAGCCTGCCACTACACCTGCAACAGTTACACTCATGGGACCAGTAGGTCCACTAACTTGAGCAGGTGTCCCGCCGAATAATGCTGCTAAAAAACCAACTACTACTGCTCCGTATAGTCCATAAATTGCTCCGCCAGGCCCTAACGCAGCATTACCAAAAGCAAGAGCTAGAGGTAAAGCCACCACTGCGGCTGTGATGCCTCCAAGAATATCTCCTCTTACATTTTTCAGATGAAATCCATTAATTATTTTCAAAGATGCTCTCCTTTAAATAAATACTTAACTAGAAGATATTATCTCTTAATGACGTAAATTTGTGAAAAATGAGATTGTGCAAAATATTTTTGTAACTTTTTTTGCTCTTAATTAAATAAATTTTAGTTAATTTTCCTGAACAAAAGTAGTCTCTGATTGATTTATGTGCGAGGCAAGCGATTAATGTATTAGATAAATATTTTTCAATTTAAATAATATTCAAATGAATTCGATTATTCGTCCTAGAAGATTAAGAAGAACTGAGGCAATTAGAGAAATGGTTAGAGAAAACCATCTGATGGCATCGGACTTTATATATCCATTATTTATTCATGAAAAAGATTTCAAAGAAGAAATTTCAGCAATGCCCGGAGTTTATAGATGGGATATTAATGGCTTAATAAAGGAAGTTACTAGGGCATGGGAATTGGGAATAAGGTGTGTGGTTCTTTTCCCAAAAATTAACGATAGCTTAAAGACTGAAGATGGAGCAGAATGTTTTAATGAAGAGGGTTTAATACCTAAAGCTATTCAAATATTAAAAAAAGAGATTCCAGAAATGGCAATAATGACAGATGTTGCCTTGGACCCTTACTCGTGTGATGGACATGATGGCTTAGTTGATGAAACTGGAAAAATATTGAATGATGAAACGATTGAAATTTTAAAGAAACAAGCTTTAACTCAAGCTAGAGCTGGAGCAGATTTTATTGGCCCTAGTGACATGATGGATGGAAGAGTGGGAGCAATTAGGACTGCTATTGATAGTGAAGGATTTAGTGATGTAGGTATTATTAGTTATACAGCTAAATATTCATCTGCTTATTACGGTCCGTTTAGAACTGCTTTAGATTCGGCTCCAAGAGAAAATAGTAAGAAAATAATTCCAGACAATAAGTCTACATATCAAATGGACCCTGCCAATTCAAAAGAGGCATTAATTGAATCTGCATTGGATCAGTATGAAGGAGCTGATATTTTGATGGTAAAACCAGGAATTTCATATTTGGATATTGTTTATAGGCTAAGCACATTTTCAAATAAGCCTATAGCTGCATACAACGTTAGTGGGGAGTATTCCATGGTAAAGTCTGCTGCTATGAAGAACTGGATTAACGAAAAAGATATTGTTTTAGAGACATTGCTTAGTTTTAAAAGAGCAGGAGCAAAATTAATACTCACTTATCATGCTTGTGATGCATCTCAATGGTTGCAGGATAATTAAAAACTCATTATTAATAAAAATTTGGTTTATTCTTAGATAAGTAATAAATTAATTGCTTTGTTTTGAAGTTTTCACAAGGAGTAAATAGGATTGGTCACATTGCACTTAGAGTAGAGAATCTCGAAAGGGCGAAATCTTTTTATATTAAGCTTGGTATGAATTTGGTTTGGGATGATAAAGATTGGTCTTATTTAGAGGCGGGTGAAGGGAAAGATGGACTTGCGTTGTTAGGCCCCAGCTACAAAGCTGCGGGACCTCACTTTGCTTTTCATTTTGAAAATAAAAAAGAAGTGGAAAATATTCAAAATGATCTGAAAAATTCTGGTGTAAAAGTGGGTCCTTTACATGAGCATAGAGATGGAACAGCATCTTTTTATATGAAGGATACTGAAGGAAACTGGCTTGAGATGCTTTATGTTCCTCCTGAAGGGATTCAATCGAATGTTTGATTCTTTTTTTTTGTATGCAAGAGAAAAGTTATTCTAAAAAATCATATTCAGATAACACCTTAGAAGAAGAATCTATAAACCTTTTAGAGTGGGATTCATTAAAAACGCATTTATCTTCATTCGCCTCAACGGAAATGGGTAAACGATCAATTTTAAATTTTGTTATTCCTTCAGAATACGATGCATCTAAAAGACTTTTGAATGAAACTGTTGAAATTAATGAGCTAGAAAAAAATTTAGATAAATCAATTAGTTTTTCTGGTGTTTTTGATATTAGTAGAAATATTGAAATTTGTTCGAAGGGAGGCGTAATTTCATCTTCTGAATTGTTAGAAATAGCGAAAACAATTGCTGCAGCAAGAAATTTAAAAAAAATCTTATTAGATTTTGAGCAAAGGCCTTATATTTCATCATTCACAAAAAATTTAATTGACCATCAGAATATCGAAACTATTTTTAAAAAAGGCATTGAATCGAATGGAAGGATTTCAGACAATGCTAGTAATGAACTATCTATTCTTAGAAAAGAATTTTTATCTAAGAAACTTGAAAGAAAAATATTAGTTGAGAAATTTATTCAAAAGAATTTAATTTATTTGCAAGATACTACTATTGGAGATCGATATGGAAGGCCTGTTTTAGCAGTGAAAGTTAATTATGTAGATAAATTTAAGGGAATAATTCATGACTCTTCATCTTCAGGAAATACAGTATATTTTGAACCTGAAAGTGTAGTAACTAAAGGTAATAAGATTGCTTCTTTAGAGGCTAGGATTACAGCAGAAGAATTTAAATTACTTAAGAAATGGTCTCAGGTTGTTAGTGATAATTCAAAAAATCTTATTGAAATGGCATCCATTTTATTAAGATTAGAAAATGCCCTAACTCGTTCAAGATATTCGAAATGGATTGGAGGTAAAACTCCTAAATTTGAGAAAAATCCTATTATTTCTTTAATTGGTTTTTCTCATCCGTTATTGATTTGGGAACATAAGAAAAAAGGAGCCCCTCCACCAGTAGCTGTAGATTTTTACATAAATAGAAATATTAAGGTTGTAGCTATTACAGGTCCAAATACTGGAGGTAAAACAGCAGCTTTAAAGGGTTTGGGCTTGTCTTTACTTATGGCTAGAGCAGGATTATTGATACCTTCAACTAATAATCCTGTTATCCCTTTTTGTCCAAATATATATGTGGATATAGGAGATAATCAATCATTAGAAGAAAATTTATCTACCTTCAGTGGGCATATATCCCGCATAAAAGAGATATTAGATTCACTTGATTATAAGAAAGGATTATCAGTTGTTTTGTTAGATGAAATTGGATCTGGCACAGATCCTCTTGAAGGAAGTGCTCTTGCGATGGCTTTATTAAAAGAATTTGCAAATAAATCTGATATCACTTTGGCAACTACACATTATGGAGATATTAAGGCTTTAAAGTATAACGACTCAAGATTTGAAAATGTATCAGTTGCATTTGATGAGGAATCTTTGAAGCCAAAATATATACTCAACTGGGGCATTCCTGGGAGAAGTAATGCTTTGTCAATTTCAAAGAGAATTGGTCTCGATGAAAGCATACTCAATGAAGCTGCAAATTATCTAAAGCCAAAAGAAGTTGACAACATTAACAGTATTATTAAAGGACTTGAGGAAGAGAGGATTAAACAACAAAATTCCGCAGAGGCTGCTGCAGAATTGATTGCAAGGACTGAAATATTACATGATGAACTGAAGAGAAATTATGAATATCAAAAAATAAATGCTCAAAAAATCCAGGAAATTGAAAGGTCTAAATTATCAAAACATATTATATCCGCTAAAAAAGAGGTGATAGATTTGATTAAAAAATTAAGAGATAAAAATGTTAATGGAGAGGATACGAGAATTATTGGAAAAAGATTAAAGGAAATTGAGAGGGAACATTTAACCCAAAAAAAATCTGAAAAGTCAATATCATGGAACCCTCAGGTAGGCGATTTTGTAAAGATTAAAAGTCTAAATAGTACGGGACAAATTGTAGATTTAGATAAAAAAGGTGGTTTTTATGAAATTAAATGTGGTTCATTTAGGAGCACATTATCTGTAAATGACTTTGAAGGTATTAACGGAGAAAAGCCTAATTTTAAAAGGTCAAAAATTGAGATCAAGTCTACAAGAGAAGATTTTTCTTTTTCTAAAATTAGGACAAGTAAAAATACAATTGACGTAAGAGGGCTAAGAGTTCACGAAGCCGAAATAATGATTGAGGAGAAAATAAGAAAATTTCATGGACCGCTATGGATTGTTCACGGAATTGGAACAGGGAAATTAAAAAAAGGACTAAGAAATTGGTTATCAGGTTTGAATTATGTTGATAAGATTGAAGATGCTGCCAATAACGAAGGTGGACCTGGTTGCAGTATTGCGTGGATAAAATAAAATTTAAATTACCTAGAAAAAAATTAATTAAGTGTATTAAGTGCAATTTATTGATCAAGCAAACATTATTCTTAAAGCTGGAAAAGGTGGAAATGGAATAGTTTCATTTAGAAGAGAAAAGTTCGTTCCTGCTGGAGGACCGTCCGGGGGAAATGGTGGCAGAGGGGGTTCAATAATCTTGATGGCTGATAATAATCTTCAAACGTTATTAGATTTCAAATTCAAACGTGAAATAATTGCTGAAGATGGATGCAAAGGAGGTCCTAATAAGAGATCAGGAGCTTCAGGTGACGATACAATTCTTAAAGTTCCCTGCGGTACAGAAATAAGGGATATTAAAACCGGTATTATTTTAGGAGACTTAACTAAAGACAAACAGAGTTTAACTATTGCTATTGGAGGCAGAGGTGGACATGGTAATGCTTACTATTTAAGTAATCAAAATAGAGCCCCAGAATCATTCACTGAAGGCAAAGATGGAGAGATATGGGAGGTTCAATTAGAACTAAAACTTCTTGCAGAAGTTGGCATTATAGGCCTTCCAAATGCTGGAAAAAGTACCTTGATTTCCGTTTTATCATCTGCCCGTCCAAAAATTGCAAACTACCCTTTTACAACTTTAATACCTAACTTAGGTGTAGTAAGAAAGATTGATGGTAATGGTTGCCTTTTTGCGGATATTCCTGGACTAATATCAGGAGCAGCTGATGGTGTAGGTTTAGGACATGATTTTTTAAGGCACATCCAAAGAACAAAGATACTTGTACACTTAATTGATTCAATTGCAGAAAATCCTTTAAATGATTTTGAGATAATTGAGCAGGAATTAAAAAAATATGGTAAAGGTCTTCTAGATAAAGAGAGAATAATAGTATTGAACAAAATGGAGCTGATAGATGATGATTATTTGAAAATAATCACTAAAAAGTTAGAAGATTTATCTAAAAAGAAAGTTTTAGTTATTTCTTCATCTTTAAAAAAAGGTTTATCTTCACTGCTTTCTGAAGTATGGAAAAGGATCTAACTTAAATTAAAAATTTTTTTGTAAAAAAATACACTTGATTTAATAATCAAAATTAGCCATAAATAAGATACTTCTTTAAACAAAACATGAATTTCTATAGTTGCTTTGATCAACAAGGAAAAATAATAGCTAGATGTCAAACCATTCAAGATATTGAGGTCCTTAAGAAAATGGGAAGACCAATTGTAGAAGTCAAGGAAATGAAAAATGAGGAGTCTGTTGTATGTTCGCTGACAGGAAGTCCATCCGATTTTAATAGAGATTACTAAAAGAATTTAACAAATAAAAAAAGGGCTTTTAGAGCCCTTTTTTTATAGATTACCTGTCAAAAGAAAATTTAATCATCGTAAACAAGACATTCTGGTTCATCCGGGTTGGCATCACAGAATAGTTCCAAGGCATTAGGGTCATGTTTATCATCAGGATGATGATCCTTATATTCTTCAAGTTCTTTTAGCTCTTCAGTTAAATGTCTGACCTTTGGAAGATTGCCCTCTGCTTTTGCAGATTCGATTTCCGATTGATCTTTTTGGATGTGTTCGTCAATGGATTTCATTTTAAGCTTTTCGTACTTTAGTAGACATACATAACATAGTTAATTTCTAATGAAATTGCATTATCTATGAACTAAATAAGTGTTCATTACAACATCATTTTTTTTCGAAATTATGTTAAGTGTTTTTTATGACTCTAATCTCATTATTTCCTCTAGCGATGGTAATACTGGGATTACTTGATTTGGGTTTAAAGGGAATAAAGCTTTATAGTAATCTTTTTTCCATTCATTTCCAAAACAAGTCTTACTAACATTAGATAATTTAAAAAAATTTAATCTCCATTCAATAATTTTTTCGAAACTTGATAGTTCTTTTTCAGTACATTTGAAAAGTTTGCTATATATCAACTCCCATCTTATTAGAGTTGGAAAAAGGTAAATATCTGCGTAGGTTAACTCCTCACCAAATATCCAGTCCCCTTTATTTTTCTTTAGTAAATTTTCAACTTCATTTATAGCTGCGAATAGATTTTGACTTGCTTTTTCGTAAGCTGACTGGTTTCTGGCGAAACCACATTTATATACTCCATCATTAATGCTGCTGTTAATTAAATCTAAAAATTGTTCATTACAGTCTTTAATAGTTAAAAAATGATTTTCTGATTCAATTGTTATTGAATTGAGTATTCTTATAATCTGTGAACTTTCATTAGACAAAATATTTACTTCATTTTTTACAAAACTAATTAAAAGAGGTAATGTCGCTCTAAAAATAATCTTTTTATTAGCTTTTTTGTAAAGGTCTGACAGTCTCATACATCCTTTAAACTTTGTATTGAAAATCCATTCGCCATGTTCAAGATCTGCTTTTAAAAAAATAACTTTGACTTTTTTAGATAAATTTTTTATTTCGTGGATTAGTAAAGTTCTTTGACACCATGGACAAGAATTCCCTACTAATAAATAAATTTGTCCATTCTGATTATTAATATCGTATTCGCTATCAATTGTTATACCTTTAGGCCTCTTATAATTACCATATAAATCTGACGGTGCGAAGCCATTCATTAGTTGGGTCCAAAACCAAAACCAGAATTTTTTGGAGGCCTTAATAAGGTATTTATTTTGCATAAAATTTTATTTTTAAAGGAAAAATGACTGTTCAAAGAATACTTATCGTTTCAGGCACTCATGGGAATGAAATTAATCCTGTTTGGGCAGTTAACCAATTTAATAGAGAGGAAAATAGTTTAAATCATGGTATTGAGTATGAGTACATCATAGGTAATCCTGCTGCCTATGAAAAAGGGTGCCGATATATAGATGTAGATTTAAATAGATCTTTTAAAGAAGGTGAGAATTTTGATCAACATATTAATAGCTTTTATGAAACTAATAGAGCCAATTTTTTAGTAGATCAATTCGGAATTGACGGATCTAAACCCTGTCAAATTGCAATCGATTTGCATACTACTACTGCAAATATGGGCACTAGCATTGTTTTGTATGGAAGGAGATTCAAAGATTTTTGTTTAGCTGCATTACTGCAGAACAAATTTGGATTACCTATTTATTTGCACGAAAAAGATAAAGCTCAAACAGGCTTTCTTGTAGAAGCTTGGCCATGTGGTCTTGTAATTGAAATAGGAGCTGTAGCACAAAATTTTTATGATCCAAAAATCATAAATAGATTCACTTTAATAATTAGCTCCCTAAGGGAAGAGATATATAAATTAAAAAACAACCTTTTAGAACTTCCAAAGGAATTAGTTGTTCACGTTCATCAAGGGAGTATAGATTATCCAAGAGATGAAAAAGGAAATATTAATGGCCTAATTCATCCTGAGAGAATAAACCAAGATTGGAAAATGATTAAAAAAGGAGATCCATTATTTCTGGATAGCCAAGGAATAATTCAAAAATATGAAGGAAACCAATTGATTTGGCCTGTTTTTATTGGAGAAGTCGCTTATAAGGAAAAAAAAATTGCCATGAGTTATACAAAAAAAGAAGTGATTTGTTCCAACAAACAATGGGTACAAGAGTTTGAAAGTCTTTAAATTAAGAAACCGGAACAATATATTGCTGAAAAATAATAAGGATTTTTTATTTAATAGATAAGTTTATTTAATATTGAATACTTTTTATTTTTTTTCCTAACACTTAAGCCTTAAAAACCTAAATTCTTTCACTCCAATAAATAACAGCTCCAAAAGCCTCTAATTGCAGTCTTCTATGCTTAGCCTCTCTTAGGGAAACTACTTCTCTAGATCTTCTTCCGTTAAGAAGCCATTCGATTATTACCAAGTTGAAACCTCAATAACAAAGAAAATCTTAAGACATGGAAGTTCTTTTCTTCTATTTTCCAAAAAATAAATTTACTTTAAGAAAAAATATTTACACATTTTTAGCGATTTTGGTCTAAAATCTTTGGAGCGGAATTTATTTTCCGTTTTATTTACACGTCTCAATTTAGAGACATACTTTACGAACTCATGACAACTATTCAGCAGCAGCGTTCTTCGCTGTTAAAAGGTTGGCCACAGTTTTGTGAGTGGGTAACATCAACTAACAACAGAATTTATGTTGGTTGGTTCGGCGTCTTAATGATTCCATGCCTTCTTACAGCAGCGGCTTGCTTCATCGTTGCATTCATCGCAGCACCACCAGTAGACATCGACGGAATTAGAGAGCCAGTTGCTGGTTCATTCCTATACGGAAACAACATCATCTCAGGTGCAGTTGTTCCTTCATCTAACGCTATTGGTCTACACTTCTACCCAATTTGGGAAGCAGCTACTGTAGATGAGTGGTTATACAACGGTGGTCCTTACCAGCTTGTAATTTTCCACTTCCTAATTGGTATCTCAGCATACATGGGAAGACAGTGGGAGCTTTCATACCGTCTAGGTATGCGTCCTTGGATCTGTGTTGCATACTCTGCACCAGTTTCAGCAGCTTTCGCAGTATTCCTTGTATACCCATTCGGTCAAGGTTCATTCTCTGACGGAATGCCTCTAGGTATCTCTGGAACATTCAACTTCATGTTTGTTTTCCAGGCAGAGCACAACATTCTTATGCACCCATTCCACATGGCTGGTGTTGCTGGTATGTTCGGAGGATCTTTATTCTCAGCTATGCACGGTTCACTTGTTACTTCATCTCTAATCAGAGAAACAACTGAGACAGAGTCTCAGAACTATGGTTACAAGTTCGGACAAGAAGAAGAAACATATAACATCGTTGCAGCTCATGGCTACTTCGGTCGTTTGATCTTCCAATATGCTTCATTCAACAACAGCAGAAGTCTTCACTTCTTCCTAGCTGTATTCCCAGTTGTTTGTGTATGGTTAACTTCAATGGGTATCTGCACAATGGCATTCAACCTTAACGGTTTCAACTTCAACCAGTCAGTTGTTGATGCAAACGGTAAGATTGTTCCTACATGGGGTGACGTTCTTAACAGAGCTAACCTAGGTATGGAAGTAATGCACGAGCGTAACGCTCACAACTTCCCACTTGATCTAGCAGCAGCTGAGTCTACAACAGTAGCTCTTTCAGCTCCAGCTATCGGTTAAGCTTAAAGTTCTTAAACTAACAAGCCCCCTTTTTGGGGGCTTTTTTTTGTTTAATTTTCAATTGGTTTCATATAATATTTATATATAGATAAAACATTTGATATTTCTATGAGTAGTAGTTTTGGAAAAATTTTTCGTGTCAGTACTTTTGGAGAATCACATGGTGGTGCAGTAGGAGTTATCCTTGATGGATGTCCCCCTAAGTTAAAAGTAGATATAGAACTGATACAAAATGAATTAGATAGGCGCAGACCTGGCCAAAGTGACATTACAACACCCCGAAATGAAGAAGATAAAATCGAAATATTAAGTGGGATAAAAGAAGGTTTAACACTTGGAACTCCAATAGCAATGTTAGTAAGAAACAAGGATCAAAGACCAGGAGACTATAATAATTTGGAACAGGTATTTAGACCTTCTCATGCAGATGGTACATATCATCTGAAATATGGAATTCAGGCAAGTTCTGGCGGTGGAAGAGCTTCTGCAAGAGAAACAATTGGGAGAGTAGCTGCTGGCGCTGTAGCAAAACAATTATTAAAAACCTTCTGTAAAACTGAAATACTATCTTGGGTAAAGCGTATACACGATATTGATTCTGATATAAATAAAGAAAATATTTCTCTAGACAAAATAGATTCTAATATTGTTAGATGTCCTGATGAACATGTATCAGCAGAAATGATAGAGAGAATTAAGCAATTAAAGCGTCAAGGAGACTCTTGTGGCGGTGTTATTGAATGCCTAGTAAGAAATGTTCCTTCTGGTCTTGGGATGCCTGTTTTTGATAAATTAGAAGCTGATTTAGCAAAGGCTTTGATGTCTTTGCCTGCCACGAAAGGCTTTGAAATAGGTTCAGGTTTCTCTGGAACTTATTTAAAAGGTAGCGAACATAATGATGCCTTCATTAAATCTGATGATATTAAGAAGTTAAGAACAATATCTAATAATTCAGGTGGTATCCAGGGGGGAATAAGTAATGGCGAAAATATTGAGATGAAGATAGCTTTTAAACCTACAGCAACTATCGGGAAAGAACAGAAAACAGTAAATGCTGAAGGAAAAGAAGTTTTGATGAAAGCAAGAGGAAGACATGATCCATGCGTTCTACCAAGAGCAGTTCCTATGGTTGATGCTATGGTGGCTTTAGTACTTGCTGATCATTTACTACTGAATCAAGCTCAATGTGGCTTAATCGATAATTAGTAGTTTTGTTGAATAAATTATATTTATCCCTAACTCAATTATTATTGAGCCATTCAAATATTTTTGTATCAAATTTTTTTTTAATAATACCTTTATCTCCAATCACAATAGCTTTATATCCTAAAGATTTGTAAGTTTTTACATCATTGATTGATAGGCCTCCAGCAGCAATGAAATCAATACTTCCAAAGTGGAGTATATCTATCGAATTATCTTTACTTTTTATTGGGTAAATTTTGACAATTTTGCAATTTAAATTTATCGCTTCCCTAAGATCCTTTAACTTATTAATTCCAGGAATTAATAAATAATTTTTTGACTGCGCATAATTGAAAAGATCTTTATCCCAAAATTTCATCATAGAAAAATTTAATCCAATTTTTAAGGAGTCATCTATTGATTGCTTATTAACTATGGAGGCAGAGCCTAAATTAATTCTTGGATATTTAAATTTGATATCGGATACAAAATCTACCCAATTTTCGTGTTTTGACCAACTTATTTCAATATTCTTTAATCCTAATTTTACTAAGCTTTCTAATTCTTCAAAAAATGAATTTCTTATAGAGGTATTTGTGTAAATATTATCTTGTGGTTTTACGAGTAAAAAAAAAGATTCTTTTATAGGTAAACCAGAAAAAGAATCTTCTTTAATATTCATTAAATATTTATTTTTTGAACTAGATATAATTAGCTACTTTAACTTCTGATCTGTTGAGCAAATCTTGGATATCTTCAGTGTCTATAGTTTCTCTTTCAATAAGCATTTGAGCCATTTCGTCAAGAACTGTTCTATTATCTGATAAAACTTTTGTAGCTCTCTTGTAGGCAATATCAACAAGTTCTGAAACCTCTACATCAATTGTTGCAGCTGTGTCTTCAGAGAAGTCTCTTGTAGAACTCATATCTCTTCCGAGAAACATTCCACCTTGGGATTGACCTAGAGCTACTGGACCTATTTTGTCGCTCATACCAAATTTAGTGATCATTTGTCTTGCTACATTGGCAACCTGCTGTAAATCATTTGAAGCTCCAGTTGTCACCTCCTCTTCTCCATATACTATTTCTTCTGCAACTCTTCCACCAAGAGCTACAGCCATTTGATTTTGAAGATAAGAACGAGAGTAAAGACCAGATTCCATTCTTTCTTCACTTGGAGTAAAGAAGGTTAAACCTCCAGCTTGACCTCTAGGAATTATTGAGACTTTTGCTACTGGATCATAATCAGGCATTAATGCTCCAACGAGTGCATGACCAGCTTCGTGATAAGCAACTAATTCTTTTTTCTTATCACTGATAACTCTATCTTTCTTTTCTGGGCCTGCCATAACTCTTTCAATGGCATCACCTACTTCATCATTACTAACTTTATCTAAATCTTTTCTAGCTGCTAGTATTGCTGCTTCATTTAAAAGATTAGCTAAATCTGCACCAGTAAATCCTGGTGTTCTTCTTGCTACTTTATCTAAATCAACGTCTTTTGAAAGAGTTTTATCTTTAGCATGAACATTTAATATTTGTAATCTTCCAGCGTAATCTGGTCTATCTACGGTTACCTGTCTATCAAATCTTCCAGGACGCATTAAAGCTGAGTCTAATACATCAGGTCTATTGGTTGCAGCTACTATGATTATTCCTGAATTACCTTCAAAACCGTCCATTTCGGTTAGAAGTTGGTTTAGTGTTTGTTCTCTTTCATCATTTCCTCCGCCCATACCAGCACCTCTCTGTCTTCCGACTGCATCTATTTCGTCAATGAATACAATACAAGGAGCATTCTTTTTTGCTTGTTCAAAAAGATCTCTAACTCTGCTAGCTCCAACTCCAACAAACATTTCTACAAATTCTGAACCTGATATTGAGAAAAAAGGTACACCTGCTTCACCGGCTACTGCTTTTGCAAGTAGTGTTTTTCCTGTACCAGGTGGTCCAACAAGAAGAACTCCTTTTGGGATTTTTGCTCCAACTGCGGTAAATCTATCTGGGCTCTTAAGAAAATCTACAACTTCTGTAAGTTCTAATTTTGCACCTTCAACACCAGCAACATCTGAAAAGGTTACTTGTGTAGATGGTTCCATTTGCAATCTAGCTTTGCTCTTGCCAAAATTCATGGCAGGGTTACCACCTCCAGCATTGCCACTTTGGGATCTTCTGAAGAGAAAAAATAAGCCTCCAATCAAAAGTACTGGGAAAATCAAGCTGCTTATAGCTTGTTGCCATGGATTAGCTAATTTAGTAGGAGTTACAGCAATGTCTACATTATTCTCAGTTAAGATTTTTAATAAATCTTTGTCTGGGGCTAAATTGACCTCAGATCTGCTTCCATCATTTTCAACAACTTGAGCTGTCGCATTGTCTGGAGATATTAGTACTCTGCTGATTTCTTTATCTTGAACTGCCTCTATAAAGTCACTATATCTTAAGGTCTTTGTAGCATTTTCTGTACTAGGCTTATCAAATACAGAAGTACCAATGAAAATTACAGTAATAACAGCTAGAACATAAAGTCCTACGTTTCTCCAGCGTTTGTTCACGATAAATAAATTTTAATATTTACATGATACTAATAATAAAACATTATTAAGAGCGTCTTAGAACATCTACTACACTTTTGAATGCAAACCATTCAGGAATTGGTTCGTCATTCCTCAATTTTTTTCTAAATTCAGTACCACTAAGTTTCATAATCTCATAATTACATTCCTTAGCTTCTTCAGCTGTAATATATCCTTTTTCTTTTGTATAAACTAAGTTTTTTGAAGGAACAGTCTTCATCATCAATTCGTCTGCACATTTATTCGCAAAATTCTGTGCGTCATATGGGCCATAAAAATCTTCACCAGTTGCTGATGACTTACAGCCAGCCATATCTCTACCGATAATAAAATGGGTGCAGCCATAATTTCTCCTTATTATCATATGTTGAAGAGCTTCTCTTGGGCCTGCCATATGCATTGAATAAGGCAAAAAAGCCCATTTTATTCTTTCATCAGATATTTCCTCTTCTAATTCTTTGTATGTTAAATATCTAACTTTCCCTGGGATATCATCTTGTTGTGTTGGCCCACAAGTTGGATGAACTAAAACAACTGAGTTAGAGGAGACATTATCTGACAGTAAGGCATTAGTAAATAATTCGTAATGTGCCCTATGAATTGGATTTCTGCATTGAAATGCAACTACATCATGATTTGATGGCAGTGTAGATCTAACTTCTTCTGGGGTTTTGCAGGGGAATTCTCTAATTGGTAGTTCGAAACCATAAACTCTTCCTCCTATATAGAATCTCCCTCTCTCGTTAAAAATCATCTTAACAGCAGGATGATCTAAAGAATTAGTACCATAACAAAGTTCAGCTTCTAAGGATTTATCAGGCTCCCATTTAGAGCTAACTTCTAAAACTGCTATTTTTTGTTTTTTATAAGTTAGCAATATTGTCTCTCCAGATTTTACTTTTTCATTATTAGAATCAAATACGATGGGCAAGCCAAAAAGTAACCCGTTTGTATTTCTATTATTTTTAATTACCGAATTGTAGTTATTTTCATCCATAAAACCTTCTAATGGAGAAAAAGCTCCAACCATCAAAAGTTCTACATCGCATGCATTTCTATCGCTACATTCAAATTCATAGGTAGCTTTGGAGATAAGATCATTTTTAAGGTTTTTATCTTTGATAATCAAATTTTTTAGTTCTCCTCCATAAGGAGGTATTAGTCCATTAGTGTCTGTTTTAGTCTTTTGTTGTAATTCCATTTTTTAAATTTATAAAGAAAAATTTTGAAAAAAAAAGAGGGGTTTAACCCCCTTTTTCTCTTAAGTAAGATTTATGCCTTTCTTCCGTATAGCTCCCCAATTATTTTTACATCAAGTGGATCCTTTGAACCCATATCTGTATCTGAAGGTTGGATAGCTTCAAAAGTGCCAGCAAATTCGTCTGTGTCAGAATCTACATTGTTGATTGAAAGAGTAATAACGCCAGTACCATTTACATCAACTTTAATATTTTCTTTGGCAAGTTCTTCGTCATCTCCTCCTAATGCAACTAAACCTTGAGCATATTCAACACCAGTATTTTTAGCTCTTGCTTTAGGATCTAGAAAATCACCAGTTCTATAGTTAGGTGTAAATGTTGAACCGCTTACCTCAGTACCTGGCTCAATAGATGAAGGCAAATCAGCTGTAAGATCTTTCGCTGAGAATGCAAATGGCACCTCTAAGCCACCAGGAGTTAATACAGTAATAAGTTGAAAATCGATACCACCTTTTTCAGTAAAAGTTCCTGAATCTATATCTCCATAAACTTCTGTCACTGTGGTGTTATTTCTAGGACTAATAATTTTTGTAGAAACAAATTCTGCAGCTTTTCTTTTCGTCCCTGGTACTTTTACATAAACTTCTGTTGGATGCATGCATATACCTTTAAGGGTATCTCCATTCCCTAAAGATATTGATCCGACAAGAGATGAGTCTAATGTAGGGCAATCATTAGCTTTTCCTGTGTTAACAACATCTGTAAATTGTGCATTTCCTCTTTCAGAAAAAGCAAACGTTTTAACAGGTACGAAAGCAAAAGTTATACAAATTGAAATAACAAAAGCTAAGAAAGAACGAATTCTCATAATTAAAGTTGCAGTAAAGTTCTGTGACGATTGATTAAAGGTCATCTAAATAGTTCAGTACGGATATTACAAGGGAAAGGACCATAAAAGATAGGACTTTTAAATCCTCGAAACAACCCGTAGCTTTTTAGATTATAAAAAACTGGAATTATTTTAAGCTATCACATTATTTTTAATGATTAAGATTACAAAAAAATACAAATTAAAAAATGTTTTTAATTTTTTTTATGAAATAATTTGGGTTATTAATTTATTTGCTAAATCCAATTTTGATGTTTTGTCAATGTAGTGTTCCATGTTGTTTGTATCGAACAGCCAACCTTCATTTTGTGACAAAAAGCCGAATCCTTGGCCTTCAAGATCAATTGGATTTGCGAATAGATAATCACAACCCTTTTGTAGAATTTTTTCTTTAATTATTAATCGTGCTTCTTCGATAGATCCAGTAAAAGCGCAAAAGCCTACAAAAACTTGGTTATCTTTTTTTGATTTACTAAATGTTTTTAAAATATCTGGAACTAGCTCAAAGTTTTTATTCAAATGTTCATTAATTTTATTTTTGGGAATTTTAGCTGAAGTATCAGAGGGTATCTTGAAATCAGATACTGCTGCATTCATGAAAAAATAATCACAATTTGATATCTCATTATTAAGTGCCCTAATTAAATCAACACTAGTTTCAATTTCAAATCTTTTTATTCCATCAGTAAGATTCTTATCTACTTTCAGAGGCCCATGTACATATTTTACATGTGCTCCTCTGAACCTCGCTACTTGAGAAAGAAGTAGGCCCATAGCTCCAGAACTTTTGTTAGTAATATGTCTTGCCGCGTCAATTTTCTCTGAGGTGCAACCTCCAGTTATTAAAATTTCTTTATTAATTAAATCTTTGCGATATGCATTTTGTTTGTGTGAAGCTATAAATTCAAGTGCTAATTGAATTAAATCATTTGGAGGTATCTTGCCAATGCCAATGGCATCACAAGCTAAGATGCCTTCATTTGGTTGCAAAGACAAAACATTTTCGTAATTCTGTAAATTCTCATAATTTTTTTGGACAGCTTTATTTAGCCACATTTGTGTATTCATTGCTGGTGCAACAATAATCGGCTTAGTATTTGCTATTAAAATGCTTGGGATTAATCCATCTGCATTTCCAGTCACCCATTTTGCTAATGTTGTCGCTGTTAAGGGCGCAATGATTAAAATATCAGCCCAATTACTTAGTTCTATGTGGAGAGGTGTTGATTGACTATTTGACCATTGATCGTTTTCTAAAATGCATGGGTTTCTACTCAAAATAGAGAGAGAAAGCGGCTTTATTAATTTTTCTGCATTTTTAGATAAAACGCATCTTATTTCATAATTTTCTTTCGCTAATTGGCTAACTAATAGTGGAATTCTTACAGCTGCAATACTGCCTGTTACTAATAAAAGAACCTTTATTTTGGAGTCTGTACTTTTAGTTTTCATCGAAAGGTTCCTGATCGAGGAGATGAATATAATTTGTTGTTAATTCAGGTCTATTGATTGCAAGAGCCCTCAGTAAGTGCCAATCTTTTAAACCATCAAATGGAGTATTGTAGTTATCTTCCTCTAGCCTTTTAGCGAGCTCAAGGGTCATTTCTTCATCAAAAGAATTTACTAGTTCTTCACTTATTTTATTTTCAGAAATGAATTTCATATTGAGTAAAGCCAATATAATTTAATAATAAAGCCTTAAGTAATTATTTAAAATCGATGAAAGTATTAATTACATATTTTCTGTAATACGAAAAATTTGTTAAGCCCTCTATGTTTATGTTTTATTAGGGCATTTATCTTCATTTTCAGTCATAAATATACAAACTCCTCTTATCAAAAATATGATTTCTTAATATGAAGAACCATTTGACTGCATCATGTCACAAACCAAAAAAGAGCAGGTAATTAGTCACTTACGTTATTTGAGGCAAGAACTTAGAGAAATGCATTTAGGCATTAAAGAAGATGGTCTTTTCCCTGAAGCAGGCGAAATAAGAGGGATAATGGCTCAGTTGGAGGCATTACTTGAATTAATAGAGGGAAACACTAGAATTCAATCAAATTCTGAAGCAGCTTAGTTGAAATCAAAATGGTTTTTAGGCCTCAAAAGACAAATTTTCAACTAAAGATTGTAGAAAATATTCAAACCCTAAGTATTTGGGCTAATAATCCATGGAGAAGATATTCAATATCCTTAATTATTCTTCTAATTGGTTACTTTTTAGGAAGTTCTCTTGGTATGGTAAGTGCCGTTGTTGAACTAATGGATCCAGTAGCTGCTTTCTTATCAGTTGTTTTTATTGAAATTTTGATAGTTCTTAGAAGGAATTTTCGATTTGAAAGGAAAAAGAAATTTTTGGTACTTTTGTTAGATTCTTTAAGATTTGGATTATTTTATGGATTCTTTACTGAAAGTCTTAAGTTGTTATAAGTTTATTTGTTTGATTTTTGCAATAGATATAGTAAAGCCATTCTTATGGGGATGCCATTGGCAACTTGATTATTGATCAAACAGTTAGGATATTCATCTACTACTTTACTACTTATTTCAATACCCCTATTAATAGGTCCAGGATGAAGAATTGGAATTTCTTTACTATTTAAAGATAATTTTTCTGCGGTTAACCCATAATCCAAACTATATGAATCAATACTGCTGAGTAAATTTTCCATCATTCTCTCTTTCTGGATTCTTAAAACAATAATTGCATCTGCAATTTTTATTGATTCTTCCAATGATCTAGAAATTGTTATGGAACCACGTGATTTGACAGGATCTTCTGTTTGATTTGGCGCAGGGGTTTTTAAAAAATTGATAAATTCATCAGGTATTAATGTTTTAGGACCACATAAGATTATGTCTGCTCCAAATGCACTCAAAGCCCAAAGATTTGATCTTGCAACCCTTGAATGATTAACGTCTCCAATTATTAAAATTTTTTTAGAATTTAAAACCTTTGGATTCAGTAATTTGCTTGAAAAGAATTTAATTAATGTATAAATATCAAGTAATCCTTGGCTTGGATGACTATGTAATCCATCTCCTGCATTAAGGACCGAAGTCTTGGAATTTATTGCATCAAGTTTTTTTGCGATCTCAAAGGTTATGTAACTTGATGAATGTCTTATAACTAATGTATCTGCTCCCATAGCAGAATAGGTTATGGCTGTATCGATTATTGTTTCGCCTTTTGTTAAAGAACTAGAGGACGGCGCAAAAGTTTGCACATCCGCAGATAGTCTTTTTGCTGCAAGTTCAAAGCTATTTTTTGTTCTTGTACTAGCTTCAAAAAACAAAGAAGTTACCAAAGTCCCCTGTAAGGCAGGTATCTTTTTCGTTCCTGCATTCTTTAGTGCATCAAATCTATTAGCTAATTCAAATACTGACTCATAATCTTGAATTGAAAAATTAGCGAGAGTATGAATATGTTTATGAGGCCAAATTTGCATTACGCTTAAAAAGATAAATGATTATTTAGATTTAGGTATTGTGTCACCTTTTAA
>CACGVZ010000014.1 GCA_902576415.1 uncultured Prochlorococcus sp. | reverse complement strand
ATGTAGACGTTGTAAGCAGAAATTGCAAATGCTTCAATTAAGATTGCTTGTATTAAAAGACATGTTGTTAAATTTCCTTTTTCAAGAGCAACTTGAAAATTACCATGCAATTTTGAAAAGAATTTTTTAGCAAATTCCATATCAGCGACTACACCTAAATTTCTTCCACATGCAGTAAAGCCTTTTTTGTGTTTCATTTCCATTCTCGCCAATTTAGTTAACTCCTCTAACTCATTTGGAATTAGAGATGCTATTGAAATGTAATTATCATGAGCTTCTTGCTCTCCCTCTATAACAATTGCATTTATTCTGCTGTATGCATCCTTATAAGAATCTGTAGTAAAGTCGGGCAAATTTAAAGAAATCGTATCAGTCGATTCTTCAACAGTTTTTTTATTTGATTCTAGAGTTTGCATGTCAGTAATCTTTAGCTCATTATGCATGAATATTACATGATTATAGAGTGTTTATTTAAATATCATGAAAATAGTTTCAATTGTTAAGTCAGTTTCAATTGTTAAGTCACATATT
The DNA here is from genome assembly GCA_902576415.1 of uncultured Prochlorococcus sp. GTDB lineage: Bacteria > Cyanobacteriota > Cyanobacteriia > PCC-6307 > Cyanobiaceae > Prochlorococcus_A. The sequence continues at coordinate 35,223 of CACGVZ010000014.1, read as the reverse complement.
TTACTTAAACTTATTTAAAAATTGCTTGGCCAATCTGATTGCATCAGATTCATAATCAATTTAAACCAATGTTTAATCAATAATTCCTTTAAATTTTTCCCTAAAGACTCATTTGCACCTCTACTATCTCCAATAACTCCTGATTTACTGAAGTCGTGAGTAAGCCAAGCAGTAGGCGCATTGCCCTCTAGACTCCAACCTTCAGGAATTTCTACTTTATTACCCTCATTTGGGCGTTCATCACCTACTAATTCGGGTTTTAAAGCCATCATCAAACTTGTTTCAGCTAAAGAAGCATGAAGCCCATCCTCAATCTCAGTTTTTGTTAACAATTCACTCAATCCATTCACACCACTCCATAAGAAACAAGGGAAAACTGCCATCCCTGGTGCGACACTTCTCAGCTCTCTTGCAGCTGTATTTAGTAGTGAAATTTGACCTCCATGTCCATTAATTAAAATCAATCTTTTAAAACCCATTTCAGATAATTGACCTCCGACTTCCTTTATCATTGAGGTTATTAAATTTGAGGAAAGTGAAATTGTCCCAGCGAACCCCTTATGTTCTGGTGAAAAACCAATATATTGTGTTGGCAGTCTTTTTAATGGAATATCGGAAGAGAATAATTTAAAAACCTCACTAATAATTTCATCAACAAAAATACTATCAGTGGCAAGAGGCAATTGCGGTCCATGTTGCTCAACCGCACCGAAAGGCCAAATAACTGTAGATCTTTTGTCTTTTGCAATACTTTCAATTTCTTGCCAATTTAAATATTCAAATTTATTAGGTATTGATTTAAAGTTCATTAATTTTTATTTTGAGTATTAACATTTAGAGTATGTTAATAGTTAATTATTATTATTTTACCTACGATGGGAGTCAGTGATAAAAATGCCCAAGAAAATACACAGCAAAAGGGCAATAACAAAGATTTAAAGAAACCTCTACAGGTTCTTCGCATTAGCAAGAGAGATACTCAAAAAAAATCTTTAGAAATAGAGAATGAAAGAACCAATCCGCAAGAAGAAATTTTAAACGAAAATATAGCGATCAAACCTCAAATAATTAGAGATGAATCAGCAAAAGAAATTGAGGGCATCAATAAAAAAATAAAAACTTTTGATAGTTCGCAACAAGAATTAAATAGACCACTTAATTTTTCTGAGCAAAACACAGAATTTCAATTCGAAAGAACAGTTGATGAATTCGATTTTGATGAAAGTGCTTTTTTGGAGGCCTTAAATGCAAATGAGCCAATTGGGGCTACAGGAGAAACGATCTCGGGGAAAGTAATAGCAATTGAAAGTGATGGCTTATATATCGATATTGGTGGGAAAGCACCTGGTTTTATGCCAAAAAAAGAATGTGGATTAGGGGTGATAACTAACTTTAAAGAAAAATTTTCTATTGGCCTTGAAATGGAAGTTTTGATTATCAAAGAACAAAATGCTGATGGGATGGTAACAGTAAGTGCCCGAGCATTAATTCTTAGGCAAAGTTGGGAAAAAGTATCAAGTTCTGCAAAAAATGGAGAATTAATTGAAGTCTTAATTAATGGATTTAATAGAGGTGGACTTACATGCGATGTAGATGGATTAAGAGGATTCATCCCAAGATCCCAACTTGAAGATGGTCAAGAACACCAATCTTTTGTAGGTAAAAATTTAAAAGTAGCTTTTCTAGAGGTGAATCCAGAATCCAGAAAATTAGTTCTCTCCGAGAAGAAAGCATCATTAGTATCTAAATTTGCAAGTCTAGAATTGGGTCAACTAATTGAAGGAGAGGTTTTAGCAGTAAAGCCATATGGATTTTTTGTTGATTTAGGTGGAGCTAGTGGACTTCTTCATCAATCATCACTAACAAATGGATCGATTCGTTCTTTAAGAGAAATTTTTAGAGAAGGGGAAATTATAAAAGCTTTAATATCTGAAATTGACCTTGAGAAAGGACGCATTGGTCTTAATACAGCACTCTTAGAGAACTCTGCGGGAGAATTAATTGTTGACAAACAAAAAGTTATGCAAGAAGCCACAGAGAGAGCACTAAAAACTAAAGCACTCTTCGATAAAAGAGAACAAGATAAATGAACATTAATAAAAAAACAGAATCAAGTATAGAATTAAAAATTTCAGATTGGGAATTAGACTTTTATTCGAGACCAATTATTGAATTAAATGGAAAAAAAAGGTGGGAGTTAATTATTTGTTCCACAAGAAGTTATAAGACAGAAGATATCTTTCTTTGGAACAAAAAATGCCCTGCCAATGAAGTTAATTCAGTGTGGCTTACAAAGGCACTAAATGAAGCAATAAATGAAGCAAAAAAACAAGGGTGGGAGAAACCTTCTTTAGTTCGATTTTGGAGGTCTTCAATGAAATCGATCATTAAGAAATCTCTAGAGGCCGTCAGTATTGAGGCTATTGTAAGTAGAAGAACTTACAATTTATTAGATAGAATCGAATTTCTTGAAAAAGAGATTTATCCAAAGGAAAAAGGTTATGTAAGAGGTGTATTAGCTCCTACTTTTACTTCTAAAATGGAGAACCCAGCTACACCTCTACCAGAAGCAGTAAGAGGTGATGCTTTAACTATCTCTGAAATATCAATTGGCGAATTAAGATCAGCAGAAAATTGGCCTATGGAATTTGGAGATATTTTCCCAATCAAGCAAGATTTAGATGATAATTACTTAGTTCCAGGATTAAGACTTTTTAGCAAAGATAGATCTTTGGCACTTTCTGCATGGTTTAGCTGTTTAGAACCTATTAAATTAGTCGTAAAAAAGAACCAACTCATACTTGAAGCTTCTGAAGATGATAAGTGGCTGGTAACTGATTTACCAGAAAAAGATGCTAACATTCTGAATACAAAGTTTTTAGAGAATAAAAAAAATTCTTTTGATTATCAATTTATTTCCATACAGTCAACGCCGTATATCGAAAAATTTGCAGGATTCTGGATCTTGAGAGATATTGAATTAATTTCATAGATTCTTTTTAGGAGCTGGAACTATTCCTTACAAAGAAATATATTTCTCAAAAGATAAAATTTATATTCAAAACAACAAATTTGAGTATTATTCATCACCTATTCTTATTCGAAATAACTTTAAACATGCATATTTTACGAAGTCAAGTTCTGAGAAATTTATTCAATTATTAGGGAATCACTTTAATGAAAATTCCATAAATTGTGTTTCCAATCAAATTCACAGTAATGTGATTGTGTTTGGATCTCATTCGCAAAAAGGGACTAAGACTGATGCAGATGGTCTCTTTGGCAATAAATGTAGTCAAAACTTATGGGTTTACACAGCTGATTGTATGCCAATATTTTTTGCAGATAAAAGGACAAGAAATGTAGCAACCTTGCATTGTGGAAGAAAAGGTTTAGAAAAAAAAATAATAAAAAATCTGTTAAAAATTTTCGATACTTTTGGGACATCTAGAGATGACTTACTTGTTGCAATAGGACCAGCGATTTCTAAGGAACATTATCTAGTTGATAAAATGACACTCAAGGAATTTTATAGAAAGACCGAAAACAGAAACATAACTGTCAAATTGACTAAAAATAAAAAAGATCTTTGTTTTAGTGATTCAAATCACTTAAGAGAGCAAAACTTAAATCAACTTGATCTAAAAAGATCTGCCTACGGACAACTTTTAAATGAGAACATCCCTCATAAAAATATAGACATCTCAAATTTATGTACATACAAATTCAATAATGAATTTTATTCGTGGAGAAGGAGCAAAACAATCTCGAGACAATGGAATCTTATTTGCTCATAAAGATAATTAACTTGGACAAATTTCACTACTTAAGTTTTTAGCGACCAATAATTCCGTCATCTCCTTAGTACCTTTAATATTAAAAACTTTGGCTAACAAAACATTCTCTTTGAAACCAAAAGGCTTTATTTTCACTTTGCTCCCCCTTGGGAATTCACTTTTAAGTAAATTAGTTGCTTCTAGCTCATCATTTTCATTTACATCCACACAAAATAATCCAATAGTTAGATTCCTATTTTGATCCCCCACCAAAATAGTATTTGAACTCTTAATTTGAAGAATTTCAGCCGAGTTAACTATCACAGGATTAAGAGCAATCAAGCAGACTAAAATAAAAATTTTGATAATTTTTTTCAATTCAAAAATATATAAGTTTTTTAAATTATCTTAAAGTTAATTTTTAAAAATGATGAATTTTAAAAAATTTATTCTTCACAATTAACATATCCAACCATTTGAGCATTACTCTTACCAGGAGGCACCATTGGATAACAATTTTCACCTCTTCTGACCAGGATATTAATCAAGGCAGGTCCGTCATGATCAATCGCATTTTTTAATTCATTCTCTAATTGTTTTCTATCAGAAATAAGGTATCCTTTAACTCCAAAAGACTCAGCAAGTTTTACAAAATCAGGTTCACCACAACTCATATCAGATGAGGAATATCTTTCATCGTAGAAACTTTCCTGCCATTGCCTTACCATCCCTTGCCAGCGATTATTAATGATGATCAACTTTACATTTAATCCATATTGAGACAAAGTTCCCAATTCTTGAATATTCATTAAAACGCTTGCATCTCCTGCGATACAAATTACATCAGAATGAGGTAAAGCTGTCTTCACTCCAATTGCTGCTGGCAATCCAAAGCCCATAGTTCCTAAGCCTGCGCTACTAATCCATTTTCTTGGAGAATTTCTTAGATATTGAGCAGCCCACATCTGATGTTGCCCTACATCTGTAGTTACATAAGCTTCTGGTGAAAGTTCCCTAACTTTCAAGAGAACTTCCTGAGGATAAATTTCTCCTTCTTTAGGCGGGTTATATAAAGGATGTTTATTTTTCCAAAAATCAATTTTTTCTAACCAGTTCTTCGTCCGACAACTAAATTTGTTATTAGAAAATTTTTGATTAATTTTTCGAACTGCTTTTGAAACGTCAGAGACAATTGCAACATCAACACGTCTATTTTTATTAACTTCTGCTGGATCAATATCTATATGAATTACCTTTGCATTAGGTGCAAAAGTATCTAATTTCCCTGTCACCCGATCATCGAATCTAGCTCCAATAGCAATTAAAAGATCGCATTCTGTAACAGCAAAGTTTGCGTAAGCAGTTCCATGCATTCCTAACATACCTACTGATAAATTATCTTTTTCATCAAAAGCTCCCTTACCCATTAAGGTTGAAGTAACTGGTATTTGATAATTCTTTGCCAAAGTTCTTATTTCATCATGAGCTCCTGAAGATATTGCCCCACCTCCTACGTATAGAAGGGGTCTTTCAGAATCTTCTATTAATTTAATTGCTTTATTGATATCGCAATCATTAATTTCGCCATTCCTTTTAAATCCTTTAGGAATAATCTCACCAGGCAAAACTCTTTGGTAATTAAAAAACTCCTGACCAACATCTTTGGGTATATCAATTAAGACAGGGCCAGGTCTTCCAGATGAGGCTATAAAAAAAGCTTCAGAAACTACTTTCGCGATATCTGAAGGATCTCTTATTACCCATGAATGTTTGACTATTGGAAGAGTTATACCAAAAATATCAGTTTCTTGAAAAGCGTCTGTACCTATAGCAGGTCTTGGGACTTGACCTGTAACTACAACTAGAGGGACTGAATCCATTTGCGCAGTGGCGATTCCAGTTACCAAATTTGTAGCACCTGGGCCTGAGGTCCCAAAACATACTCCTACTTCACCTGTAGATCTTGCATATCCATCAGCAGCATGTGAACCACCTTGTTCATGCCTAACCATATAATGCTTTAACCAACCTTCTTGTTCTGCCTTATGAACAGCATCATATATTGGTAGTATAGCTCCTCCGGGATATCCAAATATAACTTTTACCCCATGAATTTTCAAAGAATCCATTAGTGCATCTGCCCCAGTTATCCAAACTGGATTTTCATGTTTTGAACTACCCTTTGAAAAGGATCTTGAAGTAAGGGTCACTAAATAAATTCAATATTTACTATAAATATTAGACTTAATTAAATACTTTTGCCTCATTTAGAAATGTAATGTCAGAAATATATTCAAAAAAATCTTTCATTAAATTTAAAAATTTTCTAATAAATATCAATTTTTCTTTATAAGATGCCTAATTTATGTAGGGGTCCAGAACCTGAAATAAGTTCAATAAAAAGCACAAGAAAAATAATCATTGCAACCCTTCCGTTCCACACCTCTGAACTATTATTCCAACCCCATTGCCACTTCTCCTGAGGATAAAGTTTAACTTTTTCAGGCAGCTGAGAAGCCTCCTCTATATTAACTAGAGGCCCTTCCAAACATGAAATCACTAGATCACTAAGACCTTCAATAAAAGTAGGATGAGTATTTAGAGCCTTAACTCTTCGAAAGTTTTTAATACCAGCCTTTTCAGCAATTTCTTTATATTCAATATCAATTTCTTGCAACGTTTCGATATGCTCTCCAACGAAACTGATAGGAACCACAACTAGATCATTTACATTTGACCTTCCAAGATCCTCCAATACTTCTTCTGTGTAGGGTTTCAACCATTCAACAGGACCAACTCTACTCTGGTAAGAAAGTGTATGAGGGTTACTATGCCCTAAACATTTTTCCAACTCATTTATTATTAATAAAGAACAATCTTCAATTTGTTGTTTGTAAGGGTCTCCAGCTTCCTCTACGTAACTCTTAGGAACTCCATGAGCAGTGAAAAATATATGGGCTTTTGAAGGTGATTCACAAAGTGAAATTTGTTCAGAAATTAATTCAACCATAGACTTTAAATAACCTGATTGACTGAACCAACTCCTTACACATCTCATTGGAACCTTCTTAAATTCATCATCAGAATCTCGCAATTTTTTTAATTCTCTAAAGCTCGAACCACTAGTACTTATAGAAAAATGTGGATACAAGGGTATTACAACAACTTGATCTATACCATCTGCTTTCATATCAGCAATAGCTGATTCTGTAAAAGGATGCCAATACCTCATGGCGATATAGGTAGTTGCATTAAAACCCTTGTCCCTCAATTTAGCCTGTAATTCTCTTGCTTGTTGTTCAGTTATTCTTCTGATAGGTGATCCACCACCTATAGAAAGATAAGCCTGTTGTGAAGTAGTGCTCCTAAGAGTACTAATTAACCAAGCCAAGGGCTTCTGAAAAAAAGGGAAAGGAGTCCTAATTATTTCTGGATCAGAAAAAAGATTGTATAGGAATGGGCCTACATCGGTAATACGTTCAGGCCCTCCTAAATTCATTAATAAGACGCCTATTTTATCCATTTAAAAAATATGAAGATTGAAAATCAACATTAAAAACGTCATTATATGGTCAATTATATAAGTAAATGAACGTAATTCAGGAAATTAATAATGTCAATGATAAATTTGCTACTCAGGGCAGCAAACTTAAAATTGAGAAAAGAGGAGAGAAATTAAACATTCGTGGATCACTACCCTCCAAAGAAGATAAAAATAACTTTAAAATTCAAAGAATATCTCTTGGATTAAACGCTGATATTTCTGGATTAGAAGAGGCCAAAAAAAAATTACAATTAATCAATTTGCAATTGGAATTGAACCAATTTGATTGGATTAATTGGATAAGCAACCCCTATAAAAATCAAATAAAAAATGATTTTGAATTCCCAAATAGATTAAATCAATTTGAGGAATTTTTTTTTAAAGAAAACAAAAGTGATTTTCGAACCAGCACTAGAAAAACCACTTGGAGAAGTTCTTACAAACCATATATGAAAAGAATCCTCAATATTTACAATGATCATGAGAATGAAGCTTTAGAAAAAATATTTCAAAAAACACTTGAAAGTTACAGGGAAGGTAGCAGAAGTAGGAAACAATGCGCTACTTCTCTTAGTGTTTTGGCTAAGTTTTTGGACATTCAACTACCAGAAGATTGGAAATTAAATTCTAGAGGATATGGTCTGAACAAAGCAGGATTCAGGGATCTACCTACAGACGCGTTAATAGAGAAACTTTGGGAGCAGATACCAAACAAATCTTGGAAATTTGTTTTTGGTTTAATGGCTACATATGGATTAAGGAATCATGAAGTATTTTTTTGTGATTTAAGTTCCCTAACTAATTTTGGGGACAAAATTATTAGAGTTTTACCTACGACGAAAACTGGGGAACATCAAGTTTGGCCATTTCATCCTGAATGGGTGGAAAAGTTCGAATTATTAAAACTTGGTGAAAATCCAGAATTACTCCCAAATATTAATCGAGACCTAAAAATCACAACTTTACAGAATATTGGAAAAAAAATTACAGATCAGTTTAAACGTTACTCTTTACAAATAAAGCCTTATGACCTCAGGCATGCTTGGGCGGTGAGAACAATTTTTTATGATTTACCAGATACTGTTGCTGCAAGAATGATGGGACATTCAGTGAGTCTTCATACTCAAACTTATCACCACTGGATTACCAAAAGAGATCAACAACAGGCAGTGAACAATGCACTTTTAAAGGTTAAGAGGGCTAAAAATACTTAAAGAACTATAATCATTAGATAAAAAGTTAGATTTATATGCGAGAAAAACCTTCATCGTCAGAGAAAATATTCAACCTCGATAATCAAGCAAATAAACTTGGAATGGGAGGTAAACTATCACCAGAGAGTGATGAGATCTTATATAAAAAAAGAATGCAGAAAAGAAAAGATATTCAAGCCGAAAGACTTCAAATTAGAAAAACAAAAAAAGGATTATTGATTGTTTTCACGGGGAATGGCAAGGGCAAAACGACTGCTGCTCTAGGTATGGTTTTAAGGACGATAGGGCATGGTTATAAAGTAGCAATCATTCAATTTATAAAAGGAGGCTGGACCACCGGAGAAGAAAAAGCACTTAAAAATTTATCTTCAAACATATCTTGGCATTCATTAGGAGAAGGATTTACTTGGGAAACACAAGACCGAATTAGAGATGAAAAATTAGTGCAAGAAGCATGGGAACTAGCCAAAAAATACATAAAGAACGAATCTTACAAACTTATAGTTCTTGATGAAATTAATATTGCCACAAAACTTGGTTATCTTGATTCAGAAGAAATAATCACCTTTTTAAAAGGCTTAAATAATAGGAAAAATCATATTGTTTTAACGGGAAGGGGAGCATCTGATTCGATCATCAATTACGCTGATCTAGTTACAGAAATGAAACTAATAAGACATCCATTTAAAGAACAAGGAATAAAAGCACAAAAGTGTGTTGAATTTTAGTTGAAGTAAATTATTATTTAAAATTTTCTTTAGGCAGGTTTAGAAATGTTTAAAGACGCAAGCAATACCTGAACAAAGAATAAATTTGGTGCTTTTACTTGCTAAGGTCTTAAAAGTACAATTATTGAATGACTTACAAAAGAGTACTCTTAAAACTTAGTGGTGAAGCACTAATGGGTGAAAAACCTTATGGCATTGATCCTGCTATTGTTCAGTCAATTGCAGAGGATGTTTCAAAAGTAGTCGAAAATAATGTGCAACTTGCAATAGTTGTTGGGGGCGGGAATATTTTTAGGGGGCTTAAAGGGTCTGCAGATGGTATGGATAGAGCTACAGCAGATTATGTTGGGATGCTTGCGACAGTAATGAATGCAATTTCACTTCAAGATGGTTTAGAAAGAGTAGGAGTTGCAACAAGAGTTCAAACTGCAATAGAAATGCAGGAGATTGCAGAACCATATATCAGAAGAAGAGCTATGAGACACCTTGAAAAAGGAAGAGTTGTGGTCTTTGGAGGTGGATGCGGGAATCCATTTTTTACAACTGACACTACGGCGGCTCTGAGGGCAGCAGAGATAAATGCTGAAGTTGTTATGAAGGCTACCAAAGTTGATGGTGTATATAATTGTGATCCTAATAAATTCAAAGATGCAAAAAAATATTCCTCTCTCAGTTATCAACAAGTTCTTAGTGATGAAATTGCAGTAATGGACAGTACTGCGATTGCACTTTGCAAAGATAATAATATCCCAATTATGGTTTTTGATATATTCAAAAAAGGGAACATTTCTAAAGCTGTTGCTGGTGAGCCAATAGGCTCTTTAATTAGCTAAAGATCATTTAATTTTTTTACTTATGAAAGAAAAAGAAATTCAAGAAAATATGAATAAAAGTATTGAAGCCACACAAAGAAACTTTAATACAATTAGGACAGGCAGAGCTAATGCTTCCTTGTTAGACAGAGTAAGTGTTGAGTACTACGGTGCTGAAACACCAATTAAATCTCTTGCCACTATAAGCACTGTTGATTCGCAAACAATTTCAATACAACCTTTCGATATTTCATGTTTACAAGCTATAGAGAAATCTATTTCTATGAGTGATTTAGGTATTACCCCAAATAATGATGGTAAAGTAATAAGAATAAATGTTCCTCCTTTAACAGAAGAAAGAAGAAAAGAATTTTGTAAATTAGCCTCTAAATATGCAGAGGAAGGAAAAGTAGCTTTGAGAAATATCAGAAGAGATGCTGTTGATAAAGAAAAAAAAGACGAAAAAGAAGGCCTTATTTCTATTGACGAATCGAGAGATAATCAATCTGAAATTCAAAAAATTACTGATAAATATATTGCTTTAATAGAAACTAAATTGTCTGAGAAAGAGAAGGAAATTCTAAAAGTTTGATTGGATTTGACGTTGTAATAATTGGTGGAGGTTTATCAGGATCTTCCACTGCTCTTAACCTATCAAAGAAAGGATATTCAGTTTTAATTATTGAAAAAGAAAAATTCCAAGATTACATACCATGTGCTGGTGGGATGGCATCTTCAATGCAAAGATTTCTTCCTTTAAATATAGAAGATTGCATAGAATCAAAAATTAAGAATGTTGAATTCAGATGGAAGGCTGCAGATAATGTAACTGCTGATCTGACTGGTGAATCACCATTTTGGATTGTTAAAAGAGAAAAACTAGACCAAATATTACTTGATGAATCCTTGAGTAATGGAGCTCAGATAATAAGACCATTATTGATAGAAGAAATCATGAAAAAAAATGATAAATGGGAAATTACTTGCAGTAACAAAACAAAATATATTACAGAATTTCTTGTAATTGCAGATGGGTCCCAATCGAAATGGGCGAGTTATTTCGATTTAGGGCCAAGAAAACCGAAATTCGCTAACACAATTTCATTAAGATTGAAAGGGTTAGGTGAAATACCTAGAGATGCAGTTAGATTTGAGTTTGGATTTATAAAATATGGTTTTGCATGGGCATTCCCCCTAAGAGAAAACTTAAATATTGGTTTAGGTACTTTTATAAATAATGGTCTCTTAGAAAATCAGGCTATAAATAAACAAGTGATCAAAAGCTTCGGTTTTGATGATTTTCCTCATAAAACAACTAGTAAGAAACTGAGAATATGGAATGGCTTCCACTCAATTAATGGTGACAAAGTTTTAGCGGTTGGAGATGCAGCATCTCTATGTGATCCATTTTTAGCGGAAGGAATTAGACCATCTTTAATTAGCAGTTTTTATGCTGCAGAATATATAGATCAGTGCCTATCAGGAAAAGTAGATAATTTAAATCTTTACACGAAAAAAATTAACAACATTTGGGGGAAATCAATGGCTTGGGGGAGAAGAATAGCTCAAGTATTTTATAGATTTCCCAAAACTGGATATCAATTAGGTGTCAAAAGAAAAACAGCACCTAAACGTATTGCTCAAATATTATCAGGAGAAATGAGTTATGAAGATATTGCAAAAAGAGTTATCAGAAGACTTTTAACAAAAAGTGGGGCTTAATTCTTTTTTGAATTCGAAATTAAATTTAGTTGGCAGAAATTAATTTTTGATTTCTAATTTCTGAATATCTCATAAGTAGCAGCTCTTCCAATTCTTCTATAGCCTTACTGAATCCAGTTATACCTTCACTTAGCTTCTCACTCGCCATTTGATCTTCTAACATACTTAATCTGAAATCTTTCTCTTCAAATTCGTAGTCAATAGATTCATTTATTTGAGAACTTACATCTAATTTTCTAATTAACTGTCCTTTTTCTTTTTTAAGTTCCTCAAGAAATTTTGGTGCGATTGTTAAAAGATCGCAACCTGCTAATTCTTTTATTTCATCAATATTTCTAAAACTAGCTCCCATTACTTCTGTCTTAAATCTCTTTGCTTTAAAGTACTTATAAATTTGTGTAACCGAAATAACACCCGGATCTTCCGCACCAACAAAACTAGTTTTACCAGTTTTTGCTTTATGCCAATCCAATATACGGCCGACGAACGGAGAAATTAGAGTTATCTTTGCATTGGCACAAGTTACCGCTTGGCAAAAGTTAAAAAGTAAAGTTAAGTTGCACCTTATGCCCTCTTTTTCCAAAATTTCAGCCGCTTTGATTCCCTCCCAAGTTGAAGCAATCTTGATCAAAATTCTTTCCTTTTCAATTCCAAAATTTTTGTAAAGATTGATCAATTTTCTCGCTTTTTTCACCGTAGCTTCAGTGTCAAAACTCAGTCTTGCATCGACTTCTGTAGATACACGCCCTGAAATAATTTTCAATATTTCTTTTCCAAAAAATACTGAAACTTGGTCAACAGTTTCTTTAATTAATTCAATTTCAGAGAATTCTTGGGGCAATGCATTTTCTGAACTTTCTAGAGCTTTATCAATTAATTTCACATAATCAGGGTTCTTAGCAGCTGCAAGTATTAGCGATGGATTGGTGGTGGCGTCCCTTGGTTGAAATTTTTTTATCGAATCTAAATCTCCAGTATCAGCGACAACAACGGTCATTGATGACAATTGCTCTAAAATTGATTTCATATCTAGATAATCATATATATTTATAAATTAGCCTTTATTCCTGATGAAATCATCAGAAAATTAACTATATATTTAAAAAATCGCAAAATTTTAGGGTTTTTTAACAATCATTCCGTGACCTTTAATCTTAGGAGGTATTTTTTCAATTACTATCAAACTCTCGATAATTTCTTTCGCAACTGGAACTGCGACAGTTGAACCATATGCATATGATTTAGATGGCTCATCAACGACTACAAGGACTGCATATTTAGGATCATTCACTGGTAAGGTTGCGACAAAACTACAAACTTTTTTATTTGAATACGACCCATTTAATGCTTTTTGAGAAGTGCCCGTTTTTCCGGCTATCCTATAACCCTCAATTTTTACTCCAGATCCACTACCTTTATCAACTACGCTCTCCATCCATTCAAGAACAGTTTTAGAGACCTCGTTTGAAAAAAATTGTTTTTTTGGATTTTTATTAATTCTTTCTTTAAAATTTGAGGTTACATGTGGAATTACTTCAAACCCCCCATTTGCTAAAGCCGCATGAAGTTGAACCAATTTTAGTGGCGAAATTGAGAAACCTTTACCAAAAGAAGTTACGGCAGGCTCAATTGACTGATTTACAAATAAGTCTTTTCTCTTTAGTTGGCCAGCAGTTGATTCAAATAAGTCAGTCTCTAAATTTTGATTTATACCTAAATTTTTTAGCCAATCCCAATAAATTGCGGGATCTAAATTTTGCATTATTTTTACCATCCCAACATTGCTTGAAACCTGCAATACTTTTGGATAGTCAATGTATCCATTACCTTTTTTATCCCAATTAGAGAGTGTCCACCCTCCCACATTAATCTTTCCAATATCTTCAACTAATCCATTTTTCTGGATTACTTTTTCTTCTAAAGCTAAGGCAAGATTAATAGGTTTAAAAGTTGAGCCAGGCTCAAATAAATCTTGAGAATACCAACCCCTAAAGAGTTCAGAATCATACTGCCAAAATTTATTTGGATCATATGAAGGGACTGTAACCAAGGAAAGAATACGACCATTATTAACATCCATAACTATGGCAAATCCCTTCTTTGCTTTCCATTTACTTACTTGCTTTGATAATGCATTGAATGACGCTTTCTGTAATTTTGAATCTATAGTTAGACCTAAACTTTTGTAATCAGAGATAAAATCACCTGGGGCAGAATTATCAGGGAGGGGGGTTCCATCTCCTCCTCTTTTTATTAAATTACTTTTATTAAAAACTTTAATTTGATTATCTAAATGAAGCTCTAAACCTGCGGATCCTTTATTCTCATCATTAACAAAACCAACGAGGTTAGAATAAAGCTCCCCTTGTGGGTAATGCCTTTGGGAATATTTAAATAAATCTATTCCGCTTATTTGAAGATTTTTGATCTTTTCTGCTTTTTCTTCAGAAATTTTGTCCAAAAGCTTGATACCGTTCATTTTGTTATTAAATTTATTTAAGAGAATTTCATCTTTCAAATCCAAAATAGGTGATAATTTTTTTGCAACTTCTTCAATGCTGCGAACTCCGTTAGTTGAATCACCAGGGAAATTAAAATATTTTGGATGGGCCCATAACTTATAAAGTGTTTTATCGAAAGCAATTAGTCTATTGTTTCTATCAACAATAGATCTCCTTTTTTTTAAAGAGTTAGTTTTAGAAGATTGTATTAATCTCGCTTTCCTTTGCAAATCAGCAGAGTTAAAGACTTGCAATTTAACTAACCTCCCAAACAAACAAAAAATTAATAGTAAGCTAAAAAAATAAAGAAATTTAAATCTCCTTTGATCAAGGGGTAATAAATTAGAAATTTTTTTATATTTTTTCATCAATATCCTCCTTGATATTCGCTATCACTTAAACCTTCAATGAAGCTTCTAAAATTTTTCTTAAATAAACTTTCTTTTGTTTCTACTATTTTATCTAGATAGATTAAATCTTCAGGTTTCGCTTTTTTATAACTATTTAGAGACTCAAGTTCACTAATGTAAAATTCCTCGATTTTAGAAATATAATCAATTAGATTATTATTGATTACTCTTGTTTTAGATAAAGTTCTATATGTGTTCGACCATTTCCTTTGGCTATCAAAGGATAAGGAAAATAAGATAAAGATTAATATCAAAAGAGATATATTAATTGTGTCAAATATTTGATGTATTAATCTGACGTTAAGTATCGATATTTTTTCAGTATTTTTTTTACTTTGGTATAAAACTTTTTTTTTTAAATTAAGTTGATTCCCATAAGGTTTCATCTATCTTTTAGTTAATAAATAAAAGAAGTATTATTAATTAAGTAAACATCTTTTAGTTGGATTAGCAAGTAATAAATTTAAATAATTTATGTTCTCAATAAGAATAAATTTAAGAATGTCAACCCATTCCATAAAGAATGCATAATAATTGAAGAAAGCAAACTTCCCGAAGCAATTCTTGTAATTCCTAGTCCTATTCCTAGAACAAATAACGGCGGCATTTCTCCCAAACTCAAATGAGCTAAAGCAAAAATAAAAGCTGAAACTATGATGCCCAAAATTATTCCAAAATCTCTTGAAAGAGTTGGTAGTAAAATGCCACGAAATATAATCTCCTCAAATAAAGGGGCTAAAAGAGTTGTTGTTACAAACAAAAGAACAAATGATAAGTAATTATTATTATTGAGAACAATTTCCAGCAAAGGATTACTGCCATTTTGATTTGCAATCAGACTATTCATAATTAGAGAAATCAATAAGACAAAAGGTACTATTGATAACCAACCTTTAATTCCTTGAATAATTGCATCTTTTACTGGCAAGAAATTGAATTGAAGATAATCTTTTTTGAATATAAATTCACCATTTAAAGATCTAATTTGATAAAAAACTATCCCTAATGGCGGAATAGCCATAAAAAGATATCCAAAAAATATTTTTAGAGATTGCGTCAATTCATTAGAGATATTTTTAGAAAACAATTCAACTAAACTTATTGAAAACAATGGAGAAATAACTTCTCCCATGACAACAAATCCACCTGCAATTAATAAAACCATGTCAATTAATTCTAGCTCTAAAGGTTTAATTTCTTTCCACCCAAACTTTTTCGAAGAAATAGCTTTCCAAATTATTTGTAAAGCTATAATTGAGCCAAGCAGTATTGTTAAAAGTGGAGTTAATCTGATAGCTAATAATTTTAGAAACATTTTGTTTGAAAATGCTTTTGTTATTAATGAACTATCATCAAAATCAAATTTCTTGCTTAAAAGGTGATATAGGAATCTATCATTTTTAAACAAATCAAATTTATCAATGTTTGGTTTATAAGAACTATTATTTGATTTTTTTTCTAATTCATCGATTAGTAAGTTATAGTTTTTATTTTTATAATCTTTATTTATATTTTTATCGAAAAAAGATGAATTTGATTCTGAAGAAATTATCAAAATTAATTTATTTCTTTCTGTTAGTTCATTAAATGAGACCCTAGAAAGAGCATTATTTATTTGATCAACAGGATCATATGTGAAAATAAAACTCTTAAAATTTTTTGGTATCGATTGAGCAGCTAATTCAACAATTTCCTGTTCTTTTTGACTTATATCGAATGAAACTGATGGTCTACTCAAGCTGTCTTTTAAGCCTTGTTGCCATACGAAAAAAGTTATGACTAGAGAAATTAAAGCTAATGAAAGTTTTGTCTTAGAAATATTTTTAAAGATCATAATTCATTATAAAGTTAAAAATTATAGTTAGTTACCGTTGAAATTTCTTATTATTTATATACCTATTTTTATCACGCCATGAGATGATTAAATTATGATCATTTTAAAATTTATATAATGACTATAAAATTAGTTTTGGTTAGACATGGACTAAGTAGTTTTAATGCAAAAGGATTAATTCAAGGTAGAACGGATGATTCTTTTTTAATAGATGAAGGATACGAGCAAGCACTTAAAGCAGGAAAAGCATTATCAAAAATAAAGTTCGATAGAATCTATTCATCTCCTCTTGTGAGAGCTGCAGAGACTGCAAAAACTATTAACAAGAGCTTTAAAAATGAACAAGAAATTATCTTCGATAATAATTTGCTAGAGGTAGACCTTAGTGAATGGTCTGGTCTAAAAATTGAAGAAATAAAGAAAAAGTTTCCTGAAATTTATCCAATATGGAGAAATGATCCAGAAAATCTTATTTTAAAAAGAAGTGACAATCAAACTTATAAACCAATTCAAGAGTTATTTGATCAAGCAAATGATTTTATAAAAGATATTTTGAAAATTTATTTAGACAAAGATGATGTTAAAATTTTAGTAGTTGGACATAATGCGATTCTTAGATGTTTGATCCTTATGTTATTGGACAAACCTAAGCAAGGGTTTAGAAAAATAAGGCTAGAAAATGCTTCTTTCTCAATTCTAAATATCTTAAGGAAAGATAGTTCTTTTAAAACGCAAGTTGAATGTTTAAATCAAACAGCTCATCTTAATAAGAAGATTCCTAATCAAATTGGAGATTCAAGAATATTTCTCATAAGGCATGGAGAAACCAACTGGAACAAAGAAGGTAGATTCCAAGGTCAAATTGATATACCTTTGAACGAAAATGGTAAAGATCAAGCTAATAAAACTTTTGAATATTTGAGAAATATTTCTTTTAATAAGGCATATTCAAGTTCAATGCATAGGCCTTATGAGACTGCACAAATAATTCTTCAAAATAATAAAGATTTAAAAATAGAAAAAATAGATTCACTTGTAGAGATTAGTCACGGATTATGGGAGGGCAAACTAGAGTCTGAGATTAGAGAAAAGTGGCCAATTTTACTAAGAAATTGGCATGATAAACCTGAAGAAGTAATAATGCCTGAAGGCGAATCTATAAAGGATGTATCCGAAAGGTCTGTAGAAGCTTTTGACAAAATTTGTTTATCTCAAAAATATAATGATTTAAGTCTTCTAGTCGCTCATGATGCAGTCAATAAAACTCTTATTTGCAATGTCCTTGGGATTAATTATTCAAATATCTGGATGATAAAACAGGGTAATGGTGGAATAACTGTAATAGACCTATTTAAAGATCCTAGCAAATCTCCTGTGATTAGTGCCTTAAACATCACGACTCATCTGGGAGGGATAATTGATTCAACGGCCTCGGGAGCACTTTAAATTATTCTTTTTTAAAAATTATTTTCTTAAAGTCTAAGTAAGAAAAAGTCTTTATTTATTAAAAAAGCCAACTTTACTAAGGGGCCAAAATCTTAAATAAGCTTTTCCAATAATATCCTTTTTATGAAGAAATTTACTTCCAGGCCAATATCTCCCATCCCAGCTATTTGATCTATTATCTCCTAAAACTAAAAAATGATCTTTAGGAACTTTTATATTTTCAAATTCACCACATCTATTTAAAAAGGATAAAGTGCATTTATAAAATACATAAGGTTCAGGAATTAATTCATTATTTATTATTACTTCACCTTTTGTATTTACACTCACAATTTCTCCAGGTAGAGCTACAACCCTTTTAATATAAGCATCGCAAGCCTGATCCCTCAAACCAGGAATAAAAGACATCGGAGGAAAACTCATAAAAAAACAATATCTTTTATTTGGTAAAGGCTTAGATCTAGATGCAATTAGTTTTTCATCAAATGAGTAAGGAGATTTAAAAACTACAATATCTCCCCTTTTTGGAAAAGAGTTCCTCAAAGAGAGTTTTTCAATAATTAATCTATCGTTTATTTTCAATTCTGGGAGCATTGAACCAGAGGGTATATAACGAGGTTCTGCAAAAAAAGATCTACACGAAGAAATAAAAAAAGTTAAAAAAATGAGTAGACCCCATTCTTTTAAAAAACTTTTAATAGAAACAGGCATAAATTTATAAAAGGCTTTATTTTGTAACCTTACATAAATTGTTTGGCATATTCAATTTCATTAAATCCTAATATTACTTTTTTTTCTTCATAAACCAAAAATGGTCTTTTTATTAATTTTCCATCACTTGAAAGAAGTTTAATAATTTCTTCTCTAGATAAAGAGTAAATATCAAGATTAATCGATTTAAAAGCTTTTCCTCTAGTATTAAAAACCCTTTTTATATCATTAGAAAATTGTTCTAAAGCAAGATTTAAATAATCTAATAATGGAGGTTCCTTTATAATATCAATGCATTGATATGAGAATTCTTTTTTATCAAGCCACTTTGCCGCTTTTCGGCAAGTTGAGCATTTTAAATAACTATAAAAAATGATTTTTTTCAATGTACTTTAACTTTACTAGTTGTTGATTTCTTCAGAACTTTATATTTTTTCTTCTTTAGGGGTATGCAATTTTTTATTAGATTTTCTACTACATCAAAATCCCTCCAACCATCAATTTTGACAGTTCTTCCATCAAGTCCTTTACTAGTTCTAAAAAATTCAGCAACATCTTCCAGCTGATTTGGTGCAATTTGATTAATACTTACTATATTTGCCTGTCTAGGATTAGCTGTAGGCACACATAAAAGTTTTCCGTCATATGCACCACAATCATACATATCCAAAACTCCAATGGGTCTAGCTTTAATTAGACAACCAGCGAAAGTAGGTTCATCCATTATCACCATCGCATCAAGAGGAGCACCATCATCTGCAAGCGTATTAGGTATGAAGCCATAATCAAAAGGATACCTTACTGAAGAATGCAGTACTCTATCTAATGCCATTATTCCTGCATCAGAACAATATTCGTACTTATTCCTACTGCCTGCAGGTATTTCTACAACTATATTTACTATTCCCTTCATTGGAGATGGAGGTATTGAACTAAGATCCATCTTTTTTAAAATCGTGATTAAAAATTACCTCGTTGCCTTGAGAGAAAGGTCTTCCAATTAAAATGCTTATTGAAGGTATTAATAATGTCAAAAAGGCAAAAATAATACCTAAAGAAGTTATAGATAAACTCCTTATACTTAAGGGGTCATCATCATCTATTTCAAAATCACTTTGGACAGACCCAAGAGAAAAATTTTCCCTCGATTGACTTTTTATAAAGTGCTTTGATTTCGTATAACTCAAGAACTCTTAATTGGTAATGGTTAAGGAGATAATCGAACATCATTATCCTACATACTAAATGTCAATAAATCAAAACATTCTATAGTTAATTTTAAATTATTCTTTTTCAAGTAAAGACTTAATAGATTTTAATTCTTCTAAAATTTGCATGAGTATATTTTGAGCTGCTGAAGAGGGTGTATTAAATACCTCTACAGTTACTTCCTTAATTCTCAAAATATCTTTAGCAAATCGTGCTACTTCATTAGGATGGAATTTTAACGAATCTTTTTGATCAGTTCTAAATTCGGGATTTAATTTTCTTGGATTAAAACTTGGGTTTAGATTTCTTATATCAGTATTTGTATACCGATAGACAG
The DNA here is from genome assembly GCA_902576415.1 of uncultured Prochlorococcus sp. Lineage (GTDB taxonomy): Bacteria > Cyanobacteriota > Cyanobacteriia > PCC-6307 > Cyanobiaceae > Prochlorococcus_A. The sequence continues at coordinate 14,979 of CACGVZ010000014.1, read as the reverse complement.
AAGCTCTAGATCTATTTAGGAATTTCTGAACTTCATCAATACCTACTAATTCCTCTTCGCTAGAAATATTGGAATCTATACTTTCCATAACCTTAAAAAAATGCTTTAGAAATAATGAACTTTTTAAAAGATTTTAAACTTCATTACTGAAGAAGTTAGCAGAAAGAATATTTCTAGACTAGCAGCGTTGAGGGACTCAAGACACTTTAAATTTTTTTTTCATCTTAATTGATAAAATTAACTATTATTAAGGATTTTTTGTATGCGCGTAACTACCTCATTTCCTCTGGGGACACTTCGTGACACACCTTCTGAAGCTGAGATCATTTCACATCAATTACTTTTAAAAGCTGGTTATATTCGCAGAGTTAGCAGCGGTATTTATGCATACATGCCAATAATGCTCAGAGTTATTGAAAAAATATCCGCAATAATAGAAAGAGAACTAAATAGTATTGGCTGTACAAAATTACTATTACCCCAACTTCATCCTGCAGATTTATGGAAAAAAAGTGAAAGGTGGCAAGGATATACTGCAGGTGAAGGGATTATGTTTAATCTCAAAGATAGACAAGGTAAAGAATTTGGTTTAGCTCCAACTCATGAAGAGGTGATCACGAGTATTGCATCAGAAACCATCAACTCGTACAAGCAATTACCTCAATGTTTTTATCAAATTCAGACAAAATTTAGAGATGAAATAAGGCCAAGGTTTGGATTAATGAGAAGTAGGGAATTTATAATGAAAGATGGTTATTCTTTTCATTCTTCAGAAAACGATCTGGCTTCTTTTTATGAAAAGGTAGGCAATGCTTATGAAAATATTTTTAAATCTTGTGGATTGCAGACGGTAGGGGTTGAAGCAGATAGTGGAGCAATTGGGGGTGCCTCCTCTAAAGAATTCATGGTCACCGCTGATGCTGGGGAAGATTCCATTTTATTTACTGAAAGTGGTTCATATGCTGCAAATATTGAAAAAGCTGTTTCAATAGCCTCTAAACCTCTTCCTTTAGGAGATAGTATTTCAGGTTTACTAGAAACACCTCAACAAAAAACAATCCTCGAAGTTTGTAAAAATAATAATTTAGATCCTAGTCAGATCATTAAAGTTGTAGTATTCCTTGCAGAATTCGAAGGTAGATCAGAAGTCCCAATTCTCGCATGCATAAGGGGCGATCAAAACATTAATGAAGTAAAGCTTTTTAACTTAATAAATAAACTTCATAGTTTCAGCCTCCTTAAACTTCAGAAAATTGAAGACAAAAACATTATCGAAAAAAACCTAGTTGACTTTCCTTTAGGTTTTCTTGGGCCAGATTTAGATAATCAAACAATCAAAGCTAATTCTACTTGGGATAAAACTTGGACTAGAATAATAGACCACTCTGCAAGTAACCTCTCAAAATTTATAAGTGGCGCAAATAAAGTAGATTTTCACAAGGTTTATGAGGAATATTCTTTTACTTCTAAAGATTATCTAATTGGGGATATTAGGAATGCTAAAAAAGGAGATAAAATAAAAGATCATGACAATGAGGAACTTAAAGAAAAAAAAGGTATAGAAATTGGCCATATTTTCCAACTAGGTCAAAAATATAGTGAAAAATTGAATGCTAAATTTTCTGATAAGGATGGTAAGTTAAAAAGTTTGTGGATGGGTTGTTATGGAATTGGAGTAACAAGAATAGCTCAAGCTGCAATTGAACAGAATCATGATCAAAGGGGTATTTGTTGGCCAATCCAAATATCTCCTTTTGATGTAATTATAATTCCAACGAATCTAAAAGATCAGATTCAAAGAGACCTCACCGAGGAAATTTATAATAATTTTTTGAAAAATAAAATTGATGTCCTTCTTGATGATAGGGACGATCGAGCAGGAGTTAAATTTAAAGATGCAGAATTAATTGGTATTCCTTTTCAAATTATCATTGGTAGAGATTCTATTAACAAAGAAGTAGAACTTATATCCAGAACAAATAATACTAAATTTAAAATTAATGCCGATAAATCGCTTGAAACATTTATTTCCGAATCCGAAATAATGTACAATAAAAACTCTTAAGGTTAATTTTTTGGAGCAAAGTTATGTTACTGAAATGGACATCCGAATTAAATTTTAAAAATCTTACCAAAGCTATATCTTTTGCACTTTCTTTGATTGTTGTTTTTACATTGTTTAGTTCCCCTTCTTTAGCTGTAAAAACCTCAATGACAGGTGACTATGCAAAAGATACAATTTCAGTTGTTAAAACTTTGCAAAAAGCTGTTGATACGCCAAAAGATTCTCCAAATAAAGATGAAGTAAGAAGCGAAGCTCTTACCCTCATAACTGACTATATTTCTAGATATAGAAATAGAGGGATGGTTAACAAAACCCAATCATTTACCACTATGCAAACAGCATTAAATGCTATGGCAGGCCATTACAAAAACTTTGCAAGTAGACCTTTACCAGATAAACTTAAGGAGCGATTAACCAAAGAATTTTCTCTTGCTGAAAAAATGGTTCTTAGAGAAAGTTGATACAATTCATTTACTTTTTAAAAGTAAACCAAGATTTTTGAATATATTAAATATTCGCACAAAAATAATGCTCTTTTAAAATTGGCCAATGTTGTTGTAATCGGAGCCCAATGGGGTGACGAAGGAAAAGGTAAAATAACCGATTTACTTAGTCGTTCGGCCGATGTAGTCGTTCGTTACCAAGGGGGAGTAAATGCAGGTCATACAATAGTTGTAGAGGATAAAGTCTTAAAATTACACTTAATCCCTTCTGGGATACTTTATAAAAATACTACTTGTTTAATTGGATCAGGAACAGTAGTAGATCCAAAAATCTTGCTTAAAGAAATTGATATGTTAATTGATAATGGAATTGATATCTCAGGATTAAAAATTTCTTCAACATCACATGTAACAATGCCCTATCACCGAATATTAGATGAAGCCATGGAAGCTGATAGGGGTTCAAATAAAATAGGAACAACAGGTAGGGGGATTGGTCCAACTTATGCAGATAAATCACAAAGAAATGGTATTAGAGTAAGAGATTTGCTTAACAAGGAAAGATTATGTGATGTGATCGAAATTCCATTAAGAGAAAAAAACGGTCTACTAGAAAAAATCTATGGCATTAAACCACTTAAATTAGAAGATATTGTTGAAGAATATATTGATTATGGGGAAAGATTATCAAAACATGTCGTTGACTGTACGAGGACTATCCATGCAGCCTCAAAAAACAAGAAGAATATTCTTTTCGAGGGGGCTCAAGGCACTCTACTTGACTTAGATCATGGTACTTATCCTTTTGTTACTTCATCAAACCCTATATCAGGAGGGGCATGTATTGGTGCTGGAGTGGGCCCCACTTTAATTGATAGAGTAATAGGTGTCGCAAAAGCTTACACCACAAGAGTAGGTGAAGGTCCATTTCCAACAGAATTACAGGGAAGTATAAATGATCAACTCTGTGATAGAGGCAGCGAATTTGGAACCACTACTGGGCGAAGGAGAAGATGTGGGTGGTTTGATGGAGTTATTGGGAAATATGCTGTATCTGTAAATGGTCTTGATTGTTTAGCTGTTACGAAACTAGATGTGTTAGATGAATTAGATGAGATTCAAGTTTGCATTGCATATGATCTCGATGGAGAAGAAATAGACTACTTTCCTACAAATTCAGATGACTTAAAAAAATGTAAGCCAATCTTTAAAAAACTAAAAGGTTGGCAATGTTCAACTGCAGATTGCAGAAAACTATCTGACCTCCCAGAGAATGCTATGAATTATCTTAGATTTTTAGCTGAATTAATGGAGGTTCCAATTGCCATTGTCTCGTTGGGGGCAAATAGAGATCAAACCATAGTAATTGAAGACCCAATTCATGGTCCTAAAAGAGCACTTCTAAGATAATATGGTTTCAAATTAATGAAGGGATCCTCTAGACATTTTGAACATAATAAAAAGTTTGATCTCATCGGTCTGGGCAATGCAATAGTAGATATTATTGTAAATATTGAAGATGAGTTTCTTGAGATAAATAATCTAGATAAAGGATCAATGAATCTCATTAATTCTGATGAATCTCAGAGATTGTTGAAAAATTGCAAAGTGATCAAACAAATATCAGGGGGGTCCTCAGCAAATACTGTTGTTTGTTTAGCGGAATTAGGTAATCATGTGCAGTTTATTGGAAGGGTGAAAAATGATGAATTCGGTAATTTCTTTTCTTCTGATATAAAAAAAAGTAAAACTATTTTTAATACACCACCAACTAATGAAGGAGCTTCAACAGCTCATTCAATTATTTTAATTACACCAGATGCTCAGAGAACTATGTGCACCTACTTGGGCGCATCTATAGAATTTGAACCAAAAGACATTGATTTTAGTTTGATCGAAGATAGTAAATACTTATATTTAGAAGGTTATTTATGGGATAGCGAATTAGCTAAAAATGCCTTTCTTAAAGCGGCTCAAATTGCAAAACTTTCTAATACAAAAGTAATACTCTCTTTGTCTGATTCATTTTGTGTTAATAGACATCGAAAGAGTTTCTTGGAATTAATTGATAACTACGTAGATATAGTTTTTTGTAATGAAGCTGAAGTTTTAAGTCTATTTGAAAAGGAAAAATTAGCACACTGTCAAGAAGACCTTTCTTCCCTCTGTGAATTAGTCGTAGTAACTCTAGGTAGTAATGGTTCTCTGATAATTAAAAAAAATAATGTAGAAGTAATTAAGTCAATAATGAAAGGGAATGTTATAGATACTACAGGAGCGGGAGATCTTTATGCAGGAGGATTTATTCATGGATTAATAAATAATTATTCCCTGGAAAAATGCGGAGAGATAGGTTCAATTTGTGCTGGACAGATAATTACTCAATTAGGATCTAGATCTAACATCGATCTTAGAAAGTTAATAGGATAAATTTAATCAAATAGTCTTATTCAACCAATCAAAATATTTGGTATCAGAATTGAATTTTTTGTAAATAATTTGAGGAACATCATATGTGGAAATTTCATGTAAGAAATCAACTAAATAATCTTTAAATTCTGGCTTACTTTTTATTATAATTTCAAACTCTTTAGTTTCTTCAATATCATCATCCCACTCATAAATTGAAAAAATTTGCTTTACGGAAACACAAGCTGCGAGTTTATTTTTTATTAGTAATTTAGCCACTCGCAAAGCATTCTTTTTATTTGATTCAGTTGTGATCATAACTAGTACTTCCATAAAAAATTCAATATCAATATTTTCTAAATATATGATCTATCAAATTCTCGTATTGATTGAAAGAGTAAAAATTATCATTATTTGTTTTTGGCCTTTTAACCAAAAATAACTTCATTTTACTTCCAGAAATAATACTTTCCCAGTTTTGCTGAGAATAACTTCCAGATTCTCTACATAGAACATAATCTATCTCCCAAAAATCACAGAGCTTTTTTTCTAAAATACCTTGCTCACTTTTGCTCGGTTCTAGTATCGCTATATTTGATTTTTTAATACATGATCCAAAAGCTTTAGTTATACTCTCATAAGTGGGAAGTACCCTTGTAAATACATTTGCTTTACAATTCATATAATAATTAGCAGTATCGTTAAGAAATCTTGATCCTATTGCCAAAAGTATATTCTTATTTTCTAGGTCAACTTTATTTATATCCTTTAAATCATCAATATAAAAAAAAATTATTAGTATTCTTTATTAAAGATTTTCTCTCGAATATTAAGAGAGGTGTATTAATCTCTTTACATGCTTTGTTAAGATTTTTAGAAATTATCACGGCAAACGGATGAGTTGCATCGACAACGCATGTGATTTTATTTTTATTTATGAAATTAATTATTTGATCTTTATTATTTAATTTCCCCGTAATGATATGTAACTTTGGATTTTCAATATAAGCTTGCCCTGCTTTATAAGTTAAAACACTTGCAAAGACTGAATAATTAAGTTCAAGAAGCCTATTAGCTATTACAGGTCCATCCGAAGTTCCTGATAGGATCCAAACATTTTTATAGCAATTTCCTTGATTCTGCATCAGTATGTCTTTAATTAAATAGTAAGTAATGAATCATTGTTTAATTCAGGCGGTCATTAATAGCGCTCCCCAAATGAGGTATACCAAAGAAAACCAAACTCCAATTGCAGAAATGATTGTTAATTTTAAAGGATTACGTAGTGAAGATCCAACCAGAGATCTCAAGATCATAGGTTGGGGAAATATTGCCCAAGAAATGGTAGATGAACTAAAGGAGGGGCAAAATATTGTTATTGAGGGACGTCTAAAGATGAATTCTGTCACTAGAAAAGACGGAACGAAAGAAAAACAACCAGAACTAACAGCTTCAAAAATTCATCAAATATCGCCAGTTGATGTTATTAAGTCTGATCAAAAAGAAAATAATGAGTCATTTGAAAATAAAGAAACCGCCAAAAAATCTAGTTGGGATAGTTCACCTTTAGTACCTGAAGTGGATGAAATACCTTTTTAAAATCAAATATCAACATTATTTTCTTGAACACTTATAATTAACTTGCTTATTTTTCTTTCAAGCGCGGCAAGTTCGCTTCTGATTTCTGGCCATTTACCCTTATCAAGATTTTCTAGTAGCCATGCTCTTTCTTGATCAAGTTTAAAAATTAAATCTCCTTGATTTGCAGTATTAGGATCTTGCATAATACTTGTTAGCCCATTTAAAACTCATTCTACTAATCAAAATGAAGAAATACTTATCGCCTGGAAACTTAATCGTAACCGCTGGGGGTATATTAGCTTTTGTTGGAATGACTGCTTATTTTACAGACTCAGTGAATTTAAGTGTACCTACTTTTTTTTATGGAGTACCTATTTTCCTAATTGGCTTAGGCTTAAAGACTTCCGAAATACCTCCTGTAGAGTTATTTGACAAGACAAATTTTGCGGCAAATAAATTTAATAGACCAAAAGAACTAACAGCATTAGTTAAAGATGTTACAAGATGGAGGTATGGGATAAAAGCTCATCTTGAATCGTCATTAGAATCTTTAAATTTGTGGGACGAGGATAACCCCCCTCAATTAAAAGAAATAGAAGAAATTACAAAGGAAGAAAAAAATGGTCTCAGAATGCGTTTCGAATTAAACGCTGTCCCTCTAGAAAAATGGATTGAAAAACAAGAAAGATTAAATAGGTTTTTCGTTAAAGGTCTTGAATCAGAATTTATTATCGACAATAATAAAAAAGAATTTGATTTTATTCTCTTTTATTGAATATAGGGATATATTTGTAAAAACCTAATTTCTCAATTCAATCAAATTTTTAATGAATTTTTATAATGAATGATTCTCAAAGAGTATCAATATTAAGCGAAGCACTTCCATATATACAAAGTTTCTCAGGTAGAAAAATTGTTATCAAGTATGGTGGTTCTGTTATGGAGAATGATAATTTAAAAAATGCTTTTTTTAGAGACATTGCACTTTTATCAACCGTTGGGGTTTGTCCGATAGTAATTCATGGAGGTGGACCAGAGATTAATAATTGGTTAAAGAAATTAGAAATATCTCCTAAATTCGAAAATGGATTAAGAATTACTGATCAAAAAACAATGGAAATTGTCGAGATGGTTCTAATGGGTAGAGTTAATAAACAAATTGTAAAAGGAATTAATAAAACTGGATCCTTAGCTGTGGGAATATCAGGCCTTGATGGCAACTTAATTCAATCTAGAGAACTAGGAGATGGTAGCCATGGGTTAGTGGGAGAGGTTACAAAAATTAATCCTGAAATATTAGATCCTCTTATTTCTAAAGGATACATCCCAATTATTTCTAGCATTGGATCAACCTTGGAGGGTATTTCCCATAACATTAATGCAGATTTTGTTGCTGGAGAAATTGCTGCTGCAATAAATGCAGAAAAACTTATTCTTCTTACTGATACTCAAGGGATCTTAAAAGAAAAAGATAACAAAAATAGTCTTGTTGAAAAAACTAATCTCAAAGAGGCAAGAGATTTTATTGATAAAAAAATTGTGACTGAAGGTATGATTCCAAAGACAGAATGTTGCATAAGAGCTTTAGCCCAAGGAGTCAAAGCAGCGCACATAATTGATGGACGAATAGAACATTCATTACTTCTTGAGATTTTTACAAATTCCGGAATAGGTACAATGATAGTCGCCTAACCCATGAAAACTTATGAGCAAGTTTTAGAAAAAGTAGAACTTGCTTTAGCTAAGGGTGAGTATCATTATTGCATTGAATTTCTTTTGCCCATAATCGAATCATTTCCTTTATCTAGCAAAGAGGGAGGAAATTTAAGAACAATCTTAATTACTGCTCTATGTGGAATCAATAAAAGGGAGGAGGCTAAAAGGTTTTGTAAAGAACTTCTAAAATCTCACGATAATAAGACGAGAGAAAATGCAAAATATTTGATGGAAGTTATAGACTCTCCTGACATTAAAAAGCCAGAAAATTGGAACGTACAGTTTGAAAGCGACTCATCACTCAATAAAAAATCTCTTAACTCACTGCGCAAAAAAAGAGAAGTATTGAAGAAAAAAAAATTTATTAATGTAACTGAGACACCAACAGGTGAAACAAAACCCTTTCAGAAAGGCTTTTCACTGATCATTTTTTTAATACTATTATTATTAATTCCACTTTTAAGTGGCTGCGTAAAAATTGAGGATACCCTTGATCTTAGTGAACTTGATTCAATAACTAATAATTTAGTGATAGAGAGTAAATACATAAAGAAATTTCCTTGGCAATTAAAATTTGAAGAGAAGATGAAAGATATTTTTCCTGACGCAGAAATTGAACAAGACGAATCAACCTTTTCTTTGAAACATAAAAATCTCAATTTAGAGGATACAAAGCAAGTTCTTAAAATCACCCAAAATACAGCTGGAGAGTTAGCGGGAGAATCAACAAATATAGAAATTAATACTACTCAAAAAAACTTCATTTTTTTTAAAAAATACTTTTACAAGTTAGATTTGGATCTAAATTCTATTAAAGGCATTGATAATTTAGAACTCATTTTAAAAATTATTCACCCTAATAAAGCTATCCTTATCGATAAAAATAATTCAAATTTAGAAATCACAAAAAATCTAATAATTTGGGATTTAAATCAAGGGAAGATAAATAGTCTTGAATTTTCTTTCTGGAGCCTCAACAAACTCTTGATTGGGATATCTATTATTTTAATAATTATAATATTGGCTTATTTATTAAGATTCTATAGATTTAAATTAGGTTCAGATTTACCTCAACTTCCATCAAAGTGATCACAACTCTGCTGGATTAACATCTATTGTTAAAAAAACATTTTTTGGAATAAGTTTCCATAATATTGATCTATCAGGTAACGGTATCTTTGTTCCTTCAGGACCATGTATTAATATCTGCCATCTAAATTTTTTACCGACTTTAGCTATTAAACTAGGGGCAGGGCCAATTAATTTCCAGTTCTTTTTCTCACAAAAACTGAGTAGATATTTTGCTAATTTTATTGCAATTGACTCAGTTAATTCATAATTTTCACCTGATAATTTAAGTAGGCAAATTGTGCAAAATGGAAATAAATTAGCATCCTTTCTCAATCTCGAGTTTTCAATTAAGAACCTTTCATAATCTCTTTTTTGAAGATACGAAATCACCGGGTGGTTTGGTTTATATGTTTGAAAAATTACTTTTCCTTTTTTTTGTGCCCTGCCGGCCCTTCCTGCTACTTGCAAAAATAATTGTAATGATTTTTCTTCTGCTGAAATATCTGGGCGATGAAGCAACCCATCCGCTGCAATAACTACTGAAAGAGTAATATTGGGGATGTCAATACCTTTTGCCAACATCTGCGTACCGACAAGAATATCAGCCTCACCTTTAGAAAACCTTGAAAGAATATCTCTATGACTATCCTTTCCTGAAGTTGTATCTCTATCAAAGCGAAGTACTCTTAAGTCAGGAAATTCTTCATTTAAAAACTCTATTACCCTTTGCGTGCCAATTCCAAAAGGTTTAAAAGCAGTTGAATGACAATCTGGGCAACGATTGATCAATCTTGATTTATGATCACACCAATGACACCTTAACCATTTTTTTCCTTGTGATCCGAGATGAACTGATAAAGGAACGTCACAGTTGGGGCAATTTATTAAATAACCGCAATTTCTACAACTTAAAAATCCACTATGCCCCCTCCTAGGGATCAAAATTATTGCTTGCTCTTTTTTTAAGCGTAGTTGAGGAAGCAATTGTAATAATTCATTGGAAAAAATTTTCATATTTCCCTTCTTGAACTCATACCTCATATCAATAATTTTTATTTCAGGAGTCTCATTCCTGGATATCCTTTGAATCATTCTTACCAATTTAAAATTCATTTCAAAAATACACTTTTTCCAAGTCTTCATTGATGGGGTTGCACTCCCAAAAATTAACTTTGCAGAATTCCTTTTTACTATTTCAATCGCAATCTCTCTTGCGTCATAGCAAGGCATAGGACTATCTTGCTTATAAGAAACATCATGTTCTTCATCCATTATTATTACTCCCAGATTTTTGATTGGAAGAAAAACTGCCGACCTTGTACCTATTACTATTAAAGGTTCATTAGCATTAATAATTTTCTTCCAAACTAAAGTTCTATGATCGGGAGAACAATTACTATGGTATTCGTAAACGACATTATTAAATCGACTACTAAACCTATCAATAAGTTGAGGAATTAATCCAATTTCTGGGGCTAGTATCAAACAACTTTTTTTCTTAAGAAATTGATCTTCAGCAATTCTCATATACACTTCTGTTTTACCTGAACCTGTTTCGCCCCAAAGAAGTAATGCATCCCCTGGTTTCATTGTTTGAAATTCTTGAAATGCAATTTTTTGCTCATTCGTAAGACTTGGTTTTTTCGGTGCGATATGATCTTTTAAAAAGGAATTTAATTTACTATTTATATTTTTTTTTCTTTTAGATTTAACAAGATAATTTTTACTGACCATTGAGTTAATTAGAGTGTAATTAAAACCAGACTTGATTAATTCACTTTGCCAATTACCTTTTTTAGATAAAGTATCCATTAAAAAAAATTCTTTTTTGGTTAATCCATTTTTCTTAATATCAAATTCTTTTTTTGTTTCAATCCATATTTGATCTTTTAAATCTTTAGAGAAATTTTTATATTTACCAATCCAGCCAGGAGGAAATGCAGTTTTAAACATTTTTAAATTACTAACCATATAAAAAGAGGCTAGGGAGTCTATCAATTCTCTCCAAGATTCATCAATTATTTTTTTCTGCAAAATACTTTCAATAAACAAATATCTTATGCTTTTTCCTCCAGTAATATTTGATTCATCATTATTGATTGTCGAAAAGTCTTTTTTGGAGATCACCAACCCATTTAATAATCTTCCCCTTAGTGTCACACTTACAATATCTCCAACTTCTGCTCCAAGATTATTTCCATCTAAATAGTAAAAGCTTTCATTACTACTACCTATATCAAGCAAAATTTCCAATTTATAGGAGATATTTAATAACTGATTACTTGCCGGCTTCAAAACTTTTTCTTAGTATTGGATTGTTGAACATTCCACAAAGTGTTTTTTGCACATTGTAAGTATCCTGCTCTTAAGGGAGACATGAAGCTCTGATCATTGACTGAAAATTCAAAAATGATCTGCCTGTCTGAGAAATCCCAAGACTTTTTACTTTAGGTAATCTATAGCACTATTTAAATTTTTCAACAATTTAGAAAACTTTTCTTATTCTCATTTTGTGAAAAAGTTTTTTAAACATTAAGGGGACTTTACTACTAAATGTTCAAATTAGCCCTAAATAAAATTTTATCTAGTTAAATTCACCGTAGAAAGGAGTCAATTATGTGTCCAGTCGCAGCAGAATCAAAGAATTCCAAGCCTAGTTCAAAAAAAAAGATCAATAAAAAAATGAATACAAATTTAGAAACAGTAGTTGAAGAAGATATTAATAACAAAAGTCAAAATATAAATTCATCTTCAGATTCAAACGAAAGCAGCATAGATAATAATAATGAATTTAGTAATTCTGAGGATGAAGACAAAGAGCTTGGGAATATTAAGCTTGGGCCAAAAGGTATATATACCGAAGATTCAATAAGAGTTTATCTCCAAGAAATTGGAAGAATTAGACTTTTAAGGCCAGATGAAGAAATTGAACTTGCAAGAAAAATTGCTGATTTACTCCAATTAGAAGAACTGGCAACTCAATATGAGTCAGAAAAAGGCCATTTCCCATCCGTTAGAGAATGGGCAGAATTAATAGATATGCCTCTTTCCAAATTCAGAAGAAGACTTCTATTAGGGAGAAGAGCTAAAGAAAAAATGGTTCAATCAAATTTAAGATTGGTTGTTTCCATTGCTAAAAAATATATGAATAGAGGTTTATCCTTTCAAGATTTAATACAAGAAGGAAGTTTAGGCCTGATTAGGGCAGCGGAAAAATTCGACCATGAAAAAGGCTACAAATTCTCTACTTATGCTACGTGGTGGATTCGCCAAGCCATCACTAGAGCAATCGCAGATCAAAGTAGAACTATTAGATTGCCAGTTCATTTATACGAGACAATATCCAGAATCAAAAAAACGACAAAAGTTCTTAGCCAAGAATTTGGCAGGAAACCTAGTGAAGAAGAAATCGCTGAGAGTATGGAAATGACAATCGAAAAATTAAGATTTATAGCTAAAAGTGCACAACTTCCTATTTCTTTAGAAACTCCAATAGGGAAAGAAGAAGACTCAAGACTAGGAGACTTTATAGAGGCTGATATAGAAAATCCAGAGCAAGATGTTTCTAAAACTTTACTAAGAGAAGATTTGGAAGGAGTATTAGCCACTCTGAGTCCAAGAGAAAGAGATGTTCTCAGATTGAGATATGGAATTGATGATGGAAGAATGAAAACTCTTGAAGAAATTGGCCAGATTTTTGATGTGACGAGAGAAAGAATTAGACAAATTGAGGCAAAAGCCCTAAGAAAACTTAGACATCCAAATCGAAATGGGGTTTTGAAAGAATATATAAAATAAAAAAAGTTAAGTATAATAATTAGCTTTAAAAACTGGCAAAATAATAGCTTAAAATATATTCGACTTAATTTTTAATTCAAACTCAAAATAATATTTAATGACTAATTTTAAGCTAAAAATAGCTAGTAGAAGAAGTAAGCTAGCAATGGTTCAAACTTTATGGGTTAAAGATCAACTAGAAAGGAATATTCCCAATTTAGAGGTATCTATAGAAGCTATGGCAACTCAAGGTGACAAGATCCTTGATGTAGCTTTAGCAAAAATAGGCGACAAAGGCCTTTTTACAAAAGAACTTGAAGCACAAATGCTCGTAGGCCATGCAGATATAGCAGTACATTCTCTAAAAGATTTACCAACCAATTTGCCTAATGGCCTTAAATTAGGATGCATTACAAAAAGGGAGGATCCTGCAGATGCTTTAGTAGTAAACAAAAAAAATGACTGTTATAAATTAGAAAACTTACCTGAAGGTTCGATTGTTGGAACAAGCTCCCTAAGAAGACTTGCACAATTAAGAAATAAGTACCCACATCTTGTTTTCAAAGATATCAGAGGAAATGTTATTACAAGAATTGAAAAATTAGATGCAGGAGAATTTGATTGTATAATTCTTGCGGCAGCTGGTTTAAAGAGATTAGGCTTTGAATCAAGAATTCACCAGATTATCCCAAGTGAAGTTTCCCTTCATGCCGTTGGCCAAGGAGCACTAGGCATTGAATGTAAATCTGATGATAAAAAAGTTTTAGAAATTATAAATATCTTAGAAGATAAACCCACTAGTCAAAGATGTCTAGCAGAAAGGGCTTTTTTAAGAGAGCTTGAAGGAGGATGCCAAGTCCCAATAGGTGTTAATAGTAAAATTCAGAATGAACAACTTTGCCTTATTGGTATGGTTGCATCTCTAGATGGAGAAAGGCTTATTAAAGATCAATATATTGGCAATATTAATGATCCCGAAGAAGTAGGCAAAGAACTAGCTAAAAAATTAAAACAGCAAGGTGCCGAAGAAATACTAAGCGAAATATTTGAAAAATTTAGAGAAAAATAAAATTAGTTAATTTACTAATTTAGGATCAATTTCTTTTTTGTATCTCTCTTCACAATCTTTAATCACTTTAACAGCCTCTTCTATTCCAAAAAAACCATTGACAGTACATGTTCCTGGTTTTTTTAGATCTTTGTAGTGCTCCCAATAATACTTTGTTTCTTTTAACCAATGATCTCCAAGGTCTTCATAACTTGAGATATGATCCATTCTTTTATCATCTGCGAGAACCGCTATTACCTTATCATCGACCTCTCCACCATCATCAAATTTCATCACCCCAATAATCCTTGCTTCCACAATAGATCCGGGTATCAATGGCTCAGTTACTCCAACAATTTCTACATCAAGCGGATCTCCATCTTCATCCCAAGTCCTTGGTATACAACCATAAGCAAATGGATAAGCAAGTGAAGAATAACCCACCCTATCAAGTTTGAGATGACCGGTTTCTGTAATTAATTCATATTTATTTATTGTATTTGAATTCAATTCAACAATAGTGTTAACTACTGAATTTGAGCTATCAGTGAAAGCATTTAATATATGCAATAGATTGGGTGTAATCCTACTTGGGGGTTGATTAAGATTTGCCATCAAGAAATTATTTTTGTTTATCTTACATCCTCACACCCAAACAAATTCTTTAAAAGTAATGTTTCAGCAAAAATCATCTTTTTTAGACCGTAAATGATTTATAAAATAATTTGGCGATAGTTCTTCATTTGTAACGGCTCTTACCAAATCCATTGAGTTAACTGATCTGCCAAATTTATGTATATTATTTTTTAGCCACAAAATAATCTTTTGATATTCACCATTTTCAATTACATTATCAATCAAACCAACAT
>CACGVZ010000013.1 GCA_902576415.1 uncultured Prochlorococcus sp. | reverse complement strand
TTCAATTTTATCTTCTTCTAACCAACTAAAAGATGGGTCTTTCTGAGATAGTTTTTGCATCAAGCTTAGGCTAACTAATCCAAGAGTTTGATCAGGAGTTAATTCTTTTTCAGTACCAGAAACATTTGGTTCTTTTTTTTGAGAAGTTCCCATAAAAATACATATCTTTTACTTGAAATTATCGTTTTGTGGGAAGCATGCAAGTAAATTTAATAGAAAAACGAACCATTATCCGTTATAGTCGCGTGAATGGAACCAACTTCTAGTTTAAACAGAGGGGAACGGAAAAAAGGCAGTTCTCTTGTCACAGGATCTGAGGTGCAATCTCAGGCCAGTGGAGCAAGCTGTTTTATTACAACTGATTCAGAAAAGTCTTTGGTGTCCAGACAAGCAAGTCAAGTTGAGCAAATTGAGTTGAGAACATATGTTTTTTTGGATTCTCTTCAACCTCAATTAGCTGCATATATGGGGACGGTTAGTAGAGGTTTTTTACCTATACCTGGAGATTCATGCCTTTGGATGGAAGTTTCACCTGGGATGGCCGTTCATAGAGTCACTGATATTGCCTTAAAAGCAAGTAATGTAAGGCTTGGTCAGATGATTGTTGAAAGAGCATTTGGCTCTCTTGCTCTTTATCACAAAGATCAAAGTACTGTTTTACATTCTGGGGATGTTGTTTTAGATGCTATTGGAAGTGAAGTTAGAAAAAGAACCAAACCTTCAACAAGTTGGACAGAAGTTATTAGGGCTATTACTCCAGATCATGCTGTATTAATAAATAGACAAAATAGAAGTGGATCAATGATTCAATCTGGAATGAGCATGTTTATATTAGAAACTGAACCGGCTGGGTATGTCTTAAAAGCAGCAAATGAAGCAGAAAAAGCATCAAATATAACTGTTGTTGATGTAAAGGCAGTTGGCGCTTTTGGTAGGTTAACTTTAGCTGGTAAAGAAGGAGATGTAGAAGAAGCAGCAGCAGCTGCTATAAGAGCAATTGATGAAATATCAAATTATTGAGAATTTTTAATTTAAACCAATTTCTTTTTTGAGGTAAGGTGACATAATTTTGGCAGCTTTACCCCTGCTTCCTAACTTACTTAGTTGTGATTGTGAGAGCTCTCCATAAACAGAGTTAGCTTCTTTTACCCAAAAAATAGATTCGAACTCCCCATTTGGATATTTTGGATCTTTAAGAATTTCTCCCCAGCATATTCCAGTTGTATCCTTCACTAAGTTTCCTGAGGGATCACATAAAACCATACAACTTATGAATCTTGCGCTTCTGTAGGGACTATCAGAAAGTTCATTAATTAATTTTTTAATTTTTTCAGCGTTGTTTTTGGCATATCGAGCAGAATATATGCCTGGTCGACCATCTAAGATATCCACTTCAAGGCCTGAATCGTCAGCTAATGCCCAAGTTTTTGTCTCTAAAGCAGCTGCTTTTGCTTTTAAAAGTGCATTCTCAAAATATGTGTTTCCAGTCTCTTCGACATTTAAATATTCTGGCTGCTTCTGAACCTTTAGAGACAAAACATCCAGCATTTCTGAAATTTCAGAGACTTTACTTTTGTTGCCACTCGCAATAGTTAAGACTGGAAGGTTCAAAATAACGAATAAATTTTATTGAGAATATTATCTTACTTTAATGCTAGATACGGAGACAGGAAAGGTTGAACATTCCACACCTGTGTAGACAGGGCCTGCCTCGTACGGAAATAACATAATGTAAATTTTTTCTTAACACAACAGTATGTTTTGATGCACTAACTAATTTGCATAAGTATTGACATATCAATAGTACCAAGGGTGATAAGTTTAACTTATGAATGATAGAAAAAACATTAATGGAGATTTTATCGAAAACGCTTGACTTATAAGTACTTAATGAAGCATTCTTCGAATTGAACATTCCACATTTAGTAATTAGTAGACAATGGCTACAGAAACAATGGGTATCGCTCTCGGCATGATCGAGACACGCGGACTTGTACCTGCAATCGAAGCAGCAGATGCAATGACAAAGGCTGCAGAAGTTCGCCTTATTGGTCGTGAATTCGTAGGTGGCGGTTATGTCACAGTATTAGTTAGAGGCGAAACAGGCGCAGTTAACGCAGCTGTAAGAGCTGGTGCTGATGCTTGTGAAAGAGTTGGTGACGGTTTAGTTGCAGCTCACATTATTGCTCGTCCTCATAGAGAAGTTGAACCTGCTCTAGGTAATGGTGAATTTCTTGGTCAAAAGGACTAATTAAGTAAAGCAAGATTTATAGATTTTGCACAATAATTATTTTCCCTACACAGACCTAAATTTATCCTTATGAGTAAGAAGTATGATGCAGGGGTAAAGGAGTACAGAGATACCTACTGGACTCCTGAATATGTACCCCTAGACACCGATTTACTAGCCTGTTTCAAATGCACAGGTCAAGAAGGTGTTCCAAGAGAAGAAGTTGCAGCAGCTGTTGCCGCTGAATCTTCAACAGGTACTTGGTCAACAGTTTGGTCCGAGTTACTTACAGATTTAGAATTTTATAAGGGACGTTGTTATCGAATCGAAGACGTTCCTGGAGATCCTGAAGCTTTTTATGCTTTTATTGCATATCCTTTAGATCTTTTTGAAGAAGGTTCTATTACAAACGTATTAACATCTCTAGTTGGAAACGTTTTTGGATTTAAAGCTCTAAGACACTTACGTCTAGAAGATATTAGATTCCCAATCGCTTTCATCAAAACTTGCGGTGGTCCACCAAATGGAATCGTAGTTGAAAGAGATCGTTTAAACAAATATGGAAGACCTCTACTTGGTTGTACCATTAAACCTAAATTAGGATTATCTGGTAAAAACTATGGTCGAGTTGTATATGAGTGTCTTAGAGGTGGTCTTGATTTAACGAAGGATGATGAGAATATAAATTCTCAACCATTCCAGCGTTGGAGAGAAAGATTTGAGTTTGTTGCAGAAGCAGTTAAGCTTGCTCAGCAAGAAACTGGAGAAGTTAAAGGTCACTACCTAAACTGTACTGCCAACACTCCTGAAGAACTCTACGAAAGAGCCGAATTTGCAAAAGAGCTAGATATGCCAATCATCATGCATGATTATATAACTGGTGGTTTTACTGCAAATACTGGATTAGCAAATTGGTGTCGTAAAAATGGCATGCTTCTACATATTCATAGAGCAATGCATGCTGTTATTGATAGACATCCAAAACACGGTATCCATTTCAGGGTTCTAGCAAAATGTTTAAGACTCTCCGGAGGAGATCAATTACATACTGGAACTGTTGTTGGAAAACTAGAAGGTGATCGTCAAACAACTCTTGGTTACATTGACAACTTAAGAGAGTCATTTGTTCCCGAAGATAGATCAAGAGGTAACTTCTTTGATCAAGATTGGGGTTCAATGCCGGGAGTATTTGCTGTCGCATCAGGTGGTATTCACGTATGGCATATGCCTGCACTACTAGCGATCTTTGGAGATGATTCTTGTCTTCAGTTTGGTGGAGGAACACATGGTCATCCATGGGGTTCAGCTGCTGGAGCTGCAGCCAACAGAGTTGCTTTAGAAGCTTGTGTGAAAGCACGTAATGCTGGTCGCGAAATCGAAAAAGAGAGTAGAGACATTCTTATGGAAGCTGCTAAACACAGTCCTGAATTAGCTATCGCTCTCGAAACTTGGAAGGAAATTAAGTTTGAATTTGATACTGTCGACAAACTAGACGTTCAAGGTTAAACCAAATTTCATAATGAGGAGATTTTTCTTCTCCTCAAACTTCTATAAATCTCGTTCTATTACGAGTAATTTCATTCTCATTTAAATTAATTATGCCTTTCCAGAGCACAGTAGGCGACTATCAAACAGTTGCAACCCTGGAAACATTCGGTTTCTTACCACCGATGACCCAGGAGGAAATATACGATCAAATTGCATACATTATTGCTCAAGGATGGAGTCCTGTTATTGAGCATGTTCATCCAAGTGGAAGTATGCAAACTTATTGGTCTTATTGGAAGCTCCCATTCTTTGGGGAAAAAGATCTTAACTTGGTTGTAAGTGAATTAGAGGCATGTCATAGAGCATACCCTGATCACCATGTAAGAATCATCGGATACGATGCTTACACTCAAAGCCAAGGAACAGCTTTTGTAGTTTTCCAAGGACGTTAATTCTACTTTATGTAGTAAATATCTTTCTCCAAAAAATATTTTTGGAGAAAGTTTTTCAAAAGAGTTTCACATTTGAAGATTATGTCAAAAAAAACCAGTAGAGAGATTGCACTAGAAAGAAGAAAGGCGATGAGTGATAGCGGTAAAAAAGCTGCTGCTTATTCTTCAACTACTAAAGATAGAGTTCGATCTTCTCAAGATATACAGATTTCTGGGACTCAATCTTCTCCTAATAATCAAAATATTTCTAAACCAGCTACAAAACATATTCCAAAAACTCATGTAAATAGAAAATCCTCTCCAACAAATTTATCTAGTAAAGAGTTAGTAATAGAGAGAAGAAAAGCAATGTCTACCCATGGGAAATCAGCAATAACTTCATCCGATAGAACTCGTACTGATGTTAAGAAAGAAAGTCCTGTAAACACAGTTAAAACTACTACAAGCAAAAATCTAGAAGTCCAAAATTCACATAATACAGAAATTAAAACATCAAAACCAAACATTAAAAGAAGAATTAATCAGAAGCGAAAGCCTATTACTAATACAAGCAGAGATATCGTTTTAGCGAGAAGAGAAGCTCAATCTAAGCATGGTAAATCAGCAACTAAACAAAATACCAGTGCAGCTTCTTTAGCTAGAAGGGGAGATCCAGATTTAAGTAGTAGAGAAATTTCTCAGAGAGTGAGAGAGCTAAGGAGTAAAACTGGTGCCACAGGTAAAAAAGGTAATGGTAAATGTAGACCATGTGGTCCAAATAAAAATGGCGCCAAACAAAATATTGCTGATGCTAGCTGGAAAGTTGGCAAAAGTGAAACTGACTCAGGTCAAATAGTTACTGGAACACAAGCTAATAGGTCTGTAAAAACTACAGGTAATGAAGCAAGTACATGCAGAACAGTCACTGGTACTCAATATATGGGAGCAGAAATAGTTGACCAATTTTGTCAAGATAGACCAAGTTATAAACAACCACTTAGATCTACTGTTACCTCTACTACATCAGGTAATAAAGTAACTGGCAATGAAGTCGGTAGATCTGAGAGGGTCACAGGCGACGAGCCTGGGACTTGTAAAACCCTTACAGGTACTGAATATGTATCGGCTAATCAATCACAGAAGTATTGTGGTGATGTTCCAAACAATCCCTCAAAAGTGAAACATAGTACTACAACTGATGGATTAAAAGTATCTGGATCACTTCCTGGTAGATCAACTCTAGTTACTGGAGATGAATCAGGTTCTGGACATCAGTTAACTGGAGATCAATATCTTGGCTCAGAGCCAAATCCGAAGGGTAAAGCATTTGAAAAAGTAGGCAGTTACAACACTCTTAATGGGAATAATGTAACTGGTACAGGTGTAGGAAGATCAGACCATATGACAGGCAATGAACATGGGAGTTGCAAGAATGTAACTGGTGATGAGTATATAGGATCTCAACAATATGAGAAGTTTTGCGGTTCAAAACCAAAACCAGAAGCTAGAAAAGTAGGATTAAGCCTTTCTTCAAAGTCAAATTTAATAAGCGGGACTATGACAGGAAGATCAAAAATAGTAACTGGAGATGAACCAGGTTCATGCAAAGTGCTAACAGGAACACCATATGCAGGCTTAGATCAGATTAATGATAATTGTAGTACCGAGATTTCTGAAGATATGAAATCCCGATCAACAGTTAATTCTGGAAATAATTCAAATGCCAGACTTACAGGACAACAACCAGGAATTGGCGGTGTAATGACAGGTGCTAAGAAAGGTGCTTGTAAAAACCTAACAGGGACTCCTTATGTTGGTGGAGACCAGTTCTCTCAAGCTTGTGATAATCCTCCACATGATACTGCTTATGCGAATCCGGAAAAGTCAGCAGGTAATTCTTGGAATGAATTCTCTGTCAAATCACCATCAAGAGACAAATATTCTGAAAAAAATACTCAAGGTGTTACAGGTAATGAATATGAAAATGGTTCAAAGGTAACAGGACCTTTTGATATGGCTTTTGATAAGGTCACTGGTACTGAAAAATTTAGATTTGAACCGAATAAAAATATTACTTATAAACAAAAAATGGAAATTGAGGAGG
This sequence comes from uncultured Prochlorococcus sp., assembly GCA_902576415.1. Taxonomy (GTDB): domain Bacteria; phylum Cyanobacteriota; class Cyanobacteriia; order PCC-6307; family Cyanobiaceae; genus Prochlorococcus_A. The sequence continues at coordinate 31,102 of CACGVZ010000013.1, read as the reverse complement.
CAGATCGTGCTGCAAAGACACCAGAAAAAAGAGTCGCATCAAGGATTACTGGTGAAGGACAATCAGCAGGAAACATAACTGGTGATGATTGGGATCGCGGTGATAAGGTGACAGGTACAGAGGGAGCTTCTTCAAGAAAGCGAAATCCATCAAGAGCAGGATTCATGACCGCAATGCCCCCTATGGAAGTTAAAAGAAATGAGGAAACAGAAAAACCAGATTTCTTGATAACTGGATCTAGTGGTAATACTCGTGAGGGACAACTTGTTACCTTTTCAGGTGGTGCAAGAGGTTAAGTAAATAATGCCTTTAAGAGGACTGGCTAAAGCCAAGAACTTCACATTGGGGCCAACAGCTCCAATGAAAACCTTTACTGAAAATATCCATATACAAACTAAAGAATCAAATAATTTCCTAAATTCTGGAAAGTCGCATAAATTAACCAACAATATCCAAAATGAAAATCTATTTAGGTATGAAAGCAAAATAAAAAGTGATTTTGACGAAATTGTTCCAACTCTCAAGGAAATTGCTAGGATTCAACATCACGAAGATTTTATAAATAAGGCTCTGAAAATATCAAGAAAAAATTTGGGAATAGATTTACCCCTACATGTATTAGATAAGTCTTGGGTTAAACCTCTTGATATGAGAGCTTTATATGCATGGTGTGCTTTCAAACAGCATGAGAAACTTAGCGACAATTTTTTTAACAATGATCCACTTAAAGGTGCTGCTGGAAGTAAGGATGCGGAAGATTTTGAAAAATTACTCTTAGATTGTGGAATACATTTACTAGATATAACTCCTTGTTCAGATGGAAGATTAGCTCATTCAGTTGCTTATGTAATGAGAATACCTTTTAGTTCAGTAAGAAGAAGATCTCATGCTGGAGCACTGTTTGATATTGAAAATACCGTTAATCGATGGGTAAAAACTGAACATAAAAGATATAGAGAGAATATCCCTAATGAAGCGCATAAAGATACCAGGTATTTAAAAGTTGTTACTTATCATTTTAGTTCTGTAGATCCTTTGCATCAGGGATGTGCAGCTCATGGGAGTAATGACAAGTTAGCTGCAGAAGAAGGTAGAAGTAAACTATATGCTTTCAAAGAGGCTGTAGAGAATAGCTTTTGCTGTGGTGCTTCTGTGGAGTTAATGTTAATTGGACTTGATACAGATACTGATTCATTAAAAATACATTTGCCAACTAACGATGGAGGGATTGATTTAGAAAAAACTATTTCTACTTTAGAAATTTATAATTCAACAATAAACTTTTCACAAGAGGATGCAGAAAGAGAAATTTGTCAGATAATTTCTAAGCAATCTTCAAAAGATAAACTCAGTGGACTGGAAAAATTTATGTATAAATTAATTGTCAATAATATTTCTCAAATTGATTATGTTAAGAGTTTTTATAATGGTTCTTATGAAGATATTGGACATGCAGAGAGGTTTATTGGAGTAGGTATAGGTTTTAAAGAAGTACATCTCAGAAATTTAACTTATTTTGCTCATTTAGATACAGTCGAAGAAGGGGCTCCAGATTTAGATGTAGGAGTGAAGATTTTTTCTGGATTAAATGTTTCTCAAGATTTACCAATTCCGGTAGTAATAAGATTTGATTACTCTGGCAAAGTACCTGGTGCAAAAGAGCGGGCAATAAAAGATTGTGAAAGAGTTAATAATGCTATATCAATTAGATATAAAAATTTAGTTGATCAAGGTTTGTTACATACTTGCTCTACTATTAGAGATAGGGACAACATTCATTCCGCCAAAATTATTGGAATGTCTTTAGATAAAAAAACAGAGGAGGCTCACTAATTATGTTAATTTGCAAGGTTGTAAAACCACTTGTTTCTACTAATAGGATTCCTGGTTTTGAACATAAACACTTACAGGTTGTTTTGGATGGTTCATCTAATAAAGTTGCAGTTGATGCTGTTGGCTGTAAGCCTGGAGATTGGGTTATTTGTGTAGGAAGTTCTGCTGCTAGAGAAGCTGCGGGAAGCAAATCTTATCCAAGCGATTTAACGATTGTTGGAATAATAGATCATTGGGATCCCGATAACTCAAAAAATTAGGAGAATAGAAATTATGGAAATAATGAAGGTATTGGGAAGGATGGTATGTACTCAAAGAGTCGCTGGCTTAGGTCATATGCATTTACGAATTTTAGAAAATAATAAGGGCAAGAAACTTGTTGCTGTTGATCCTGTAGGAGCGAGAAAAGGTAACTGGGTTTTTACTGCTAGTGGGTCTGCTGCGAGATTTGCTTGCCCTAATCCAGAAGTTCAAACCGATTTAACCATAGGTGGCATTATTGATAATTGGGAGAGTGACTAAAAATTTTAACTTCAAAAATTTATCAAGAAACTTTATTGAAGGTATAGTGTAACTAGTCTTGAATAAAGAATTAAATGTGGAATGAAAGAGAATCACCTTTGAGGATTGAAAAAAGATTTGAATTTGAGCAATACTCAAAAATTAGTAAGTTTATGGGGGAAATTGAGAAATTATGTAAGGAAAAGGATATATATCCAAATATCAGCTTCGGTAAGAATTTTGTAAGTCTTTCAATATTTTTGGATAATAAAGAAATATCAGATAAGGAAAAAGACTTTTCAAAGGATATTGATAAATTTTATTTGGAAGATTAGTCCTTTTTAAAAATTATTTGGCTTTGCAATATCTCTTTTGATTAAAGCCATTAAGTATGTGGGGGCTTTATATCTACCAGGTAGACATCTATTTAAAGTTTCAAGATGACTCCAACACACTGTCTTTTCTATATCTTTAACTGAATTACCTTTTAAAATTAATAGTCTTAGAGCTTTGCAAAATAAAGGATAACCTGCTTCTAGTTCATCTATATTAAGCTTTGCTGCTGACATAGATCAAAGATGAATTATCAAATAATAATCTATACAACTATGGTGCAAAATTGGTTCATATTTCAAAATTCTCAATAATTAGAAATTAATCAAGAAATGCGACACAATCTATCTCAACTAAAACTCCTTTTGGTAGAGATGAAACTTCCACACAGGCTCTTGCAGGAGGATTCTCTATATTAAAAAAATCACTGTATATTTTATTGACAATTTGAAAATTGTTTAAGTCGGTCAAGTAGATAGTTGTTTTGATAACATCCTCTATTTTTGCTCCACCAGCTTTAAGAACTGCTGCGAGATTCTTCAAAACTTGAATAGTTTCCTTCTCTATATCACCTAAACATGTTATTTCATTAAAAGCTGGATCTATGGCAATTTGACCAGAACAATAGATAAAATCTCCAGCTTTTATTGCTTGATTATAAGGTCCGACTGGATCTGGAGCATTTGATGTTTTAATTACTTGTTTTTGGGACATTTGTTTATTAGGATACCTATTTATTTAAACCCATAAATCTTTATTTGCTCTTAAAAAAGTAAATTCTTCTAAATTTTTTGCTCTTAAGAAAAGGTTTATTTTCATCTCTTCATCGAGAAAAAATGGAATTGTTAATTCATTAAAAGAAAGTTTTTTTTCAACTTCTAAAAGTTTATTTTTTATATCTTGATCTTTAGGTTTAAGATTCAAAGCCCACAACATATTTGCTTTGGTATATTCATGTGCACAATATATGAGAGTATTTTTTGGTAAAGATTTGATTTTTTCTAGTGAAGAATACATTTGTTGATATGTTCCTTCAAAAATTCTTCCACAGCCTCCTGAGAATAAAGTATCACCAATAAAAAGAACAGGATTTTTGCCATTCAAAAAGAAAGCAATATGTGAGCTTGTATGCCCTAAGACTTCAATTATTTTTACTTCTTCACCTAAAATATTAAAAGTTTCTCCATCCTCTACAGACATATTTTGAAAAGGTATTCGCTTTTTTTCTTTGGATGAAGCAATCACCTTCACATATGGCCATCTTTCAATAAGAAAAGGCGTTCCTCCAATATGATCTGAATGATGATGAGTTTGCAAAATAGCTTTTAAGTGAAAATTGTTTTCCTCTATATATCTAATTACTGGTTCGTGAACAGATGGATCTACAACCACAACGGATTTATCTTTTTCCCACAACCAAATGACATTATCATTTAAAACTCTGAGTCCGATTATATTTTGAGCTTTATTTAATTCCATTGTTAAATTAGAATGAATAATCTTTGGAAGAAATTGAACTATGTTTACTATAGCTTTACCAAAAGGAGCTCTGTTAATAGATTCTATTTCAACTTTTAAAAAAGCTGGGTTAGATTTCTCTGACGCGTTGGATAAAAATAATAGATCATTAACCTTTGAATCAAATTGCAAACGGGCAAAAGCTTTATTAGTAAGAAATGGAGATGTTCCTGTATATGTAAGTTATGGTCAGGCTGATTTAGGCATTGTTGGTTATGATGTTTTAAGAGAATCTGAATTAAAAGTTGCAAAGTTATTAGATTTAGGGTTTGGGGGATGTCATATGTCGTTGGCGGTTAAGAAAAATAGCAATTATTTAAAACCAACTGATCTTCCTGCGAATTGTAAAGTAGCAAGTAAATTTATAAAAACAGCAAGATCTTATTTTGAAGAATTAAATATTCCTGTAGAAATAGTTAATTTGACTGGATCAGTTGAGCTTGGCCCTATTACTGGTATGGCAGAGGCAATAGTTGATTTGGTGGCAACCGGAAAGACTCTTAAAGAGAATGGCTTAACAAAAATAGATGATCTTTTCTATTCGACTGCAAGACTAATTGGCAATCCTTTATCTATGAGGTTAGATGATAATCATCTCAGAGATATTATTTTATCAATAGAATCTAATAATGTTATATAAAAGAAAAGCTTAATGTTTAATGATTTTAGAAGGATTAAAAAATTAGGTAAATATTTAACTAAAGATAAAAAAACAATCTATCTAATCTTGATAGTTTTGTTACCCGTTTCTTTCTCTGGAGCTATTCAACCATTATTAGTTGGTCAAGCGATTACCATTCTCAAGAACGAAACTACAGATGTTTGGTTAAGTAAAACATTTTTTGGGCAGTCAATAAATGCAATAATCTTCACCTTGCTTGTGACGGTTATTTTTAGATTAGTTTTGCAAGGATATCAAACATATAATATCCAAGCAGTTGGGCAAAGACTAACTGCAAGGATAAGAAGAGAACTCTTTGATCATTCAATATCTTTGTCTCTTAAGTATCACGATAAAATGCCTGTTGGTAAATTATTAACAAGATTAACCAATGATGTTGATGCTTTAGCAGAGGTTTTTGGTAGTGGAGCAGTTGGGGTTATTGCTGACTTTGTTAGTCTGATAGTGATTTCATTGACAATGCTTTCAATTGATAGAGGACTAGCCATTTTACTACTCTTGACTCAAATCCCAGTTTCATATTTCATTATTTGGCTTCAAAAACGCTATAGAAAAGCGAATTATCAAGTAAGAGAGGAGTTATCTCAACTTAACTCTGATTTTCAAGAAAATCTCCAAGGTCTAGAAGTCGTTCAGATGTTCAGAAGAGAAGCTTTTAATAGTAAAAAATTTTCTAATACTGGAGATGCTTACAAGAAAGCAGTAAATGGAACAATTTTTTATGACAGTAGTATTTCAGCATTTATTGAGTGGATTTCTCTTGCCGCAGTTTCCTTGGTATTAGCTGTTGGAGGGTATCTTGTTACTTCTGGAAATATTGGTTTAGGAACATTAACAACTTTTATTTTATATTCTCAAAGACTCTTTGAACCTTTAAGACAGCTTGCAGAAAGATTTACTCAGATCCAAGGAGGTTTAACAGCTGTTGAGAGAATAAATGAATTATTGGATGAAGAAATTCAGATTAAAGACTCTATTTCCGCAAAGAATTTTTTAGAAGATGTTCAAAATGCAAATAAGCAATTTAAGGGTAAGATTGAATTCAAGAATGTTGACTTCTTTTACAAAGAGGGTGAATATATTCTACGAAATTTATCTTTCTTAATCAATCCAGGCGAGCATGTAGCTTTCGTAGGACCAACTGGTTCAGGTAAAACAACCATAATTAGATTATTATGTAGACTTTATGAACCTCAATCAGGTCAAATTTTGATCGATGATATAGATATAAAAGACATTCCGATAGCAACTCTTAGAAATATGTTGGGGGTAGTACTACAAGATACCTTTATATTTAGTGGAAATGTTGCAGATAATTTGAAACTAAATGCGAATATAGACAATATTAAATTAGAAAATCTTTGTAAAGAATTAGGATTAAAAAGTTTATTAAAAAAATTACCTGATGGTTTGAACACTTTTCTCAGACAAAGAGGGGGAAATCTCTCTTCCGGAGAAAGACAACTTCTCTCAGTAGCTCGAGTAGCGATTAGAAATCCTGTTGTTTTGATAATGGACGAGGCGACAGCGTTTATGGATCCCTCTACTGAAGCTACTTTGCAAAAAGATCTTCAAAGAATTCTTACAAAAAGAACAGCATTAGTAATAGCTCATAGGCTAGCAACTATTGAAAGTTCTGATAAGATCTTAGTTTTAAAAGGGGGATCTTTAGTAGAGGAGGGAACACATAATCAATTAAGAATGAAAAAGGGTTTATATTTTCAGCTCTCTGAGCTTCAACAAAAAGGATTTGTTAATTTTTAATGATTTTTAGAAACCAAGGTTCATCAATAAAAAAATCCAATAGTATACCAATAGATGAACTTGTAGATATCTATGGTTTGAATTCTTATGAATTCACTCAAAAAAATAAAAAAGAAATTTTTGTATGCAGTAAAACTAAAGATCTAGATCTAATTGAGCTAGATCAACTTTTGCAAACTGTTGGTTGGAGCAGACGACCAATAAGAAGAGTTAAAAGGGCTCTGGAATTTAGTATTTTGGTCGTTGGTTTATGGCGTCATGACGATAAATTTCCTAGGCTAGTAGGATTTGCAAGATGTACTGGCGATGGAATCCTAGAGGCGACAGTTTGGGATGTAGCTGTTAATCCTGTGTATCAGGGACTAGGCTTAGGGAAAGAATTAATGAAATATATTCTAAAAGAATTAAAAAATATTGGCATTTCAAAAGTCACACTTTTTGCTGATGCAGAAGTGGTCTCATTTTACAAAAGACAAGGATGGATATTAGAACCAAGAGGCTCTAAATGCGCTTTTTGGTATGCAAATTAATTATTTTTTGTAATAGTCAGAATATATAGATTTTGTAGATTCTCCTTTTAGCCACCTTCTTCTAAAGCGCCAATTCTTTAGTGCTTGGACAAAAATATTAGTCCTTTCCCATTTTCTTGAACTTGTAAAAATAGCTAAATTTAATCGCTTTAGATTTTTTTTATTCTTCAATCTTCTGAAAAAATCTACGTCTTCCATTATAGGAATCTTTCTAAAACCATTATTCTTGATATAACTTGATCTATGAATTATTAAACCCTGGTCACCATATGGTTGTTTAAAGTGTTTGCTTCTAAAATTAACAAGAATCTCGAGGACTCTATAAATTATCTTTTTGTCATTAATTTTAAATTTAAAATAGTAAATAAAATTTTTGTTTCTCTCTAAAACTGAGATTATTTTTGTAAACCAATCATGAGTTAATCTAGTGTCAGCATGAAAAAAAATAAGCCATTCCCCTTTTGATTTTTTAGCTCCTATGTCTAATTGTAAACCTCGATTTTTTTCTCTGGATTTATATACTTTTGCCCCATAAATCTTAGCTATATCAGTAGTTCTATCTTTGCTACCGCTGTCAACAATAAGAATTTCTATCTCTTTATGAATACTAGACAAATCTGAAAGCAATAATGGCAAATTGTTTGCCTCATTTATAGTTGGAATGATAATTGAGATTTTACACAAATTGATTACTTTCTATTCTCAATATCAACTATTTTATCTATATCTATTTTTTTATCTAAATATTTATATTTCAGTTTTACAGAGGAAAAATTATCAATTGTTTTTTGAAGAACATTTTCTTTACTCCATCTAATATTGATAAAAGGTAAATTTAGGTAATTTGATATTATTTTTGCTGATAAGCCAATAAGCCAATAACCCCCATCATTAGATGGGCCTAAAATAAGATCATTTTGTTTTAGCTCTTTGATAGTATTTATTAAATCTAAGTGACATAAATCTGGCAGGTCAGTACCAATAAAAATAATATTTTTTATCTTATTTTGAGCACAATATTTTTTGTTTATAATTATTTGCCTTTTCATTTTTTCTCCTAAGCAGCCTTCCCCTTGTAAATTAAACTTTTTAATGCCTAATTCTTTAGACCATCTTCTACAATTTTTTTTCCCCAAACCAGATATAGCTATAGAAATATCAATTAGGTTGATTTTCTGGAGAGATTTGGCGACTGAAATAGTGTGATTAGTCATCACACTTTGTATTTTTGCAGAATTTATTTTACCTATATCTCTTGATAGTCTTGTTTTGCATCTTCCAAAACCATGCCATTTTGCCATTATAATAAGTAATGCTTTATCCAAATATTTTTGCAAGATTTAAATTAATTATATGTCTAAAAAAAAATATAAAATTTATTCTTATAAATTTAGATTATGCTTTGTTAAGTAATTTTAAATTTGTTGTGATCTTGTGATTTGATAATGGCCAATTATTAAATTCCAATTAGATTATTAATCTAGAGAATAAAATTTTGCAAGCAACTAATCCTATTTGGGCGGAAGTTCAACAATCACTCCAAAAAACATTAAGTAAGCCTTCATTTGAGACATGGATAAGGCCTGCTAAGTTTAATTGTTTTGAGAATGGCTTATTGACTTTAATAGCTCCAAATACATTTTCCAGTGATTGGTTAAGAAAGAATTATTGTGAAACTATCGAAAAAGCCGCAAAAGAAATTTGTGGCCATGATGTAAAGGTTGTTTTTAAATCTGAAACGAATTTCAGCAATGATTTAACAAATAAAGACAACCTTAATGAACATTACTTTAATCAGAAAACAAAGTCTTCTTCTAATAATAATCAAGACAATTCTTCAAAAAATCGATCTAAAAATCCTAATGGTTTAAATTTAAGGTATGTTTTTAAAAGATTTGTTGTGGGTCCAAATAGTAGGTTGGCTCACGCCGCAGCTTTAGCAGTAGCTGAATCTCCAGGGAGAGAATTTAATCCACTATTCATCTGTGGTGGAGTAGGTCTTGGAAAAACTCATTTAATGCAAGCAATAGGTCATTATCGAGTTGAAATAGATCCAGAAGCAAAAGTCAAATATGTATCTACAGAGACTTTTACTAACGATGTTATTAGTGGGATCAGGAGAGATGGGATGACAGCTATTCGAGATAAATATAGAAATGTAGATTTGATTTTAATAGACGATATACAGTTCTTAGAAGGTAAAGAGTATACGCAGGAGGAGTTTTTTCATACTTTTAACGCTCTTCACGAATCAGGAAGTCAAATAGTTATAGCAAGTGATAGACCTCCTAACCAATTGTCGGGAATTCAAGAGAGATTGATCTCTAGGTTTTCAATGGGGATGACTGCAGATATTCAACCCCCCGACCTAGAGACAAGAACGGCTATTCTTCAAAAAAAAGCAGAACAAGAGAGTATGAGTCTTCCAAGAGACTTAATTCAATTTATCGCAGGAAGATTCACTTCGAATATAAGAGAATTAGAAGGAGCATTTACAAGAGCTGTTGCCTTTGCATCAATAACAGGCTTACCAATGACAGTTCAATCAATTGCTCCAATGCTCGATCCTAATAGTGTTGGAGTAGTTGTAACTCCAAAACAAGTTATTAATAAAGTGTCCGATTTCTTTAAGGTTTCTACTGATGAGTTAACTAGTTCAAGTAGAAGAAAACCAGTAAGTCAAGCTAGGCAAATAGGAATGTATCTTATGCGACATGGAACCGATTTAAGCCTGCCAAGAATTGGTGATGAATTTGGAGGAAAAGACCATACAACGGTTATGTATGCTATCGAACAAGTTGAAAAAAAATTGTCTATTGATCCTAATATCGCAAGTCAAGTCCAAAAAATAAGAGATTTACTTCAAATAGATTCAAGAAAAAATTCATAGTTAATTAGAAATAAAATTTCTAGGATCTTGATCATATCTATGATTGAGAGGAATTTTATCTGTTTCATTTTTATCACTTAGTAATTCAATTTTATTTAATGATTGTCTTAATAATCTTGCAGAAATAATTGGCATATCTCTTGGAACTGAGATTCTGTTTTTTAAGTATCTTAAAGAGATTCCTGAAAGTTTTTTAGGGATTAATACTTCACCTGTGATCATATGGCTCAAAGCTGATCTCAATGATTCGTCAAAGGATTCTTTATTGTATGGGTTTACCTTTAGTAAATTGTCTTTATGCTTTATCACTCTTTTAAGAGCAATTGTTGCATAATGTTTTGACTCATAATTTTGGTTTAATTCATAATTACCTAAACCCTCCCCAGTATCTATTAGCTTTGAGAAAGTAATCTGTTGTTCATTGCTTTCTTTATAGCATCCTCCCATTTGTGGGGGTAAATCATGAGAATGAGTATGAAAATCTCCTTGAGTGCCTCTATAAGCACTTGTCCCCTCAAAAAGGGTAAGCCAGTTATCTATATGACGATAATTAGATCTTAAATTAAACCCTTTATAATAAATAAGTGATGCATTCATTCTCTCCATATAGGGAATAAAAATTATATCTCCAACACCAGGTTCTATATCACCCGTGTTAGAAACTGATGGATCAACAAACCCTGATTTTGAGCTACTTAAGATTTCATCGAGTTTAGAAATGGATTCTTTAAATCTTTTTTTTCTAAAAGAGTTATCTATAAAATTAAAGCTTTCTCGGCAGAGCCAATTACACCAGGATCTGAAAATTTCTCTTTCTAACTCTCGAATATTGATAAGGTGACTAGATGTAATAAAAGATCCAAGTGCTCCAAATTCATTTTCTAAAAAAGCTATAATATCGTCGCTTTCAGTTATAACTTGCCCTTTAAATTCAATTGCAGGTAATTTCCCCGATCTGACTTTTTCAAGGAACCAACTTTCTTTTTGGCCGTAGCAAAACATATTTATTTTCTTGACTCTGTATGGAATTTTCTTAAATTCAAGCCATAACCATATCTTCTGACAGTAAGGACACCAAGAATGTCTATCCCTATACAGGGTAACTAATACATCATTTTCACTTTGTCCAAATAATCTTAAATTTGCGTAGGAATTATTTATACCATGGACTCTATCAAGATCTTCAACTTCAAATTTATTTAAATCATCCCATGTCAAAATCCCACTCATTATTTGAATTAAAGCTATAAACTAACGTTATAATAATTGATTAAAAAAAATCTTGGAATTTGAATTTGATTTAATTGTTGTTGGCGCTGGATCTGGAGGACTCGCGGCGGCTAAACGTGCGGCTAGTTATGGAGCAAAAGTTGCAATCATAGAAGCAAATCAAATAGGAGGAACTTGTGTGATAAGGGGATGTGTGCCTAAGAAATTAATGGTTTATGCAGCTAAAAGTAAAAAAAATATGGATTCTTCTGAAGGATATGGATTAAAAAATGAAGGTATTAATTTTGAATCAAATATTTTGTTGAAGAATGTTAGAGAGGAGGTTACTAGATTAAGTAATTTACATAGCAATTCTTTAAAAAAGTTGAATATAACTATTTTTGAAGGCTTAGGAAGATTTATTACTCAAAATGAATTAGAAATTATTTGTTCAAACACAAAGAAAATTAAAAACAAAATAAGTTCAAAAAAAATTCTTATTTCAGTTGGAGGTAAACCAAAGAAATTAAATATTCCTGGGATAGATTTGGCATGGACTAGTGATGATATTTTTGAATTAGAAAAGTTTCCAAAATCAATATTAATAGTAGGAGGTGGATATATTGCTTGTGAATTTGCTTCTATTTTCAGAAATTTAGGTACTGAAGTAACTCAATTAATTAGAGGTCAACATTTACTTAATGGTTTTGATGAGGATCTTTCTTCATGCCTAGAGGAATCGCCTACTTTTACTGAAATCAATATAATTCCCAATATTCAATTAAAATCTATCAAAAAAGTAAATGGAAATCTGGAATCTACCCTGGACTCGGGTGATAAACTCCTAACTAATAATATACTCATTGCTACAGGAAGAGAACCAAATCTTTTGCCTTTAAATTTAGATTTTTTAAATCTAAAAATGGATGGCCAATATTTAGATGTCGATGAACTTAATCAAACAAGCAACGAAAATATTTTTGCGGTTGGCGATATCATAAATAAGCCAAACTTAACTCCAGTAGCAATAGAACAAGGAAGAGTTTTTTCGGATAATTTTTTTAATAACCAAAAAAGAAAAGTAAATTATGAATATATCCCTAAGGCCGTTTTTACTATTCCAGAAATTTCAACAGTTGGCTTGAGTGAGAAAAGAGCTAAAGAGATTTACTCTGAAAAAAATGTAAAAATTTTCAAATGCAAATTTACCCCTATGTCTAATACCTTTAAAAAGAATAAATCAAAATGTATGTTGAAGATTGTAGTTCATAAGCTAACTGACAAAGTCTTGGGATGTCATATGTTTGGAGAAACATCATCTGAGATTATTCAAATGGTATCAATTTCATTAAATGCAGGGATAACAAAAAAAGACTTTGATATTACTATGGCTTTGCACCCAACTATCTCAGAAGAATTTGTGACTATGTATGGATAAAATTATGAATTAGAAAATTTAAACTTTTCTTGAATAATCAGAAATACTATAAGTAATGCAAAGTAAATAAATAAACCTATCCTTAATTCAGAAAGGAAGTTAAATCCATTCAGGTAAAGTATCTTATCGAGAATGTAGAAAATATAAAGATTAAGCAAAATAAATCCTTCAATTCTGGTAATTTTCCCTTTGCTCCAGAAAATTGGTAAGCATGCAAAGGTAGTTAAAACCATAAAAGGTAAGTCTACTTTTATTAGACTTTGTTCAATTACTAAACCTTTAAATCCTGAAAAAATACTGCAACTTCCAAGGATTAGGAGTTGATTGAGCAAATTGCTTCCTATTACATTCCCAATAGCAAGATCTGTTTTGCCTTTAAATGCAGCAATTATTGAAGTTACTAATTCTGGTAAAGATGTCCCAGTGGCTACGATTGTCAAACCAATAACAATTTCATTTACACCCAAAAGAGTAGCGAGCGTTTGAGAACCATTTACTAAAATATTTGAACCAAAGCTTAAAAGAAATATTCCCAATATTAACTTTAGTAAAATATTCATTTTCCCTTTATAGTTATCTTCTAATTTTTCTATTTCTGGTTCAGCATCTTTTGTTTCCTCTCCTTTCTCATTGATGGTTTTTATTTCCCATATTGTATTTAAGATTAAACAAAATATTAGAAATACCCCTGCCTGCAATGTTAATAAGCCTGTTGATGACATAGCCCAAACTGCACAAGAAATTGCCATTAAAAGAGGCACATCTCTTCTGACTATTCTGCTTTTTACCTTAAGAGGTGTTATCAATGAGCTTATACCCAAAACAACGAGAACATTAAAAATATTGCTGCCAATTACATTGCTTGCCGCAAGCGAATCACTACCTTTTAAAATTGAACTTAAACTTACCAACAACTCAGGAGAGCTTGTTCCAAGAGAAACGACTGTTAAACCAATTACTATTTGAGGTATTCCTAAAATTAAAGATAAAAATATGGCTCCTTGAATAAAGAACTCTCCTCCAGCAAAAAGTAGAACTATGCCTAAAACTATTTCTATTATTGGAAATAAAAAATCACTCATATTTAGGCTTTTATTTATGTAATAAAATTTTTCATGATTGGTTAATAACTATCCTCGAATATCTACAATTTATTGTCAATTTTAATTTGCTGTTAAAATTGATTAAATAGAAAAAATTTTGAAGACTTTAACAATAATAAAACCTGATGATTGGCATTTGCATTTAAGAGAAGGTCTTGTATTAAAAAATATCATTCATTTTACTTCAGAATATTTTGGAAGAGCCATTGTTATGCCAAATACTAAAAGTCCCATAACATCAATCAATAGAGCTATTTCTTATAAGAAATCTATAGTTGAAGCGTTACCGGAAAGTTCAAAGTTTGAACCACTAATGACAATGTATCTTACAGATGAAACTGATAAAGAAGAACTAATAAATGGTTTTAAAAATAATGTCTTTTTTGCGGCAAAATTATATCCTGCTAATGCAACAACAAATTCAAGTTATGGAGTTAGGAAAATAGAAAATCTATATAAGATCTTTGAATCAATGCAAGATTCTGGAATGCCTCTTTTAATTCATGGGGAAGTGACTGATTCTGAAGTAGATGTATTCGATAGAGAAGAAGTTTTTATAGATAAAGAACTCTCTCAAATAACTAAAAGATTTCCAAAGTTAAAAATCGTTTTAGAACATATAACTACCTCTTTTGCAGTGAATTTTGTTCAAGAAAATAATATTGGAGCTACTATCACTCCGCATCATTTGCATATAAATAGAAATGCAATGTTTTTTGGAGGCTTAAATAGTGATTTTTATTGCTTACCAGTTGCTAAGAGGGAAAATAATAGACTCGCTTTAAGGAAAGCCGCAACAAGTGGGAAAAAATGTTTTTTCTTGGGGACTGACTCTGCTCCACACCTTAGGAAGTGGAAGGCTTTTTGTGGATGTGCAGGCATTTTTAATTCGCCAGTAGCAATAGAAAGCTACTTAACAGTTTTCGAAGAGGAAGATGCTCTAGATAATTTTGAAAAGTTTGCAAGTTTAAATGGCCCTAATTTTTATAATGTCCCACCAAATAAAGAAAAATTAAAATTAGTTTCTAGACCTAACAAAATTAAAGAATACATTGATGTTGTCGAAGAAAAAAATATTGTCGGACAAATAAAACCATTTCATGCAGGTGAAACTTTACAATGGCAAGTAGAAGGAATCGTAAATTAAAAAATTAGATTTAATCTGACAATTAAAAGTGTAAATTTTCCAATTTTTCTTGGTTAAATGGGTTACTTTCAGCTACGATTAGAAAGCGCAAATTCCTTTGGGAGTGTGGCGGAATTGGTAGACGCGCCGGACTTAAAATCCGTCGAGCGATTTAGCTCGTGGGGGTTCAAGTCCCCCCACTCCCATTATTTAATTATTTTTTTAGTTCTGACGATAACTTCCAATAGTTGTTATGTTTTAACTAAGCAACCATAAATTAAAATGGAAAGTTTTTTCAATAATTCATTCGCTACTTTAATTGCTTATATCGGAATTATTTCTACCTATTTATTGGTTATCCCATTGTTACTATTTTACTGGATGAATAATAGATGGAATATTATGGGCAAATTTGAAAGATTAGGAATTTATGGCCTTGTATTTCTTTTCTTTCCAGGTTTAATTTTATTTTCTCCATTTTTAAATCTCAGACTAAAAGGAAGTGGTAAAGGGTAAATAATTGACTAAAGGAAAAGTTATACAAATAGGGTTATTTATTTCATTAATAGGATTAATTAGCTATAAATTTGCACCGCAAATTGGTATCGATAATTTTACAGCCACTACTCTATCAAGTTGTATTTTGATTTTGATTGTTATAACTTGGGTAACAACTTATGTTTATAGAGTTGTAAATGGAAGAATGACTTTTATGGAACAAAGGAAGCGTTATAGAAAAGAGTATGAAAAAGTTGTTAATGATAAACTAGAAACCAAATTCAACTCATTGTCAAAGGAAGAGCAGCAAAAACTTATGGAAGATTTAGAGAAAAGTCCATAAATTTTTCATAGAAAAATATCTAAAAATTATGAAAGATAACAAAATGCAAATTACTAAAAATGAATCTTTATCTAAGGTAGATGAGATGTTTTGTGAGTTAAAAAATAAAAAAAAATTTGCTTTAATGCCTTTTATAATGGCTGGAGATCCCAATATTGAAATAACGTCTGAGATCTTATTAAAGTTACAAGAAAATGGAGCTGACCTTATTGAATTAGGTATCCCTTATAGTGACCCACTTGCAGATGGACCTGTTATTCAAGTGGCGGCCTCTCGCGCCTTAAAGTCAGGAACTAGCTTAAGAAAAGTAATTAAACTTTTAGAGTCTTTAAAAGGTAAATTAAATATTCCCATTATA
Source organism: uncultured Prochlorococcus sp. (assembly GCA_902576415.1). Lineage (GTDB taxonomy): Bacteria > Cyanobacteriota > Cyanobacteriia > PCC-6307 > Cyanobiaceae > Prochlorococcus_A. Next base: position 14,976 of record CACGVZ010000013.1, on the reverse strand, counting down.
CTTTTTTCTTACTTGAATCCATTACTGTGTTTTGGCTTTGAAAGGTTTTGTGAGATGGCATCTGATGCTGGAGTTTCTGGACTAATAGTTCCTGACCTCCCTTTGGAGGAAGCTTATAAATTTTCTAAAATAGTTAGTAACCATTCTATGGACTTAATTTTGTTGGTAGCGCCAACTACTCCTTTTGAAAGAATGAAACAAATATCAACTCATACAAAAGGCTTTACCTATTTAGTAAGTGTTACAGGTGTCACTGGTGAGAGAAACAAAATGGAAAATAGAGTAGAAAATCTTATTGCTAAATTAAAAGATGTAAATAGCAATCCAATTGCTGTTGGTTTTGGAATATCAACTCCAGAACATGTAAATAAAGTTCGTGAGTGGGGAGCAGATGGAGTAATTATTGGGAGTGCATTTGTAAAACGAATCTCGAGTTCAAGTGAAAAAGATGTTGTCGATCATGTTGGTGAGTTTTGTAAAGAAATGCGTTTAGCTGCAGATCAGAAAAAATAAGCAGAGAATATATTGATTATAAAAATTATTAATAAAAAATTATAAATGAAGTATCCAATTTATTTTTGTAAACTTTAAGACTCTTCTGTAGGTAATAATCTAATTTGTTTTCTTCCGAGCTTAATTTCGAATTCATCACCTGCTTTTAAATCAAGAAGTGCTGTGTATGCTTTCCCAATCAAAAGATTTCCATTGCCTTGAACTGTAGCTATATAACTAAGTTTTCTTCCACCTTTCCCGATACCTGCAACTCCAGAATCACCAAGATTAACCCCTTTCGCTTCTAATAGTGCTTCATAAAAAGCGGTAAAATTTAAGCGTTCACCTCCGTTTTTCTTGGTGGAAACATATCCACAGGAGCGAACTAGGTCAGATTTGCTAACATCACCAAGTTCTTTAACTTTTGCAAGGAGATCGCTACCAGTTAGCATAATTAATTAAAAGAAACTCGTATTAAATAACATAGCAATTCTTGTGTGATATATGCAATTATAAATTGTATATTTATTCTATTAGTTATCTTTTAAAATGGAAAAGTTTGTAGTATTTGGAGAGTACTGTAAAGATGCAATCATTAAAAGGGAACCATTTCGTGAGGAACATCTGAATAGACTTATAAGCTTAAAAGATCGCAATTTTTTAGTTACTTTAGGGCCAACAAAATGTACTAAATATGTGTTTGGAATTTTTAATGCAAATGATGAAAATGAATTGAAAGATCTTATTGAAGAGGATATATATTGGAAAAAAGGTATATGGATTAATTATGATATTTATCCCTGGATTCAGGCACTTTAAATATGATTTATGAACATATTTCAGTAAATATTAATTGTTATTTGAAGAGAGAATATATTTAAAAGAAACTACATAATATTTCTGCATTAATAATTTAATTATTTATTATATTTAGGAATTAAAACTTTATTATTTTAAAGATTAGTATTTAAGGGTTTTTATTTTTTGTGAAATACCTATTTTAATGGAGAAGAATATTTTAACTTAAATAAAGTATCTTAAATAATATCTATTCACTAGTATCTTGATTCATTTGTTTTACTAAAGAGTCAAGATCTAATTGATTATATGGAGGATTTTGTTTCGTCTCTCCATAATCATTCTTGATATTGTTTAACCATTTTTGCTCAATCTTTATGAGATTTTTTGCAATGTTGAACATTCCGCCTTTTTTATAAAACTCTTTAAGTTTGAGAATAATCTCAGAGGTTCTACTCGATTTTATGTTGAATTCGTTTGCTAAGTCCTTTTGGTTAAATCCATGAGATTTCAACCAATCTTTAATGAAAGAGATGAGTTCTTTTTCTTCCTGTTGAGATAATTTACTCATTCAATAAAAAGGAAACAACTTATTGAGCTTATTCTCTGCTCTTGCTCTTATCGAAGGAGTCATATATTTGCTCCATATACTAAGCACTGCTGTGAGGGCTACAAAATCATCACTAAAACCAACTAAAGGCATGAAGTCCGGGAAAAGATCAAATGGCATAATTAGATAAGCTAGCGCAGCCATTAATGAAACTCTTACTTGTGCTGGAGTATAAGGATCTAAAGTCATCTCCAAAACTTCTAAGGCAGGCTTGGCAATTGTTCTCCCAGCTTTAATAAGAATCTTGATAATGATATTTTCATCGAATGTTGAACTCTCTAAAACTTCAGCATCATAGATTTTTTCTTGGGTTTTGAAATTCTCTTTCATCCTTATTAATGAAATTTAAATATTTTTAATGGAATTTTTAGCTAATACTATCAACTAATCCATTCTGTATTCCTGCTTTTCTAAGTTTTCTTAAAGCACGTTGAACAACTTGTCGGCAATATTCTCTGCTACAACTCATATGTCTAGCCACTTCAGCTAAAGTTCTCCATTCATTTGAGCCGTCTAAACCAAATCTTAGGCTTACTATTTTTCTTTCTTTTTCAGTTAAATTTGCTTTGTCTAACAACTTCCAAGCAGAGGCCGTTCTCTCGGCTAGTTCAGCTAACTCCATAGGAGGTGTTTGATCACTTGGAAGAATATCAACTAACTCTGAGGGATCTGACTTTGATTTGACAGTACCTTGAAGACTGACAGTAATACTCCTCAATTCACAAGAGAGGAGTTCATCAATTTCCTCTTTAGTTATTTTCATTTCTTCAGCCAGTTCAGCGCTATTAGGAGGAATTCCTTTAAGTTGCATAAGCTTTGATTTCGCTGATCTTAATTTTGTAAGTTTTTCATTTATGTTCACAGGTATCCTGATGGTTCTACTTTGAGTTGATAATGCTCTATTTAATCCTTGCCTGATCCACCAATAAGCATAGGTGGAAAATCTGTGCCCCCTAGAGGGATCATATTTTTCTACAGCTCTTGTAAGGCCTAAAGTGCCCTCTTGAATTAAATCCAGTAATTCTAATCCTTTCCCTTGATATCTTTTAGCAAGATTCACAACTAATCTTAAGTTGGCTGTTATCATTGCATTTTTTGCTTTTTCACCTATTCTGATCTTTTTTTGTTCCTCTTCGGAATATTCGCAAGCTGCACCTTTACCGCCTGCTTCTTGACATCTATTTACAAGCAATACCATCTCCTGGACTTTTCTGCCCATGGTGAGTTCTTTTTCGGGTGTCAAAAGTTGGTGACGCCCTATTTCTCCAAGAAAATCGCTTAATGAACTCACGATTTACCTCTTTATTAATATATTTAACTTATAGTTAATTCTTTAATAAGCCATACATGTAATAATTAATTAATAATTAATTAATAATTATTAATTAGATTCTTTAATTTTATTAAACTCATTTTTAATCAAATATTTATAAATTAGGTTTTTAAAAATTAATTAATTTTTCCTTCTTGACTCCAAAACAGTAAGAACATCTCTCCACTTAACTCCTTTGTAAAGGAGGGCTACTTGCAGATGATAAATTAAATCAGCTGCTTCATTTGAAATTGAATTTTTATCATTATCTTTGCAAGCCATTATAAATTCAGCAGATTCCTCTCCTATTTTTTTTAAAATAGTATTACTGCCTTTTGTTAATAAATGTTGTGTATAACTTTTTTCTGATGGATTTATTGATCTTTCGTTAATTGTATTAAATAATTCAGAGCAAATATTTGAGAAAGGAGTTGTTTTTTTCTCTTTTTTATCAATTTGATTAATTTGGATTTCGTTGAAAAAACAACTTTTTTCTCCAGTGTGACATGCTCCTGAACCATTTTGTTCAATCAAAAGGATTAGAGCATCATTATCGCAGTCGAATCTGACCTCCTTGAGTATTTGGGTACTACCACTAGAAGCTCCTTTTCTCCAAATTTCGGATCTTGATCTACTCCAATAATGAACGTTTTTGGTTTCAAGTGTCATTGTCAAAGATTCTTTGTTCATCCAGGCAAGCATAAGAATTGATCCGTCAAGCCAATCTTGTGCTATTGCCGGGATTAATCCATAATTATCAAAGCGTAGATCATCTATCGAAAAATTAGTTGAATAAGTCATTATGTTCGTTATGTTAAATCCTAAATCAATGTGTTTTATTAAAAATTATCCTAACAGTTAATTGATGTATATTCATTCTCTGAAATTTTCATGCAGCAAAAGTTACCAGGATTTTCCCTGTTCTCATAGGCAATGGCGCCATGAAGGCCACTGCAGATTTGTGCATGGATATTCAAGATCATTCACTTTTTGGTTCACAGCAAAAAAATTAGACCTAAATGGTTTTGTTGTCGATTTTTCAAGTCTAAAACCCTTAGAAAAAAGACTAAAGGAGCAATTTGACCATACTTTTTTAATAAATAAAGATGACCCTTTGTTGAATTACTGGGAAAAATTACATGACTTAGATGCTTTAGATCTGAGAATTATGGATAATGTGGGAATGGAGTTCACTTCTGAATTAATTTGGAGATGGGCTAATGAATACTTATATGAAAAGGATAAGGGCAGAACATGTTGCTGGAAAGCAGAATCAAGAGAAAATAAATCTAATAAAGCAAGTTATGAGCAAATTCCTGATTGGTTCAAATCTTGAATTAAAGTTGTTAAATTTCTAGCCATATAGATTTCTTTAATTTAGATCTTTAATCAACAATTATCTCTCCATTAACCAGATAAATATTTATCTCGTTTTTATTAAGGTAATGATTATTCAAAATATTGTTTGAAATCTTTGTCTCAATTTGTTTTTGAATAATTCTTTTTAAAGGTCTTGCACCATAGGCATGATCAAAACTATTTTCGACCAGTTGGTTAATTGCCTCATCCGTAATTTTGATTTTTAGGTTTTTTTTGTTAACTCTTTTTTCTAAATTTTGAAGCTGGATTTTTGCAATTTCTTTTATGTCGTTTAATTCTAGATTATTAAAAATAACTATTTCATCAAGTCGATTTAAAAACTCAGGCTTGAAAAATTTTTTAAGTTCAAAATCAACAACTTTTTTAATTTCATTTCTATCTTCTTTTCTAACTGATAAATCATTTATTGATTGACTACCCAAATTACTTGTCAGAACAATGATTGAATTTTTGAAATTTATTGTACGACCTTGACCATCTGTAATGATTCCATCATCAAGAACCTGTAAGAGAATATCTAAGATATCTTTGTGAGCTTTTTCTATTTCATCAAGAAGTATCAATGAATAAGGATTTTTGCGTACAGTTTCAGTTAGTTGACCGCCTGATTCGAAACCTAGATATCCAGGAGGCGCGCCTATAATTTTGCTAACTGAATGCTTTTCCATATATTCAGACATATCAAGTCTTGTAATTGAAGAATTTGAATCGAATATAATTTTTGCTGTCACTTTACTCAGCTCTGTTTTTCCAACACCAGTTGGACCTAAAAAGAGGAAACTAGCTAGTGGCTTGTTTGGATCATTTAGACCAGTCCTTGATCTCTTAATGGAATCTGCAACAGCTCTAATTGCACTATCTTGACCAATGATTTTTTCTTTAAGGATAGACTCCAGGCTTAAAAGCTTATCTTTTTCAGACTGATTTAAGTTTTGAACTGGAATTGAGGTCCACTTTGAGACAACTTCCGCAATATCATCAAAAGTTACCTCTTGCCTTAAAAGACTTTTCTCTCCATTTTTTTGAGAATTTATTAAGGACTCGTTTTTCTCTTTTAATTTTTTTTGTAGGGAATTTAAAGTCCCAAACTCCAATTCTGCTGCTTTATTGAGGTCAAAACTCCTTTTTGCTTGATCTATTTGTAATTGGATGGATTCAATTTCTTCTTTTATGGTGCTAATCTCATTAATTTCATCTTTTTCTTTTTTCCATTGAGCGCCTAATTCTTCCTGTCTATCTTTTAGTGAAATAAGTTCATTATTGATTTTGTTTAATCTATCTATAGAAAAATCATCTGTTTCTCTTTTTAAAGATAATTTTTCCATCTCAAACTGAAGAACTTTTCGATCGATTTCATCAATTTCTTCAGGCTTGGAAGTTATGACCATATTCAATCTTGAGGCTGCTTCATCGATTAAATCTATTGCTTTGTCAGGAAGAAATCTATCGTTAATATATCTTTCGCTAAGGGTGGCAGCTGCAACCAAAGCATTATCAGAAATTCTTACACTATGATGAACTTCATATCTTTCTCTCAATCCTCTTAATATTGATACAGTATCATCTACTGAAGGAGCATCAATTCTTATTTTTTGAAATCTTCGTTCTAAAGCAGGATCTTTTTCTATATTTTGTTTGTGTTCATTAATAGTAGTAGCACCAATGCATCTAAGTTCTCCTCTTGCGAGCATCGGTTTTAATAAGTTGCTTGCATCTAAAGATCCTCCACTGGCGCCTGCACCAACTACTGTATGAATTTCATCAATAAAAAGAATTATCTTACCGTTTGATTCTTTCACTTTCTTTAGGACATTTTTTATTCTTTCTTCAAATTCACCCCGATATTTTGCTCCAGCTAAAAGTGAACCCATATTTAATGAAATTAGTTGCCTATTTTGTAGTGCAGAGGGTACATCGCCATTAATAATTCTTTGAGACAACCCTTCCACTATGGCTGTTTTACCAACACCAGGTTCCCCAATAAGAACGGGATTGTTTTTTGTTCTTCTACTCAATATTTGAATTGTTCTTCTAATTTCTTCATCCCTACCAATAACTGGATCTAAGACGCCGTCCCTTGCTGATTGGGTTAGATCAATACTATATTTATCTAAAGAATCATTAGAACTATCAAAGTCACTTTTTACTGCTGGATCTGACTTCATTGTCTTTATAATTTCAAGAAATTCTGGGATGCTTTTTTGATTTAAAATTTGAGATCCGTATCTATTATCATAAGTCAAACCGTAAATTAAGTGCTCTGTTGATATCACTACATCATCTAAAGTGTTCTTAATGTCATTTGCTTTTAGGAATATTTTGTAAAGAACATCACCAATATATAAATTATCTTGTTTGTTTTTCATTTTTGCCTTTGAATTTAATGAAGATATTATTTCTTTCTCAAACTCTTTGATATTTAAATTATTTTTTTTTAAGATTTTTTTTGTAAGGTTGTCTTCTTTTATAAGAGCTAATAATAAATTATCTGAGTCGACGTCTTGTTGGTGATTTTTATAAGCAATTTCTTTAGCAAAAACAAAACAGTTCCAAGCAGAATTTGAAAATTCGCTTGGAACTATTTTCATCAATAAAATCTAGATATGACTGTACTAAATATTAAGTAAAAAAGTATTTAACTAATTAGAAGATTTATTCAACGATAACTTTACCTACCATTCCAGCACCTCTGTGTGGTTCGCAATAGTAATCGTAGGTCCCAGCCGTATCAAATGTTTCTTCCCAAGACTCTCCTGGGGCAAAAGCTAGGTCTGCATGACTTAATTCCTCATGCCCATCAAAAACAGCATTGTGAGGGGCAAGTTTATTATTGACGAATTTAACTGTATCACCAGCACTAATAGTTACTGTACTTGGTTCAAATGCAAGCATTCCAGCATCTGTTCCGAGTTTTACTTCAACAGTCTTAGCTGAAACTGATGAAATACCTAGACCAAGAGTTAAAACTATTGCAAATAACCCTGCAAAGATTGAACGTAACATAATTAAAATTTGCTTATATATATGTATATTACAAGGCTTTGGTAACCTAACTGCGAGAATTTTAATTGTTATTACAGCTTGGTAACTTTGATAACCTTAAAATATCATTTAATGACTTGGCATAACTCTTAAGTTTGAAAGTCTCCGGATTAGTGATGGGGACATGATTAAAGTCATATTTTTTGATACTAAAGCTATCCCAAGGAGTAGTTTGGATTGGGAGAATTCTTAATAATATTTTTAGAATTTTTTTTGTAAGGGGTATCGCAAAAAATCTTTTCATATTATGTCTTTTTAAAAGTGTAATTATGGCATCATCAATTGAAATGAATTTTTGACCTAACACAAATTTTCTAAAGCCTTTGTATTGCTCTTCTTTATAATTTTTAATTAGAAACCCGCAAATCTGGGCGATATCATTTGCGTGTATGAAGTGAAATTTAGAATCGAGTTTTAAAAATCTTGCTAACCAAAGCCATTTTCCAATTTCTTGCAATCCACTAGTTAAATAACTCACAGGATATTTACTTTTTCCCCCAAGATCTCCTCCAAAAACCAAGGTAGGGAAAACAGCGAATGTTTTTTCTGCAAATGAGCTTTCTCTAAGTCTCTGAAAACATTCATATTTTGTCTTAATATACTCTGTTCCATAAATCAATGATTCCCTCATTAATTCTGTTTGGGTATCAAGAATACTTGCTGTTGAAAAATAAATAATCTTTTCTAATTTATCAGTATCAAGCATTTCAAGTAATTCTTCAAAAGCTTTAATATTTACTTCATAGGCTCTTCTTGGATCTCCCCAAGCTGTAGCAGTATGTATTAGGTAGTTAATTTGACTGATTTCCTTTTTATAACGATTTGATTCCCTGATATCACATACTATTAACTTAACTTTTTTGTTTTCTTGAATAGAAATTGGCAATTTACTTTTGTCTCTTACCATGAGATAAAGCCTGAATTTTGTGTTTTTTAAAAACCAATCAACTAAATATTGACCAACACATCCATTCGCACCAGTGATTAATAAGTTTTTATATGCCAAGATTTTGACTAGTAAATGAGGTTTTTACCATGTTCAAAAAATGTTTGAGCATTTTCTTCTGGAGTCCCAGGTAAAATCCCATGACCCAAATTAAGAATATATTTCCTGTCTTTAATTTTATTAAACGTATTATCTATCCTTTCTTTTATTGATTCTTTGTTCCCGAATAAAATGCCAGGGTCAACATTACCTTGAATTCCTATTCCACTAGGGATTCTTTTACAAGCCTCTTCAATATCTACTGTCCAGTCTAATGAGATTATATCTACGCCAGTTTTTGCCATTCTTTCTATGACACCAGCGCTTCCTGAAATGTAAAGAATTACTGGTGTTTCAGGGTATTCAGCTTTTACGATTTCAACAACTTTTTTTTGATAGGGCCCAGCAAAGATATCGTAATCTTGTGGGCTAAGTTGGCCTGCCCATGAATCAAAAATTTGTACTACTTGAGCTCCAGATTTTATTTGATATTTAAGATATTCACCAATAGATTTTGCAAAATGATCAAGAAGTTTATGAAGTAAATCTGGTTCTTTAAAAGCCATTGATTTTATTAAAGAATAATTTTTACTGCTTTTACCTTCAACTACATATGCAGCAAGAGTCCAAGGAGCTCCAACAAAACCTAAAACTGTTGCTTCATTATTCACATCTTTTTTTAGTGAAGAAAGAACTTGCCCAACAAAACTTAAACTCTCACTTGGATTTAATTCTTTTAAATTTTCTATCTGGTTAAGAGTTCTTATTGGATCCTCAATAATTGGACCTTTACTTTCTATTATTTCAAAATTTATACCCATCCCTGGTAGAGGTGTGAGAATATCTGAAAAAAGGATCACACCATCAGGTTTGAAAGCATGAAAAGGCTGCATTGAAATCTCATATGATAGTTCTGGATTCTCAGACCTCTCTCTAAAGCTTGGGTAGCGCTCCCTTAAATCTCTATAGATTTTCATGTATCTTCCTGCTTGCCTCATCATCCATACTGGAGGCCTATTTACTTTTTTACCTAATGCGGCAGAAAGTAGTAGTGGTAAATCTTGACCCATTTTTCAATTAGATATGTTTTAAAAAAATTAAAATTCCAACTTAAAAATCTTACAATGCTATGCAGAGCAAAAACGTTATATGAACATTTATATGAAGCACTAATTTAAATGAGCTTTCTTATTTTTTTACTTGATGTTTGAAGATACTCACACTTAATGGGGGCAAAGCAAGTTCTAAGGCATTTTGATAATCATGAATATTATAATTTATAGTTTCTTTACCACCCATATTACCTTTGTTGCTTCCCCCATATCTAGAGCCATCTGAATTAAATATCTCTTTATAGAATCCTTCCACAGGAACACCTACTTTGTATGACCCATGAGTATTAGGTGTAAAGTTAGCAACAACAACAAGCCACTCATTGGTGTCATTTTCTCTCCTCATAAAACTTATAACTGAATTAGTTTTGTCATTACAATCAATCCATTGGAATCCATAAGGGTCAAAGTCATTTTTCCATAATGCAGGTTCATTTTTATAAAGTGTATTTAAATCATCTATCAAGTTTCTGATACCTTTATGAGGCTCAAATTCTAGTAACTCCCATTGCAGATCATCCCAAACATTCCATTCTTGCCTTTGTCCAAATTCCATTCCCATAAATATCGTTTTTTTGCCAGGGTGGGTCCACATATAAGTTAGTAAGGCTCTAGTGTTTGCATATTTCTTCCAGTCATCGCCAGGCATTTTATGCAAAAGATTACTTTTCCCATGCACAACCTCATCATGACTAAGAGCAAGCATAAAGTTCTCTGTATAGTTATATGTTATTGAGAAAGTTACACTATTTTGATGGAATTGCCTAAACCAAGGATCTATTTCAAAATAATCCAGCATATCGTGCATCCATCCCATATTCCATTTTAAATTAAACCCTAACCCTCCCATATCAGTTGGTTTGGTTACCATTGGCCAAGTTGTTGATTCTTCGGCGATAGAAAGTGCACCTGGAAAATGTTGGAAAAGTACATGATTAGCCTGTTGAAGAAATTTGACGGCTTCTATATTTTCATTCCCACCATTTTCATTGGGTATCCATTCTCCATCTGGGCGTAGATAATCTCTGTAAAGCATTGAAGCAACAGCATCTACTCTTATGCCATCAATATGAAACTCTTCAAACCAATAAACAAGGTTGGCTACTAAGAAATTTCTTACTTCGTTTCTGCTGTAATTAAATATTAGGGTTCCCCACTCTTTGTGTTCACCTATGCGTGAATCTCCATGTTCATAAAGATGACAACCATCAAAAAATGCTAAACCATGCTTGTCTTTTGGAAAATGACCAGGCACCCAATCAAGAATTACGCCTATGCCCTCTTCATGACATTTATTGACAAACTCTCTAAATTCATTTGGGGTCCCAAATCTACTTGTTGGTGCATACCAGCCTGTAACCTGGTATCCCCATGAACCATCGAAAGGATGTTCAGATATTGGCATTAATTCGATATGAGTAAATCCTCTCTGCTTTACATAAGGTATAAGTTTTTTGGTTAACTCTGGATAAGTTAATAATCTTGTTCCAGGTTTTAAATCGGCTGCAGGCACCGGCTCTCTTGGTTCACCGTTTTCTTCAAGATATTTATTATCTATTGATTCATGGAGCCAACTTCCTAAATGCATTTCATAAACTGAAATTGGCTTGTTAATTTGACTAGAGGAATCTCTTTTTGAAATCCAAGAACTATCTTTCCAACTAAAGTTTTTCAATTTTGAAACTATTGAACCATTTTGAGGTCTGATTTCATGAAGGAAACCATATGGATCAGCTTTCTCATAAATATGACCTTGTTGTGTTCTTATTTCATATTTATATGTGTCTCCCTCTTTCATTATTGGCATAAATAGTTCCCAAATTCCTCCTAATCTTTTTTGCATTGGATGATGTCTTCCATCCCAAGAATTTATATCTCCAATTATCGAGATTGATTTTGCATTTGGAGCCCAAATGCAAAACATTACTCCTTTTTGATTCTTTTCTTCAATGAGATGTGCTCCCATTTTTTCCCAAATATGATGATGATTCCCTTCTGCGAAAAGATGCCTATCAACTTCTCCCATCCATTCTTCTCTATATGCCCAAGGGTCATGTTGTGTATGTGTGATCCCTCCTCGTAAAATATTTATTTCGTAATTATAGTTTGGGTTTTCAGGCAAGATTGCTTCAAAAAGCCATTTATGGTTTATGCTTTGCGCTTTATATGTATTATTTTTGAAATTTATTTTAACTTCGTCGGCTTCAGGCATCCATACCCTTATTACCCATTGCTCTTGATAAAAATGAGGACCTAATATTTTTAATGGATTATCATTGCAACAATTTTCTAGGTTGATAGCTTCTGATTTAATCCAGTCTGCTTGAATTTTCTCGATCATGACTGGTAGATATTAAGGATTAATGATATCAAATGATTAACCAAAAAAATAATTATTTATTAAAAAAAGGGGGTCATTTTCATAAATGTTTTATTAAGGCTAAAACTTAGAGTAATGATTCTATGATTTGCTGAGGGCGCTCCAACATTTCCGTCCCCAAACCCAGGATTAACTCCAATAGCGGGATAAGCTGCTGCGGATATAGATAAGCGAAGCCTACTATTTTTAGTCAAACAAATATTTGTTGGCTGCATTTTTATTTGATAAATGCATTCTTCACTTATTTTGGAATTTTTAACTCTTAAAAATCCAGTTGAAAATTGATTCACCTTCTCATTTCCTTCTTCAACTAGAGATAAAGCAAGACAGATATCGAAATTAGGCTGATCACTTTTTACTGGTATTTCTAGTATGGGAACTCCTTTTAAATATTGATCTTCTTCAAAAGAATTGGTTTGAAAAACGCCTACATCCAGGCGTTTATCAATAATATTTCTATTAAAATCTCCTGGATTTGGACCTAAATGACCACCGTCAGATGGAGTCGGTCTCCATGGGTCATTAACAATTGTGAACCATCCTGATCCTTTTGAATTTATAGTTAGACTTCCATCTTCAACCACTACATTTGCCATGCCATCGCTTTTGAGCCCAAAAATAAATTCAGGGTGAAATTTATTATCTAATTCTTCCCATTTTTTTAATGAAATATTCCATATTTTTTTTTCGCCTTTTGAATTCTTAGAATTAAATTTGTCATCTGATTTTAAATGCTTATCAAAAAATTTTAATAAGGAGTCTTGTGATCCCTCCCACCAATTTAAATGTGTCGCGTTACCAATAATTATCTCTGGATTACCTCCAACTTCTTTGGATTTTTTATAAAGATCAAAGGCACCTTTTAAATGTGGATCCCAAAGTCCTCCAATAATAAACATAGGTTGTTTCAACCATGCTGAAATTGGCTTAAATTCTTCAAAAGAGTAAGAATGATTTAAATTTTTAAGCCATTGCAAAACAAAGCTATTAGGATCATATTTTTTTAAAATATCAATACCTTCAATTAAATAACTTTTATTTTCTAAGGCTAACCTTATCTTTCTCCACTCAAATAAATTATTTTCTCTTTTCATTTTTAGTGCTGCGATTTGAAGTCCCCATGCAATATTGTTATGCCACCAATATGCTCCTCCATCTGAGCACCAATGATCCTTAATGTTCATCCCTGTCATTGCTGGAGATAAACAATTTGGAGGCTTTGAATTCGATTCACCAGTTAGTTGAGTAAACCCTTGATATGAAAAACCATATAAGCCAAGTTTCCCATTACATTCTTTTAGAGACCTTACCCATTCATGTGTTTCTGAAGTATCGCGAGCTTCTTGTTTGAAACCATTAAAAACTCCTTCAGAAGCACCCATACCCCTAACATCCTGAATGATTACCATATATCCTTTGGTCGCCCACCATTCAGGGTGAGAATAAGTTATCGTCGAAGCTATTTCTCTTCCATAAGGTTGTCTCATTAATAATGTAGGCCATGGCCCATTGCTATTAGGTAACCAAATCCTTGAAACAAGTCTTACTCCATCTCTAAGAACTAGAGACTTATCAAACCATCTTGAACCAGACATTTAGGCTTTAGATAATATCTGGACAGTGCAGCCCGATGACGTAAATAGAAAAAATCTCCGCGTTAACGGGGGTTAATTTATTTTTGTTTGATACATACTCTATAACTTTATCTGAACTAGCTGAAATACCTTTTGAATTAAACTCTTTAAACTTATTACATAAATTCCTAGCTTCGCTTGGATTCTTTTTTACGCTTTCTAATAAGTTAGATTGACTTAAAACAGGGTATGAGTAGTTGGTAAACAAAAATAATAAAAATAAAAAAGATTTCATTTTTAATAACTTTTTTTGAATTCTACATGAAAAAAAATTTTTAACCAATATTTCAAATTGATTTGTAGATTTGACGAGCTCTTTTAATCCATTCATTTAATAGACTAAAAGTCGTCTCTACATTGGTTTTCACTCTAAGACTCCTTTCTAATCTACCAATTTTGCGTTGTAATTCGTAAGGAGAAGAAACTGATAATGATTTAATAGAAGATATACCGCAATGTAATAGTAGATATGCTTCAGCTGGAGAAATTCCAATTTCTTTTTTAAAAACAGCTATAGTTCTAATTTTCTTTAAATTATTCAATGTACATAGTGAAGCTTTTCTTTGAATCACATTTATATCTAAGTCTGAGAGATTACTTAATTTTTCAAAGTCATTTAGATTATTTTGAATAAAAAAAGATTTCTCATGCCTAAAATTAGCTGGCAAAAATTCTAAAAATTTTTTGCTTCCCATGTTAAGAGACTAATTCATTGTAAGGTTTTTCTGAACTTCCCCTATAACAACTGGTTTACTTACTCCATCTGAAATTTTTTCAAGTTTCCTTATTTTAATTTTTACATTTGCACCAGATCTACTACCTTTCCTAAGATTTTCTAAAAGTTGCTTAAGAGTTGGTTCGATTGACTCCTCTGAGAAGTCATCATCTGCTTTAGCAATAATCAAATCAAACCCGTTGTCATAAACAATTGGGACATATTTTGCATCCTCTATTACTACATTTTCAGTGTAACTTTGTATGAATGCCCAACTGCTTAAAGAAAGTAATAATGAAAAAATTGTTGCTCCTACAATTCGAAACTTAATACCAAAATTAAATATAAAAGCTGCTATGGCGCAAATAAATAGGAATATACCCAATAATCCAAAAATTTTGGGAGTGTTCTCTAATAGTTCAAAAAAAGACATTTACTGGCTTTGACCTGATTAATTTCTTATATTTTGTAAGCCTACTCTATTTTTGGGTTTTAACTTGAAAAAAAATAGATCTC
>CACGVZ010000012.1 GCA_902576415.1 uncultured Prochlorococcus sp. | reverse complement strand
ATTCTTCTAATTCCTTAATAATTTAAGCTTTTAAAGTTGATTAAATTTACTATTTAAAGATTACAATCGTTTTGAAATTAAGCTTGTTAAAGTTTTTATGCATTGTATTATTCGTAAGAACTTAGTAAATTAAAAAGCTTTAATGATTGAATTAACATTAATAACTCTTTTGAACTTTGTTGCAGACAATTTTTGTGAATATAGAAATTTAGGTCACGATAATTATAAATCTTTGCTTCTTTCTTATAGCGATGCAAGTAATAAATTTGGACCATTAGAAGTTAAAAAGGTTATTGAGAAGTCAGAAAATTTTAAAGTTACAGCTGTTGCTATTGCTGCAATTAAGTGCCCCCATCATATAGTTAAATAATGAAGCTTGAATTGAAAACTGAAAATAATAACTACTCTAAATCGATATTAAATATTTTTAGAACTTTTTTTAATCTCGCTCTATTAGTCATTTTTTGCGATGTGGCGCTCAAATTAGATGTTATTTCAAGACATCATCAAATTGAATACAACTGCAGTCTTTTATCTGTTGAAAAATCTAAATCTAACTTTAAGGAATTATCAAGACTTTCAAAGTTAAAAAGTAAACAAAAAATTTGGGAGTTTTGTAAAGAATTTTTTAAATAATATATTTTTAACTAGAAGCGGATGAATAGAATTTCAATGCATATAGCCAGAACTTTCTAGAACTAAATATAAATATTATTGTAACAGTAACTTCAAGCAATATTTTCCAAAATTGTGATAAGCCTAAGAAAACTTCAGACGGAATTGTAGTTATAAATGCAATAGGAATGAATACACTAAAAAATATTCTCAAAGAAAATGAAAATGAATTCAATGGAAATCTTCCTATATAAAGGAATGATCTTAATACTTCTGTAGCATTCCATGTCTTTACAAACCAAATAGTAGTTGTAGAGATAAAAAACCATAGGCTATATAAAATACAAATTGAGCATATTATGGTGATCAAGGATAAAGTCAGAAAACTAAAGTTTATATTTATTTGATTGATTTTTATGCAATATAACAATAAGCAAATTCCAAGTGTTATTTCTAAAAAGCCAGATGGAGTTATTTTTTTTAATGAAATAAAAAATTGACTATCAATTGGTTTTAAAAGCACGAAATCTAAAGTTCCTTCTCTTATATGCTTAACTATTTCTGTAAGATTTGGATTGAACCATGTATTAGTTATTCCATTTAATATTGTATATATACCCTGAATTATTAGTGCCTGTTCAAATTTCCACCCTCCAATACTGCTATTGTTTTGAAAAAAAATTGATAATAAAAAAATACTTCCTACTAAACTTAAAATTGCAGTAATTAAATCAATTAATATGTTTGTTTTATACTCCAATTCAGAAGCTAAAGAGGTATGTAAAAATTTTGTATAAACATTAAAATATTTCCTTAATTTCATGATCCCATAGCTGTATATTTTTTCGTACCTCTAGACCATATTTTTTTAAATACAGGGAAGAGTAAAAGAATCCATAGAATTTGCATACAAAAGCCTCCACTGATATTTGTCGTATTTCCTGAAAGTAAGTTTGCAGGGAAATCTATTAGATACGGAAAAGGAGTTAAATAAATCCAGGATTTAACATATTCGGGAAATGAAACTACTGGAGCCAAAAGACCTGAAAGAAATAATGTTGGGATAAATAATAATCTTTCAATTGACGATGCTTTTTCGGTCCAGAAGCATAGACATGCTACTATTGATTGAATTAAAAATTGAATTAAGAAAGATAAGAAAGTTGATATTACCGATAAGAATAAAATACCAAAATTTGGAATCCATATACTTTCTGGATTAAAAATAAAAAAGAAAGATGCTATTAATAGAGCGAAAGGAAATCTTGTTAATTGTTCGGCAAGATGCTGTGCAAAATACCTGAAAAATGGATTTAAAGGTTGTATTAAGTAAGGTGATACTTTTCCCGTAAGAGAATCTTCTTCGAAACTAAATACAACCCAAACTACGGAAAACTGTCTTACAAAAAAAGCACACAAAAAATACCTAGATAGCATAACATCACTAATATTTATGTATTCATTAAGGTTATTGTTGGTCCAAATATTTAACATAAAAAAAGGAATAATCCCTGAAATCGCCCATAATGCAATTTCTACTCGATATTCCAACATATTTGAATATTGAACCTTTAATAAGGTAAAAATTTTACGCTTAATCAAGTTAGATACCATAATCTTTTTTTATTAATATTTTTCCGATAATTTCATCTATGGGAGGTTCATTTATATATAGGTCTTCAATTTCAAAATTATTCAGGATGCTTTTCAGTGAAGAAGTAATGGAGTTATTTTCTACTATTATCGTTATTTCATTCCTTGTTTTATTTTTAACAGTAAAACCTGAATTTTCTAATTGAATTGCATCTTCTTCTGAACGACAGACAATTAATATTTCTTTAACAGGAGCTAGTTTTTTTAATAAAAGATCAAGTTTACCATCGTATGAGATTGATCCCTCATGAACACATATAACCCTCTTGCATAGCGATGTAATGTCTTTCATGTAATGACTCGTTAGACATATCGTTGCATTTGTTTCCTTATTATATTTTTGAAGAAATTTTCTTAAGTTTCTTTGTGCATTAATATCTAAACCAAGTGTTGGCTCATCTAAAAATAGAATATTTGGTTCATGTATCAAAGCTGCAAGTAATTCTGACTTCATACGCTGACCTAGAGATAGTTTTCTAACAGGTATAAATAGTTCAGAATCAATTTCAAGCATCTCTGATAGTTTTTGTATTCTTCTTTTTGCTTCTTTCTTATCTAAATCATATATTGATGCATTCAAGTAAAATGATTCAATTGGCGGAAGATCCCAAATAAGTTGTTGTTTTTGGCCCATAATGAGGGTTATTTTTTTTAAGAAATTTTCTTTCCTCCTGTAAGGTAGATGGCCTGAAACTAAAATTGACCCTTCGCTTGGATAAATTAGACCACAAAGCATTTTTAAAATTGTTGTTTTCCCAGCCCCATTAGCTCCAAGAAAACCTACTATTTCGCCTTCTTTTATTTTGAAACTAACATTTTTTATAACCTTTAAACTTTTCGATTGTCTTCTGAAAAAATGTTTAATCGTCCCTTTTAATCCTGGTTCTTTAGAAGTGATGTCGAATGACTTTGACAAATCTCTAACATCAATAATATTTTTAGACATCTCGTAATTTGGAATTTCTTAAATTTTTAATCTATTTATTGTGTAAATAATCTTTATTTTAAAAAAAAATTTTTAGATAATTAAAAAATATCCTTAAAGGATACTATTAGCCACAAAAAAAAGTTAGCTGGATTAACCAACTCTTTAACCCTATTCTTATTTTCATAATTCAATTCTCTTAAAGTATTAAATAATAAAATATTATTCTGTTTTACATCATTAACTTTCTTTATTACATTCCCGTTTTTATCAAGGATGTCAATTTCATCTTCAAAAAACCATTGTTCTTTACCATTAGATAATTGCACGACTACTCCAATACCTTTGCCATCAGTTATTCTAAAATCATTTATTGTAGCCACCGAAGAAATATCAATAGCAGCAATAATTTCTTTAGAAAGTCTATCTTTTGATTGTTCTAAACTTACTTTTACTGAATCACCTATTTTGGCTTTGTCTAAAATTGACATTTTTTAGGTTATTATACCTACAGATACCTGATTTATGTGTAAATCTTTATTTATTGATTTGTTTAAATAATTAAGGTTTTTTGAATATTGATTCAAGAACTCTTTTAATTGCAATTGTTAATATTCTCAAGAAGACAAAAAATAATCCTAACCAGCCAAGTAAAACTGCTATTGAAAGCAAGCTCGAACCTAAGTCGCGCTGTAGTAAATCCTGCATCAATTTCCAAATAATTAATTTCACTATATTTTTAAAAACTTATTTTTTCAATAAGAGATAAAATCAGTTTTCTATAGATTTATAGTTCTTTTTTATGAAACTATTTTGTAAAAAAGATTTATTAGCTAAGGTTGTTATTAGTAATTTAATTAAATCTTTTGGAGCTTTCTTTGAATTCTTACATTGGAATAATTTTAATCATTGTTGGTCTAATAGTGAGAGTTGATTTAAAATTTTCCATGCAAAAAGATCTCTAGTAACTCTAGGAAAGAAACTATTAACGTGATAATTAGTACCGCCGTTTATTAAGTCTTTTTTACTTTTGAACTAATTGAAAAAATTAAAAAAACAGCTTTTAAGCTGCTTTTAAATGGTGGCGGGGGGGAGATTTGAACTTCCGACCTTCGGGTTATGAGCCCGACGAGCTACCAGACTGCTCTACCCCGCGTCATATACATAGCATACATCTGAAAGGGTTCTTTTTTCTATTTCTTTAGGATTCTTGGAATTTTAATTGACCTTGCACTTCAATTCTTACTCCCTCAGAAAAATTAAGTACTTTTTCTTCAATATCTTGAATCCTTAAGTCAGATACCCATTCTAACTGTTTTAGCAAATGAAGACTTACAGCATGCTTTGCTCTCTTTGAACCATCTTCTACTTTTAAAGCAAGTCCTATTCCTTCATTTACCTTGCATAGACACTGTATCCCCTCTGCCCCACCTTTACCTATAACCTGTCCATGAGAAGCTTTAATTATTTCAGTATCAAATCTATTATTGTCGCTTATCATAATTGGGTTAGTTGTCATCGCCCTACTAATTTGTTCTAATTCTGCGTTGTCGGAACTGCTTAGAAGTGAATATAACTTTGACATTTCAATTAGTTTTAAGTAAAGAGTTGGGGCGCCACAATCATCACGTTCAGCGTTTATTTCAGATATGGGAATTTCTAATAATTCGGAAACAATTCTGAATATTTCGATTTGAAGTGGATGATCCCCTTTTAAATAACTTTCTAATGGCCAATTCAACTTTTTACATGTAGCTAGAAATGCAGCATGTTTGCCTGAACAATTATGTTCTAAAGGACTTGATTTGGATTTTGGACATTTCAAATTATTAATGTCGATGTCATATTCCCACAGAATTTTAAAAGCTTCCCTTGCATGAATTCTTGATCCACTGTGTGAACCGCATGCTAAAGCGATTGATTTTGAAGCATCATTGATTTTTGATGCAGCTCCACTACTAACAAACGGAATTGCCTGAAATGGTTTTAACGATGACCTTATGAAACTTTTATATTCTGGATTCCCGGCACACATTAAAACTCTACCCTTTTTGTCAGTTATAACAGCATGAATTTTATGAATTGACTCAATATTCGAACCTCTTATCAAGGTCGCTTGTAAAGGAGGATTATTAGATGTGTAGAGGTTTTTGAAGTTTGAACTCATTTAGAAATTGTTATATTGAAAAAGCAAAATTCCTGATAAAGCTAAAACTGAGATAATTGAAAAAATTTGTATTAAATTTTTTAAAATAGGCTTCACCTCAATTGATGCAATAAGCGATTCTTGTTCCTTTAAAACTAATGGCTTTATCCATACTTGACCGTCATACCATCCAGATTCTTCGTATTCAACTCTTTCAGAAGTCAATCTTTTAAAAACATGATTCCAACCAAGATATAATCTTATAGATACTAAGAGAGGTATTGCTAAACTACTAAATAAGCTTAATAAAATATATTTTAAAAGATATGTTTTGAAATATATACTTCCAGAAGAAATAACAAGAAATATAATAAATGCAATTATCCAAATTTTAATCAACACAAGTATTAGTGATTTTTTAGTTTTTGGCCAAGAATAAACTGTAGATTTTGATAATGCAATGAATTCATTTGTGGGTTGCTGCTCCTTTGGCACAGGACATTTAGATTCGTTCATAAATGAAAATTATGGGAATGAAAGATTATCTCCATTACTCCAAAATGATTCAAGATCGTAGTATTTTCTTATATCTGGCTGAAATATATTAACTATCAAGTCACCATAGTCAAGTAGAGCCCATTTAGCTTCATTAACTCCCTCTTTTCTTATTGGTTCTAGATTAGCCTTCTCTCTTAATTCACCCTCCACAGAGTTAGTTATAGATCTAACCTGTACATCAGATAATCCCTCTGCGATTAATATCCATTCACTTATGAAAGAAACTTTGTCAATTTTTATGAGTTTTATATCTTTAGCCTTTTTTTCGTCACAAGCTTTAGCCGCCATCAAAATTAAACGTTTATTGTCCATATACATTTTCACTGGAGACTGATTTTTCTGAACCTTCTTGCTGAGATAATTCTGCTCTAGCTTTTTCAGCACTTTTTCTTAAGGCATCTAATCTATCTTCAAAGAAACTTCTCTTTTTCTTTTTTCTAGTTTTCTCAATTAACTCCTTTAATGCTCCTCCAAGACTTTTATAAGCATTTGGGATACTGTATCCAAATCTACAAGCAAGATCTATAGCTCTTTCATCTGCAAAAATAGCATCCTGGAGTTTCTTTTCCGAATTATTCTTTATGTATAATCTATAGCCTGCAAAACTTGATAAGCCAAGAGCTAGTAACAAAAGTAATCCATCTTGTACCCACAATTCCCCTATTGCTCCTCCTAGCCCTATTGCAAGAGCAGCCATCTCCCATCCATCTCGTGGAATTGCATCATTTTGAATTTTCCCAACCTCGTGCCAAAATAATAAATTTCTGTGGTCAATAGCAAAGTCATCCCAGGCTTCTAAATCTATTTGTATTTCTACTTCGTCACGACCAATTTCCTCTAGCGTTATTAAAGGTGGGTCTATTGCCGCAGCAGCTTCAATAAATACCCAACTTTCATTCTCCGGAGGCAACAAACTTTTAAGTCGTTGAAGTTCGCTCATAAAAAATTATTTTCTTTCAATACTATAGAAACAAATGTTGCTTTTCAAGTAACTTGATTAACATCTGATGATTTATAAGTACCATTAAGTAAATGTAGGTTTTAAATTATGCCTCAAAGAGGTGATCTAAAAAAAATTCTTATTCTTGGATCAGGCCCGATTGTTATAGGACAAGCTTGCGAATTTGATTACTCTGGAACACAAGCTTGCAAAGTTTTAAGAAAAGTTGGTTATGAAATTATCTTGATCAATTCAAATCCGGCATCAATAATGACTGACCCTGACATCGCAAACAAAACATATATTGAACCATTAACTCCTGAAATCGTTTCTCAGATCATTTTAAAAGAAAAACCTGATGCCATTCTTCCCACGATGGGAGGTCAAACTGCTTTGAATCTTGCGGTTAAATTATCAGAGTCAGATTTCTTAAATCAAAACAATGTTGAATTAATTGGTGCTAATTTAAAAGCTATTAATAAAGCTGAAGATAGAAGATTATTTAAAGAATCGATGGAAAAAATAAATGTAAATGTATGTCCCTCTGGGATAGCATCTAACTTGACTGAAGCTAAAGATGTATCAAAAAAAATTAATTCTTATCCACTAATAATAAGGCCTGCATTTACTTTGGGTGGTGTAGGAGGTGGAATTGCATACAACCTTGAAGAATTTATCGAATTGTGTAGTACAGGTTTAGAGGAAAGTCCTAGCAATCAAATATTGATTGAAAAATCTCTTATCGGATGGAAAGAATTTGAATTAGAGGTCATGAGAGATAAGGCAGATAACGTTGTAATAGTCTGCAGTATTGAGAATTTGGATCCAATGGGTGTCCATACTGGAGATTCTATTACAGTAGCCCCAGCGCAGACATTAACAGATAAGGAGTATCAGAGATTGAGGGACTTATCACTGAAAATCATTAGAGAAGTAGGAGTTGAAACTGGAGGTAGTAACATTCAATTTGCAATAAATCCAACAAATGGTGAAGTAATTGTTATTGAGATGAATCCTCGTGTGAGTAGATCTTCTGCTTTGGCAAGTAAAGCCACTGGATTTCCCATAGCCAAGATTGCAGCTTTATTATCAGTTGGCTATACGCTTGATGAGATTATTAATGATATTACAAAAAAAACACCTGCATGTTTTGAACCTTCAATTGATTATGTAGTTACAAAAATTCCTCGATTTGCTTTCGAAAAGTTCAAAGGGTCTTCTAATAAATTAAGCACTGCTATGAAATCTGTTGGGGAGTCAATGGCAATCGGACGCTCTTTTGAAGAATCATTTCAGAAAGCATTAAGGTCCTTAGAAGTGGGAATTCATGGATGGGAATGTGATGCGATAGAAGACCTAAAGAACGAGAATGAATTACAGACTAGTTTAAGGAATCCAACATCTGAGAGAATTCTCATTATTAAAAAAGCAATGCAGCTTGGAAAAACTAATTCTTTTATACAAGAAGTTACGAATATTGATTTTTGGTTTATTGAAAAATTACGTAATATCTTTAATTTTGAAAATGATTTCTTGATAGGGAAAAAACTTTCGGATATAGATAGAGATTTAATGCTTTATGCTAAGCAATTAGGTTTTTCAGATCAACAGATATCAAAATCAACAAATACTGATTTTTTTGAAGTGAGAAAATACAGAATAAATTTAAATATTATTCCAATTTTTAAGACTGTTGATACTTGTTCTGCAGAGTTTTCATCCTCAACTCCCTATCATTATTCAACTTATGAAGAACCTTATATTAATTTAAATTCTCAAGTTTTTGATAGTGAAATTAAAAAAAATAAGGAATCAAAAAAAATTATGATTTTAGGAGGAGGTCCAAACAGAATTGGACAGGGAATAGAATTTGACTACTGCTGTTGTCATGCTTCATATCAAGCTTCTAAAAATGGTTTTGAAACAATAATGGTTAATAGTAATCCTGAAACCGTATCAACAGATTACGATACTAGCGATATTTTATATTTTGAGCCTGTAACTTTGGAGGATGTGCTCAATATAATAGAAGCTGAAAATCCATATGGTTTGATCGTTCAATTTGGAGGTCAAACTCCTTTGAAATTATCTTTACCTTTGTATGAGTGGCTTAAATCTAATGACGGAGCTAGAACTGGATCAAGAATTTTAGGGACTTCACCAATTTCAATTGATTTGGCAGAAGATAGAGAGGAATTTACAAAAATACTTAAGGAGTTAAATATTAGGCAACCATTAAACGGAATAGCTCGCAATCAAAATGAAGCCCAAATTGTGGCTAAAAATATTGGATTCCCCTTAGTTGTAAGACCTTCTTATGTTTTAGGTGGCAGGGCAATGGAAATTGTTAAGGATGAGAATGAATTATCGAGATACATCTCTGAAGCAGTTAAGGTATCTCCTGATCATCCAATACTGCTTGATCAATATTTAAATAATGCTATTGAGATAGATGTTGATGCTTTATGTGATTCAGAAGGTTCAGTTGTAATTGCTGGTTTAATGGAGCATGTTGAACCTGCAGGGATTCACTCTGGTGATTCAGCTTGCTGTTTGCCATCTATTTCTCTTTCAAAATCTACTCTAGATGTAGTAAAAAATTGGACAAAATTAATTGCTAAAAGATTAAATGTTGTTGGTTTAATTAATTTACAATTTGCCGTAACGAATTTAAATAATAAAGATAATAAATTATTTATTCTAGAAGCAAATCCAAGAGCTTCCAGAACTGTCCCATTTGTTTCAAAGGCTATAGGAAAACCAATTGCAAAATTAGCTACCCAATTAATGCAAGGTTTCACATTAGAAGATGTTGATTTTACAGAAGAATTTTCTCCAAAATATCAAGCAGTGAAAGAAGCTGTTTTACCTTTTAAAAGATTTCCTGGATCTGATACACTTCTTGGTCCGGAAATGAGATCAACTGGAGAGGTAATGGGTTTAGCTAAAGATTTTGGAATTGCATATGCTAAGTCAGAATTAGCCGCAGGAAATGGAGTTCCTTCTGAGGGAGTAGCTTTTTTGTCTACGAATGATTTAGATAAAAAACATCTTGAAGTAATTGCTAGGGAGTTGTTGATTTTAGGATTTAAATTAATAGCAACGAGTGGTACTGCTTCTTATTTAGTTGATTTAGGGATTAAAGTTGATGAAGTACTAAAAGTACACGAAGGCAGACCTAATATAGAGGATCTAATTCGTTCAGGACTTGTTCAGTTAATTATTAATACTCCAATAGGATCTCAGGCTCTTCATGACGATGCATATTTAAGACGTGCTGCTTTAGAATATAATATCCCAACTTTTACAACCATTCCCGGGGCCAAGGCAGCTATTAAAGCAATCAAAGCATTGCAAAGTAATAAAATTGATACTTACTCCCTACAGGAAATCCATAATTATTAAACTTCATTCTAAGTTTTTTAGTTTTTCTCTTAATTGATTCGCTATGGAGTTTCGACTAATTGTTAGTAATTTCAATGTATCTTGATGCATTTTAAGTTGAGTTTCAGCTATTTGTAATGCATTTATAGATTCTTTTATTTCCTTTGAAAGTTGATTTATAAAATACTTTTTCCCTTCAAAGGTTAAAACTGGATTACCAGTATCATTTTGATTTTCACTCATAGAATTGACAATTTAATAAATAAGTTAGAGTTATAATTTCTTAATTAATTGTTTTTCACATAATTCTTTATATATTCCTTTTTTATTAATTAGATCAGTATGTTTCCCAATCTCAATAATTTCGCCCTTATCAAAAACAACTATTTTATCTGCCTCTTGAGTAGTAGCTAATCTATGAGCAATTACAATAACAGTTCTATTTTTCATTGCTCTATTCAGCCCTTCTTGAACTTCTGCTTCTGATTCTGCATCTAGTGCACTAGTAGCCTCATCTAACAGTAAAATTGCCGGGTTTCCCAATATTGCTCTTGCAATAGCGATCCTTTGGATCTGCCCACCGGAGAAATTTAATCCTCTTTCAGTTATTTTGGTTTCATATTTATCAGGAAGCTCTTGAATGAAATGGTGGGCATTTGATTTTTTTGCAGATTCTACAATTTCTTCTTTAGTAAAATCCCTTCCCATTCTTATAACGTCGATTATCTTCCCTGAAAATAAAAAAGGTTGTTGCTGTACTAGAGCAATATTATTTCTTATATCTTTCGTATTTAATAATTTTAGATTTTTATCATCAATAAAAATGTCTCCATTTTTTGGTGTTATAAATTTTAAAATAAGACCCATCATTGTACTTTTACCAGCGCCTGAAGCTCCAACGAAAGCTGTAACTTCCCCTTTTTTAATTTCTAAATTTATATTTTTGAGTACTTGACTATCTTTTTTATATTCAAAGTCAACTTTCTTGAAACTGATCTTGCCTTCAATATTGGATATCCTTGTTAAATTTACATAGTTATTTTCAAAAGGTTCTAAGTTTATTTTTTTTAACCTTTTTATCGATGCTTCTGCCTGTTTATAGTCATTGAAATTTGTACTTACATGACTTATTGGATCAATAAGCATTAATATTGCAGCAAAAAAACTACTAAATTCTTCACTAGTTAGAAGACCAAGATTAATTCTTGAGGCTCCTAGACCCAATATTGCCAATATTCCAAGTGCTTCTACAAAGCCTACAACTGGATGCTGAAATGCAAGCAATTTTAATGTTCTATATTTCGCTTTTTTATTTGAATTTAATCTTTTATAAAATTTATTCTCGATCCAATTTTCGGCTGCAAAAGCTCTTATAGTTGCCATTCCATTTATAGATTCACCTATTAAACCTGCTAAGTTACTGGTTGATTCTTGACTTTTTTCAGATGCTAATAAAACTCTTCTTCCAAAACTATTAACTGTAAGAATAACCAATGGCGCTATTACGAACGTTGATAGCGTGAGCGACCAGTCCAGATAAAACATATAAATTATTACAGCTAATAATTGCAAGGTACACGGAATAGTATCTTGAGCCGTTTTATAGATAACTTCGCTTACTCTGTCTGCATCTTCTGTAAGTCTATATGTTATGTCTCCTGCTGAAATATTCTCAAATGAATTCATCTCTATTTTTTGAATTTTTTTAAATAAATTTCCTGTCATTACTTCACTAATTTCTAGAGATGGTTTTGCAATGAAAACATCCTGTCCAAATTGAGCTATTTTTTGAATTAAGAATACTAATAAAGACCAAACTATTATGCTAGAAACTTTTGAAATATCACCAGATCCAATCGCTGGGATCAAGTTTCCGGCTAAATATGCTAACAATGGCCAACAAGCTACGTAAATAAGCATGCATATAAAACCTTTTATAAACCTATTTGAATATGGCCTGATTGGAGGTATTAGTCGCAAGATATTATGTGTTTTATATTTATCCTACTTTATCAATATCTTTGGGTATACAAAACAATGAAATTAGATCAATTCTTAAAATGGAAAAATTTAGTATCATCAGGTGGGGAAGCAAAAATTTTTATTACATCTGGGTCTGTTAAAGTAAATGGTGTAATTGAAACTAGGAGAGGAAGAAAACTAAATAAGGGAGATAAAGTTATGTTTCTAAAAAATGAATTAATTTTTGATTAGTTAGCTTATTAACCTCAGTTTATATTAATATGAATCTCTTGGAGATTGTATTTTGAGAAAATCTATTATTGCTGGTAATTGGAAAATGCATATGACTTGTGCTCAATGCAAGTCTTATTTAGAAGAGTTTTTACCTCTAATAAAAAATATAAAGGATGATCGCAAAGTCATTATTGCACCTCCTTTTACTGCTATTTCAACCTTTTCTAATCATTCTGATTTTGATTATTTAGATATTTCTAGTCAGAATATTCATTGGGAAGATGAAGGAGCATTTACGGCTGAAATATCTCCTAAAATGCTTCTTGAACATGGGGTCTCTTATGCAATAGTTGGTCACAGTGAACCAAGGAAATATTTTAGTGAAAGTGATGAACAGATTAATAAAAGAGCAGTTTTTGCTCAATCTAGTGGACTTACTCCAATAGTTTGTGTTGGGGAAACATTGGAACAAAGAGAGCGAGGAGAAGCTAATAGAGTTATCACTAGACAGGTTGAGCAAGGACTCGAAAATACAGATCCATCTAATCTTATAGTTGCCTACGAACCAATTTGGGCTATTGGCACTGGTAAAACATGTGAAGCTGAAGACGCTAATAAGATATGTTCTTTGATTCGAAAATTAATAGGTTTTGAGGATGTGATCATCCAATATGGTGGATCTGTTAAGCCCAATAATATTGACGAAATAATGTCAATGAGTGATATAGATGGAGTCTTGGTGGGAGGAGCTTCATTAGATCCTAATAGTTTTGCAAGAATTGCAAATTATCAATAAAAAAAACCCATGGCCACAAGGCTGGGGACAAAAAACTTCAATTATGGGGGTTATTAATTTAACTCCTGATTCATTTAGTGATGGAGGAGATTTAAATTCTTCAGAAAAAGTTTTAGGTAAGGTTAATCATTTTTTGCGAAATGGTGTTGATATTATTGATCTTGGAGCGCAGAGTACCAAACCTGGTGCTGAAGAAGTTGGGTCTAATATAGAAATAAAAAGATTGATTCCTTGTCTAAAATTAATAAGATCTGAATATCCAGAGATCCTAATTTCTATTGATACTTTTAATTCTGTTGTGGCTCACGAAGCTCTTTTAAATGGAGCTGATTGGATAAATGATGTTACTGGAGGAAGAAGGGATAAAGAGATTTTGGACGTTGTTTCCAAATTTAACTGCCCATTTGTCATAACTCATAGTCGTGGAAATAGTCAAAATATGAATGAACTTTCTAAATACGATAATGTATTGGAAGAAGTTAAGTGCTCTCTTGAGAGTTTGATAGAGAATGCATTAGAGAAAAATATATCTAAGAAAAATATAATTGTTGATCCTGGAATTGGTTTTTCAAAAGATTTAAATCAGAACTTGGAAATTTTAAAAAACTTGGTTTTTTTTAAAAACCTAAATTTTCCAATATTAATCGGTGCATCCAGAAAGAGATTTATTGGAGAAATTTTGAATGAGAAGAACCCTAAAGAAAGAGATATTGGAACACTTGCTATAAGTTGTCTTTGTTCACAATTTAAAATTGATATTGTGAGAGTTCACAATGTAAAAATGAATTATCAAATTATTAAAGTTGCTGACAAAATTTTCAGGCCATAACCAAGATTATTCTTTTACTCCTTCAATTTTATCTTCAACCTCTTGGTAAAGCTCTTTCAGCTGTTCTATGTTTTCATCTGAAGTCTCCCAATAACCTCTACCATTAACTTCTAGCAAAGTTCCTACTATTCTTCTAAAACTATTTGGATTTAAATCCATTAGTCTTTTCCTCATCTCTTCGTCATTTATAAATGTTTCATTAGTTTCTTCATAAACAAAATTGTCCACTTGACCACTTGTAGCACTCCAGCCGAGGGTGTAATTAAGTCTGTTAGAAAGCTCTCTTACTCCCTCATAACCAGATTTGAGCATACCTTCATACCATTTTGGATTTAGTAGTTTTGTTCTTGAGTCTAGTCTAATAGTCTCCCCAAGGGTCCTTACTTGCGCATTAGAAGTAGTCGTATCTGCTATGTAGCTACTTGGTTCTTTGCCGTCATCTCTGAGTGTTTTAATTAGTTTAGTTGGATCTGAATCAAAATAATGACTCACATCTGTTAATGAAATCTCTGAGGAATCAAGGTTTTGAAATGTAACATCCGCTGTTTTCATTACAGACTCAAATACCTCTCTTTTTTGATTCATCTCACCTGGATTATCAGCATTAAAAGCATATGTTTTGCGTGATAAATACATTTCTTGTAATTCATTTTCTTCCTCCCAAGTTGAGTTTTCTACTGCTAAATTGACATTTGAACTATAACTTCCACTTGCATTAGAGAATACTCTCGCTGAAGCCTCTCTGATAGAAGTTCCTTCTTTTTCTGCTTGTTCTAATGAATGTTTTCTTACAAAATTAGATTCCAATGGTTCATCAGCTTCAGCCGCTAATTTTACGGCCTGATCTATTAATGCCATCTGATTTATAAATAGATCTCGAAATACTCCTGAGCAGTTAACGACTACATCTATTCTTGGTCTACCTAATTCTTCTAGAGGGATTAATTCTAATTTGTTGATTCTCCCAACAGAATCTGGTTTTGGTTTTACCCCAACAAACCATAAGATTTGGGCAAGTGATTCTCCATAAGTTTTGATGTTATCAGTACCCCATAAAACACAAGCAATTGTTTCTGGCCAGCTCCCTTGCTCTTCCTTTTGCCTCTCAATTAATTTGTCAACAACCGACTTTGCAGCAGCTACTGCTGCTGTAGTAGGTATTGATTGTGGATCAAGTGCATGGATATTTTTACCACTGGGTAGAACACCTGGATTTCTTATGGGATCTCCACCTGGTCCAGGTAAAACATAATTTCCATCTAATGCTTTAATTAGGCTATCCATTTCTTTATCAGCACAGACTTGTTCCAAACAGAAAAGTAAGTAATCAAATAATTTATTTAATTCCTTCTGGTTAACTTCATTAAATCCATTTAAGTTACAGACTCTTAGCCAAGGGGTAGGTAAATTAAGACCAAATACTTTAAGAAAGTCAAACAATTTGGAAAGAAGTGATTTTTCTAAATAAACTCTGCCATCAACAATTTTTAAAGAGTTGACCATCGCAAAAATAGACTCTCTTGCTGTCTTTATGATTTGTTCATTTAACTCTACAAATTTGAGTTCACCTTTATTATTACCATCATATATTTTTTCAATAGTCAGACCCATTGATTCAGCAAGCAGTCCAGGAAGGGATCTTAATCCCTCCTGTTCTCTTTCTAAAGATGCAATATTTACGAGAGTTGCAACAGCTTCCTCTGCTGTTGGAGCTTCTCCAATAGTATGAAGACCGCAAGGTAATAATCTACTTTCAATCTCCATTAACTGTTTATAAACATTACCAACAAATAAATCTCTTTCATCTATTGAGAGTTCTTCTACATCTTTTGATGGGAGCTCAACATCCTTATCAAGATTACATTGTTTGGATGTCTCGACTATTGCATTAACTATTTGAATACCCCTACTATTTTCTCTTAGTTGTTGATAAGAACCAACAAGTTCGCTTAGTTCTTTAAGCCCTTTGTAGAGTCCTGCATTTTCTGCTGGAGGAGTTAAATAGCTAATGGTTGAAGCGTAACCTCTTCTTTTCGCGATTGTTGCTTCAGAAGGATTATTTGCAGCATAGTAATACAAATTAGGTAATGATCCAATGAGAGAATCCGGATAGCATGTTTCACTCATGCCCATTTGTTTACCAGGCATAAATTCAAGTGATCCGTGAGTTCCAAAATGAAGAACTGCATCAGCTCCCCAGATTTTTTCAATATAGGTGTAGTAAGCGGCAAAACCATGATGAGGACTAGCACTTCTTGAATAAAGTAATCTCATTGGATCACCTTCATAACCAAATGTAGGTTGAACACCTATAAAAACATTTCCAAAATGTTTTCCATAAATAAGAAGATTTTGTCCGTCACTATTTAGGTTACCGGGAGGTTTACCCCAATTCTCTTCAAGTCTTTGTGAATATGGTGTGAATTCTTCGTACTCTTTTACTGACATCTTATGGGCAATATTTAACTCGGGTGAGCCGTCCATTGCTTCAGGGTTATTAATTACCTTTTCCATTAATTCTTTTGAATTACTTGGAAGTTCATCTATTTGATATCCTTTCGATTGCATTTCAAGGAGTACTCTATAAATTGAACCGAAAACATTTAAGTAAGCTGCCGTACCAACATTTCCTTTGTCTGGTGGAAAACTAAATACTGTAATGGCTAATTTTTTGTCCTTTCTTTTTTTAACTCTTAAAGTTGACCATTTTATCGCTCTTTCAGCGATTACATCAACTCGATCTTGGAGCGTATGCGCTTTACCTGTTGCATCATCTCGACCTGAGAGAATAATAGGTTCAATAGCACCATCCAGTTCTGGAATTGCAATTTGAAGTGCTACCTGAACTGGGTGTAACCCTAGATCACTATCTTCCCATTCTTGTGTGGTTTGGAAGACTAGTGGAAGTGCAACCATATAGGGTCTATTTAACCTTTTTAGGGCTTCAATAGCTTTAGGATGATCTTGTCTTGCTGGCCCACCAACTAGTGCAAATCCTGTTAGAGATACAACTCCATCTACTATAGGTTGATCCTTATTTATGGAGTCATAATAAAATTCATTAACTGGTTTAGAGAAATCTAGACCTCCACAGAAGATAGGTAGTACCCTCGCACCTCTGTATTCCAATTCTTGAATAACAGCAACGTAATGAGCATCATCTCCCGTAACGATATGACTCCTTTGAAGCACTAAACCTATTGTTGGAGTTTTATCATTTTTAGGGTTTATATCTTTCCTGTTATTTTCCCAATTTTGATATTCTTTAAGACTTTCAAACATGCAAGGCGCAAGAGGATGCCAAATGCCTAGATCTGGGAATGTTTCAGGGTCTTGAATTTTAAATTCTTCTATTTGATCTTTTATGATCTCTGAAACAGCGTACTTTTCAGAAATCATTAACAAGAAGTTTTTTAAATTCTCAGTGGTACCACCTAACCAGTACTGAAAACTCAGAATGAATGTTCTGGCATCTTGAGCTTTTTCTACTGGTAAATATTTAAGAATTGAAGGTAGTGTATTTAATAACTTCAACATTGAATCTTGGAAACTAGCTCCATCAGATTCTTTTTTCTTTTTTATTAAATCTCCAATAATACTTTTAGATTGACCAAGTTGGGCCATACTAAAAGAACCTAATTTATTTAATCTCATTACCTCTGGCATTGAGGGGAAAACAATTGATGCTTTAAGTTTGTCTTTAAATGGAGATACTGCATCAACCACTTTTTGAGCAAGATCTTCAATGAAAATTAGAGAAGCAACAAATATATCTGCATTAGCTATATCTTCTTTAAAATCTTCAAAATTACTATCATTCCTAAGTTCTTCGATAAGATAGCCACTAAGGTCTATACCTATTGGCCCATTCATCTTATTTATTGACTTTGCAGCTTCCGTTAAGGAATTTTGGTATTGTGGCTCAAGGACAACATAAACTGCTTTTATTACAACTTTGTGTTTGTTATCCTCAACAGGAGATACTCTGCGGTTTGCTGAGCGGACCTGCGTAAACATTGATTTTCTTTAAGTATTTCTACCAGCCTACGAATGAAAAGACGTTATTGTGTGCAATATAAATAGCGTGTAACAACCTTTAAAAAAAAATTTTTTAAAAAAATGATTGAAAATTCTAAAAAACCCATACCAGTACTAGTTTCCGGAGCTTTAGGCAGGATGGGTAGAGAAGTTGTTAATACTGTATTAAATTCCACAGATTGTGAACTTGTTGGAGCAATCGACATAAACGAAAAGAACAATGGCTCAAAAATTTCTGAAATTTTAAATGTTGAAAATAAAGATGTTTTTGTTTCTAATGATTTTGAAGGAACTTTATGTTCTGTTAGTCAAAACTACAGAAATGAAAAAATCAAACCTGTACTGGTTGATTTTACTCATCCTGATTCTGTATATGAAAACACCAGATCAGCTATTGCATATGGTGTATCACCAGTCGTAGGTACTACAGGTTTAAGCCCTTCACAAATACAAGATTTGTCTGTTTTTGCTCAGAAAGCATCCGTTGGTTGTGCAATAATTCCTAATTTTTCAGTAGGTATGGTACTTCTTCAGCAGGCGGCATCGGTAGCTGCAAAGTTTTATGACAATATTGAATTAATAGAGATGCACCATAATCAAAAAGCAGATTCTCCGAGTGGGACCTGTATAAAAACTGCAGAAATGATTGAAGAATATCCAAAGAAATTTAATCAAAATTTAGTAAAAGAATCTGAGTCATTGAAAGGTGTGCGGGGAGGGGTCAGAGATTCAGGAATTAATATACATTCTGTGCGATTACCAGGATTGCTAGCCCATCAGTTAGTAATAATGGGATCTCCAGGAGAAACTTACACAATTAAGCATGACACAATTGATAGAAAGGCATATATGCCCGGCGTTTTACAGGCTATAAAAAAAATAGGTAATTATGACACTTTAGTTTACGGACTTGAAAAATTGATTTTTTAAAATGTTAATTCCAATTAATTCAAGTCAAATTTCAAAACTTATTCCTGCAGTTGGTACAGGAAGTCAATTTAAGTATGCTTTGGGGAATCCGAGAAAAATTCTACAAAGAGTAATAGTCTCTTCAATTGGTGGATTTATTTCATTAATTATTAGTTCGACTGGAGATCAAACTAATAATTTTTGGTTATTCCTATGTGTAGGGTTCTTTTTGTATATCATCTGGGGCCCAATTCTTGAATCAAGTAGAAAAAATTTGAAATTGAGAAAATATAAATTTTTTTCGATATTTGATGGTTACATATCAAATATTTATAAAACAGAAAAGATTGAAAGTTCAAGAGAACAATCTAATAGACAAGGTCGATTAGAAGTAATCGAAAACAAAAGAACTTGGTTAGTACTTGAATTAGAAGATGAAGATGGTTATTTGGAAAAGTTAAGTTTTCCTATGGAAAATAAGCACAGTCAAATTAGGGTGGGTTCGAGTATTAGATGTTTAATAACATCTGATAACCGTAATTTTGATAGAGATTTTTATTTGACCGATGCTTGGCTTCCAGAAATAAACTTATGGGTTGGTGAGTACCCTTATTTATTAAGACCAGCATTTGAGGAAATTTGTTATATTTATTTGAACAGATAGTTGAAATTTATATAATCTGATGAAAAATAAATTCAATTTTAAAATTGTTGGCTCGGGTCCAACAGGTTTATTACTTTCAATAGCACTTTCGAAATTTGATTGCAATATTTTTTTAACCGATTTAATAACAAAAGATAGATTAATTGATAAAGACAAAACTTATGCTATAACTCACTCTACAAGAAAAATCTTATCTAAATTTAGAATTTGGGGAAAATTAGAACCATACTTATATGGCTTTGATACGCTTTCAATTTCAGATAGCGTAACTTCTGTTAAAACCAACTTATCAATTTCTGATTTAGATGATGATATAAATTCGTCTGAGAATATTGGCTGGGTAGTTAAACATTCAGATCTTATGAACGTATTTTTTCAAGAGATTGATAATTATGAAAACATTATTTTTATTACGCCACAGAGCTTGTTACGTAAAAAAATATTATTTGATTATCAATTCCTTTCTACAGGAGCAAACTCACTTGATAAAAAATCTTTTAATTTTGTTGATATAAAAAAATCTTATAATCAGTCTTGTTTAACTTTTAAGGTTTCTCTTAGAGGTAATTGTGAAAAACGTGCTTATGAAATTTTTAGAAAAGAAGGACCACTCGCATTATTACCTTTAGAAAAAAACTTATATCAAGTAATTTGGACTTCGAGCACAATAAAGGCTATTGAAAGGTTAAATTCTGATAAGAATTTTTTAATAGATAATTTATCAACAATCTTGCCTGATGAATTTAAGATAGATCAAATAATTGGTGAATTTAATATTTTTCCTGTTTCATTATCATTAAATTTATCATTTTTAAATTTTAAAAAATTAGTCATTGTAGGCGATGCATTTCATACATTTCATCCTGTTGGTGGTCAGGGTCTAAATTGTTGCTGGAGAGATGTTAATACTATATTTGATCTTTTTAATGAAAATATTTCTATTACTAAAATGCAATTAAACTTTTTCAAATTTAAGTATATTTCAAGTAGGATTCTAGATATTATTGTTACTCTTTTTATAACTGACTTATTGATATCAATTTTTGCTAACAGATACTTTTTTTTATATCCAATAAAAAAACTTTCATTTTTTCTTTTAAATAATTTTCTTTTTATAAGAAAATTAGTTCTTAATCAAATGACTAAATCTCTCATTTACTCAAGAATTAAATAAAACTCATGAATAACCATCTGTCTAGAGAAATGATTATTTATTTATTGGATGAAGTGGGTTTAGAGGAGTCATCTATTGAACTTGGTTTAAAGTTATCTTTAAAAAATAACAGTCCATTGCCAATTTTATTATGGAGTTATGGAATGCTAACTATTGATGAACTTGATAAGTTATATTCATTTTTATTTCAGAAAATGGATTAATAATTCTGTTATTATTGTTTTATATTTTAATCGAGAACAATTACAGTTTTAACTAAAGGAAATCAGGTATCAAGACTGTCTATAGAGAAGCTTGATTTATTTTTATTAATTCTAGAGACTATTGATTTAAATGGTATACAATCTTTGTTCGCCATATCAAATAAGCTTAATTTAAATGATATTTTCCCAAATAAAGTTACTATTTGGAAATTAAGGAACAATAATCCATTGAGAAAATCTTATGTGAATAACAATATAAAAATAGATGAATTTGATGCCTTAATAAAAATTACTGTTGAAATGTCTAGATATTTGTATCCAATTATCAGAGAGATACTAAAATCTAAAGAAGATCCTAAAAATAATACAAGTGTTTGGGTTGATTTTAATAAACGATTTATTGAGTTGATAAAAGAAAGATTTAATTCAGATAGTATGAAGGTGAAAAAGCTTCTATATCAAGCTGAAAATGATGAAATTGTTATAAAGTCTTTGCTTACCTTATCTCTTTGCATTTCAAATCAGGGTTATCAAAAGTTGAGGAATTTTTTATTCGATTTTTAATATGATGCAAAATAAATTATCATTTCATCAATCTTCAGTGAGTCTTGAAATAATTGGATTGCCAGATTATTCAAATAATGAAAATAACGATCAAATATCAATAATTTCTCAATGGAAATTAACCATAATTGATAAACCACTTATTGAAGGTAAAGTTGAACATTTAGTGCCTATAATGAATGCCTTTTATATTTATTCAAATCTTTTAATCAAAAACGAAATCCCAATATATGAATCCAAATTAATTGATATAAAAGCTGACAATCTTTACATACATAATATTGTTCTTAAAAGTTCTAAACCAAATGTAAAGCCTTTAATTTTAAAGATTGGTAATTCATTACTTACAGACACCATAAATTGTTTTGATCAATTAAAAGAATCGCCAAAAGTAAGAATAAAAAATACACATTTAAGTAATAATATTCCTAAAAAATTTAAATTTGGATTAAATAATAAAGAAAAACTTATTAATTTCTTTATACCGCCTTTTATGGCAATTTGTTCTTTAATTCTATTCTCCTCTTCTTTTATTTATTTTTATAATCCCATTGAAGTTAAAGAAAAAAATGAAATAATAAACCCAGAATAATAATCTATTAGCATATTAAATAAAAAGCGATATTATGGGGAAGTTTCTTTTCAGAGTAATTATTAATTTATTTTTTGAGTTTTGATGTATGGCAGATTTAAACATCCCAAATTTGAATATTAAGTCTGATAAATATATTTTTAAAAAAAAATTAAATTTAAGAAGAAAATCCAAAAAAAGACTATTTATTGAATCTTTCTTTTTGTTTATTTTGAGTGTTTTATTAGTATATATAAATTATTTAATTCCTAATAAAAAATTGCTGTTACAAAATCTACCTTCTACAATTTATAAATCTTTTTTATTAATAATTGATCTATTTTCATATCTCTATGAGATATTTTTGGTGTTTTTTATTTTTGTCTCTTTATTTACTGCTCTTATTTTAATGATAGGTTCTTTTTATAGGTTATTTAGAGTATCTAAGAGAAAGTCTAAACAAATTATTTATAAATAATTTCAAATAGGTTGCATTAAGCCGCCACTTCCAGAATCAGAATCATCATCATCATTTTCTGTTTCTTCTCCAAAAAATGCGAATATGCCAAGAACTATTGATGAAAGAATAATTGATAAGGGTAAAATCGAGGTTTGGATTCCGACGTCTATATATTCACCCATAAAACAAATAAATTTTTATAAACCTAACCGAAATCAAACTGATTCGCGGATTTTATATAATTTTTTAATATTTTATTCTCTTTTAATAAGTTCTTTATCGAAATTCTTTATTTCTCTTTCAAAAGAACCGAACCACAACATTAGCTGATCAATTTGATTTTGAATTTCCGTTGCACCTAAACCTCTTATAGTGATGATTGATAATTGTTCGCCTTCATTAAAATTAAATTTATTTTGAACACTACTTGATAAAGAACTTTTAAGAATTTTAAATGTTGAATTTTTTAATTTTGTCTCTATCAGGATGTTTGGCTTTTTGAGCTTGATCTTATTAAAACCACATTTTTTAGCTAGTAATTTTAATCTCATTATCATAATTAGGGACTCAACAGGTTTGGGTAAGTTTCCATATCTATTCACCCAGTCTGTAGCTAATTCAGTTAGTTCATCATTATTTGAACATTCAGTAGCAGATTTGTAAGCCTCAAGCTTCTCTTCCCTGTTTAATATCCATGTTGCAGGTATAAATGCATTTATTGGTAGATCGATTTGAGTGTCGTTAACTTCAGGTATTTCTTGCCCACTGATTTCTGAAATAGCCTCATGAAGCATTTCTATATATAAATCATATCCAATAGCATTAACCTTTCCACTTTGTTCTTCTCCCAGTAAACTGCCAACACCTCTTATCTCCATATCTTTAATTGCTAGTTGGTAACCACTTCCTAGTTCTGAAAAGTCTTTTATAGCTTTCAATCTTTGTTTTGCAGCGTCATTAATTTTATTTATATTTGGATAAAATAACCAAGCATGTGCTTGTACACCACTTCTACCAACTCTTCCTCTAAGTTGATAAAGTTGTGAAAGGCCAAATTTGTGAGAATCTTCAATAATGATTGTATTTACTTTAGGGATGTCTAATCCACTTTCAATTATTGTTGTGCATATCATTAGATCAACTTCTCCATTATTAAAAGCAATCATTGCATTTTCTAGCTCTGTCTCGTTCATTTGCCCATGAGCAACAATAAATTTTAAGTTGGGAAACATATTTTTTAATTTGTCTACAGCTTGATCAATATCAGAAATTCTTGGAAGAACATAAAAAATTTGCCCCCCCCCCTATCAAGTTCTTGATTAATTGCAGTTCTTATAACGTCCATATCTATTTCAGATAAATATGTTTTTATTGATCTTCTTGATGGAGGAGGAGTATTTAGTAAGCTCATTTGTCTTAGTCCAGATAAGCTCATATACAGAGTTCTTGGAATTGGAGTTGCTGAGAGAGTTAAAACGTCTATGTTGGTTTTGATTTTTTTTATTTTCTCCTTTTGCCTTACTCCAAATCTTTGTTCTTCATCAATAACAAGTAATCCTAAGTTTTTAATTTCTATTTCTTTTCCCAAAATTTGGTGCGTTGCTACAACTAAATCAATTTTGTTATTTTTCAAACCTGCATAGATTTCCTTTCTTTCATTAATGGTTTTGAATCTATTGAGTAATGATACTTTTATTGGGTAAGGTGAAAATCTATTATTTATTGTTCTCCAATGTTGCTGAGCTAGGATTGTTGTGGGTGCTAGTAATATTACCTGTTTGCCTGATGTTATAGCCTTAAAAATAGCTCGAACAGCTACTTCTGTTTTACCAAATCCTACATCTCCACAAACTAGCCTGTCCATTGGCTTATCGCTTTCCATATCAGACTTTATTTCATTTACCGCAGTAATTTGATCTGGGGTTGGTTGATAAGGGAATGATTCCTCTAATTCATCTTGCCAAGGACCATCTTCTGGGTATATATGCCCCTTTAATTTTTCTCTCTTTGCATAAAGTTTTAATATATCGACAGCGACCTTTTTAATTTGTTTCTTATTTTTATCTTTTATTCTTTCCCATTCTGTCCCCCCTAATTTATTTATTTTTGGCTTTATTTTTCCGCTTGATCTATATCTGTTAACACTTCCGAGTTGATCAGCGGCAACACTTATCTTCCCATCTTGATACTGAATGACTAAATAATCTCTTGAATCTCCAGTTATATTTATTTTTTCTATTTTTAAAAATTTGCCTATCCCATGATTTTTATGAACTATAAAATCACCTGGGCTAATCTTATTTACATTAATATTTGAATTGATACTTCTTTTTTTTCTTCTTATGAATACATTATTAAAAAGAGATTGTTGTGAAAATAATTCTTTATCTGTTATCAGTACAACTTTCCATATCGGAAGATAAAAACCCTCGATTTCATAATTGTTCTTATTTTTTAAAATTAAAGGAGTCGAATTATTAATTGACCTTAATGCTTTATCAATTTCATTAGGATTGTTTAAGAAGTTTGTATTACAATCGTGCTCAAAAAGTAAAGTCCTAGTTCTCATTGGCTGTGCTGATAATATCCAAACTTTTTCATTATTTTTTATATTTTTATTTATATCATTGGATAATTTTCCTATATTTTTAGAGTATGAATTTAATCTTTTATCGTTTAATAAAAACCTATTATCAATATTCACTTTAGATTCAAATTCATAAAATTTTATTAAATTAAAATTTCCTAGTGAATTTAATATTTTTTCAAACTTTAAATGCAAATTAGGTTGGGCCTCTAAATTAATATCATTATTTTTAAGGTTTTCATTTAATTCATGCGCACAATTATCAAAATTACTTTCTGAATCTAGATACCAATTATTTGCAAATTTTTTACAATCTTCTAATTCATCAAATACAAGAATTGTTTCCCTATTTATGAAATCTATTATATTTGAGGGTTCTTTTTCAATCAGCCCCAAATAACGATCAAGATTATTTTTATTTATATCATCTGAATTAAAAATACTGTTCTTAGATAAATTATTTAACTTATCTTTTATTAGCAATTCAAATCCAGCCTGAATTATTTCAATATTATTTATACTTTCTAAAGTTTTCTGTGTATTGGGATCATATTCTCTTATTTTCTCAATCACATTATCAAAAAATTCTAATCTTATAGGAAACTCATTATTGACAGGATAAATATCTATTATTTCCCCTCTCCTACTCCAGAATCCTTCTGTTGAAGTTATATTATCTTTCGTATAACCAAGCAAAGTAAGTTTATTTGCTAATTCTTGAATCTCGATTCGAACCCCTTTTTGCAAATCTAACTTGTTTTCAATTAATAATTTTTTATTTACTAGATGAGGTTGTAGTGATCTCTCTGTTGATATAACAATATTAAGTTCATTTTTGTCTTTTTTTAGTAATTTGGATAAAACAGTAAGCTGACTAAATTCAATCTCTTTGGATTTATTAATTGATGCGTATGGTAGATGTTCTGTTGGAGGATAATATAAAACTGCTTTATTATTTATACTCTCAAAATACCCAATCCATTTGTAGGCAATTTCTACATTAGGACAAATTAATAATATATTTTTCTCCTCTTTTTTTGCGATGCTATCTAAAATTATTGATTTTGCATATCTACTTGAACCAATAATATTTAATCCATTATTTTTTGAAATTCTTTTTATTAATTCAGAAGTAATTTGTGAGTTCGAAATATAATCAACTAAAGTATTTAAACTCATTTATAGTTATCAATCTTGATTAGAAATATCCGATACATTATATTAGATTTTATACTGATTGTGAATAATATTTGATGGATTCAGCCGCTATAAATTCTTTTATACCCACACTAGATCAGGTAGACAGTTGGTACGAAATCTTTACACTTTTACCAATATTAATTGCTCTAGAATTATTATTATCTGCAGATAATGCTGTAGCACTAGCTTCTCTTACTAAATCCCTCGACAGTTCAGAATTAAGGTCAAGAGCTTTAAATATTGGTATAACAATATCTTTATTATTTAGAATTATTCTCATCATATTATCTAATGTTCTTCTTAAA
Source organism: uncultured Prochlorococcus sp. (assembly GCA_902576415.1). Classification (GTDB taxonomy): domain Bacteria; phylum Cyanobacteriota; class Cyanobacteriia; order PCC-6307; family Cyanobiaceae; genus Prochlorococcus_A. The sequence goes on along the minus strand of CACGVZ010000012.1, from coordinate 15,489 downwards.
TTTACTTTTATTAGAGTTTTTGCTGGTTTTTATTTAATATACTTATTCTTCTCTAATGTTTTTTTAAATTCAGATTTAGAAAACGCTGAAAATGGGACAAATATTAATAAAAATAATTTTAGGTTCTTGAGGGTTGTAGCGCTCCTTTCAATTACTGATTTTGCATTTTCTATAGACAGCATCACTACTGCAGTAGCTATCAGCGATCAATACATATTAATTATATTTGGAGCATTAATTGGAGTTTTAGCCTTAAGATTTACATCCGGAATTTTTCTAAAACTTCTGGATATATTTTCTAGATTAGAAACAGCCGGTTACGTAGCAATTTTAATCGTAGGAATAAAACTTTTAATAAATACGTTAATTAATGAATCTATTCTTCCAGACTATTATTTTTATATTTTGATTCTTTTTGCTTTCATTTGGGGATTCTCTAAAAAAGAATCAAAAACTTAATCTGAGAGATATTCACCCACTGATGGATTTAGCTGTTGTATCAATTGATTTTTGCTAGAAATGTTTTTGCCTTCAAGTTTTGCTTCTAACAAAATAATAGGATCAGTTTTAGTTGAAATTATTAGTCCTTCATTTTCTATAACAGCAAGAATAATTCCTGTTCTTGAATTATTTCTCATAAAAAGATATTTTTCATTTTTAATTACATCAATACTTAAAACTTTGATTTTAAGTATTTTTAAGTTCTTGCCTCTAAAAGTAGTATTTGCTCGCGGGTATAATCCTTTTATTTTTTGAGAAATACTAATTGCCTCATTACCCCAATCAATTTTAAAGTCTGATTTTTCAATCATTCTTGCGTAAGTAATTTCTCTTCCGAGGGTATTTTGTCGTGTTAATTGAGGATTACTATTTTTATTAATATTTTCTTCGATTAATGATGTAGCATTTAAAAATAATTTTGCTGATAAAATACTAAGTTTTTCCGAAAGTGTATTTAAATTATCGTTATTATTTATTTTAATTTTTTCTTCCAACAATATGTCGCCAGTATCTAGTCCCTCATTCATTTTCATAATTCCTACACCAGTAAATTCATCGCCTTTTATTAGGGACCATTGAATTGGAGCGGCACCACGCCATCTTGGAAGTAATGAAGCATGTGCGTTCCAACAACCAAATTTTGGGATTTCCAAAATCTCTTTGGGTAAAATTTTCCCGTAAGCTATAACAATAAATAAATCACAAGAAAGTGATTTGAGTTCATTTATAAAATCTATATTGCCCCTGATTTTTTCTGGAGTATAAACTTTTATAGATTCTTGCTCAGCAAAGCTTTTTACTGGCGAGGCTATTAATTTATTTCCCCTAGATCTTTTCTTATCCGGTTGACTTACTACTGCAATTACCTCGTGCTTAGATTTAATAAAAATATCAAGACTAGTAATTGAATATTCAGGTGTTCCCCAGAATATAATTCTCACGCGTCACCAGTTATTGATAATTCATCTACCCATATATGTGGAGAAATTCCACTTGTTGTTACCTCCTGGCTTGATTCAATATTTACTATATTTTTCAAAAGATATTTGATATCACCTGCTACGGTGGCAGATTCTATTGAAATTTTTTTACCGTTTTTGTAGAGCCATCCATCAAATGGAAGAGAAAATGAACCTTGACTTGCTCTGACACCTGCATGGATTGCATTTAACTCTTCGATATAAACAAATTCTCCCTCATAAGTAGAGTGATCTAGTGATGTTTTTAGTTCAATGTTTTCTTCTGATTTTTCGACTACGATCCAATCAGGAGATACTGAGACTTTTGATCCTAGTCCAGCGTGGCCAGTGGGAGTTGTTTTAAATATTCTTGCAGTTGATTCAGAATGTATAAAATTTTCTATTCTCCCTTTATTAATTAGACACAGTCTTTTGGTTGGGGTTCCTTCTCCATCAAATGGTGTTGAAGAAATATTCTTTTCGTGAAGGCCATCATCATAAATATTAAGTGCTTCTGTAGATAGTTTCTCTCCGATTGAATTTTTATTAGATAAGCTCACTCCATCTATAATGCTTCTAGCATTAAACATTGAGCTAAAGGCGTTAATGATAGTTAAAAAAGACTCTGGGGAAAAACATATTAAATATTTATTAGTTTTAATAGATGAATAATTTAAATGAGAAATTGTTTTATTTGAAGCCTCTTCAATACATGACTCTATATCTATATCATCAGCTCCATATCCAAGTTTTACGGAACCTGAACTACGAGGCTTCTTATTTTTCTCTTCTGCTCTTGCATATAGATATAGTGCTGCTTGACTTTTGGAATAACTTCTAAAAGCACCCTCGCTATTTGCATATACTCTCTCAAAAAAACTCTCAGATAAACCATTATATGGAACAGATTTTATGGATTCATGACTTTCTAATAGTTTTACTTCCGCTCCTCTTAAAAGAGTAAGTAATTTTTTTATTCCAACAGGATTTCTTTTTTTAACTTCCTTAACTTCAATAGGATCCTTCGCTAGTGGTGAAAATTCTGTAGTTTCATTCTTATTGCCGAAATCAGATGCTATATTTGCCTGCCTAAGAGCCTTTTTAATACCAGATTCACTAATATCACTTGTTGTAGTAATACCAACTAGATTAGATTGATTCCAAACTCTTATAGTTAAAATTTGCTTTTGTGATGCCTTAAGTTGTTTAGCCTCTCCTTTATCTACTTGCACAGAATAATCATTAGAAAAGCTTGCTCCATAATCCCATTTTTTAAGATTTAGGAAATCTGCAGCTTTGGAGATTTGAGTTGTGATTTCTCTTGAATTCATACCCTATCTTCCTCCAACAGTGATTGAATCAACCTTAATATGAGGTTGGCCAACAGTTACGTTGACACTTCCACTAATGGATCCACAGAATCCAGGAGCTAATTCGAGATCATTTCCGCACATTGATATTTTTGGCATAACTTCTTTAGCATCACCTATCAATGTTGCTCCCTTTACCGGACTAGTTAATTTTCCATTTTTGATAAGATATCCTTCTTCTACCGCAAAATTAAATTGTCCTGTAGCACCTACGCTGCCACCACCCATTGATTTGCAGTAAAGACCATCACTAATACTATTAATTAAATCCTCTTTAGAGTGCTCACCTTTAGCTATATAAGTATTTCTCATTCTTGAGGCTGCAGCAAAAGAATAATTTTGTCTTCTTCCACTTCCTGTTCTTTTATGGCCAGTTCTTAATTCACCTGCCCTGTCGGAAATAAATTTTTTTAAAATTCCATCTTTTATAAGAACTGATTTTTCGGGTTCCATACCTTCATCATCTACTGATAATGAACCGAAGGATCCTTCTGATATCCCTTCATCTATTGCTGTAACAGATTCATGTGCGATTTTTTCATTCAATTTATTCTCAAATGGTGTTGTTCCTCTCTCTATTTGAGTAGTTTCAAGTAAATGCCCGCAAGCTTCATGGAATATAACGCCACCAAATTTATTAGCTAATACAACAGGCATTTGTCCTGCATCAACATAATCTGCATACAACATGTTCATTGAAGTTTCAAACACATCATTAGCTGCTTTTTCGTGATCCCATAATCTGAATTCATTAGGCATTCCTGACGATCCAAATCTTCTACTTCCACTTGATCTGTATTGGGCATCACTTGCAATTACGTTGAGTCCAACTGTTTGATGTAATCTAATATCTGAGACGTAAGTTCCGTCACTGGAAGCTATGATTACTTCTTGAAGATTTCTTGAGTAACTTCCTTTTCTAGTAATTATTTTATTATTTTTTTTTAAAGACTTTGTGCTTACTAGTAGTTTTTCACTTATTTCATGAATAGATGGGACTTCATTAATCCATTTTTTCTTGGATAAACTATAGTCCCTATGTTTATTTAAACCGTTAAATACTTCCCTATTGTTGTTTGTTATGTCTAACATCTCAATAGCCTGAGATACCGATCTCATCAAGCCATGCTTTGTTAAATCATTTGTACTTACAAATCCATCCTTTTTCCCTTTGAAGATTCTAATGCCAGCCCCTCTTCCAAATGATGGACTTACACTTGTAATAAAATCTTCTTCAGCTAAAACGCTTGAGTTGTCAGTATTCTCTATAAATATTTCTACAAAATCAGCACCAAGTCCAATGCCGTAGAAAATAATTTCTTCTAATAGATCTTTATTGCAACAACCAAAAACGATTTCATTTGATTTGATTTGTGACGAGAGCATATGAGTCTATAAATCTTCTCTATATTAAAGATTATCTAATCGAAGGTTGAAAATCTTTGCTATCAAGAGGTTTTAATAAGTATAGTCTTAATAACTGGTAACCGTTTGATAAATATTGTGGTAATTTTTTAAAAGTTTTAGATACTTTATTTCCATCACTGTTTGCAATATCGGAAAGAACCTTATTATTCTCTACTATTTTATCTAATCTTCCATAAAAAGATTTATCATAAACGTCCATTACTACAGGGAAAACTCTAGCTGCAGTTTCATTTGTTTTATTAATAACAAACTGGTCGTAATCTCTGGCATCTAAACCTAAAGAACTGTAGAAATCTTTTTTAATTCCTAAATCCCTTGCATACATAGTTGCAAATACAGCTAATAGAAAGAACCTAGACCATAACTTGGATGTTAATGGAAGATTATTCAAAAAATATCTAAACCTATGGAAGTAGTCAAATAATGGGTGTGTAAAAGTAGTGCCGCCAATGGTAATTTTTTGGCTTAAAGATTTAACAGTACGTGGCTGTGCTTTCATTAATGCGTCAAAGAAATCCCCATGTCTATTTTCATCTTGACACCAATTTTCAAAATAATTAAATAGTGGAAAAATTTTGCTATCAGGGTTCTTTTCGAGATGCCTATAAATTGCTATATATCTCCAATAACCTATTTTTTCGGATAAATAAGTAGCGTAAAAAATACTTCTTGGAGGGAAATAAGTGTAATCTTTATTGGCTGTTAAAAAACCTAAATCTAACTGAAGGCCAAAGTCACTCATTGATTTATTTAAAAAACCTGCATGTCTTGCTTCATCTCTGGCCATATGAGCAAAACATTCAGCAAGTAGAGGGTTTTTGACTTTAATTCTCTTACTAAGTTCCTTGTAAAGTAAAAAACCTGAAAATTCTGAAGTACAACTTCCCTCGAGAAAATCAACAAAAAGCTCTCTAGTCTCAGGATCTAATTTTTCTGCAGCGCCTTCAAATTCACTATTTCTTACAAAATGATGTCTATTGTAATCTTTCCTAAATTCCTCACATATGGCTTCCAATTCCTCCTCGTTTATTGATAAATCCATATTTTCCATGGCCTCAAAATCTGTTGTATAGAATCTTGGGGACAAAATTGTTTCTTTTGCTGGTATTTTTCCATTATTAATATCTTTTTTATTTTTTGATTCAACAATTGATTGAGCCATTTTTTATTAGGTTTATTAATACTATTATTTACTATGATTTGTATTTTCGAGGGAAAAGTTAACTTGGTGTTATTGTTTTCTAATTAACTCCTATTAACTTTTGCCCATTCAATCTTTGAAGTACTCTTGAAATAATTAATTTTAAGGTAATTCTTTTTTCGTCAATAAGAAAAGATTCAATAATACTTGGTTTTTGATTAGGTTTTGATAAAGAAATACTTTTTAATGAACTAATGTCATCCTTCTCAAAGGATAACCAAAAGTTACATGTATCTTTGATTTCACAATTTATTACCCAACATTTATCTCCAGCAATAGGTCTATTTGTGTTAGAGAGGTTAATATTGTTTATTTCTAATCCTCTTTGATTAATTTCCTCAGTAAGTGAAGGAATTAGGTGTATGTTTATAAATTCTTGGAAAGGCTTTTTCTCTATTGGGAGTTCTTTTTTTGGTTTTGTTATGGACTTTTCGGGATTATTAATTTCATTTTTTATAACAATTTTAGAAGCAGATTCACCATTATTTATATCCATATTGATAACTTTTTCTGATTTAGGTCCTTTTATTTCCTCAGAGTTTGGCTTAGTAGTGTTGTCAGATATTTCTTTATTTACTTCATTATTTTTGTCTAAATTTTCTTCCATAAAAAAAACAATTTATCCTATTATAAAATAAAAAAAACATTTTTTTAATTTATATATTTTTCTACCAATCATTATCAGCATTATCCCAGTCATCTTTAATATCTTGATTTGAATAACTTTGATCTTTTTTTAAATTATTATCATTCATATTTTTTACTACTCTGTAATTAACAGAAATTGTTGGTTGAGCTTCTCTAATATCCCTTTGTGGCGGCATCTCAACGCTTGGTTCCATTTCTTCCTCATTATTATTAGATACAAAATCATCTTTTATACTTTCAAAAGTATTTTTTCTGAAACTAGTACTAGTAATTGTTGTATTCAATAAAGTGCTTACAAATAAACCAGAACAAAACGAAATACTGATTAACTTTCCTATACTTACTTCTTGGAGGGTCCATTTAAAGTATCTAAATGAAGTTTTCTGATTATTATTTTTATATAATAAAATTTGAAAGATAATTATTAAAAAAAGAGTTAAAAGTAAATATTTTTTCTTAAACATAATTATAAAAAGTTATCTCTAATTTTTTTGGTTAACAATTCCATAATATATTTTGTGAAAATTTATTTATGTTAATTCTAAATCAATTTGATATTTAAGAATATCGACTTTTATTATTTTTACTTCTATTGCATCTCCAACTTTATATGATTTTTTAGATTTTCTTCCAATCAATAGATTTTGCCTTGACCTGTATTCATACCAATCATTATTAAGAGTGCTTACGTGTACTAAACCCTCTACATTTAGTTCTGATATCTCAACAAAGAAACCATATGTTTGCACTGATAAAATAAAACCACTATAAATTTTACCTAGTAATTTTTCTGCTTTTCTTACTTTTTTTATATTTATCATATTAGATTTATATTGGTTAACTTTGTATTTATATTCATTAAGTTTATCTATCACAAACTTGTTAAATAATATCTCTAGATTTTTTGAAATTGATGAATTAAATATATCCCAATTTACTAGGTCTAATGAATTACTTTCCGATATATTGATTGTATCAATATTATTTTTCTTTGATTTCTTACCATTTATTATCATATTAAAAATACAGTACTGGTTAATAAGATTAGTAAAGTCAAATCCAGGAATTGCCCACGGTGAAATAAATAATTTTTCTGATTCATCATTATCAGTATCTTTAGATATCAACCTTATTTCATTGTCCTTAAATTCATTAATTAGAAGTTTATGTAAGATTCTTTTTTTATTATCATCGCCACATAATTTAATTACTTGACTAAATGTCAAATTGCCGTCTTCATTAAGCTCTATATCATTATCAATAAACTCTGAATATTTGATGATTTCATTTGCATTAACATAATCTATTCCATTTGAGAGATGTCCGGCGCTTTTTAAGCCATATTGATTTGAATGTTTGAACCATATTAAATTAGCTTCATATAATATTGGTGAAAGGTAAGTTTGGCAATCTTCTTTATTTAATGATTCAAAATATCCTTTTGAATATTCAGCTGGATTGTGAATAAAAAATTCTTCAAGTGACTCAATTTTATTAAGTGGTGCAGGAATCTCAACCTTACCCTCCAAAAGATGTTTTTGTCTGAATGAACATGAAATTTCGAGTATTTTATCTAAATCGTCGATATATTCCTTTATAGGTTTTAATACCCGAGAGGTTATCCTTGATTTACTTTTTCTAGATAGAAGCGCTTCAGTATGATCACTTCCAACATTAAGAGTGCATTTTACTAATGTAAGATGGAATGACCAATCAGTTATTTCATTATCACTATTTAAATGCACACAGAGGCTTATCGCTTCATTCTTTTCACCAACTTTAAATTCAGAATCATTTCTTATGGCTTCACTAAGGTAGTTTTGCCAATCATTTAATAAGGGTAATGATTCAAATCCTTTAAACAATATTTCTAGAGATTTTTTACTATTTAGATCTACTCTTTCTGCAAGGTTATTTGTATGTATCCATAATTTAGTACTTTTATTTTTCCCCTGATCTATTTGAATCATTGGGAGCATTGGAGAATTATTAGAATTCCAACTTTTGAACAAATAAGAATTTTTGTCTGTAAGGTCTATCCTCTCCCTTTGTTCTATTTTTTTTGATTCAATATGATTTAAATTATATGAATTAACGATATTGCTTTTAGATAAAACAAAGTCTGTATCATAGTCTTCGTTATTGTTTAGTTTTAGTTCTTGTATCACATGACCTAGTCCTTCTTCTTGACCTATGGGGAATCTATCAATCTCAACTTTTACTATATTCTTATTGTCTGGATTGAATGTGTATTTTTTATTCTCTCTTGGAAGTTTAATTTTAGAAAGGATCCTATCGTCTATTGGGATTGCATATATATCATTGTTTATTATTTCTACTTTAGAAAGAAGTATTTGATTTGATCTTTCAAGAATACAATCAACTATTCCTTCAGGTGATCTTCTTCTATATCCCTCTTTTATTATCCTTACTAAAACTTTATCTCCATTCCATGCATAGTTAAGTAGATTTTCTTTAATGTAGATATCTTCTTTGTCTTTTCCTCTTACAGCAAAGCAATAGCCTTTGCTACTACATCTTATTTTGGCGACAATATGATCATTATCCTTTATGCAAGTATATTCATCATTTTCATTTTTATTAATTATTTCAAGTTTTTCTAGAGCTGTTAAAGCAATATCTAATTTATCTCTATCAGATTTCTTTGTAATTTTTAATAATCTGCATAATTTTTTATATTCTAATCCTTCTGACTGATTAAGATTATCAATTATTGAAGATGATGTGAACATGATCTAAATGAAATTATTAATTAATTTAGGTGTATACACTTCATTATTACACCTTATTATCCAAGCTTAAAACTAATTATTTTCTTTCTCTTCTTTTTCTTCTTTTTCGATGGTGAAAGAGTTGATAAAAAGCCTTATACCAATGATGAAAAATGTAATGGACGCTATTGACTTAAGAACTACTTCGGGTAAAAAACTTGAAATAGAACCACCTGTTAAAGCACCTAGTAAACTTGCAAAAACAAGTGCTGAAGAAGATCCTAAAAAAACTGCTAATGGTTTATTTGAAGTGCCACTAATAGTTAAAGTAGCTAGTTGAGTTTTGTCACCTAATTCAGCTATGAAAACTGTTAGAAATGTTGATAGTAATAAACTTAAAACCATTTATAAATAATTTTTGAATGTTTCATAAGCTAAAAATATACTTATCAATATCATTAAAGTACCAGTAGATAAAGCAAATTTGCTAGGAGATATTTTTTTTGATACCCATTTACCAATAAGAACTCCTACTATGCTAGAGCTTATTAATGCTAGAGAACTTCCAAGAAAAACAACTATTGGCCTGCCCGATTCGGCAGAAAGCATTAATGTTGCTATCTGAGTTTTATCGCCAAGTTCAGCAATAAAAATTGTTGTAAAAGTCGTTATAAATATTGAAAAAAAACTTTTTTCTAGATTGTTTTCTTTTTTTTCTAATTTACTATTCATTTTCCTGAGACAGCAATTCTAAAAGACTTCATCTCATTACTTTGGTATCCATAATTTGATGAAATATGTTGTTTGCAGCAATCTATCAAAAATTTATCACCAGATTTCAAATATCCTTTAAATGAAGTTGAAAATTCACTTACACGGCAAAAATGTGGTCTGGTTTCGTAAATTAAGCATTTTTTATTTTCTCTGTCCAGGTTTTTACACCAACCGTCTTTAGCCGTCATCGAATTTATCAAAGATATATCTTCTTTGTTAAGTTTGTTAGCCAAATCGCTTCTTTCGTTCAAGTCGAATTTACAACAAGCCCCACAATTTTCTATACATGTCCATGATTTCATAATTTAATTCAATCTTGTAACGTATCAGTACAGTTTCATCATTTATTTGTAAAAATAGTATCACAAAACATATTCATTAATCATGGCAACACTTATTCCTTTGGCTGTAGTTGCGTTAGCAGGACCAGCAATAATTGCTCTTGTTTTTTACCGTAAATAAAAGAAATTCTTTTTGGTGACTTATCTGGAGGGTGTTTATTGGGATTTAGATGGGACCATCGCAAATACAGAATTAGAGGCCCATTTACCTGCTTTTAATAATGCTTTTAATGACCTTGGCATTGATTGGAATTGGGATACTAATACATACATAAAACTTCTGAAGATAAATGGGGGCAAAAATAGGATTGCTTATTACGCTAAATATAATAATGATAATTTCTCAGAAGATTTAATTCTCAAAATTCATGAAACAAAACAGTTTCATTATTTAGAAATTATAAAAAAAAATTGCGTTAGTTTGAAAACTGGTGTTTTTAGATTAATAAACGAATTACATAGAAAAAAAGTAAGACAATTTATTGTTACTTCAAGTTCAAGAATTCAAGCCAATCTTCTCGTTGATTATCTTTTTAATGGCTTGAACCCTTTTGAGTTCATTATTTCAAGTGAAGACGTTGAATTAAAGAAACCAAATCCATTACCATATTTAAAGGCTGTCCAATTAAGTGGTATAAATAAAAACAACTCAATTGTTTTTGAAGACTCCAATCCAGGATTGAAATCTTCCTTGGCAGCTAACTTGCCAACAATTTTTGTTCCTTCAAATATCCCAATTGTTCTTGAGGAAAATATTAAATTAGATTGTATTTTAGACAGTCTTGGTGATCAGAATAATGTGGCAAATGTAATCAAAGGCCCTAAACTAAAAAAATCATACATTGACTATAACTTTCTAAGTGATTATTTAGTGTCTTTTAGTAATGCAAAAAACTAATTTTTCAAGAATTGCCTACCAGTTAAATAATTTATTTTTTGGTTTTCTAAGTGATACTTGGAGAACAAAATCTATTGGTCTAATTTCTGTTTTGACAGGTTATTTTTTGTTCGCAAATTTTATTACAAAATTTATATCTGAAGGTAAAAATGAGTTAATAATGGTCCCAATAATCATTATTTTTATTGAAATCATTATAAGAATTAAACCTGCCACAAGTTCAAAGTTTTATTATCTATGGACCGTAGTTGATAAATTAAGAATTGGTGCAATTTATGCCGTTATACTTGAAGCATTTAAATTAGGATCTTAAAAGCTATTCTTCTTCTTCTTCTTCAATAGGATAAACAAATCCTTGAGCTTTCCCAGTTAAAACTGACTTACCTAAAGATATAGCTTTTTGAGCTGCTACTGCTGCTTTTCCTTTCCAAACAGCGTGCCTTTGGTTTCTTTTGCTCTTTGATTTTTTCTTCTTTGGTACAGCCATTCTGTTTCTTTATTTCCATATAATAATATAACCTTTAACTGGTTATCTCCAAAACTTTTGAGTATATTTTGTTTATATACGTCAATTTTTTAAATAAGCATATATGCTTTATTAATCACTTATAAAGATTAGTGTTTAGATCAAAATTCTCATATTCAGATTCTAAATCAAGTTATTCGGATCTTCTAGAAGATATAGAGACGGGGAAAATAGAATCAATATTTTTCTATCCAAGGCAGAGAGAAATTGATGTTCTGTATAAAAATGGAGATAAATTTAAAATACCTATCCTTTACAATGATCAATTAATCCTTGAAAAGGCTACTGAAAATAAGGTAGATCTAACTATTAACAATAGTAGAAAAGAAGCCTCAGCTGCTAATTCATTCGCTTCAATAAGTCTTTTCCTAATTTTTATATTAGCTATAGTCTTAATCTTGAGGAGTACATCAAAATTGGCCTCCAGAGCTTTTGGTTTTACCAAAAATCAATCTAAATTTGTAACTATTGATGATGTAGAAACGAGATTCGATGATGTAGCTGGCGTCCCTGAAGCCGCAGAGGAATTAAAAGAGGTAATAACATTTTTGAAAGAACCAAAGAAATTTGAAAATCTTGGAGCGAAAGTTCCTAAGGGAGTTCTTCTAATAGGCCCACCAGGGACAGGAAAAACATTATTAGCTAAAGCAATTGCTGGTGAATCAGGAGTACCTTTTCTCTCAATATCGGCTTCAGAGTTTGTAGAACTTTTTGTTGGTGTTGGAGCAAGCCGAGTTCGTGATCTTTTCTCTAAGGCTAAGGAAAAATCTCCTTGTATAATTTTTATTGATGAAATTGATTCCATTGGTAGGCAAAGAGGGTCTGGGATCGGAGGTGGAAATGATGAAAGAGAACAAACCCTTAATCAGCTTCTAACTGAATTAGATGGTTTTGCTGATAATTCTGGGATTATTGTTTTAGCAGCAACAAATAGACCAGATATTTTGGATGCAGCATTATTAAGACCAGGTAGATTTGATAGGAAAATTGAAGTAATGCTTCCAGATTTAGATGGAAGAAAAAAAATTCTTTCAGTTCACTCACTTTCCAAACCACTTTCAAGTGAGGTTGACTTAGGATATTGGGCTTCTAGAACAGTCGGATTTTCGGGAGCAGATCTTGCAAACTTGATGAACGAGAGTGCTATTCACTGTGCAAGAGACGAATCTAAATTAATCAATGATCTTCATATAGAAAATGCTCTTGATAAAATTACCATTGGCCTGAGAAGCTCATTAATAACTTCTCCTAATATGAAAAAAATTATTGCTTATAACGAAGTAGGTAGAGCAATTGTATCTGCTGTGAGAAATGGAATTGAATCAGTTGATAAAATTACGATTTTACCTAGATCTGGATCTATAGGAGGATATACAAAAATATGCCCTGACGAAGATGTAATTTCTAGCGGATTGATTTCAAAAAAATTATTATTTTCAAAAATTGAAATTGCTCTAGCTGGAAGAGCAGCAGAAACGATAGTTTTTGGTGAAGGTGAAATTACACAATGCTCTATAAATGATATCTCTTATGCGACAAATATCGTAAGGGAAATGGTTACAAAATATGGATTTTCAATTATTGGTCCAATTTCAATGGATTCTGATAATAATGAAATGTATTTAGGAGATGGATTATTTAGAAGAAAGCCTCTTATAGCAGAAAATACCAGTTCTAGAATAGATAAAGAAATCATAAATATTTCTAAAATTTCATTAAATAATTCAATAAATATATTGAAAAAAAATAGAGTCTTACTAGATAAATTAGTTGATATACTTTTAAATAAAGAAACTATAGATAAAAAAGTTTTTAAATTAACAACTTCTAAATTGTTGAAAGTTTGATTTAATTGCTTTAAATTAAAAAAAATATTTTCTTGATAATTAAAATCAATACAACGAAGTTATTAGTTACACTCTCATTCTTACTTATTCTTCCATTTATACAAAAACAATGGTTTAATTTGTATTCACTCAATATTAATGATATTTCCTTTTATTTAATCCTTTACTATTTGAGCGGAGCAATATGTCCATATTTGGTGTATATAAACTCTTTAAAAAACTATACAGAATATAGTTTTACTAAAGATAAAATCCATAGTAAAAAAATAATTAAAGGAAAAAGATTATTATTCTTAGTAGCAATAAATTTAATATTTCTCTCTTTCTTAATAGCTGATTATATATATATAAATTTTGATCTTATAATTAATTTATTTCTTGAAGGAATTAATGTCCCAAAACCGGATATTCCACAGATATGTTTTTTCATATTCTTAATTTCTATCCTATTAATTTTTAAGAAATCTAGGTTTCTTTTAAAAAAAATAATATTGGTAAATTTTATTTTGATTTCTCTCTATCTTTGGCATCTTCAAATTATTAATATTAGTGTTGATGATCAGTTTCATATTTATAGATATTTTGGTTTAAATGACCTAAATTTAATTAATCTTTTTATCCTAGTCGCAATAGAAATTTCTTTTTATACATGGTCCTTCCTATCATATAAAACTAATTTGAGCGATTGGATCGTGCCCAAACCTCAAAAAGGGGATGTTATCCCATTTTTGAATATATTTATTTTTTATTTTTATATAATTATTTACTACTCATTACTTACTTAAATGTTTCTAATTCTCCTATAGCGCAGAAAAATATTCCTTACTACCTTTTGGGTCCTCTAACATTGTTTTCTCCCCTGGGGTCCAGTTTGCTGGACACACTTCATCGGGGTTTGCGGCAACATATTGATAGCCTTGAAGAATCCTAAGCGTTTCATCAACATTTCTACCTACAGGAGCCTTGTTAACAGTCGTATGCATAACTACTCCCTCGGGATTGATAAGAAATAAACCTCTATCAGCCTCCCCATCATCATTTAGAACATTGTAAGCCTGGCAAATTTCTCTTTTTAAGTCAGAAACTAACGGATAGTTAATATCACCAATACCACCTTCATTTCTTGGGGTTTGTATCCATGCCAAATGACAGTGCTTGCTATCAACTGATACACCAAGTATTTCCGTATTAAGTGCCGAGAAATCTTGGTATCTATCACTAAATGCTGTGATTTCAGTTGGACATACAAATGTAAAATCTAGTGGGTAAAAGAATAGAACAACCCATTTACCTCTTAGACCTGAAAGTGTAATCTCCTTAAACTCTTGATCATATACTGCTGTAGCACTAAAGTCTGGTGCTTCTTGGCCTACTTTTAAGCTCATGAAAAATTTGTCCTTATTTAAATTATGTATGGTCTGTTTGACCGTAATAAGTATTATAATTTTATTAATAATGAATTAGCAAGTTTTTTTTTAATTCAATGAAATGGCATTATTCCTTTACTAGGAAATTTACAATTTTGAATCACAATAAACTTTTAAAAAATCTCAAAAAGGAGTTAATTAAATATCCCATTAACAGGCTTGACAATAAAAATTCTAATTAAAAGAAATTTTATTTTATTTAAGATTCCTTAAAATTTAACTCTCTATAATTAGAAATATTCTTTTTAATATTTTTAATTATGGCTAAATATATTGAAAGACTAAAGGAAAAAGTTAAAATAAAAAAATTTGATTCTAATCAGCCAATTGGAGCTTGGATTTTCGTTGTAATTTTGAATATAGTTGGATTTGCGGGTTATTTTTACTTAAAGGTAAATCATATACAACTAGGTAGTTAAAAAATTATCTTATTTCCTTCTTAATTGAGCGACAAAAATTTTTTAGTCTTTCATTCCTTGTTAAGTCAGGTAAAGTCCATATTGATTCTGTCTCAGGAATTGGATCTTTGCTCCATTCTTTGAATTCTTCCATTATCGAAGCATTATTTAATTTTGATGTATACCTTTTTCGTTTTTTTAAATATTTTCTTATCACTGTAAGATTTGCCTTAATATATTCCCTCATAAAAAATAATTAGTCTTATATTAATTTATCATTTAGGAAGTTCTTATTTAAAGAAAAGATTAATTAGACATTTTGAACTGCTTGAAAAAGTCCAAACGAATAACCTCCAATTAAGATCCAGCCAAGTACGCTTGATATTATTGTAGATCTTCTATTATGTCTCCTTAAAGCTGATTCAATCATTTCATTAAC
>CACGVZ010000011.1 GCA_902576415.1 uncultured Prochlorococcus sp. | reverse complement strand
TTTATATCTGTTATTAGATCCTCTTTTATAAATGAATTTATAAGTTTTGCACCTCCTAAAAGAGCTAAATTATTTATCCCTTTTTTTTTAAGTGAAATTAAAGTTTTTTCCCATGAATCTTCGAAAAAGAGTTCTTTCTCGAATTCATTATTCGAAGAATTATCAACTTTACTTGAGCTTATTAGCCATCTTCTAATTGGTTGACGAAAGTATTTCCAATTACCATTAAATTTTTTGCTATTTGAAGCAACTATAGAAATTGGTTGGCTTTTTGATATATTTACTTCGTTATTATCAGTGAGATTTTTAACTAGGTAAGTTGATTGATGAGCTATTAAAGTACCTAAACCAAAAATGGTGGCGTCAACCATTGATAAGTTTTGATTTAATATTTTTTTATCTTCATCGCTGCCAAGATGCGATTCTCCACCTCCAGGAAAAGCAATTCTCCCATCAATACTTGATGCTATAACAATTATTACTCTTGGGATATTCAAGTTTGCGTGACTAAACTATTTTCCAATTTCAAATTCAACGAATTGGTTAACTTTTGATCGACATAAATTTCTGCAGCATTATTTGGACTCTCCTGGAGTCTTATTTTGTGTAATGTTGCACCAAGATTATGTATAGGTTTTTTAAGAATATCAGAAATATATAAAGCTATATTTTCAGCAGTTGGAACACAATTATGGAAAAATTCGATGTCTTTATTAAGAAAAGTATGATCTAGTTGTTCAACAACTAAATCGTTAATTATCTCTTGGAGGGCAGATAAGTCGCAAACCATTCCTGTTCTTTTATCAATATCTCCTTTTACAGTTATATCGACAAGATAGTTATGACCATGTCCATTAACTCTGGCACATTTCCCATATATTTTTTTATTTTCATCAAAGGATATCTCTTCTTTTGCAAGTCTGTGAGCGGCTGCAAAATGAGTTTGTACTGTTAAAAATGCTTCCATGTTTTTTCCAAAATAATCTGCCCATAAATTTGGGTTTTCATAAAGTCTTAGACTTGTAAGAGGTAAATCATCCTTCAGACGACTCCAAATGACCTTTACTAATGCTTCAGTTGTGGGAAGTATACCTTCTTGTTTATTAACATTAAATTCAGGCCAGACATCATTTAAAAAACGAAAATCTAATTGTCCAGTAACCTTATCTTTAATAGAGTGTTTTACATCAGAGAGATTAAGTACCATTCCATCAGAGTCTAGTTCTCCACCCATTGAAACAATAAGTTCATAATTATGACCATGACCTGGTGCAATACTGCACTTTCCAAAAAGAGATAAATTTTCTTCTGGGCTTTTTTCAGGAAGCCAATAACGGTGACTAGAACTAAAGCAGGCACGTCGAGTTATGACGCATTCACGTCCTTTTCCATGAGATGGTTTGGATTGTGTAGAAGTCATAGCTGTCTGCGATAATACTATCTTAAGGTTTTAAATACGCTTTTGTCTTTATGGACCAATCCATTATCGAAAAAACAGTTCATGCTATTAAGGGCAGAAGTATATTTTTAATAGGAATGATGGGTTCTGGTAAGTCACAAACTGGTTTGAAGCTGGCTGAATTATTGAAGTATAAATACATTGATTTAGATTCATTAATAGAGAAGTTGGCAAAAAAATCTATTAATCAAATTTTTAAGGATGAAGGAGAAGATAATTTCCGCGAATTAGAAGCAAAATGCCTTAAAGAAACTATCAAAATTCCTTCATTAGTAATCTCAACTGGAGGAGGAATAGTTACCAAATCGGAAAACTGGGGAATTTTAAGACAGGGAATAATTGCTTGGATAGATCTTGACAAAGATATAGCAATTGCAAGATTGAAAAATGAAATTGAAAATAGGCCACTTCTTCAGGGAAAGAATCTAAATGATCTATATATGAGCATTTTTAAATCTAGAGAAAATTTGTATTCTCAAGCAGATTTAAGAATTCAAGTAAAAAAAGAAAATATTGAAGAAGTTGCTATGAAAACAATTAATGCAATTCATAGAGAAATAATCAGTTAATCTGGTTCAATTCTTACTGCAAACCATTTGATAACGTATCCTAATTTTATTTCTAATTCATAAGTACTTTCCAATAATTCTTCAAAAAATTCCTGATCAGGATCTTCAATATTTTGATATATTGTTTGTGTTTCTGTCTTACTAAGCCAATTCTTCAACCATAAAATTGCTTCTTGCTTTGATACAATTTTTTCCTTTGAATCTGGCTCTAATAATACATAATGATCTGATGCTCTTATTAGTGGATTTGACATAATGAAAATTCTTCTTGGATTAATTCTTTGCTTGATTTTTCAAGGAATTTTTTTAGAAAGTTCTTTTGCTCTAGTAGATTCTAACGTACGAGAGTTTTTGGAAAATCGTGTAAATCAATGGCCAGAATTATATTTGCCAAATTTTAAATTATCGGATACTTCTAAGGATTTAATTTATCCTAAATGGTTCGAGGGGAATTGGCTTGTTACTTCTCAAGATATAGTTAATGATTCAGAAGAGCCAGTTATTTATAAAGTAAATTTCTTTAAGAATGATTCAGATTTAATTGTTGGTAATCGTGCAAAAAATTCTGAATCTATTGGAAAAGCAATATTTGGTGAAACCTTAATCAAGGTTGTAAATGATCCTCAATCTATTAATAATCAAATTACTTATCTAAAAGATGATTTTTATATTGATTCAAGAATTACAGGGAGAAATCAGATCCAAGATAATGATATTTTTTTCGCAGATGAGCTAGTTATACAAACAGCACATAAGCCAGGTGCTTCAAGGATTAATCAAGTAGAGACCATCAGTAAATTTCAAAAGTGTTCCGAAGAAATATTGGAAGTTGATAATTCAATCAAACCATCAATTTGTGGAGTGCAATATGTTGCTTCTTATGGTTCAAAAGTTGGTGATCCTTCTATTCATGCTATCAAAACAAATAAATATAAATTGAAGTTTGAATTTATTGAGAGTTAGCACTAAAAAGATATTCTTCTAAGTTGTTCCTCCAAATGAAAAGATTTTCTAAATAAGGGTTGTTTATGTATTCTTGGCTCCCCTCTCCTGAAAGAATTGGTCCTGCAGACTTTGGAAATTTAATAAGGGATAATTGAGCAGCAATTGAAATATCTGCAATTGATAAACTATCTCCAACCAAATATTTCTTGTTGATCAAGGATTTTGATAAAGCTTCCAGTAATTTTTGGAGTTCTAAATTATCTTTAGAAGACAAAACTACATTGGAAATTTTACTAAGATTTTCAAAAGGTAATTTATCAACAAGACTTTTAACTGAAGAAGGTATTTCATCTGGAAGTAATGCAGTTCTTAGCTGTGGATTTTCTATTGCAGATTTTATTAAAGCTTTTCTACAAGTTGTAGCCATTGTAGTATCTGCCCAGTCTTCAATTAGTTTGCATTGTGCAAATAATATTGGATCCTCAGGAAAGAGTGGATTGTTTTCATTTTTTTTTATCTATATATTCGCAAATTGTTGAAGAGTCATTAATAACTTGATCATTACTATCGACTATTACAGGTACTTGCTTTTGACCTGATAATTTAAAGATTTCAAATTGGCCTATTCCAGGTGTTACTTCTTCAACTCGATATTGTAGTTTTTTTGCATGAAGGGCCATTCTTGTTTTTAAACAAAAAGCACTATGCCTAAATTGATATAATGTAATCATGCTGTTTAATGTTTGTTAAAACTTAGCTAAAAAAGTAATCTATTTGTGGAGCTGATGGGCGAATTTTTCTCTAATGTTGCGAGATATCCAAAGTATTTGATATCTATCATTGTTGGGGGACTTGTTGCTTTGCTTGAACCTTTATTCAAGAATAGATCAAATCCACTAACAATAGTAGGTTTGATATCTTCTGTCTTAAGTGCTTTCATAACTGTTTATTTTGTCTTGCAAGCGATGACAAACCCAATAAATTTACAACCATAATGCCAAATAATTACCGTCTTGCAAAAGTTTCTTCCCTTTTGAAGAAAGAAATAACACTTATTTTGCAGAATGATTTGGAAAATGATCTTATTAGAGATCATTTTGTCAATATTTCCAAGATTGATTTATCAGGTGATTTGCAACACTGTAAAATTTACATAACTTCAACTGCTCAAGAGAAAGTTAGGAAAGAGATTGTGGCAAACTTGAATACAGCGAAAAGCTCTATAAGGCATAGTTTAGGAAAAAGAATAGAGATGAGAAGAGTTCCAGAGATAATTTTTAAAGAAGATGTTGTTCTTGATAAAGGATTATCAGTCTTGAAACTTCTCGATGAATTAAAAAATCAAAATAACAATCTTGAGGATAACGATGCCAATATTTGATCTACCCCTTGATCAAAGAAATATAGTTATTACTCGATCAAAAGAAGGAATATTGGATATAAAGAAGATATTCACAAGAAAGGGCGCAAATGTATTTGATTTGCCTGCAATAAGTATTGGTGATCCTGATGATTTGAATCCTCTTGACGAAGCATTAAATCAAATAAATGATTTTCATTGGATTATTTTTTCCAGTAGTAATGGGATCAAATTTGTTGATAAAAGACTTAGGTACTTTAATAGTTCATTAAAAGAATGTTCAAAAAAAACAAAAATCGCCGTAGTCGGAGAAAAAACCGCAAAAACTCTTGATGATTTTGGGATCAAGGCTGATTTTATACCTCCAGAATTCGTCGCGGAAAGTTTAATTGATAATTTCCCAGTATCTGGTTATGGACTTCGAGTCTTTGTACCAAGAGTTCAAACAGGTGGTAGGGATCTAATTGCAGATCAATTTAGAAAGGCTGGTTCACGTGTATTTGAGGTTGCTGCATATGAAACTAGATGTCCTGACTCAATTCCTGAAGAAACAATTGATATTATTTCTAATCGAAAAGTAGATGCAATTATTTTCTCAAGCGGTAAAACCGTTGTAAATACTGCTTGTTTACTAGAAAAAAAACTTGGTAAACAATGGTTAGAATATTTTGATGAGATTAAGTTGTTAACTATTGGACCTCAGACAACAAAAATATGTAACAAGATTTTTGGAAGAGTTGATAGTCAGGCACAAAAATATACTTTTGAAGGACTACTAGATCTTGCAATTAATATTTTCAGTTAGAAAAATTTTTTGAATAGTTCTTTTCAACTAAATCTTTGAACCTATCAATATTGGCCTGTAATTCGTTTGTAACCATTTTGCCTAAAATATTTTCTTCCATAAACCGAGCAATCATTTTTGGTAGCTCATAAGTTATTGCTAAATTTACCGTTGTGATTTGATCAGTTTTACTTTCGAAAACTACTGATCCCTCAGTTGGTAAACCTCCTATTGATTTCCATTTAAGTTTGCTTTTTTCAACCCTTTCTGTAATTTGAGCTTTCCATTTAAACCTAAAGCCATTTGCAGCTAAAGTCCATTCTGTTAAATCTGGTAATGTATTAGTTTCTTCGTCAACTGTTTTTACAGATTCAATCCAGCTCATCCAAAGTGACATTGAGTCTAAATCGCTCCATGTGTCCCATACATTTTCAAGAGGCGCATTAACAACTGTTATTACGTCATGTTTTAGCCAAGTACCCATTAATTAACTTACTGCCAGATTTTTTGCTAATTCGGCTTTCTTCTCTAAAATTGCTGCGGCAGCTAAATGCCCACTCATTGTAGCTCCCTCCATAGAGTCTATATAATCTTGTTTTGTATAACTACCAGCCATGAAGAAATTAGATATAGATGTTTTTTGATCGGGTCTGAAAGGTTCCATACCGGGAGATTCTCTATAGAGTGATTGTGGAATTTGTACCACGTTACTCCAAAGCAATTTAAGATTTTTTGAGGATGGGAATAGACGGCGAACCTCTTTATCAATTTCTTTTGTAATTCTTTCTGTGGATCTTCCCATCCATCTATCGCCAGGAGTTAAAACACATTGGAGAAGTGATCCCATATCTTTTTTTCTATAGTCTGCTGGACTTGCTAGTGCTAAATCAGCAAAACAACTGAAAGAGGCATCAGCAGAATAAAGAAGGTTATCTAGTCCAATTGGTTCGTTTCCAGTATTATCTTTTTTTAATTCAGTAACCCAACCGTCATATCTTAATTGGATTGTGGCAACAGCTACAGCTCTAAGTTTTTTTAAACCTT
The DNA here is from genome assembly GCA_902576415.1 of uncultured Prochlorococcus sp. Lineage (GTDB taxonomy): Bacteria > Cyanobacteriota > Cyanobacteriia > PCC-6307 > Cyanobiaceae > Prochlorococcus_A. The sequence continues at coordinate 41,029 of CACGVZ010000011.1, read as the reverse complement.
CAAATTCTTTAAATTGATACCATTCTTTTGGAATTATTTTTTTTATTCCAGGAACATCACAGGCAGCTAGAAATTTATCTGCAAACACTGTCTTAATTCCTTCAGGAGAAGATATTTTTAATTGATTTACTGAATAAGAGGAAGATTCCTTTTCATAAATGATTTCTTCTACCTTATGGTTAAGATGTATTTTTGCTCCTTTGTTTGTGATGTAGTCGACGATAGGTTGCGTTAACCACTTATGTGGGGAACCTTTTAACAGATTAAGTTTTGAGGCTTCTGTTTTTGAAGCAAACATCATGAATATAGTTAGCATGCATCTTGCTGAAATATCTTTGCAATTAATAAAACCTAATGCATATGCAATAGGATCCCACATTCTTTCTAAACTTTTTTCACTTCCACCATGGTTTAAAAACCATTCTTTAAAACTAATTCTATCCAGATCTCTAATTATTTTCATTGCGCCTTCATAGTCTATCAATCCTCTAACGATTGGACTTGTCCCTAAAGCTAAGGCATTTCTGAATTTATCTACCCAAGTAAGTTGTTCGGTGGTAAAAAAAGCTTTAAGTCCGTTAAATGGAGCACCTAAAGGGAATCTGAAGTCTAACGATTTTAAATTACCACCATTATTGATAAATAGATGAGTATGATCTTTCGGGAGTAAATTGTCTAGAGCACCCACTTTTTTCATTAATTTAAAAAGATTTGCATAATTGTAAAAAAATACATGTAAACCCATTTCTATGTGGTTGCCATCCTTATCTTCCCAACTTCCGACTTTACCTCCCCAAAATGACCTGCTCTCGTAAATTTCTACTTCGTGGCCTTCATCAACTAAATTGACTGCTGCTGTAAGACCAGCTAATCCAGAACCAACTATTGCAATTTTCACTTTTTCTTAGAATTATAACAAATCAAGTTTGGATAACGTTTGTTCTATGCATCCTATCGATTAAGTTTTTATATTGTATGTAGTAGAAATCCCTTGTTTATGGAAAATGTAGAAGTTAAACAGGAAATTAAAAATTCTGATGATGGCAAAGGTATCTTAATTACGAATGATGCTATAGAACAAATTTCAAATTTATTGAAGGACCAAAGTGATAAAAAAGCACTTAGGGTAGGAGTCAGATCTGGGGGTTGTAGTGGGATGAGTTATACGATGGATTTTATAGGAACTGATGAAATAAATCCTGATGATAAAGTTTATGATTATTCATTAAAAGCTGATCAAAGCTTTCAAGTTGTTTGTGATCCTAAAAGTCTCTTATATATTTATGGAATGCAGTTAGATTTTAGTAAGGAATTAATTGGAGGTGGCTTTAATTTTGTAAATCCCAATGCCTCTCAAACTTGCGGTTGTGGTAGCTCTTTTGCGGTTTAATAAATAATGAATAACGAAATTAATCCCATCGAAGAGGATTTTAATGCAGCTTTATCAAGATATAAAGCAGGGCAAGATTTAATTCCAATTGTTCAGGATTTTCAAAAAATTATACAGCAAATTCCAAATCATTTTGCTGCTTGGACTTGTATATCATGGCTTCAATTACTTTTGAAAAATAATGAAGAAGCTTTGTCAGCTGCCAGACAAGCTGTTCGATTAAATCAGCAAGATCCACAAGCAAGAATGAATTTGTCTTTAGCTCTTTTGGCTACCAATAATAAAGGTGTTAGGGATCATATTGAGTTAATAAAAAAAATGTCTATGATGATGCCAGATGTTAAAAGTGAGTTGAAAGAATCTGTTGAAGACGGATTAACTAGATATCCAGATTGGCCTGAGTTAACCAAAGTAAAAAAATGGTTGGAATTTTAAATTGTTTAAGATTTTAATTTTAAGTAATGGGCATGGAGAAGATCTATCTGGCAGTCTTATAGCTAAACAATTCGTAAAAACTGGGTATTCTGTTCATGCTTTGCCAATTGTTGGTATAGGAAACCATTACGAAAAAGAAAAAATTAAGATTATAGGTAAAACTAAGGAATTTAGAACTGGAGGAATTGGTTATAATTCTTTTAAGGGAAGACTTACTGAGATATTAGGAGGAGAAATATTTTATCTTCTAAAAAGATTATATTTAACTTTTAAAATAAGAAAAAAATATGATTATTTTTTTGTAGTTGGAGATATTGTGCCAGTGTTTTTTGCATGGGTTTGTAAGAAAGATTTTTTTACATATCTAGTTGCTTATTCCAGCCATTATGAAGGGAAGTTGAAGTTACCATGGCCTTCAAAAATTTTCTTGCTCTCACAAAAAGCAAAAAAAATATATACGAGAGATTCCCTTACAGCTGATGATTTAACATTGCAATTAAAAAAGAAAGTGTCTTTTTTAGGCAACCCGTTTATGGATAAGTTTTTTCCTAGAAACAAAGAATTAAATAAAGATGAATTTAGTATTGGATTATTTCCAGGAAGTAGATTCCCTGAGATTTTAGATAATTTTATTTTGATTTTAGAGGTATTAGAGGCATTGTCAGATCTAACATATTTTCAAAAAATTCAGTTTAATTTTGCAATAGTTAATGCTCTATCTTCATCAAAAATAAAGGAGATATTTCAAAAAAGAGGATGGTTAAAAATAGACAATATAAAAGATAATAATCTCCTGAAATTCCAATATAAATTTTTAGAAGTGAATATATATTGGAACAATTTTGACAAAATATTATTGAAAAGTAGATGCTGTATAAGCATGGCGGGAACAGCTGCAGAGCAATCGATTGGATTAGGAAAACCGGTTATTCAGATTGAAGGTAAAGGTCCACAATTTACAAAAACTTTTGCAGAAGCGCAAAGACGTTTGCTTGGAAAATATGTTTTTTGTGCCAGCAATTATAAAGACAAAAATGATCAAATCAATCAGACAATTAAATTGATCATAAAAATAATATACCTTATACAGCTAAATAAGAAGTTTATGATCTCATGTAATGAAAATGCTAAAAAAAGACTGGGTGAAAACAAAGCTTGTCTTAAAATGGTTGATGATATGAATATTGTTATAAAAAATGACTAAGGAGAATAATCAAAATAAATTAAAACAAATTATCGATAATTTGTTATTAATAAATTTATTTACAGTCATTTTTTTTGCAATATTTTTTATTTTTGCAATCATCATGCAATTTAACGGGATATTTATTTTTATTAATTTTATTCAGATAGTTTGGAATCCTCTTGTAGTTCCATTAATAACAATTCTTATTATTGGTGCTTTAGTAAACGGTATTAATTCTTGGTGGAGGCGTAAATTGCTTTCTCAAGAAGAGGATATTTAAAATTATAATTTTTGATTTTACTGCTAATTACTTTTTGTCCTTCTAAAACAACTTTCGCTCCATCTCCTAACAATATTTTTAAAACCGCTCCAGGCACTGGGAGTAAATTAGGTCTATTAAGACATTTGCCTAAAGTCTGAGAAAATTCTCTCATTAATACTGGATTTGGTGCAACAGCATTAAATACTCCAGAATACTTTTTATCAACTAATGCTTGATTAATTAATGCACATAAATCAGTTCTATGAATCCAACTCATCCATTGCTTACCATCTCCAATTGGTCCACCTAATCCAACTTTAAATATAGGGAGCATTTTTCCTAATGCTCCTCCGTCTTTCTCTAGAACAATTCCAATTCTAAAAATAACTAACCTTGAGAAAAATGGTTTTTCTGCGGCTACCGCTTCCCATTTTTTGCAAAGATTAGATAAAAAGTCTTTTCCTCCAGGACTATTTTCAGTGAATTCACTAGACAAACTTGTACCGTAATAACCTATAGCTGAACCATTTATAATGACTTTTGGATTTATTTTAAAATTTTTAAGGGTCTTTATCATAAATTTCGTAGTGTTAATACGACTATTTTCGATCTCCTGTTTTTGTTCAGAAGTCCATTTTTTTTCTGCTATTGGTTCTCCCATCAGGTTAATAATTCCATCTGTCTCTCTTAAAATATTTAGAAGATTTTCGTTATTCCAGTTTTTTTCTTTTGATAAATCTATTTGAAAAAATTTAAACTTATTGAAATCTAAATCAAGCTTTAATTTACTAATGGGTCTTCTACTTACAATGTAAATTTCATGATTTTCATTGAGTAGTGTTGGTACTAATTCTTTACCAACAAATCCAGTGCAGCCAAGTAGTAAAAGACGCATATCTTATAGATGTTTATCGTCTAAGGCTATTAAATTTTTTAGACGTTTGTAATTATTATTCCGGTATAAATTTTTTTCAATAGTTTTCAAACAAGTTTTTGTATAATGGATTTCAAATAACTTTCTTAAATTTATTATGACAGATTCTATTCCAAAGAAACCTCTCAAGAAAGGATGCTTAGTTTTTGTCGATCGAGAAAATTATATAAAAAGTATCGAAGCTCTAGCCAGTGATGATGATCTGCCTAATTATGTCTTAGAAGGTCCTGGAGAGATTCTTTCAGTTAAAGACGAATATGCTCAGGTTCGATGGCGCAGACCTGTTCCAGATGTTTGGTTAAAATTAGATCAGCTTAAAGAATATATTCAATAAACTTTCATATCTAAAAATTTTTATTTTGTTTCTCTTTAGACATCTTTGACTGGATTCTTTTTGCTTCTTTGATCATTTCTTTACCATCAAACAAGTAATTATCAACGTATCCTTGTGTATATCTATCAAATTCTGATAGTGCATCTTTAACTTGAGAAAAACAATGATAAAGGTCGAGTCCTAAAGCTGAAATAGACTTTGGAACTATTTTTTTGTTATAAATTTTTTCTCCTTTTTCTATTTTTTTTTGTGAGAGACTTATATAACTGCAAAAATTTTCCATTAGTTGGTCATCATATGGATCCGCAGATAGTTCTTTTATTTCGTTGTTCAAAGGTTTAATTATTTGACTAATTAATCTATTGATCGGAGTATAAATTTCTTTAATCCAAGTTTCGACTTCTTTGTCTTTTATTGACGAATTATATTTTTTTGAATTAAATTTCTCTTCCCAATTTTCATTTAATGAATCAAATGATGAACTTGCAGAGAAGAAACTTCTATCATATTGTTCTTTTTTGATTGGGTCACTTAGAGTCTCCCAGGCATTTTGAATTGCCAGAAATCGTTCTTTTTTTCCGCCTGCATCGGGATGATGTTGCTTAACTAAAGAACGATATGAAGATTTAATTTCACTTTTCGTAGCATTTTTTTTGAGGCCTAATTCTTCATATAAATTTTTTTCCATTTTTATAAATTATTAATTAAAGATAACCATCTTTTCTGGCTTGAATTGAGGTATTCGATTCAAACATTGCTGTTGATAAGTATCTTTCACCAAAACTTGGAAGAATAACTATCAATCTTTTATTCACTAGTTCTTTCCTTTCACCAATTTTTATTGTTGCGGCTAAAGCTGCACCACTGCTGATGCCAGATAAAAGACCTTCCAATCGGGCTAATAAACGCCCATAATAAAACGCTTCATCATCATCTATTTTTATAATTTCATCAATTAATTTAGTATTCAGTACTTTGGGTAAGAAACCTGCTCCTATTCCTTGAATCGAATGAGATCCTGCTTTCTCTCCGGAAATCACAGCACTTTTCTTGGGTTCTACAGCATAAATTTTGCAATTTGGATTAACTTTTTTCAAAAAACGTGCACAACCAGTAATTGTTCCTCCTGTACCTACTCCTGTAACTAGTCCATCTACATTGTTATTGGATTGGGACCAGATTTCTTGAGCAGTTGTCCTTTCATGAATATCTGGATTAGCAAAGTTTTCAAATTGATTAAATTGATAGCTATTTTCAATGCTTGCAGACAACTCATTAGCTAAATCTATAGCTCCTTTCATTCCTTCTTTCCCAGGGGTTAATTGTAATTGAGCTCCATATGCTCTCAACATCGCCCTTCTTTCAATACTCATCGTATCCGGCATAGTTAATATCAATTTATAACCTTTTGCCGCAGCAACCATTGCTAATGCGATGCCAGTGTTTCCACTTGTTGCTTCAATTAACGTTGTTTTATCTGGTGTTATAAATCCTTCTTCTTCAGCTTTACATAACATTGAAAAAGCGATGCGATCTTTAACGGACGCTGATGGGTTGAAACTTTCTAGTTTGGCTATTATTTCTGGATAACAATTAAAATACTCTCTGATTCGATTTAATTTAACTAAAGGGGTATTTCCAACTAGAGAAGTTATATCATTTGCTATTTCCATGAAATGATTTTTTAAATTGCAAAAATAAAATCTACTAAATACATAATAATTGTATTTCAAGATCTTTTATGTACTTTTCTCAAAAGAATTTAATTTAAAATAACTTTCAGCGTAATAATATTTACTATTATGTAAAGTAGTTTTCCTAATAATTATGTATTCGCTGGAACTAAGTCTGAGATATTCACCTTTTCCACTTTCAATTCAAAAGAAAGAATTTGATGATGTTAAACGAATTTACGATGAAATAAAAAGTTCTATGAATGAAACTTTAGAATCTTCAAAGTTGATCGAATTAAGGTGTGACAAAGTTCAAGATAAATTAATTGCTGTCAGAGCTAAAGAAATCATTTCAGTCCAGATATATGAAAAATCATCAGTAGCTGGAGGAGCTAAAAGACCAGGATTTTCTCTAAACATTGATTGATAGAATTCATGAGAGATTCTCTTGAGAACGAAATACCTCATATCAGATTCAAAGATGTGTCTTTTTCATATCCTGGAAAAAAAGAAAATTTAATTTTTAAATGTAACTTCTCAATAAAAAAACCTGGATTTTGGATGGTTGTAGGTAAAAACGGTTGTGGAAAAAGTACTCTTTTAAAATTAATAAATGGAATAATCAAACCTAAAAGTGGAATTATTGAATCTAAAGCAAATATTGGCATGGTGTTTCAAAATCCTGATCATCAAATATTGATGCCAAATTGCAGAAGTGAACTTCTGATAAATATTAATCAAAATATAAGTGATTATGAAATTAATCAAAAAATTGAATATGTCCTTAATCAGGTAGGAATGACTGGTTTTGAAAAAAGGCCAGTCCATACTTTAAGCGGTGGACAAAAACAACGCTTAACTATTGCATGCGCTCTTATTAGTAGTAGAAATTTTATTCTTTTGGATGAGCCTACAGCTCTACTTGATCAAACTAGCCAATTAAAAGTTTTAAAAACTATTAAAAATCTTACAAGTGACCATAAAAAACCTTTATCTGCTTTGTGGATTACGCATCGTTATGAAGAATTAACTTACGCTGATTCAGTAGCAGAGTTGAAAAATGGTTTTTTATCTAGCTGGCAAGAACCATCAAAATTTCAATATAATGAATCTTCTACTTGTCATAAGGTACTTTAAAGAGCTAAATTCATCTTATATTCCTCGGTAGCTCAGCGGTAGAGCGATCGACTGTTAATCGATTGGTCGCAGGTTCGAATCCCGCCCGGGGAGTTCCAATTTACTCTAAAAAACTATATGAACTCATGAGAAATCATCAGAGTTCTTTTTTTTTGAAGATATTAAATTTGTGCTAGTGATGTGCTGGTGAAGTATTCCTTTTAATCAAGTAATCAACGTAACTTGTCTTTCTCAATACTCAGCAGTTCTGTTAAATAAAATAATGTTGATTTTGGTGGAATTTCGCTTCCAACACCTTTTAAACCGAATTCCCAAGTATAAGGAATCTTTAACTCTCTAATACCCCCTTATTTCATTCCGATAATTCCTAAAGCAAGTCCTTCTATTGCTTGACGATCACCAATGATAAATGAAATCGGTCTTTTTTCTTTGAAAATTTTGTGAAAAACTTTTCCATTTTCGAGTGTACCAATATAATTTATTTTTATTTTGTCTCCACAATACGAACTAGGGAAATTACAAATGATCAAATCTTTTTTATAAAGACCTTTTGGTAATGATCTATTTCTTAATTTTTGATAGTGTAATCAGAAATTCCAATTAAATTTGATATAGTATTAAGAACAGTATATAGAACATAGCAAATAATTAATAAACATTGTAAGCACATCAATTTTTGAAAAAAAAATTATTTTTTAGAAGAGTATTTAGAACACTTACTAATTACATTTTCTAACAAACAGATAAGTTCTTTAATTGATTTTAAGTGCTAAAAAAAAGATATATTTTGTTTATCTTTTGTATCACTCCATTCAGGAAATTCTAGTCATCCCACATATCCTTTTTCTCTTGATCTAAATTATTTCTTTCAAGTAATTCTATTCTTTGTTTCTGAGAATCTATTTCTGTTTCAAGTACGTTTTTATCGTCAATGTATTTTGTTTGTATTTCTAATATAGTTATATCAAATTGCTCTCCAAAGAAATCTGACATTTCTCTCCATGCTTCCAATTCTTCTTCTTTACCAATGGTATTGTTTATCTGATGAGAAATAATTTCTAATACATATTGTTTAAGTTCCTGATGACTCATCGATTCAACTTTTTTTTGAATATAAAGCTCTTTAAGATTTTCTAGTTGTTTTTTCGATAAATCAGAATAGACAATAGGCTTCTTTTTCATAGATAATTAGATTTTTTTTAATATAGACAAAATTATTATTTTAAACACTCAGACCACATCAAGGACCTTAATCGCAGTTTAACTTTCTTTGAAAATCACTATTTAACTCATTTTAAGGTACTTTGTACTCGAATACTAAGAAGAGATAATGTTTCAAATTTAATCATTATTTTTTCTAATATTCCTCTGATTATTAAGAAAAAGTAAATAGAATCGAAAGAAATTGTAAAATTTAAAATTATTTAAAATTTGCAATTTCTTTCTAATCCCTTGCAGACATTGATTTATTTAGTAAATCTAATTGATAAAATTGTTTACACTAATTCAGCAATCTTTATAATTTCTTGAGAGAATCATATTACTAAAACTTAATCTTAATTTAATAGTTTATAAATATGAAAATTTCAATCCTTTTAATCGAAGATGATCGTGATATGCGTGATTTGGTGGCTAGGCATTTAGAACATTCAGGTTTCGATGTTCAAAAAGCTGAAGATGGAATTAAAGGACAAGCATTAGCCCTGCAATATTCACCAGACTTAATACTCTTAGATCTAATGCTACCAAGTGTTGATGGATTAACTTTATGCCAGAGACTAAGAAGAGATGAAAGAACATCAAATATTCCAATTTTAATGATAACGGCATTGGGCGGTCTAAAAGACAAAGTGACTGGGTTTAATTCTGGAGCAGATGATTACATTACTAAACCTTTCGATTTAGAAGAATTACATGTACGCATAAAAGCATTGTTAAGAAGAACTAATAGAGCACAATTGAATTCTAGTAATCAGCAAGAAATATTAAATTATGGTCCTTTAACTCTTGTTCCAGAAAGATTTGAAGCTATTTGGTTTGAATCTCCTGTTAGATTAACGCATCTTGAATTTGAATTGCTACATTGCCTTTTGCAGAGACATGGTCAAACTGTATCGCCAGCATTAATTCTTAAAGAAGTATGGGGATATGAGCCTGACGATGATATCGAGACAATCAGAGTTCATATAAGACACTTACGCACTAAGTTAGAACCCGATCCACGTAAGCCTATATATATAAAAACTGTTTACGGTGCTGGATATTGTCTTGAGTTGCCTGTTGGTTCACAAGTTGAAATTGCGAGGCAAGAGTTTATTCAGGCAAGAAATTCTGATTTGATAAATTCTGCTGTAGATTAAATTATATATCTTCCATTGAAATTTTTAAAAAAGTAACTTCCCAGGCCAACCTTGGTTGAATATTTTTTCTTAAGAGAAATTTTAATTTTTCAAGTTTTTTAACTAATCCAATATTTTTTGTTTTTCGCCACCAAATAATTTGAATTAAATTGACTAAACAAATCTGTTGATAAATTTCTAATTTTTCATAAATCAATTTAGACATTTCTAATATTTCTAGATTGTTTTTTATTGGAGAATCTAATTTACTTTTAATATCATCTGAAATATGATTCCAGATTTCAATATTTTTCAATAATTGATTTGGAGATCCATTTGCAGAGTTTATTAAATCTTCAAATTTTAACTTTGTACAAATATTTAATTTAGAGTTATCTAAATAATCTTTTAAAAGATACTTTATTTGTTTACTAGAAAAGGATCGAAATCTGACTATTTGACATCTTGATATGATCGTATTTAAAAGGAGGTTTAATTTAGATGTTATTAAAATAAAAATCCCATTACTTGGTTCTTCTAAGGTTTTTAAAAGGCAATTGGAGGCTGCTTCGTTAAGGAGGTGCGCATCAACAATTAAAACAATCTTCTTTTCTGAGTTTATTGATTTTTGACCAAGAAAAGTTTTGATGTTACGAATTTGAGCAATCTTAATTATCGCAGATCCACTTTTTCTTGTTTTTTCAAGATCTGAACTTCCTGAACTTGTAGCTGTCAAAGGAGACTCAGGTTCGATAATTAGAAAATCAGGATGGTTATTATTTGTAATTCTCTGTTCAATATTGTCGCTAGGTGAAGATTTTTTGAAAATCTCTATTGCGAATTGAAGAGCAGTTTGCTTTTTTCCTACTCCTTCAGCGCCATAAAATATATAACCATTAGCAAATGATTTGTTCTTAATTATTTTGTTAAGATAGTAATTAACTTCTTCATTAAATAAAAAATTATTTTTATTAACCTCAATCATTTGTTACTAGAAAAATTACTTAGTATAGTCTCTTTAATTTGATTAGAAATAGTTTTAATATTTTGTGAGGCAGATATTACTTTCCAGTTTTTTTCTTTGGCAATTAGTTTGAAGCCTTTATTTACTTTTTCTAAAAATTTAATACCTTCTGATTCTATTCTATCTGGGATTTCATTTTTTCTTCGGAATATGCTCTCTTCTGGAGAAATTTCTAAGAAAAAAGTTAGATCAGGAGATTCTCCTTGACATACGATAGACTCAATATTTTTAATTATTTCTAAATTTATATTTCTTCCATAACCTTGATAAGCCAGGGTGGAGTCGGAAAATCTATCACTTATCACCCAATCATTATTATTTAAAGCAGGTGAAATAATTTTGGATACATGTTCAGCTCTATCCGCTGAATAAAGCAATAATTCTGTAAGCGATGATGGCTTGTTATTTTCATTATTATCAAGAATCAGTCCTCTAAGTTTTTTTCCTAAAAGACTTCCTCCTGGTTCTCTAGTTGTGACTAATTTAGATCCTTTCTTTATTAGACCACTGTATGGTAGCCATTTAGATAGTTCATCTATTTGGGTGGTCTTACCACATCCATCAATACCCTCAATTACGATAAATTTTCCTTTCATTTACTCCAAAGATAAAGCATTAATTACAACTGTAATTGAACTAGTAGCCATCAATAATGCTGCTATTGAGGGAGTAAGAAGAATACCGTATTTAGGAAATAAAATGCCTGCGGCTAAAGGTATAGCTAGTAAATTGTAACCAAAAGCCCATGTTAGATTTTGCTTTATTTTTCTTATGGTTTTTTTTGCAAGATTTAAGGAGTAGGGTAATCCATTTAGTTGATCTCCCATCAATACTACATCTGCGTTTGCCTTGGCTATTTGAGTTCCTGATCCAACCGCAATTCCTAAATCTGATGATGCTAAGGCTGGGACATCATTAATACCATCTCCAATCATTGCTACTTTATTATTTATTTTTAAATTTTCTATAGTCTTCAATTTCATTTCAGGAAGAAGATCCCATTTTACTTCTGTTTCTTTACAACCAAGTTTTTTTGCTAAAGCTAAAACTGTTTGTTTTCTATCTCCACTTAAAATATTAATTTTAAATTTGTTTTCTCTCAAATTTTGAACTGTTTTAATTGAATCATCTCTGAGTAAATCTCCTAATAAAATAAAACCTAATAACTTCTTTTTGATACTTACTCCAATAATAGTGTTAGTTTTTGTGTCTTCATTTTCAATTTCTTTTTTTGCATCAGTATCAATAATTATTCCTTTGCTTAGTAGCCATTCAATATTCCCAATATTAATAAGTCCATCAATTGAATCAAGTTCTCCAGAAATACCTCGACCTGAATGGGTGAAAATTTTTTTTATTGGAAATAAACTTAAATTTTGTTTTTTTGCCTCTTGAATTAAGGCATCCGCAATTGGATGTCTGCTTTCTTTTTCTAAACTGGCAGCTATTCTTAATAAAAAAGAATGATCATTATTATTTTTATAATCAACAATGAAAGGCTTACCTTTTGTTAAAGTGCCTGTCTTATCAAAAATAATGTGATTAATTTTTGAAGCGATCTCTATTTTGTCCCCGCCTTTAAATAACACACCTTTTTTTGCTGCTTTACCTGATGCGACAGTTATTACAGTTGGTGTGGCCAAACCTAATGCACAAGGACAAGCTATTACTAAAACTGCAATTGACAATTGAATTGCTAAACTCAGGAAATTCTCAGCATTACTACCAAGCGAACTATGAAGTGTGTGGCTTGAGTGAGTGATCAATAGATGATTATGACTTAATAGATCAGGCCAAATGTTTCTCGCTCCCTTCCACCAAAATAAGAAAGTTAGGGTAGCAAAAATCAGGACAAAATAAGTAAATTTCCCAGCAATTTCATCAGCAATTCTTTGGATGCCAGGTTTTCTAGCATTTACAGACTCAATAAGACTTACTAGTTTTGCTAGAGAAGAATCTCCTCCTACCTTTTGTACTTTAAGTCTAAGAGTTGAATTAAGATTTAAAGATCCACTAGATAGATTTTCTCCTTCTTTTACTTCAATAGGTTTGGATTCTCCCGTAATATGTGAAACATCAACATAGGAATTACCGCGAACAACAATGCAGTCAGCCGGTATTCTGTCTCCTGCTAAAACTTGAATCTCTTGATCAGGTTTTAAAGTGTTTACTCTTATTGATTTTATTTGATTATCTTCTGTGTAGATATTTGCCATTTCGGGTTGAAGATCTAATAACTCTCCAATGGATGAACCAGTTTGGTATTTTGCTCTTTCTTCTAAGAATCTTCCAATCATTATAAAACCCAATAGCATAACTGGCTCATTAAAAAAACAAGGAAAACCTGTAGCAGGAAATATCAATGATAGAAGACTTGTTGTATATGCACTAGTTACTCCAAGAGCTACTAAAGAATCCATATCTGGACGGTTTTTCATAAATGATTTAAATCCATTTATGATTATTCTTCTGCCAGGAAATAATAGAGCTAATGTTGCTAATGAGGCGTGAAAAAATATACTACCCAATATTGGAAAATTTATGTATCTTCCTTCTGCCAGATGACCTAAACCTGAAAAAACTAAAAGCAATAGGGCAAAAGTTAGCTTTTTCCATTGATTATTCCACTTCTTTTTTTTTTCTAATTCTGCTTTATTTATTTTTTTTGAAAAATCATTTATATAAATCTTCGATGGGAAACCATTCTCTTTCAGATTGTCGAGAACTGTTTCTATTTCAATATGTTGCTGGGTAATTTCAAAATATGCACTGTTAGTGAGTAGGTTAACAGAAACATTTTCAATACCATCAGAATTATTTAATATTTTTTCAACAGTACTAACACATCCTCCGCACTTCATTCCTGTAATGCTTAATTGAATGCTTTCCATATTTTCACTTAAGAAGCAAATTAATGCTCGACCTTTTTTTTAATTATAATAATAAATGTTGTAGACTTTTTAAATAGTTATTTTTTAAATTACTATATTAATTTTATTAGATTTAGAGCAGTGCCTAGTAATCAAAACAGAGACAATTTTATTGATAAAGCTTTTACTGTAATTGCTGAATCTATAGTTAAAATAATGCCTATTGCAGAGAAAGAAAAAAAAGCATATATCTATTATAGAGATGGCTTAGCTGCACAAAATAATGGGGATTATTCGGAAGCACTAGAGTATTACAAAGAGAGTTTACTACTTGAAGAAAATAAAATTGATAGGGGTGAGACTTTAAAAAATATGGCAATAATATATATGAGTAACGGTGAAGAGGATTTGTCTATTGAAACTTATGAAAAAGCATTAGAGGAAAATCCCAAACAGCCATCATGCCTTAAAAATATAGGCTTAATATACGAAAAAAGGGGAAGATATGCAGAACAAAATGGTGATTTTGATCAGAGAGATATTTGGTTTGATAAAGCTGCGGAAGTCTGGTCCAAAGCAGTGAGATTATATCCAGGCGGGTATTTAGATATTGAGAATTGGTTGAAAACCTCAGGAAGAAGTTCAATTGATATGTATCTCTAATATTTTTTAATCTGATAAAGAATAGTCAACTGCTTCTTTAATATTGGAAATCTCTTTGATATTTATTAAATTCTGAAAAGTATTATTTAGTTCATTCTCTAATTTTGGAACTACTATATTTTTGATCCCTAGTCTTATTGCTTCTTCTATCTTTGTTCGAAGGTTATTCGATTTTCTCACTTGACCACTTAATCCCAATTCCCCAATAAATGAGCTATTTTCCAAAGGAGGAATATTCTTCAAACTTGATAAAATTGATATTGCTACGCCTAAGTCGGATGAAGGATCATTAATCTCAAACCCCCCACCAGTAGCTATATAACAATCAAATTCAGATAATTTTATGCCGACGTGCTTTTCAATAACAGCTAGTATTTGATGCAATCTATTTATGCTGATTCCAGTTGTAGTTCGTCTTGGATTACTGTAGAAAGTTTTATTTACCAGTGCCTGTATATCAACTGCTAATGGTCGTGTACCTTCGTTGGTAATCGTAGTGGTTACACCTGAAATATTTTCTTTATTTGTAAAAATTGAACTTGGGTTTTTTATCTCTCTTAAGCCTTCTTCAATCATTTCAAAAATTCCAATTTCAAAAGTTGAACCAAATCGATTTTTTATACTTCTAAGTAATCTGTGTGAGGAAATATTATCTCCTTCAAAGTGTATTACTGTATCAACTAAATGCTCTAGAGTTTTAGGACCAGCTAAAGCACCATCTTTGGTTACATGACCAATTATTAGGAGTGCAATATTATTGTCTTTGGCGAGATTTTGCAATTCAGATGAACATGCTCTAACTTGAGATACCGATCCTGGCGTACTTTGCATGTCATGACTATAAATCGCTTGAATACTATCAATAATTGCGAAACTTGGATTTATACGTTTGATCTCTTCAATTATTAGGGATAAATTGGTTTCTGCAAAAATTTTTAAATCAATACTTTTTTGGTTTAATCTTTCCCACCTTATTTTTACTTGTTCTAAAGATTCTTCTGCAGTTACGTATAAAACACTTTCTTTTAGGGATATTTTCCCTGCTGATTGAAGAACTATTGTGCTTTTACCTATTCCTGGTTCTCCTCCTAATAAAACAATAGATCCAGGTACTATCCCACCTCCTAAAACACGATCAAATTCTCTAAAACCACTTGTAAATCTAGATATTTTTTTTGATGAAATCTCATTAAAAGGTATAGATTTTTTACTACTTTTTATTTCTTGATTTTTAGATCTCTTACTTTTTATTTCTTCAACAATTGAGTTCCATGAGTTGCAATTAAGGCATCTACCAAAGTATTGAGAAGTTTCAGATCCACAATTCTGACAAATAAAAGTTGAAAATTTGCTAGACATTAAGTTTCTGAATGAAGTAATGGAACTAGATTGTTTGGGATATTGCCCCTCTACAAGTTAGATTAGGTTAATAATAAATTCTCTTACTGATTAGCTAATAGAAACAAATGGCTCTATCTAGTCAAACTAAAGAAACTATACTTGTCGCAGATGACGAGGCAAGTATAAGAAGAATTCTGGAGACACGCCTCTCCATGATTGGCTACAAAGTTGTAACTGCAAGTGATGGTAAAGAAGCACTAAAGTTATTTAAGGATTACGAACCTGATTTAGTAGTGCTTGACGTCATGATGCCAAAGTTAGATGGTTATGGAGTTTGTCAAGAGTTAAGGAAAGATTCTGATGTTCCAATTGTAATGTTAACTGCATTGGGAGATGTTGCCGATAGGATAACAGGGTTAGAATTAGGAGCTGATGATTACGTAGTAAAACCATTTAGCCCAAAAGAGTTAGAAGCAAGAATTAGGTGCGTTCTTAGAAGAATCGATAAAGAACAAATTCCTGGAATGCCTAATTCAGGATTAATTTTGGTTACCGATATAAAAATTGATACAAATCGAAGACAAGTTTTTAAAAGTGATGAGAGAATTAGATTGACTGGTATGGAATTTAGTCTCTTAGAGCTTTTGGTAAGTAGGTCAGGAGAGCCATTTAGCAGAGGAGAGATTCTGAAAGAAGTTTGGGGATATACCCCCGAGAGACATGTAGATACAAGAGTCGTGGATGTACATATTTCAAGATTAAGATCAAAACTAGAGGCTGATCCAGCAAATCCTGAATTAATATTGACAGCAAGGGGTACAGGATATCTTTTTCAACGGATTGTCGATATAGCTCCTTTTGATAGTAAATAAATGGGGAAAGAAACAGCGCAAAAAATTAATAAATCCAGAGCTATCAGAAGATTAGTCATTTGGTATAAAAGAAATTCAGCTGTAACTTCTTTAGTAGATACTGCTGCTAGTTCTGCAGCAACCGCTAGTAATGTTGCTGGTAATGTAGTTTCTGGCGCAGGATCTGTTGTAAGCACAGCTAGTAATGTTGCGAGTAATGTTGCTGGTAATGTTGCTGGTAATGTAGTTTCAAGCGCTGAATCTGTTGTGAATACAGCTAGTAGCGTAGTTTTGAATGCTAGTTCAATAGCTAAGAATACATTGCAGCCATTAGTATTTGACCCTTTAAAAAGGTTGCAAAATAATGATAATGTTTTAGACCAGGAAGAGGAATCGCAATCTAAAAGAATTTGGATTGCAGTTGATGGTATGGGTGGAGATTATGCTCCGGGGCCAATACTCGAGGGTTGCCTTGAAGCGATCAGCAGATTTCCGATAAATATAAAGTTTGTTGGCAAAATTGAAAAAGTTAAAAATGCAGCAGAAGAGATTGGTTTAATTGAGTTACTTGAAAAAGAAATAGAAAATAATCGTCTTGAATTAATTGATAGTGGAGATCCTGTAGGAATGAATGAAGAAGCTACTGCAGTAAGAAAAAGAAAAAATGCAAGTATAAATATTGCAATGGATTTAGTAAGAAATAAGAAAGCGCAAGCTGTTTACTCAGCTGGTAATTCGGGAGCAATGATGGCTTCTGCAATATTTAGAATTGGAAGATTGAAAGGTATTGAAAGACCCGCTATTGGTGCATTATTTCCTACAAGAGATCAAACTCGTCCGGTATTAGTTTTAGATGTTGGCGCAAATACTGATTGTAAACCCTCTTATCTACATCAGTTTGCTCTTCTAGGAAATATTTATGCAAAAGATGTCTTGCAAGTAAATAAACCAAGAATTGGCCTTTTAAATATTGGAGAAGAAGAATGTAAAGGTAATGATTTATCTCTTAAAACATTTGAACTATTATCCAATGAAAAAAGTTTTGACTTTGGAGGTAATTGTGAAGGTCGAGATGTTTTGTCAGGTAGTTTTGATGTAGTAGTCTGTGATGGTTTTACCGGAAATATATTACTAAAATTTCTCGAGTCTGTTGGTGGTGTCCTATTAGATATTTTAAGATCTGAGCTTCCAAGAGGGAGACGAGGAAAAGTTGGTTCAGCTTTTTTAAAAAGTAATTTATTAAGAATAAAGAAAAGATTAGATCACGCAGAACATGGAGGTGCTCTATTACTTGGTGTAAACGGTATTTGTGTGATCGGCCATGGAAGCAGTAAGTCTTTATCTGTCGTTAGCGCTCTTAGATTGGCTCATTCTGCTGTGAATCATAACGTGATGGAAAATTTAAATCAACTTCAAAAGCTTCAAGTTTTAAATTCATAAAACATAATGTATCAAATTTATGTTTGACTTATATAAGTAACTAAAACAACTCTTTTGGAAGATATAAAGTTTAACCAGATCGGAGTCTCATTTAAAGGAAGTGGCAGTTATGTACCCGATCAAATACTAACCAATCAAAAAATTAGTCAAAAGGTAGATACAAGTGATGAATGGATAAAATCTAGAACTGGCATCTCTGAGAGAAGAATTTCTAACTTGAAAGAAAATGTCGCTGAGATGGGTTATAAGGCGGCACTTAATGCGATTAAGATGGCTAATTGGGATATTAAAACGATTGATTTAATTGTATTGGCTACTTCTACTCCTAATGATTTATTTGGTTCTGCACCATATATTCAAGCTAAATTGGGGGCTGAGAATGCTGTAGCTTTTGATTTAACTGCAGCATGTAGTGGTTTTTTATTCTCTTTAATAACGGCTTCACAATATTTAAAAGGTGGTAGTTTTAAAAGGGCTATTGTTATAGGGGCGGATCAATTATCTAGCTTTGTTGATTGGGATGACAGAAGAAGTTGTATTTTATTTGGAGATGGAGCCGGTGCATTAGCAATTGAAGCCACAAATTTATTGGATAATTTCATTGGTTTTGATATGAGAACTGATGGAGAAAGAGGTTCTTTTCTTAATCTTCCATCAAAAAATAATAAGGATTCAATAGTTGATAATATTGATTTTTTAAGTGGAGGTTTTTCTTCAATTCAGATGAACGGTCAGGAAGTTTACAAATTTGCAGTTAGAGAAGTACCAATAATTCTTGAAAAGTTGTTTAGAACAACAAACTTTAGTTCTGATGATGTTGATTGGCTTGTATTGCATCAAGCTAACCAAAGAATCTTGGATTCTGTAGGAGAAAGATTAGAAATTTCTAAAGAAAAAATTCTCAGCAATTTAGAAAAATATGGTAATACATCGGCAGCAACAATTCCAATAATGATGGATGAGGCTATTAGAGATAATAGAATTAAACAAAATGATATTATTGCATCAAGTGGTTTTGGTGCCGGGCTAAGTTGGGGTGCGGCCCTTTTTAAATGGGGTTAAAAACAAAATAGGAAAATTATGACAGTTGCATGGGTATTCCCTGGACAGGGTTCGCAAAAAATTGGAATGGCAAAAAAAATTGAAAATTTGCCAAACACAAAAGAGAGGTTTGATTATGCTTCTGGAATATTTGAAAGAAATTTATTTGAAATTTGTGAGTTAACCTCTGAGCCAACAAATCCCCTTAATGATTTAAATAATACGAGAAATACACAAATTTGTCTTTTTTTAGTTGAGTCAATTTTATTAGATGCATTAAAAGATAATGGATTTAAACCAAATTATGTTGCTGGGCATAGTTTAGGAGAAATAACTGCACTATATTGTGCTGACGTTTTTTCATTCGAAGATTGTGTTTCACTAATCAAAGAGAGGTCTGAATTAATGGTTAATGCTGGGAAAGGATCTATGGCAGCAGTAATTGGTTTTGATAGAGATCAACTTGATCTATTAGTACAAAAAAATGATGATATCGTAATTGCTAATGATAATAGCTCTTCCCAAGTTGTCTTATCAGGATCTACTGAAGCATTAGATAATTTATCTAGAGAAATTTCTTGTAAAAGATTTTTGAAATTAAACGTTTCAGGTGCATTTCATTCACCATTTATGAATGAACCTTCATCAAAATTTTCTGAGTATTTGAAACATATTCAATTTAATAATCCCTCTTTTCCAGTCATAAGCAATTGCGAACCTTCGCTTTGTAGCGATAGAAACGAGCTTAAAATTAGATTAGAAAAGCAAATGTGTAACGGAGTTAGATGGCGAGAAACTATGGATTTGATGGCAAAAAATAGTGATCTTCATATTGTTGAAATTGGTCCTTCTAATGTACTTAGTGGTTTAGGAAAAAGACATCTTAAAGATGTAAAAATTTCTCAAGTTTCATCTTCTGATCAAATATCTTATTAATTTGTATGAAGAATGATATTTTTCAAAAATTAATCTATCAATTAGTTAGCAAGCTATTAGTACTGCCTATATATAAATTTATGTTTAAAGGTCATTTATTAGGTAGAGACAATATTCCCCAAAAAGATTCTTTTATCATGGTTTCTAATCATGGTTCTTTACTTGATCCTCCTTTGTTAGGTCATGCCCTTGGACGTAATATATCTTTTATGGCCAAGGCAGAACTTTTTAAAATTCCTTTTCTTGGCTTTATTATCAAGGCTTGTGGAGCGTATCCTGTAAAAAGAGGAATTGCTGATAAAAATACAATTAAAACAGCATGTAAAAAATTATCAAATGATAATTGTATTGGAATTTTTATTGATGGCACTCGTCAAAAAAATGGTCGAGTTAATAAGCCCAAACAAGGTGCAGCATTATTAGCCTTTAAAAATCAAAAATTATTATTGCCCGTTGCAATAGTTAATTCCCATAAACTAATAAGATTTAAATTTTGTATTCCTTTATTTTCAAAAATAGTTATTAAAGTTGGAAAACCTGTTCAACCTCCACAAAGTTCATCGAGAGATGATCTTAATTCTGTAACAATTTACCTTCAAGATCAAATTAATAATTTAATTGGATGAATACTTAGTTAATTGGAGAAATAAGGTAAAGCGGCAAAACTTTTTGCCAAGAATTTACATTTGTATTTAATAAACCTTTATTGGATAAATTTAATAGTTCTTTTAAATCTTCTTTATCGTCATAAGTAGCCTCAAACACAAGTTCTTTACTCTCAAGTTCTTCAAAAACTTTTGGTAAAACGGTTTCTCGAATGACTAGATGGGAGGGTTTCTTTTCTGGATGACAAATTTCATATTTGCCTGCAATAAAACCCTTTCGTTTTAATTTTTTGTAAATCCAGAATGATTGATTGTTTGTAAAGATATTATTTTTTGATGCAATTCTTTTTGCCATTATTTCAAATGAACTAAAACTGTCTAGAGGACAATTTATTTGTTGTGAGATAGTTCTTGCTAAAACTACAATTAGTCGTGAAGCATTAAAATTTGCTGGCCCTAGGCTGACAGATATCTTGTTTACTTTATGTAAATTTTCTTTGGAAATGAATTTGTTAAGATCATTAATTAGGTTGTTGCAAAGGTCATTATCAAATTTTTTGATAAATAATTCATCAGATTCAAGGTTATTGTTTTTTCTATATCCAAAGCCAAATGAATTGTCTGTGCTATGAATCACTAATGTAATATAATTTTCTTTTTGTTTGAGTTTATTTATCATCTATTACTTTAAGCAGGTAATTCCATACCTGGATTGCACTTAGACCATTTACCAAATTCATTTTCAAAACTTTCACAAGACTGAACATCCCAATCCGTTTTATAGTTACCATTATTATCTTTAAATATATTGACATGAATGAATGGTTTTTTTGCTTTAAAATCAGGTAGATCACAAATATGATCAACACCATGATTATTTTCAACATCATGATATGTGATACATCTATCAACCCATTTACAGTTGATGCAAATGCACATAATTAATAAATAAAATGAAAAATAGCATTCTCAACGATCATACACGAATAATTGATGAATTAGAAAAAAGTATAAAATTTCATAATTTGAAGTCTATATTAGGTTTTTTACCTACAGGATCATATTTGGTTGGTGGTTACATAAGGGATATTATTTTGGGAAGAGAAACTGGAGAGGTAGATGTTGATATTGTGGTACCTTTAAATGCAATTGAAATTGGGCAAAAGATTGCAGGTAATATTGGATCAAAATTTATAATTTTAGATGAAAAAAGAGAAGTAATAAGAATTATTCTTAATCATATGTATATAGATATTGCTAATCAGGTTTCATCTACGATAAAAGGAGATTTGTGTTCTAGAGACTTTTCTATTAATTCAATTGCTTTTTTATTGGATAAGAAGTGTTTGTTTGATCCACTAAATGGAATTAAAGATCTAGAGCTTTCTATACTCAGAACTCATTCTGAAATAAATTTAATAAATGATCCTTTACGAATATTGAGATGTTTTCGATTTGTTTCAGAAATGAATTTTAAAATTGATCTTAATTTAATTTCGTTTATTGAAAAAAATAAAGGTAAATTATATCTTGTTGCTAAAGAGAGGATTAATTATGAAATACAGAAAATAGTACATGGAGCAAATGCTCTTTGTGCGGTTATTTTGATAAGAAAAATTAATATATTTGGTCCTGATAATTTATATGAAAATTCTTTTTTTTTGGATTTGCAGAAAATTAATTATGAAGAACTTAATCAGGAAGAAAAAAAGATTTTTTTACCATTATTTTTTATTTCCCAAATTTTAAACGTTGAATATCTAGAGAAACTTAAATTTAGTAAAGCTGATATTACAAAAACTAAGTTACTTCGAAAATGGCACCTTTTTTTGATGAACAAAAATATCAATCAGGTAAATGAATTAGATAGATTTAAATTACATCAAGAATTAGAAATGTTTCTTCCATCTTTTATTTTTTATTTACCTCAAAATTTGCACTTCGATTGGCTTAATAGATGGCGTGATAAGGAAGATAAATTATTTCATCCCTCAAATTTTATTAATGGTGATGTAATTAAAAAAAATTTGAAAATAGATGATGGTCCTATCTTAGGCGAGCTTTTACAGTATCTTTCAAAAGAGCTTGCATTTAAAAGATTGAATAATTTTGATGAAGCTATTTATAAAGCAAAGCAATGGATTGAACAAAATGCGCCAAAATGTGATTAAATACACATAGCTTAGTTTTGTTTAAAAGTTCAGACTTCAAAATCATTTTTAAAAATTTATGAGTATTCGTATTTACATTGGCAACTTACCACAAGGATTTAATTCAAAAGAATTTGATACACTTTTGAAATCAGTTTCTGATTCGATTAGATTTAAAGCAGTTTTAGATAAGGAAACTAAAGAATGTAGAGGGTTTGGCTTCGCAACAACAAATAACGAAGAGAATGCTAATTTATTAATTCAAAAATTAAATGGTTTTGAATTCAATGGTTCCAAATTAAGAGTCGAATTATCAGAAAAGAAAGATTCTGCATCAAATAAAAGAAATAACGGAAACTTGAACAAAAATAAGAAGAGGAAGGATTTCAAGAAAATTGTGCATAGTGATGCCCCTAATCTTGAGGCCCCAGATCCAAGATGGGCTGGCGAACTATCCAAATTAAAAGATTTGTTGGCTAACCAGAAGACGCCTGCTTAATTATTTAATTCGAGAAATTAAAAAAGATATTGGGATCTCAAAAGCTTTTACTGAATTCTTTACAAAAGCTCTGTTATTAAAGACATCATAATCTAGCCTTTCAATTGAATCTAATATACCCCTATATAGACGTAAAGATGTCCATACTGGCCAGCGTGCGTCAGAAGATAACCACTTAATCCCATCTTCAGACTTTTGGAACCAATCGCGTGCCCTTATTAGCTGAAAATTCATAAGCGCTTTCCACTGATTGTTGATTTCGCCTTTTAAAAGTTCCGATTCAGAATAATTAAATTTTTTAATTTCGTCTTGTGGAAGATAAATTCTGCCTCTTTGTCTATCTTCTCCAACATCTCTCAATATATTTGTTAATTGATTAGCTATTCCTAAAGCTATTGCTGCTTCTGAGGGGTCAGGTTTTGCGCTCCATGGAGCTGATGTATAAGCGCTATCAATTCCCATTACATTCTGAGTCATTAAACCAACAGTCCCTGCTACTCGGTAACAATAAAGTTTTAATTCATCAAAATCTTTGTATCTAAACTTATTAAGATCCATTCTTTGACCCTCTATCATATCTAGATAGGGTTGAATACTTTGTGGATATTTTTCAATGGTATCTAATAAAACTGAATCTAATTCAGATTTAATATTTCCTTTAAAAACATTCTTAGTATTTTCTTCCCATGCATCTAAGTTATCTGAAAGCTCATCTTGCGATTTAGTTGATGCTTCTTCGCTATCCATTATTTCATCTGTTCTTCTACACCATACATAAATAGCCCAAATAGCTTTTCTTTTTTCTAGTGGTAGTAGAAGAGTTCCTAAGTAAAAGGTTTTAGCCCATTGTTGAGTTTCCTTGCGGCATATCTCATATGCTTTATCTAGTTGAGTAATTGAATTTTTCAAAAAGTTTTAGCTGAAATTGGGAAATTTTTTTAAATGTTATGAAGAAACATTTTGAGTGGTTCTGGAATACTCTTTGTTAATTGATTCCGCGCATAATTTACCACTTAAAACAGCTCCTTCCATAGAGGCTAGATATTTTTGCATTGTATAATCACCAGTTAAGAAAAAGTTTTTTATGGGAGATTTTTGACTGGGTCTAAACTCTTGGCATCCAGGAACCGCTTTGTAAACGGATCTCGGAGTTTTGACTACTTTATACTTTCTTAGTTTTGTCTTGTCATCACCCATGAAATGTGCTGGAAATAATTTTTTCAGTTCTTCCATCGTTGCATCAACAATATCTTGATCACTCCTATTTATCCAATCTTTTGCTGGTGCGAAGACTAATTCAAGCATTGATCTATTTGGATCTTCATATTCTTTGCAAGTTATACTCATATCTGCATAAACACTGAGAAGTGGAGATCTGCTAAATAGTAAATGGTCAATATCTGTTAATTTTTTATCAAACCATAAGTGAATATTAATTACTGGTACACCATTTAAACCATCTAATTTAGAAAAAGCATCAAGACCTTTCCATTGTTTGGGGATCATTAATTTAAAAAGATCTACTGGCATTGCACTAACATAAGCATCAGCAATCAGCTCTTTTTTTTCGTTTTCATTTAACGAGGCAATTGTAAAACTTTTAACAGTACTATCTTCATTAAGATTGATTTGCCTTAATGGGCTATTCATATGAACTTCCCCACCACGCTCAGTAATATAATCAACCATTGGTTGGCAAAGTCTTTCTGGAGGAGCACCGTCAAGGAATGCCATTTTTGAACCATTTTTTTCTTGCAGAAATCTATTTAGAGCTGTTAATAAAACTGTAGACGATATTTCATCGGGCCCAATGAAATTCAAAGCTTTACTCATGGCTATAAAAACTTCATCATTAACTCTTTCTGGAATATTGTGTTCTTTAAGCCAATCTGTCCATGATTTGGTATCGCATTTATCTAAATACTTTTGGCCTCTTAACATTGCAGGCACTAAACCTAATCCAAAAAGAATCTTTTCATTCCATGAGAGCATATCATTATTGCTAAGTATGGCTGAAACTCCATTTACGGGAGCTGGTATGTCGGGAAAGTCAAATCTACTATAGGTTCCCGGCTCGGATGGCTGATTAAATATCATTGAATGACTTTTCCACTGGAGTCTATCTTCAATATCTAATTCTTTAAAAAGTTGCAACATATTGGGGTATGCTCCAAAAAATATATGTAAACCAGTTTCGTACCAATCACCATCTTCATCTTTCCATGCCGCAACTTTCCCACCTAGAACATCTCTAGCTTCTAGTACAATAGGAATGTGCCCGTTATCAACGAGATATTTAGCACAAGATAAACCTGCTAAACCTGCTCCTGCAATTACTACACGCATTCTTAAATCAAGAAATAAATTAACACTTATTTATAAGCTACATTAAAGTTAGGACATAATAGTTTTTTTCGTTGATTATTTCGCAAAATTATGGAAAAAATGCTTCTAAAATCAACAACTCGTCATGTAAGAATTTTTACAGCCGAAGTAGTTGATAAAGAATTAAAATTTCACCCCAATAAACTTACCCTCGATTTAGATCCTGATAACGAATTTATTTGGAACGAAGATTCTTTGGCCAAAATAAATGATAAATTTAATGAGTTAATAAAGGAGAGAGCTGGAAAGGATTTAGATGATTATGAACTTCGGAAAATAGGATCAGA
This sequence comes from uncultured Prochlorococcus sp., assembly GCA_902576415.1. Taxonomy (GTDB): domain Bacteria; phylum Cyanobacteriota; class Cyanobacteriia; order PCC-6307; family Cyanobiaceae; genus Prochlorococcus_A. Next base: position 15,247 of record CACGVZ010000011.1, on the reverse strand, counting down.
AATTGAAGGCTTAATTAAATTTTTGCTCCAAAATGGGCAATTGACTTATAACCCTGATTGTAGAGTCATGAACTATTCAATGGGCTTACCAAAAACAAATGAAGTATTGTGAATAGACCACCCTCAAATAGAAGGCCCAGAAGAGGCTCAAATAAAAATTATTACTCTTCAAATCCAAGAGATTTTGATTCTTATGGTCAAAGAAATAGTAGATTGACTGCTTCTGCTTCTGATCAAAAGATTAACTTTAGTACAGGAACTATTGCTGTACTTGCGGGGGTATTAATTTTAGGAGTTGGTATTGGAAGCGCTATTACCAGTACAACAGATGGCGGACAGGGAAATATAGCCAGTCAACAACAATTAGATATGGCTGTACCAGACCCTGAATTTTGTAGACAATGGGGAGCCAGCGCTTTTGTAATTGATGTAGAAATGTATACAACTCTTAATCCATCTACTAGTTTTGTGACGCAACCAGCTCTTCAGCCAGGTTGTGTAATTAGAAGAGAGAATTGGACAGTTTTACAAAAACAGGGAGCTATTAGTAATGAAGATGTAAGAGAATGTAAACAAAGAATGAATACTTTTGCTTATATTGGGTCTATAAGAGACAAGCCTATAGTTAAGTGTGTTTATCAGACTGATGTCAATGAAAATAAATTCATAATAAAAGGTGATGGCCAAGCAGAAGATGGTGGAGTCGGTATTAATAAGGAAGCAATTCAGTTCTGATTAAATTTATATTTTTCTTAATGGGCTATCTAAACTAGCAAATTGTGGCAGGATATTTTTTTTAAACACTTCTGATGCTCTTGATGTATACCTTGATGGATTAGTAATTAGTTTAAGGGCTCTTTTGACCTCTAGGTCAGCTATGAATGCTTTGTGGATTGTTCCAGCTGCTAATTCTCTCTCAATTGAAACAACTGGCAAAAAAGAAGCTCCTAAGCCTGATTGAACTGCATTCTTGATTGCTTCAAGAGAGTTTAGTTCCATCTCAATTTTTAATCTTTGAATTTCAAGTCCAGAGTCTTGAAGAAGTTTATCGACAACTTTTCTCGTTGTAGATTGAGAATCTAATGTTACAAAATTTAATTTGTATAAATCTTCTTTTAAAAGTTCTTTTTTATTAGAAAGTGGGTGTTTAGAGGGTAAAACTAGTGCTAATTCATCTGTCGCATATGGAATCACCTGTAGCAAATTTTCTAAATCTCCAGGTAATTGTCCGCCAATAATAGCTAAATCAATTTGTCCATTGGCGACACTCCAGCCAGTTCTTCTAGTACTATGAACCTGAAGCTGAACAGATACTTCAGGATATTTTTGTCTAAATAGCCCTATCATTCTGGGCATTAGATAAGTTCCTGTAGTTTGACTGGCTCCAATAACAAGGGTTCCACCTTTTAAACTATTTAAATCTTCAATAGCTTTACAAGCTTCGTCACATTGATTCAAGATTCGTTCACAATATTCAAGAAGAAGTCTGCCTGCTTCGGTTAAAAGAGCTTTTCTGCCCCCTCTATCAAAAATTGTGATTTCAAGTTGTTTTTCTAGGTTTTGTATTTGTAAACTTACAGCAGGTTGGGTTACATACAATAAATCTGCAGCTTTCTTAAAACTTCCCTGAGCTGCTATTGCTTTTAATATTCTTAATTGGTCTAGAGTAAATGGTAATTCGGGCATCCATTGTCCCTACAATTATTTATAATTCTAGTACTAATAAGTATTCTTGTTAAGAATTTAATTTTTTGGATAATCAATTTTTATGGAGACTCATAAAACTTCCCTAATAATATTAACCATGATTTTTATTTTTGCATTAATACATAGTGGTGGAGCTGCTTTAAGAATTAAAGCAGAATCTATTATGGGCCCAAGACTATGGAGGTTATGCTTTGTTTTTTTAAGTTTGCCATCTGCAATAGTCTTAATTAGTTATTTTTTGGCTCACAGATACGATGGAGTCAGATTGTGGAATTTTCAAGGTAATAATTTTGTTTTTGTAATCGTTTGGTTTTTGACTGCAATAAGTTTTTTATTTTTATATCCCGCTACTTATAATCTTCTTGAAATTCCGTCAGTACTAAAACCTAAAGTTCGAATTTATGGAACCGGGATAATGAGAATTACACGACATCCCCAGGCATTTGGTCAGATAATTTGGTGTCTTTCTCATACTTTATGGATTGGCACATCTTTTACATTAATAACTTCTATCGGGTTAATATTGCATCATCTTTTTGCCATCTGGCATGGGGATAAAAGATTAGCCTATAGATTTGGAGACGAATTTGAAAAGTTTAAACAAAATACTTCCATAATTCCTTTTGTGGCAATATTTGAAGGCAGACAACAATTTAAGATTAATGAATTTTTTAGGCTATCTCAACTTGGCATATTGATTGCAATAGGTGTACTTTGGTGGTCTCATCAGTATATAAATATTGCTGTTAAAACATTTAATTCATCATTTTTGTCGGAATTTTTCAATTGACAGTTTAAAATCTAAAGTATAAATTCTTTAAAACATGCCTCAAGCTTCAGAGATTGCCTGGATAATTCCTGTTTTCCCACTTATCGGAGCAGTGCTTTCAGGATTAGGACTGATAAGTATTAATAAGAAAATTAATAATTCTAGAGAAATTGTTTCTACAGGTCTTATTTCTTTTGTTGGCATTTCTGCAGTAATTAGTTATAAAGCTCTGTTTGAACAAGTTAATGGTTATCAATCTGTAGAAAAATTATTTGTATGGGCTAATGCTGGAGATTTCACAATACCAATGGGATTTGTCCTTGATCCTTTGGGTAGTGTAATGCTCGCTCTTGTAACTACCATAACTTTGCTGGTAATGATTTACTCTCATGGTTATATGGGACATGACAAGGGTTATGTGAGATTTTTTACGTATTTAGCCTTATTTAGTAGTTCAATGATGGGACTAATAATAAGTCCAAATTTGTTGGAAATTTACGTTTTTTGGGAATTAGTAGGAATGTGCTCTTACTTATTGGTTGGTTTTTGGTACGACAGAGATGGTGCCGCTCACGCTGCACAAAAAGCATTTGTTGTTAACAGGGTAGGAGATTTTGGATTATTGCTCGGCATTCTTGGCTTATTTTGGGCAACTAATAGTTTTGATTTTAGTGAGATAGCTTCTGGAATTTCTAAATCAGTATCTGATCATTCATTACCTGTTTGGGCTGCTTTACTTCTTTGTTTCTTGGTTTTTTTAGGGCCAATGGCAAAATCTGCTCAGTTCCCTCTTCATGTATGGTTACCTGATGCTATGGAGGGACCGACACCTATTTCTGCACTTATCCATGCCGCTACTATGGTTGCAGCAGGGATATTTTTAGTAGCTAGGCTTCAACCACTTTATTCGATATTCCCCTCAATTCAGTTCATTATTGCTTTAGTTGGAACTATTACTTGTTTTTTGGGCGCTTCTATAGCTTTGACCCAAATGGATTTAAAAAAGGGGTTGGCATACAGTACCGTTTCTCAACTTGGTTATATGATGCTCGCGATGGGTTGTGGAGCTCCAGTAGCTGGAATATTCCACTTAGTAACTCATGCATGTTTCAAAGCAATGTTATTTTTAGGATCTGGTTCAGTTATCCATGCCATGGAAGAAGTAGTAGGTCATCAGCCTATATTGGCTCAAGATATGAGATTAATGGGCGGTTTAAGAAAAAAAATGCCATTTACATCTACAACATTCTTAATAGGTTGTGTTGCAATTAGTGGTATTCCTCCATTGGCAGGTTTTTGGAGTAAAGATGAGATACTCGGAAATGCATTTATATCATTTCCAGCTTTTTGGTTTATAGGATTATTAACAGCTGGAATGACAGCTTTTTATATGTTTAGGCTTTATTTTTTGACATTCGAAGGTGATTTTAGAGGCGAGAATCAGGAATTACAAAAAGAACTTTTAATGGCTTCAAAAGTTAATCTAGATGAAGAAAACGAAGAAAATCATAAAGAACATGGGTCAATTCATGAGTCTCCTTGGTCAATGACATTTCCACTAGTTTTTCTAGCTGTACCCTCTGTAATTATCGGTTTTATGGGACTCCCATGGGATAGTAAATTTGCAAATTTACTAGATCCCGAAGAAGCAGAGATTGCAAAAAAAGCCTTTGAGTTAAAAGAATTTTTACCTTTAGCTATAGCATCAGTTGTAATCGCATCAGTTGGAATCATTATTGCTTACCAAGCATATTTTGCGAAAAAAATTAATTTATCAGTTTTATTTGCAGAAAAGTTTCCCTCTATTAATAAATTTCTATCTAATAAATGGTATTTAGATGATATTAACGAAAAGATTTTTGTTAAAGGTAGTAGAAAACTAGCTAAAGAAGTTTTAGAAGTTGATTCCAAGGTAGTTGATGGTGTTGTAAATCTTACTGGACTTGTAACTCTAGGAAGTGGAGAGGGATTAAAATATTTTGAGACTGGTAGGGCTCAATTTTATGCTCTTATTGTTTTTGGAGGTGTAATTCTATTAGTTGCGATATTTGGCTTGCAATCCCCTCAGGTAACTTAATTTCAATTGTGTGTCTTCACTGTTCATTAGGATGAAAAAATACAGATAATTTCTAGAATTTATTTAAGATAATTTTCTAATCAAATTGAATACATATTTTGTCTCACATTTTGCGGCACAAACGTTAGGTACTTTGGGAGCTGGATTGTCAACTTTTCCCTGGCTGTCAGCTGCAATTTTGTTCCCAATTGGTAGTGCATTTGTAATACCTTTTTTCCCAGATAAAGGCGAGGGTAAAGAGGTTAGATGGTTTGCACTATCAATTGCATTGGTAACTTTTTTAATAACTGTCGGTTCATATATAAATGGGTTTGATGTTGATAATGAAAATGTTCAATTGAAAGAAAATTTGAATTGGCTCCCTGATTTAGGTCTTACATGGTCAGTTGGTGCTGACGGTATATCGATGCCGTTAATATTATTAACTAGTTTTATAACTGCTTTAGCAGTTTTAGCTGCATGGCCAGTAAAGTTCAAACCAAAGTTATTTTTCTTCTTAATATTAGTGATGGATGGGGGCCAAATCGCTGTATTTGCAGTTCAAGATATGCTTTTATTCTTTCTTACTTGGGAACTTGAATTAATCCCTGTATATTTACTATTGGCTATTTGGGGTGGCAAAAATAGACAATATGCTGCGACAAAATTCATTATTTATACGGCTGGCAGTTCCATATTTATTCTTCTAGCAGCATTGGCAATGGGTTTCTACGGAACAGAAATCCCAAACTTTGAGTTTTCTCACTTAGCACAACTCGATTTTAGTCCAAAATTTCAAATACTCTGCTATGTAGGCCTTTTAATTGCATTTGGAGTAAAACTCCCAATAGTACCTCTTCACACTTGGCTTCCAGATGCTCATGGAGAAGCTACAGCTCCAGTTCATATGCTTCTAGCTGGAATTTTATTAAAGATGGGAGGTTATGCTCTTTTAAGATTTAATGCGCAATTATTACCTATTGCTCATGCTCAATTTGCTCCATTATTAATTGTTTTAGGAGTAGTAAATATAATCTATGCTGCATTAACTTCTTTTGCTCAAAGAAATCTAAAAAGAAAAATTGCATATAGTTCAATAAGTCATATGGGGTTCGTTCTTATTGGAATAGGGAGTTTTAGTAGTCTTGGAACGAGTGGCGCAATGCTTCAAATGGTGAGTCATGGATTAATTGGGGCTAGTTTATTTTTTCTTGTTGGAGCTACCTATGACAGAACAAAGACTCTGAAACTTGATGAAATGAGTGGTGTAGGACAAAAAATGAGAATCATGTTTGCATTGTGGACTGCTTGCTCCCTTGCCTCCCTTGCATTGCCTGGCATGAGTGGATTTGTTTCGGAATTAATGGTATTCACAGGCTTTGTCACCGATGAAGTTTATACACTTCCTTTTAGGATAGTTATGGCATCTTTAGCTGCCATCGGTGTAATACTTACTCCTATTTATCTACTCTCAATGTTGCGAGAAATTTTCTTTGGTAAAGAAGATCCGAAATTAGCCAAAGAACGAAAACTAATCGATGCAGAGCCTAGGGAAGTTTATATTATTGCTTGTTTACTTTTGCCAATTATTGGGATAGGTTTATACCCAAGATTAGTTACCGAAAGTTATCTTGCATCTATTAATAATCTAGTAGATAGAGATTTAACTGCAGTTAAAAGTGCTGTTAAAACAAATATTTTCTCAGGAACTAAGAAAAATGAGATTTTAAAAGCTCCAACAATATAGTTTCGTAAATTAATGCAATATTGTTTGGCGTTAAATAAATAAGAAGATATCTTATGGGTAGTTATTACCAAATTTAAAATACTCTATTTAAACTCTATTGATAGGCAACAATTAGGCCCTAGATTGTTGATAAAGTTTCTTCAAGACGCCGCTGGCAAAGGTGATCTTGATCCATGGGATATTGATGTAATAAGTGTAATTGATAGTTTTTTAGAGCAATACTCACATACTTTCGAAAAAACTTCAAATAATCATATTTCATATCAGAGGGATTTATCTGAGACAAGCGAGGCTTTCTTTGCAGCTTCTGTATTGGTGAATTTAAAGGCTCAAGTTTTAGAATCTGAAGTTTTCAAAGATAATTCTTCAGATTTTGAAAATGATTTTGATGTGGAAGATCAAGATTGGATAGATCAAGAATTTGATATCCCAAAATATCCTGAGAAATATTTAAGAAGAAGATCAGTCGCACAACCAATTCTTAAACGTACTACAACATTGGGAGAACTTGTAAGTCAATTAGAATCTATTGCTGAAGTTATAGAAACCCAAGATCTTCTACTTATGAAAAGAAAAAGAAATAAGAAATATTCTGATAAGGCTTTAATTTCCGAAGTGAAATCTTTAGCTCATCGTGAGAAACTACCGGAAACCACAAAAGAATTAGGTAAATTTATTGATGGGTGGGAAAAAGCATTACAGTGGACCGATTTTGAATATTTAGTGAAGCAATGGCAAAAAGTTGTAAAAAATGATTTAGATAAAGATCGTCTTGGCGTCTTTTGGGCTTTGTTATTTTTATCTTCTGAAAACAAAATTAAAATTAAACAAATTAATTCTTTATATGGCCCAATTCAAATAAAAAGAATAATTCCTGAAGGAGGATTAGCGCAATTGCCAATTGAAAATCTTGACATAATAAATATCTCTGGCACTGCAGTTTAGAAGCTTAATAGTAATAACGTATAATCTTTAAAAAGAGGTTTTGAATTTATGAAGGCAATGATACTCGCCGCAGGAAAAGGTACACGTGTTCAGCCCATAACTCATATTATTCCAAAACCAATGATACCGATTTTACAAAAACCTGTAATGGAGTTTCTTTTGGAACTCTTAAAAGAACATGGCTTTAAAGAAATAATGGTTAATGTTTCTCACCTTGCTGAAGAAATTGAAAATTACTTCAGAGACGGACAAAGATTTGGAGTGGAGATAGCGTATAGTTTTGAGGGTAGGATTGAAGATGGGGAATTAATAGGAGATGCTTTGGGTTCAGCAGGAGGATTAAAAAAAATTCAAGATTTTCAAAATTTTTTTGATGAAACTTTTGTTGTTCTGTGTGGCGATGCTTTAGTTGACCTAGATTTAACTGAAGCAGTAAAAAAGCATAAAGAAAAGGGAGCGATTGCAAGTTTAATAACTAAAAAAGTAACAATAGATCAAGTATCAAGTTACGGAGTCGTAGTTTCAGATGATAATGGTCGAATCAAAGCGTTTCAAGAAAAACCATCTGTAGAACAAGCTTTAGGCGACTCTATTAATACTGGTATTTATCTTTTTGAACCTGAAATTTTTAATTACATTCCATCAGGTGAAAAATTTGATATTGGTGCTGACCTCTTTCCTAAACTTGTTGAAATGGATTTACCATTTTTTGCATTACCAATGGATTTTGAATGGGTAGATATTGGAAAAGTTCCTGATTATTGGAGTGCTATTCGAAATGTATTGCAAGGTAAAGTAAGACAAGTAGAGATCCCTGGTAAAGAAGTAAGACCTGGAGTTTTCACTGGATTAAATGTTGCTGCGAATTGGGAAACAATAGACGTGATTGGCCCAGTATATATAGGCGGGATGACCCGAATTGAAGATGGTGCAAAGATTATTGGTCCCGCAATGATTGGGCCAAGTTGTTGTATTTGCGAGGGTGCAACAATTGATAATTCAATTATTTTTGATTATTCCAAAATTGGTAAAGGCGTTCGACTGGTAGATAAATTAGTTTTTGGCCGTTACTGTGTGGACAAAAATGGAGATCACTTCGATTTGCAAGATGCATCGTTGGATTGGTTGATAACAGATTCTAGAAGATCTGATATGACTGAGCCATCTCCACAGCAGAAGGCAATGGCAGAATTATTAGGTACGGATTTGATTAATATTCCAGATTAATATTCCAGATTAATATTAGCTTTTTCAAGAATCTCAGGGATTAAATGTTCAGACTTAACTGCCATGAGATGAATACCATTTGCAATATTAATAAATTCATGAGCTTGCTCAGCTGCAATTTCTATACCTTCTTTCAAGGGTTCCTTGGCATTTTGAAGACGATTTAAAATTTCCTCCGGGATGTTTGCTCCTGGGACATATTTGTTTATAAAGAGTGCATTTTTATAGGACTTCAATAAAAATACGCCTGCAATAACGGGTATCTCGAGAGGGTTGCTAACCTCTTCGCAAAACTCTATCAAATTTTCTTTTTTCATAACCATTTGAGTTTGTAAGAATTGAACGCCAGCCTCTTTTTTTTTCTTTATTCTATTTTTTAAACTTCTTAGATTTCTGCAACTTGGATCAGCTGCAGCTCCAGAAAATATGAATGTTTTTTTATCAGGAAGTTCTCCAAAAGTTGGATCAATACCATTATTGAAGGATTGAATTTGTCGAAGCAATCTAACTGATTCAAACTCGTGAACTGCTTTTGTATCTTGTTGATCCCCAGCTTTTACTGAATCACCAGTAATGCATAAAATGTTTTTAATTCCTAAAGCATTTGCTCCAAGAATATCTGATTGTAACGCAATTTTATTACGATCCCTGCAAGATATTTGCATTACTGGTTCTATGCCATTTTCCAGTAATAGTTTGGACATTGCCAAGCTGCACATTCTCATTACAGCTCTGCTACCGTCAGTAATGTTAACAGCGTGTACCTTATCTTTCAAAAGTTGTGCTATCTTAAGAGATCTTAAGGGGCTTCCTCCTCTAGGCGGCATTAATTCTGCTGTAATTGCTTTGGATTTTCTTTCTAAAGTTTGCTGAAGTTTTGATTTCAATTGCTTTTGTTTCCTACTTGGTAACAAGTGTGATTAGATTGCTAAACTTAATTAATATAAAAAAGGAACTGTTTAAATGCAAATGGTTGAAGAAGAAGTAAACAACATTGATATGATGGGTCTCTCAACAAGAGAGATGGAAATCATTGATCTAGTAGCTGATGGGCTTACAAATCAAGAAATTGCAGTAAAACTGACCATTAGTAAAAGAACTGTTGATAATCATGTTAGTAATATGTTTACAAAAACAGGTTCAAAAAATAGAGTAGCACTTTTGAATTGGGCAATGGATAATGGGAAGATTTGTAGAGACGGATTTAATTGTTGTTCCCTCCCAGACTCAGATCAAGATTAGTTGTCTTTATTTTTTTTGTATCTTTAGCTAAATCCATTAAACAATAGTTAGTGGCACCTAAATCGAAGAGTTCAGCATATGCTAAGCAAGCCTCTTTATCTGAATCAACAAATCTCAATATTCCTTCTTTGTCGTAAAGACCATACATCTGAAGAAAATGATTAATTTACTTAAATATAAAGAAAATATAAAGGATGAATGGTTCCTTTGGCTAGTTACTTTTGAATGTTGTCAGATAGTCTTCTTTCCATTCTGAAAAAGGATTTTTTGCAAGACTGAAATTGGAGTAATGTGTTAGCCCAGTAATTTCCTTTGAAATAAAAGATGGAAGAAATAAATCTTCCTTTTCATTGGAAAGTTCAATTTCTGCAATCTCAAGTGGATAATTATTTTCTTTAAAGCAATCTATAATCCAAGATTTTTTTTCAACTTCCAAAAAGAATCTTTCTTTTTTGATTGTATTTGAAAGGTTAGACATTATTGTTTCACCATCGCTTCGCGGAATGGCGTATTCAAATTCAAAGTTGGTGAAGCCTTTGATATGTTTTTTGAGTGCGAGTTTACAGTCTGTGCCTGTAAACCTTATTCTGCTAATCCAATCATCTAAACTTTTTGATAGATATCCTTGTTCAATATAAATTTTTTTAGTTATGAATTCTTTCCAATTATCATTTTTTAAAAGAAATCTTCTTTCTATTTCAAAGGACATTTAATTTTTTGAATGTTTTTGAGATAAATCACCTTTCCAATCTAGTTTTTTTATTAGGGTATTGTAATAGCTAGTACTTTTTTTAAACTTTATTATTTTGCAGGGAAATTGCCCTTTCTTGATTTCGCAATAATACGCTTCCTTAATGGTCATACATTTTGAACCGTCTCTCCATAATTTAATTTCCCCTTTATTTTTTTTTACAGCTTTAATAATTACTTTACTCGTATTGGGTATAACTATTGGTCTGCTAGCCAAACTCATCGGGCATATTGGGTTAATTATCATTGCATCAATACTAGGGTGCACTATCGGACCACCTGCAGCCATTGAGTAGGCTGTTGAACCAGTAGATGTAGATATGATTAATCCATCCCCTTTATATTCATTAACCTTCTCGTTATCTATTTCAATTTGTATTTGGTTGGTAGGAGAAATGTCCTCTTCAACAGATTTAAAATAAAAATCATTTAAAGCATCGTAGCTCTTTATAATTTTTTTCTCAGAATTTATCTCGTTGATACAAACATTACAATTTAATCTATTACGAAATTCAATTGTATATTCTTCGTTTTCAATAATTTCAATAAAAGATTTATCAAATAAAAAATCTTTTTCTTGAGTAAGAAAACCTAAATTTCCACCAATATTAATACTCAATAAAGGGATATCATAACCCGTTAGTGCATTTGCACATTTTAAGAAGGTTCCATCACCACCAATAACGATTCCAATATTTGGTTGAAATTCTGAATTACAAAGATATTTTTTAATTTGATCTTTATGAAAATTGCTTTCAATTCTTATTGATTTAATATTTTTGATTTTGAGGACTTCTTCACAGAATTTAGAAGCTTCAAGAGCTATAGAACTATCTGAACGATATACAATGAGAACTAATGAAAGTTTCATTTAATGCTTTTACCATTTTAATAAATTAAAACTTTCCATATCTACAGTCACCCTATTCCTGTAAAGAGATAACAATATTGCTAATCCAACGGCTGCTTCTGCGGCAGCAACAGTAATCACAAAAATTGTAAAAACTTGTCCTTGAATTAAATTATTATCTACATAAGAAGAAAAAGCCATCAAGTTTATATTCACTGCATTTAGCATTAATTCAATGCTCATTAAAACTCTGACTGCATTTCTGCTATTTAATAATCCCCATATACCAATGCAAAATAGTGATGAAGAAACTATCAAAAAAGCTTGAATAGGAATTGATTCTAAATTCATCATAAGAAAGTTGAAAAGTTAGCTTTTATTTGTAAGCAATGGTTCTGATGATTTTTCAATTAATTCTTGGTCAACAGGTAGTCCTGTCGAAATATCTTTGCTCATTACATCTCTTCTAGCTAAAACAATAGCCCCGATCATTGCCATTAAAAGTAAAACTGAAGCCACTTCAAATGGGAGTAAATAATCACTAAATAGATGTTCGCCAATCCTAATTGTTGATTCTTCCCCTACAGAGTTTAGAGGATTTGATAGGCTCCATACATTGGTCAAATCAACTCTTATTAAGAGGCTTAGAAGGGTTAAACATATTGATGTTGATATGATTCTTCTAGAATTAATGTTATTGATCGGCTTTAGATCTTCTTTTTTATTGACTAACATTATTGCAAAGATTATTAATACATTAACTGCGCCTACATAAACTAAAACTTGTGCTGCAGCAACAAAACTTGCATTTAAAAGAAGATATAATCCTGCCACACTCATGAAAACTCCTCCTAGAAGAAAGGCTGAATAAACAATACTTTCGAGCAATACAACGCCAAGAGCTCCAACAAGGATAACTAAGGATAGGACTGTAAAACAAATAAATTGAGTTGTTATTGCAATAGACATAAATTAATTGATATTAATTGTTTGGATTAGGAACTTTATCTTTATTCACATTAGATTCAGGTCTCATCCAATCATAGACTTCTTCAGGTAGTTTACCAACTCTTGTATCTGAACCTGGGATTTCGTGAGGATCCATAACACCTTTAGGAAGATAGGTAAGTTCTCTCAAAGGTTTAACTGAAGGATCTGTTGTGACGTTTGTGGGTAGTCTACCAAGTGCAACATTATCGAAGTTTAGATTATGTCTGTCAAAAGAAGCTAATTCATATTCTTCGGTCATTGATAGACAATTAGTTGGACAATATTCAACACAATTTCCGCAAAATATACAAACACCAAAATCTATAGAATAATTTCTAAGTTCCTTTTTTTTGGTTTCTTTATTCATTACCCAATCAACTACAGGTAGATTGATTGGACATACTCTCACGCAAACTTCACAGGCAATACATTTATCGAATTCATAATGTATCCTTCCTCTATATCTTTCAGATGGTATTAATTTTTCATATGGATATTGGACGGTTACAGGTCTTCTTCGAAGATGATCAAATGTTACTGATAAGCCATTATATAAATATTTGCCAGCATTAAATGCTTCTTTGATATAGCTATTTATTTGTTGAAGGAAATTTTTCATTTTGAAGAATTTACTTAGTTATTTTATTTTAGTGGATTAATTTATAATTTAAGTATTTTTACTTAAATTTAACCACCAAAAAATTGCGGAAAAGCAAGTTTTAATCCTGCAGTTATCAAAAGATTAGCAAGAGAAATGGGAAGAAGAAACTTCCATCCTAGATCTAAGAGTTGATCTATTCTTACCCTAGGAGTTGTCCAACGTAATAATATTGCAATGAAAACTAAAAGATATGCTTTTAATATAGTCATTACAATTCCTATTGACGCAGTAAAAATCTGTATGAAAGGTGCATTAATCGGTAAATTTAGAAACTTAGCTATTAACTCAACTGGAATCGGAAAACCCCATCCTCCCAAATAAAGTATCGATACTAATAAAGCTGAAAGTATTAAATTAATGTAACTACCAAGGTAGAATAATGCAAATTTCATTCCTGCATATTCAGTTTGGTATCCAGCAACTAATTCTTCTTCAGCTTCTGGTAAATCAAATGGAAGTCTTTCACATTCTGCAAGTGCACAAATCCAAAAGACTATAAAACCAACTGGTTGTCTCCAAATATTCCAACTTAAGATTCCAGCACTACTTTGTTGGTTGACAATGTCAATAGTACTTAGAGAGTTTGTCATTAGTACGATAGCTAATACAGATAAAGCTAGAGGTATTTCATAACTTATTGATTGAGCTGCTGCTCTTAATCCTCCTAATAATGAATATTTATTATTTGATGCATATCCGCTCATAAGAAGTCCAATTGGCTGGATGCTGCTTAAAGCGATCCATAGAAAAATTCCAATACCAACATTACTTATTAAAAGGTTTTGTCCAAAAGGAACAATTAGCCATGAGAGAATCACTGGGACAAGAACTAATATGGGTCCTGCAGTGAAGAGAATTCCATCCGCTTTAGCAGGAATAATATCCTCTTTGACAAGTAATTTAAGACCATCTGCAATTGGTTGGAGGACGCCAAGCGCTCCTGCATACTCGGGACCTATTCTTTGTTGAGCAGCAGCAGATATTTTTCTTTCAAGCCAAACTGTTACCAAAACCCCAACAACTGCTGCCACTAAAACCAAAAGCATAGGTAAAGGGAGCCAAAGTATATGAGCGATTTCACTAGAAAGACCAAAACCTTTCAAGAATTCATTAAAACTATATTCGAGGTCTAATCCGTATTCCAAAATTTTTTTGTTATTTACTTAATACATTAACTCTTCACAAACAATATGTGTGTTTTTTATGAAAAGCTGCAAATATTATTCTCTATTCTCTAGACTAATCCAGTCTCTTGGTGCTGAACCGGTATAGATTTGCGATGGTCTAAAAATTCTATTTGCTCCAAGTTGCTCTCTCCAATGTGCTAACCAACCAGCAACTCTAGATATGGCAAAAATTGGAGTAAATAAATCGCGAGGAATACCAAGTTTTCTATAAACAAGACCAGAATAAAAGTCAACGTTAGGAAATATACCCTTTGGGCCAAGTCTTGGTATTGCCTCTGCCTCTAGTGATTTAGCAACTTCATACATTTCATCTGCTCCAAATCTTATAAAAAGCTCTTCTGCAAGCTTTTGCAGAATAATTGCTCTTGGATCTTTGACTTTATATTCTCTATGACCGAAGCCCATTATCTTGCTTTTATTTTTTATCGCGTTATCTAAAAAAGCTCCAGCATTTTCTGGGTTTTTAATCTCTTCTAACATTGCAATGACATCCTCATTTGCCCCTCCATGAAGCGGGCCAGCGAGGGTTCCTACTGCGGAGGCGATAACAGCATATGGGTCTGTAAGAGTGCTTGCAGTCACTCTAGCGCTAAATGTACTTGCGTTTAAACTATGTTCGGCATGTAGAATTAAGCACCTATCAAAAACTTTTGCGGCTATAGGATCTTGTTCTTTTTCAGTCAACATGTAAAGAAAATTTGATGAGTAAGTTAGATCATCTCTAGGTTGAATTGGGTCTTGTCCTTTTCTAATAAGTTGAAACGCTGCAATCATTGTGGGTATTTTTGCTATTAGTCTTATGACTGCGTTGTAGATGTAATTAGGATCATCTATTGCTCTACGAGAATAGAAGAGCCCCAAAGAAGCCGCACTAGATTGAAGAGCATCCATAGGATGACCGGTTGCAGGGAAACATTTCATCATATCTCTGACTCTAAAACTTAACCTTCGATGCATCTGAACTTCTTGTTCGAAATCTCTTAGTTGAATAGCTGTGGGTAATTCACCCCAAATCAATAGGTAAGCAGTTTCTAAAAAACTGCTTTTTTTGGATAGTTCCTCAATGGAATAGCCTCTGTACAATAATTTACCTTTGTTGCCGTCAATATCACATAT
>CACGVZ010000010.1 GCA_902576415.1 uncultured Prochlorococcus sp. | reverse complement strand
CAGGATATCTTGTCTGAAAATTAGCTGGTGGCCAAGGTGACCAAGATATTAATCTTCCTTGAGGTTCATTTGAGATAATTTTTTTTTTCGATTTTTTGGGTATTAGGTTATCTGTGGCGAATCCTTTACTCATTGTCTAAATAAGATAGATTTTAACAAAGACTTACCTAAAAGGCGTTTATATTATTCGGTTGAATTTCGTTTGCATTTTATTTTGAACGGAGGGGGTGGGATTCGAACCCACGGTGCCCTTGCAGACACGCTAGTTTTCAAGACTAGAGCCTTAAACCACTCGACCACCCCTCCAAATGGGTTATTCAGTTTTAACCACCTAAGTAGTATAGCAAAGGGAAGTGACAGCCTACAATACGAGTTTTAGCCTGTTTACTAATGCTTATAAAGTATTTCCTAACACTTGACATATACTTGACATTTTGCGACATTTTAGGACATAGATTCGGAAACAATTCGGAAACAGACTAACCTAACCAAATGGCAAGAATTTTTGGAATTGGTAACAAAAAAGGTTCTGGCGGTAGTGTACCAGGAGGAGGGTCTATTGCAAGAAATTCGGAAACAGATTCGGAAACACTTTCAGCAATATTGGACTTAAACAACAGACTTAAGACAAGAAACATAAAAGCAAAGTTAGTTGTAGGACGAAATCATTTATTTATTCGTGGAACTTTTGCGGATTCGGACGGAATAAAAAAGGAACGTAAGATTCCAACTAGATTGAGTGCAGATAAAAACAACCTTGTCTCAGCAGAAGCAAGAATATTGACCTTAGTTGAATATGTAAATAAAAACGGATTTATACCAGACCAACTAATGTGGGACGCACCAAAGGTTGAGTTAAAAGGAGTATCTAAAGGAATAACTGTTAATGAAGCTATAAAAATATTTGAACTTGATTACTGGAAAGACAAAGATAGAAATAAATTACCAAAGCAACAGACCTGGAAAGGAATACTAGGTCACTTAAATAAACTTCCACAAAGTGCAACTCTAAATATGGGAGTCTTAATTGATGAGATAAAACAAAGTGAACCTGAGTCTGATAAAAGAAGAAAACTCTGCCAATACTACAAAAGACTTGCTGAAGCTAACGGACTAAATAATGTAGAACTTATTGACGAGTTTGTTGGTAAATACAAAGCTAAGCAAAGAGTAAATATTGACCCAGCAAAGTTAATAGAGTTGGTCGAAATGGTAAGAGATAACGACAAATGGGGTTGGCTTACAGCTTGTGCTTTCTGTTACGGCACTCGTAGCGGAGAAACTTTCTCACTCATACCCGACTTAGATAGCGGAACTGCAACAAGTGTCTGTATTCCAAAAGGAAAGAAATCTATGTATATAAAATATCCAATCGCCCTTACTGCTGAGTTAGCAAGAAAATGGGAACTAGATAATATTCAACGAGAATATAGTTTTGACTTAAATTCTTATGACCCAACCAGGACTAAATATCTTGGCAACCAATGGTTAAGGTATCTAACCCCTAGAGCCAAAGAGTTGGGTATTGGATTCTTACAACTTACGGATATTCGACATAATTGGGGAGTTAGATCAATACACGCTGGGTTAGATGCGAGGGTTGCAAGTAAATCTTTAGGTCACTCGATCAATACTCACTACGAAATTTATAACTCTACTTATGAACAAATTGACGCTATAAAAGCAAGTAAGAAACTAAATAAATGAATACTTGTAATTCTATTAATTCACTAGCACTTGGAAAACTTCTAAAAAAGTACAAGTTGACCCCTAAGAACAAACAAAAGATTATTCTTTTAGCTCAACGGAAAACCGCAACTTGGTCGGGACTACATAGACAAGCAAGAAAACTAGAATTTCAACAGACAGTAACCCAGCAACAACAACAGCAACAATAGATGCAGTTCGGAAGCCTACCTAAATTAATTGCACTTTTTATGGTCTTACTTCTTGTCGGAAGCACTTTTGTTGGAGGAATTATTTACTTTATTAGATAATGGAGTATTGGTTAATTAATTCTGATAGATCAAGAGTAAAAAGATTCTCAAAGAATAAACAAAACAAAGATAAATTCTTTGAATATATGTTTATTGACTCAGGAAAAATTGTCGGCGTATTGGGTAAAGAACCACCAGTTTTAACAACAAGGGAAGAACTTAAAATAGAAAAAGCTAGAGAAGAATATAAAAAATTACTTTCTCAAGGTTGGCGTAAAACTCCAGTAGTTTGGTAGATACAAAGACACTTGGATATTTTTACAACCCCCTTGTAGCCGATTCTGAAGGGAGTATTTTTAGTTATCGAAGGGACTTTCGGTTAATTCCAAAGGTCTTCCATTTTCTAGCTGGAATATCTTTTCTCTTGTCTCGTGTAGTTGCTGAGCCATTTTCTTGTCAGTCCAACCCCTCTCTATAATTCTGAAGTAGTTACTGAAAAGTTCTGATTTTGTATAACTTTTAATCTTGTCTGACTTGATAGTTTTTAATAGTTCTTTTGCAATAGTTGGTGCTTCATCAATAAGTATTGAGTAAGCATTATCCAATCTGTCTTGTATCTTTTCTTGTCGTTCCTGGACTGCTTCTTTGTAGAACTTTCTGGCTTCTTCGTTTTCGTTGACCCACATTCTTAGTGTTTGATATTTAATACCAACAGCAGTTGCACTATCAGCCCAAGTTGCACCCCTACTCTTATGAAGTAAACCTTCAAATATGTGTGAAGGAACTTCACTTTCACTAATACTTGGTCTTCCTACCTTGCTAATAGTCATAGTTTTTTAGTTAGTTCCTACCCTTCCGTGATACTTAAGTTGGTTGTTAATTATGTCTGCTGGGGTCTGAGTTAAAGATTCTTCGTGGAGTCTTTCTATTAATGACATATTTGCTCTCCTTTCTCTCTCTTTCTGCTGTATTGCTTGTCTCTGCCTACTTTCTTCGATCTGTTTATTAATCTTGTCTTGCTCAAATTTCTTTTTTTCGTCCCGTATCGTATTCGCAAATTTTTCGTAGCCGTAATGTCTTAATTGGTCTTCGTCCTCCGTCCAAAACTTTTGGTCATACAAGTGTGCTTGTATTCTTGAGTCATCTATTTCTTCTATTGGAGTTGCAAGGATAGACTGAAATAGTTCTGGGTCTAACTCCCTTAACTTCTCTTGGAGTGTTACGGACATATTTGCTCTAGTAACAGTATTAATATTCGGAATTGGCTTACCAGGAGGAGTAATTGAAGATAGAACTCTGACCCAGCGGTCAAGTAGAGGGTGCTTCATCTTAGTAATAGATAACTTTTGGTGGTCTTGTTGCGTGAGTATTGTCGATATTTGGACTCCTCTCATACATCAACTGTTTTGGCGTAATATCTCTTCTTTGGCACTCGTGGTAAGCGTATTCTGCCCACCTTTCTGCGTCTTGCATACTGTAGGGGAATAGCTTCAGACCACACTTCACGCACCTTTGTTGGAATTGCCAATCAGTCCAGATATGTCTTTGATTTGTCATTTAACGACATGACTCCCTAATAAAATTCTAAAATAGTTTTTATCTACCGATCAGCCGATTTCTATATTTTTTCTTGGTTGTTTGGTTTGTATTATTTTTGACCCCTAATCTATTGCACTATTTGTTAATTAGTGTTATTATTTTGTTTAAGTAAGTCCCCCGTAGGTGGAAATAGAAATCAAACTTTTGCAACTACTCCCCCTAGTATGACTACAAAGTCAAATGAGTATTCTTTATATGTAACATAGGTAATTTGAGAAAATAATAATATTTTAATCTGTTATTTGTAATACGACTATCCATAACAAATACTGAATATAGAATCAATAACTATTGATATTATTTAGTCAACTGAGTTTCTAAAATGTAGGTAAGAGAAACTTGACGTCATTTACACGTCTATAACTAGCTTCTCGGCAACTAGAAAACTTAACTTATGAAGACTAATCGTAATGGTCAGTCAAAAGTTTTAACAACTGCTGAACTTGACCTATTAATACACGAACTTCCGAAAGGAGTTCATACAGTCTTGGCTAATGTTTGTCGCCGAACAGGTTGCAGAATTTCAGAAGCCAGGCAACTCAAATGGGAAAACATTTTTCCAGGTGGAATTACTTTTCCGAAAGGAGTAACGAAAACTTTGGAGTCCAGGACTATTCCAATTTTCTCAAGTCTGTATGACCTACTAATGGAATGGAAACAAGAAATCGAACTTATAAAGGGTCAACCAGTTAGTCCAAGTGATTGGGTATTTGTTGGACGTTTTGGCGATAAACCAATAACTCGCCAGGCTCACGGAAAACAACTTCAGATCACTATTGAAAGGATTGGTTTTAAAGGCGTTTCAAGCCACTCTTACCGCAGAAGTGCTTTAACTTCCGCAAGTTCAAAAGGGTTGCCATTAAAGGCGATTCAGACCCTAAGTGGTCATAAATCTTTGGCTGTTCTGTCCAGGTATTTGGAGGTTTCGGAGGAGGAACGAAAGAATGTAGCCCAAGCCTTTGCTTAAGGTGCTATGAATGGGCGACTTTTTCTTGAATGGGCGGTTTTTCTATTTTTAGAACTAAATCCCATTGAGTTAAAGATTCAACTTCGGGTAATTCCTGGTCTAGGTTCTCGTCAACAATAATCATTTTTAATTTTGGCGGGTCAACTATTTTAGTGACATTATCCAACCTACGTCTTAGGGAAGTTAATTCTTTCTCAAAGTTCATATATCTAGTGAATTTTTTTTTCCTATGTATATTTTAAGCCGTCTAAATACGAAAAAATACGCTTATTTCCACTCTTTTTCTTCTTCTTCTATTTCTTGCTGTACCGACTCTAATGTCCTTTCGGGTTGGGACGTTGAATTGTAGCCCACGACTACGTTTGTGAAGGTTTTCTTTGCTGTCACTACGTCTTCGCAACTATCCCAGCGAATAGCCTTGTGCGGTTGATTCTCCCTTTGATTAACTTCCTTATTTTGGGTTGTGACATTGGGACAGTTTCCGCTATCGCTGTCTATCGCTGTGGAGTCGGCTGTCACGTCATCATCTTCGGAACTTGGGACACTTGGGACTTTTCCTTGTGTCCCTTTTTTATGCCAATACCTACCACGAACTTTATTAACTCTCATTTGTCTTTTTTCATAACCCAAAGCGGTTAGTGCTTTACCAACTTGAACAGCGTCTAATTGTTTTGGACTTTCGTATGGGGTTATTAATTTAGTTCCTAAGAATAATTGTCTTGTTGTGAAATAGTCTGGTGCAGTTTCTAAATACTCCTGGACTAAATCAAAGAAGACATTTTCTTTTTCATATTCTGAACTCCGACTTTCGCTAAGCTGACTTTCCGCTTTATCAAGAATAGGAATATAACCTTCTCTATAAGCAATAACAGCACTAAGCCAAATAGAGTCCCTATCGTTGGTAACTTGCTCAATATTTATTGGTTCAGTTACTCGAACAAAATTAAATCTTCTATGTCCTGTTTCGTCATTTAATAGTTCTGTACTATTAGCAGTTCCAACTAATAAAGAAGGTCTAGGACTTTTAATTAACGCATGACCATAAGGAGGTCTAAAAGTATCGTAAGAACTTGATAGTAACGCTTTAACTTTTCCAGCTTCATTCTTGGAGGTTAGATTTTCCAGTTCCGCAATTTCATAGCACCAAGAACTTTGGATAATCATTAATCTATCTTTGGCGTCAGTAGTAGGGGTATCTGAAAACCACTCGGCTTTAGGCATTAACGCACTAAAAAAAGAACTTTTCCGTAGTTCTTGTTCGCCGTGTAGAACTAGCATAGTGTCGTGCTTTATTCCTCTATGGAAAGCCCTTCTTACCTGACCAACTAACCAATTTTTGACCATTTTATTGCTTAATTCGTCATTAATTTTTAAATAGTCAGTTGCGATATTATCAATATCGGCTTCGTATAGTTTTAAGTCCTTCTTTTGTTGTTCCAGGTCTAATAAATATTCTTGAACTGGGTCATAACAATTTTTTTGAGAAGCATAAATTATTGCGTCTATTGCCGAAGTTTTTGGAACTTTCCAACCGCACTCGCCCATCTTTACATATAGGTAAGTTATATCTGTATCGGGTAGTTCGATTCCGTCTAGTTCTGGTTTAAGAGTTAATAAATTAAACCTTAGTCTGTCCTTCAGTTCGTCTTTCAATAGAAGACTTAACCTCCCAGCGTCTAGTTCTTGCGATCTAACGATTCCATTAACTTCATTCCACCCTTCGGGTAGTCCCTTAACTAAATTAACCACTAATCTTTAACCTCCGATTAAGCAATTCGAGTGAGCTAGGTTTATGTCTTGCGAAATATGAAAATGTCCCAAAAGATTTATCTTCAGTCCGTGAATACGCCCAAGTATTAAATAAAACTTCGCCTTTCTTTAGATCAAGCGGTGGTCTATAAGTAATTCCGTGAAAACAACTTATTGTGTTCAAATCGTCCGTAATTGTGCAGACAGGTCTTTCGACTCGTCCACAAATCGGACACTCAGCTAACCTAGTCCAACCAGTTTTGTTCTTAGTAACAAGTCCAGGTGTAGGAGTTTTTTCGTCTAAGAATTGCTTCCACAATTTAAGAACTTTATTCCACTCTCTAACGCTTGGAGGTCTTATATATTTAGGACTCTCGTTATCGTTCCAGTAATACCTACCGCCACTCGAATAGTGCGAACCAGACACAATAACTTGTCGTCCAAGTGTATTACCAAAGAACTCGATAGCTTCTCTGCGGTCAGGTTCTTCTAAGGTATAAATAGGAAAACTTATTTCCTTTTTCCCTTTTTTATTTGGAGGAATAGCACTTAATTGTTCTTTGGTTGGACAGAATATTCTTTTAAAATATCCTTCGCAACCAGTTCTCCTAATAGTCCAGGTAGGTTCTCCCCAACCTAGTAGTCTATTTAAACCTTTACTTGCTGAACCTCCGTCTATATCTTCTACAAATAAGTTGTCGCACCTAACGCCAACAGATATTGCAGACCTATAGTTCCAAAGTTGATCTACAGTAAAGCCTTTAAGTTCTGGCTTATTCCAACCACTCAATAAACCACCTCTAGGATTAACAGGTGCTTTTTTCTTCTTAATTATTGAAGTTGGGTGGTCTGCACCTACTGGTAAAAGAACAAAATCTTTTTCTAATGTTTTTAGTAAAGCTAGGTCTTTCGGAAGTAACACTTAAATATCCCTCCCCTTGTAACTTGGGTTGGGTTCTTTCTCTGCACTTTCAAAAGAAGAATTAGCAATATACTGTTTAGCTTCCTCTACAGTTTCAAATACAAAATTATCGACTGTATAGATAACTTTAATTTGCTTACTTTGCATTTAATCTTTCCTCCTCTAGTCGTCTAACTTCCTCCTTTAACCACTTAGCCTGGTCTATTAGTTTTTGATTTTGTTCTAACTGATAAGCGAAATTATTTTCTATTTCTGTCATTTTTTTACTAGCAACTTTGTCGTACCTATAAATTAATTTTTCTATAAGTTTTGCTAGTCCAACATCAGATAAAGTACTATCAATTTCTTCGATAATATCTTTAACTTTTTTAGGTTCTATAAAATCAATTATTTTCATAACCCCCTCTCCTAGATTCAAAATCTGCTACTGCTCTAACATTGTGATATTCATATCTATTGCCGTTAAATCTATAACTACCTACGTTAAAAACTCCTTGTTCTCTGTACCTGGCAATTTGCCGATATGTTACGCCAAGAAGTTGTCCTATTTCACTAGGACGAAGCCAGATTTTATTTCTGGTCGGAGTAAGTTCAATAAGCTGTTTAATTTGCGAAGTAAGATTTTCTACTTCAGCAATTAACCGATCAACTCGCACCTCTGTACTAGAGGGATTCATTTTGTTTTCTAAAAAGTTATGCTTCTAACCCTTTCGCCTTTATAACTGTCTCTAATTCTGGAATGTTCATAACAGAAGTTTCCCAAAGAATATCCTTGCCTTTTCTATCCATAAATCCTTCCCAATCTCTTGGAGGAGTTACAAATTCTTCAGCATTGGAAAACTTTACCCCATTACTGAGAGTTAGCTTTCGGGTCACTTTCCTGTCATAACTATGCCTGTCTTTTGATCTAGTCATAAAGAAAAAAGTAGCTAGTTAGATAACGTCTGACCCGTTGCATGATTTAAAATTAAAACCCCTTCAGTAGTAGGCTCGTTCGACTATTGAGCTTGGAACATTCAAGTCCTATCTGTCTATATTGTTGTTGAAATTTCTTGGAAAGTCAACCAATTTCCCTACTCATATCGTGAAGAAATCTCTAGTCTTCAAGACTAGCGACCCAAAAAAAAGACTGTTTCGGAAACAAGTCGGAAACAGTAGTCAAGTAACGTATTAAACTAATTGATATAACTACAACCTTAGAAACTTTTCAAGACTAGAGCCTTAAACCACTCGACCACCCCTCCAGGTGAAAATTATTAAATTTTCAGCTTTTTAATTATAACAAAAGGTGGTTGATTTTTTCGTAAACAGTTCGGGAACTAATGTCAAGTTAGATATTAAAGCTATTGCTATAACTACAAGTAAATCTAGCTTCAAGACTAGAGACTTAAATCACTTACCACCTCTACAGGCAAAAATTTAAAATTTTAACTTAAGGAGTAAAGAAATGAATGAGCTTTGTTCCAAGTGTCAATATCATCAGAGAAAGGAACAAAGATAATTTTTTCATCATCTATGAATTTCATGAGTTGAGAATACTTTTTATTACCTTTTATGGATTTAACATCTTTTAACGATCCCATTACTCCTTTTAATCTATTTGCTAAATATTTTCTAAAATGGTAAATAATTTCGTCTTCCATACCCTCACAATTTAACCTAAGTATAACTTTTGAGTTTTCATGAAGATAAGTATTTTTTAGGATTTCCATTAACTCATGAGAGTTTAAGGACAAGACATTCCTGAAGTTATTTGTATTAACATTACCTTTTGAACTAAATATTGAGTTCCCTGCTGATTTCGGATCGTTATTAGCGAAGAAAAGTTTTATGGTTCTTGAATTATTATCAATTGTGCTCTTTATGGCTGCTGGCAATAACATAGATGAAAATTTATAGGGCTTTTCTTCGAAATGTAAAAAGTTGGGTTCAATTAGAATGAGAGTTATTTTTTTTGAAATATTTTTTAGTTTGAAATGATTTATTATTAAACTTTTAAAGCTACTTATATTTGGAGATTTTTTCTTATAAATATTCTTAATGATTCTTTTTATTAGCTTAAAAAAAAAGAATTTTGAGTTTGTGAAGCTTTTTATTTCTCCACAAGAATGTGTCCCAATATCAATCAATATGAAATCCCCGTCTTGAGAAAAATTTTTATAAGACATTTATCCGAAATTTACATTTTGTTGAAATAAACCAAATAAGTTGTTACCAATTATGGCAGCAATAATTAAAACGAAGGCAACTATAGCGAAAAGAGCACTAACATCTTTTATGTCATACGGAGCTTTAAACAAAGGTTTCTGGTCTGCCATCGTCATCAAATCTATAAATGCAATTAAATCATACTAGTTTAATGCTTGTGAGAAATATTAAGTGATTTTTTGTCTAAGATTGGACAATAAAAAAAGCCACTAAAAGTGGCTTTTTTTATTTAAGTAGCAAATTCACTAGCTTGTATAAGCTTTGCCTCTATAAGTTAGTTGGTTATGCTGCTTCTTAGCGGCTTCTTTGTTCTGGACGTACTTTTGTCCTCTGTAAATTAGAGTCATTTTTTAAGCTCCGTTGTCGCTTAAGTCCCCGTTCCATGGCTTAAGTCGATTTGCGGCTTGCTATAAGCAAGTTGAACGTTTTGGTAGCGGTTGCTACAAAAATATATTAACATCCCCAAAAAATATTTGTCTAGGTCTTTAATAAATAAACTTAATACTTTAATTATGAACTTAGGTTTCTTCTAAAGTATTTACGTTTATATTTTTGTAATTTCTTGCAGGTTACATTTTGTTCGTTTTTGAGAAGTATTTTTTATTTAATGAACTTTTAAATGTAAAATTCTTAAGATTATAAAATTTGTTTTATGTTTTCTAGAAGCAAAAAACCTACGGTAAAAAAATCTGCAATAGTTGAAGAGACTCCATTATTTGCTCAATTACTACCATTCGCAAACAGAATGAATGATAAGGTCCAATTAGTAAACGCTTTGGCTTTTACTTTTATTATGGGGTTCTCAATTTTTGGAATCGCTCTATGGAAACTTTCAGCGCTGACTTAATTATCTAATTTTTTGCAAATTATCAATTTTTGATTCTTTGTTTTTAATTATTGTTAATAACCATTTAGATGCAAGTCCTCTGGATATTGATCTATTCTTGAGAAATCTACATATATAAATATGTAGATTTTTTTCATTTTTGCAGTTAAATTTTTCCTCAAAGTCCAACATTTCCTCTTCTGATGTTCTTTTTCTTAGCTCATCAACTAGGGCATGACTGGAGGAATCATTAAATAAGTTCCCAATATTTAAGCTTAATGTCATAAATAACTTATGTCCCTATTTTAAGAGGTAGCCATAAATTAAATTTTTAAAAACTAATTTATATATTTTATTTACAAATAATTTATAATTTAATCTTTTGGTTTAGCTAGAGGAAGCAGGCACTTATCTGAATCGCAACCAGCTGGACCAGCTTCAGATAGTTCTCCAACATCATATTTATTGAGAGCGTCAAAGAAATCGTTATTAACTTTCCTCTCTATTACTTTATTTTGTAATGATATATATTCCTCTTTATTTATGGGTTCAAAAGGCAATCTAGGGAAAGTTGCGTTAGCACTAAATCTAGCTAGTAATGCTGCCGAAATATATCCTTCATTATTATCAATTGCATTATGAATAGCTTTCGCTAGATCTTCGATTTCATTTTCTCTAAATTCTACGGTTGCAGAGGTGTTATGCTCTGTGTAAAATTTCTGTACCTGCATATAAAAATCAAATTGCGCTAATGCTGAAAAATTATTGATATCTATTTGGTCTGCGCCCTCTATATTTGCCCAGCTAACTTCTGTAGGTATTTCAACTAACCATTCTGTGCATCTTGGATCAAATGGATTATCAAGCAAGCAGCCATTTTCATCTTTATCAGATTGTGATGGAACAACTGAGTAACCATAATCCATGCATGCTAAAGCAATTGGATCATTCTTCCTGAAAGTTATTCTTCTAATAAATCTTTGAGCTTTTGGCGGATGCCATCCTGGAGCTGCTCCTGTTAGAAGACTTTTAGTGCCAGCTGGTTGAACAGTTGTACATCGATTTGGTCTTCTTAGATTATGTTTGTCACAATATTCCCAGACAGTTTCTTTTACTATTTTTCTCCAGGAATCTAAGAATTTAGCTTCCTTCTCCTTGAAAGCCTTTCCTTCTTCGCTATTTGGTCTACCTGCTTCCCACCACTTCAGCCATGGCGTCCCAAAAGCATGAACACAGAAATCAAATAATCCAGTGAAACTTACCCCTACAATAGGGTCATATTCTCTACTTTTTCTGTAACGTTCAACTTCAAATTCATGATTTAATAAGCATGCTACAGAAAGAGCTGCTGCTTTAAAAGCTTTTTTTTGCTCTTCAAAATTTCCTGGATCAATCTGATTTAAATGAACTTCAGCCAAATTACAGTGGAAATCATTTCCCAAGATTTCCCCACAAGGGTTAAGTCCATATCGGCTCATCCTGTGGTCTAACTCTTCTTCTGAAAAGGGCCCATAACTACTATTAATCCAATTTCTCGCTTCATCCTTACCTTGTTCTGAGTAGATTTCAATAAATTCCTTTCTCAATTCATCATCTTTGAGAATATCTGCATTAGACCTTGCGATTGCTTCTGGAGCAAATTGAATAGCTCCCTCACCTGAATGGAATTGTTTAGTTACTGCATCCAAAACAGTTTGGTAACTGGGTTTTGTATGGTAAACCCTAGTATGATTAGCCATCCTGAGGGCATCTTTTTCTGGATCTATTCTCCAATTACCATTCTCATCTTGACTCCATAAATTTTCTTTTGCCGATGCTGCTTCCTTATCATCTGAAGCAAATTGTCTCATTCCAGCACTTCTTCTTATATTCCCAGCAACTATAGTTACTGCAGCTTCATCAATTAATAAACAACACTCTACTGTACTTAATTTCCTGCCAATTGCCTTTCCAAGAAGTGATGCGACTCTAGAATAAAGATCTTTCAATTTGATTGGATTTGCCATGCCACCAAAACCTTTTAATGATTCTCCAGCAGGCCTAATATCTTCCAAATCAATATAAACATCAATTTCTCTTTCAAGACTCTCGTTACTTGATGCCTCAAGAAGATATTTATAGCTATCTACCCATCCCCTTCTGCTATCTCCAACTTTGATATGAAGCTCTTTCCCTTTAATTTCTAATGATGATTTTTCTTCCCTTTGATCTTTAGGAGTGATTCCAACTTCACTAACTGATTTAATATTTATTTTGTTTACTACCGTAGGTAAGTTGTTTATAAAATGAGGCTCAATTATTGCACCAGTCCCACATCCCATCATTGCTAAGTCCATCATCAAAGCAAAGGCTTCCCAATCAATTAAATTTGTTGAAGTACAGTTGTACGCCCCAGAGAAATTCTGGTTTTTATTAATCCAAGGAGTTCCACCAATCCATAACCATCTCCCTGAAGGTTGGGCTTTTTGGTTGCTTTGCATCTCCCTCATTAGGATCAATTCTTCATCAGAAAGTTTTCCTAATTCTTTTAATCCTGATAAATTTCTTTCACCTACTTCACTCCAGTTCTCCCTCTTGCCAGAGGTAGTTTTCCTACTATAAGACCTGAAAAAAACAGGATAAGCAGCTGGCGCAGTATTTGGGAAGTCATCTTTTCTAAGATTATTGGAATTGCTCTTTGAAGAAGCTTTATTTGGTGCAACAGTCACGATAAAAAAACGTATGTAAATAACCCGTACTGGAAGAATAACTCTACCTGTGGCGTCTGCAACCATTCTTACCACTATTTAATGGTTTGTGTAGAATTATGTTTAATATGAAATTTTTGTTTAAAGAAAGCATATGGAAAGAGTCCCCGAACCTGAATTAATGGAAGAAAAAGAGCAGGTCATTTCTTATGACGAAGCTGATTTTTCAGAAGGGGAAGTTAATCTAATTAATCAAATAAATTATTATCTTTTGAGAAAAAATATTTTTTTAGGTGAAAAAGACTTAATAGTTGATTTAGGATGTGGTCCGGGAAATATTTCTGAGAAGTTAGCAATAAAATGGCCTAATACTGAAGTGGTTGGGATAGATGGTTCTAAAGAGATGATTTTGAGAGCAGAATATAATAAAAGTATTTCTAATAATCAAAAAAAATTAAAAAATTTACGCTACATTTGTTCTGACATCAAAGACATTAAATCAAATAATTTTTTATTTAAAAAAAAAATTAGTTTACTTGTAAGCAACAGTTTGATTCATCACATTACCAATCTTGAAGATTTCTTCAACACAATAAGAATTTTATCTAGTAATATTACTGTGAATTTTCACAAGGATTTAAAAAGGCCATTAGATGAAAAATCTGCTTTAGAACTCAAAGCACAATGTTCAACTAAATATAATGAGATTTTAACTAATGATTATTATGCCTCTTTAAGAGCTTCTTATACTTTTAAAGAGTTAAAAAATTTCATCTCAGAGAATGATCTATCCTCTTTAGATGTGTTTGAGGAAGGTGAAAATTATTTAATAGTCTATGGTAATGTTTAAGAACTAAGTGAAAGGCCCTTATATTATATAAATGAGCTTAGGTACTAAAATTCTAAATAATAAAGAAATACTGGATGCGGTAAATAAAAGAAGAAATTTTGCTATTATTTCACATCCAGATGCTGGGAAAACGACTCTTACCGAGAAGCTTCTTTTGTATGGAGGTGCCATTCAACAGGCAGGAGCAGTAAAAGCTAGGGGTAATCAGAGAAAAGCCACCTCAGACTGGATGGAACTTGAGAAACAAAGAGGTATTTCTATTACATCAACTGTATTGCAATTTGAATATGAAAGATCTGTAATTAATCTATTAGATACACCAGGACACCAAGATTTCTCCGAAGATACTTATAGAACATTAGCTGCTGCTGATAATGCAGTTATGTTGGAAGATGCTGCTAAAGGACTAGAACCTCAAACTAGAAAATTGTTTGAAGTTTGCAAGATGCGAAAAATACCAATATTTACTTTCATAAATAAAATGGATAGACCAGGAAGAGAGCCATTTTCTTTACTTGATGAAATTGAATCAGAACTTGGATTAAATACCCTACCTATAAACTGGCCAATTGGGAGTGGCGAGGAATTTAGAGGGGTTATTGATAGATTTTCGAGAGAGGTGATTTTATTTGATAAAGCAGTTAGAGGGAAACAATCGAATGAGAAAAGATTAAGTCTTGAAGATAAAGAGCTATCAAAATATGTAGAGAGAGATTTACTTGAAAACTCACTTGAAGAATTGGAGGTTCTTGATGAGGCAGGATCTAAATTTGAAAAAGAAAAAGTTTTTAATGGCTCTTTAACCCCAGTTTTCTTTGGATCTGCCATGACTAATTTTGGCGTAAGGCCATTTTTAGATAGTTTTTTAAAAATGGCACAAAAACCAACTTCAAGAAATAGTAATAAAGGGGATATTGAACCTGCAAGCGATAAATTTAGTGGGTTTGTTTTTAAGCTTCAGGCAAATATGGATCCAAAGCACAGAGATAGGGTTGCTTTTATAAGAGTTTGTAGTGGCAAATTTGAAAAGGATATGTCAGTTAAACATTCCAGAACTGGGAAAACAATTAGATTATCAAGACCACAAAAAATATTTGGGCAAGATAGAGAAGTAGTTGATGATGCCTATCCTGGAGATGTTATTGGTTTAAATAATCCAGGGATGTTTTCTATTGGAGATACTCTTTATACGGGTGCTCATCTGGAATATGAGGGCATACCATCATTTAGTCCTGAAATATTCAGCTGGCTAAGAAATCCAAATCCCTCAGCATTTAAAAACTTTAGAAAGGGTGTTAATGAACTTCGAGAAGAAGGAGCTGTTCAGATTCTTTATGATTTTGATGAGAGTAAAAGAGACCCTATACTCGCAGCCGTTGGTCAATTGCAGCTGGAGGTAGTAACTCACAGATTAAAAAGTGAATATGGTGTAGATGCAAATCTTGAAGCAATGCCATATCAATTGGCTAGATGGATTTCTGATGGATGGCCAGCTATTGAAAAACTAGGCAGAATATTCAACTGTAAAATAGTTAAAGATTGTTGGAATAGGCCAGTTATTCTTTTCAAAAATGAGTGGAATCTAAATCAGTTTGTTGAAGACAATAATCAATTAAATTTAAACAAAGTTGCGCCCGTTGTTAGTGGAGTCGAACCAATTGTTTTATAAAGTCTTAATGGATTATAAAATTAGTTAATCTGTTAGTATTGGTAAAAAATTTTGGATTCAAACAGTAATAAAAATAATAACGAAAAATCACCTTATGAAATTTTAGGTGTAAAAGAAGGCGCTGCTTTTGAGGATATTCAGAAGGCTAGAGATATTAAAGTTAAAGAGGCTGGTGAAGACTTAATTTTAAAAGCGAAAATAGAATCTTCCTTTGATCAATTACTCATGGGTAGTTTGAAAGCCAGGCAATCAGGAAATGTAAGCTATGAAGCTGTGAGTGCCTCAAAAAAAGAAAAACAAATTAATCAATTTACCAATAAAAACTTCCCACTTCTTTCTAAGATAAAAAATTTAAATAATAACTCTAACAATTCAAGTCAGTATAGTTTGCCAAAAATAACTACCCCCTCATTTGATAATCTTTCAATAAAAATATCTGTTGGACTATTATTTTTAATTTTGTTATTTATCAGTCCAGACTCTAATAATAGACTTTTACTCTCTATCTCAACATTAATACTTACCTATACTCAAATTAAATCAGGGAAAAGATTTATAGGTTCTCTGGGTTGGAGTGTTACCTTTCTCTCGATAGGATTAATATTTGGTGGATTGCTTGAAAATAATTCTTTCATACAGGAAGTATCAAACAACTCTTTATCAATACAAAAAATTCAAAGTATTCCGGCCATGGTTATTTTATGGCTAGGCGTAATTTTTTTATGATTGATTTTCTATCATTGATTTAATTTCTTCATAATTTATAAGATATTTATTTTTGCAAAATTCACAAACCAACTCTGCTTTGCCATCTTTCTTGAGGATGTCCTCCAACTCGCTCTTATCAAGCATTTTCATAGCATTTAAACTTCTTTGTTTGGAACACTTGCATTTAAAATTAACTTCTTGAGAGCGAGCTTTTTCAGAGATTGATTTATCGTCAATATCGGGAAATATATTTCTAATTAACTCAAGAAGATTATCTTTTGACTTAAATAGATCTTCGCTGAAAGAATTAATTTCTTTGCATCTTTCTTCAAGTAGTGAGACTAGCAGAGGGTCAGTATCTTTTTTAGGTAAAACTTGAGCTAATAAGCCACCACTACAAATAACACTTTTATTTTGAATTTTTTCTCCAATAAATACAGCAGAGGGAGTTTGCTCTGAATGATATAAATATGAAGCTAAGTCTTCTGCAATATTCCCATTTACTAATTCAACAGTGCTTGTAAAGGGTTCTCCAAATCCACTATCTCTAATTACATTTAAATATCCTGTACCTAATGCTTTTTTAAAATCAAAAGAATATTTATTATTATCTATTTTGACTAGGTCCAATTCTAAATTAGGATTCCCTACATAACCCCTAACTTTCCCGTCTCTACCTGCATCAACTAGTAATCCCTTTAAGGGTCCGTCAGATCTAACTCTTAAAGTGACTCTCCCATGCATTATTTTCATTGAGCTTGCTAAAAGCAGTGAAGCACTAAATGCTCTGCCTAAGATACAGGTGGTTAAGTAAGAAAGGCCATGTCTTTTTTTTGCTTCTAAAGAAGATTCTGTTGTTAAGACCGCAACTAATCTTATTCCTCCATTGGCTGCAGTAGCCCGAACTATCTTATCCTGCATGATTTTCTTTCATAAAACTTTTGATTTTCCCTTTTTCCAAGGATAATATCCTAGAAGGAATTCCCTCAAATAATGCAGGTTCATGAGTAACAATAATAATTGTATTTTTATTTTTTAAATCAAGAATTAAATTCTTCACATCATTTCTCATTGAATAGTCTAATCCAGCAGTTGGTTCATCAAGTAAAAGAATTGAGGGGTTTCTAAGTAGTTGAACTGCTACAGCTAACCGCCTTTGTTGTCCGCCACTTAGCTGTTCTGGTGGATGAGTCAGATTAATTTTTTTCAAACCAACTTTATTTAAAACTATTTCTATATTTTTTTCTCTTAAAGATTTATGGCCTATTTTTAATTCCTTACCAATGGTTGTACCTATAAAGTATCTTTCAGGAAATTGGAATACTACTCCACAAAACCATCTTCTTTGTCTAGAAGACAAAATTTTATTCTTCCAAGTAATTTTTCCCTTTTGCGGATTTGTTAATCCGCTTATTATTTCGAGGAGTGTTGTTTTCCCAGAACCACTATTGCCGCAAATTAAAATGATTTCATTCTCATGAACTTTTAAATTTAAATTGTCTATTATTTTTCTTTCACCAGTTTGGGGTTGATAAGATATATCTTTTAAGTCAAGCATTATTAATTAAGTTATAGGTATAAATTTTAATCTAGTAATAACTTACTTATAATAGCTGTAGATCTAAAAAGTTATTAGTCAATATGAATATTATTTTTAGGGAAGTTGATCCTTTTAATTGTTGGATATGGATCAGGTTTTCAGAATCGCCTACTCAAGACGAAAAAAATTATTTAGATGGTGTTTTTGATAGTTGGTACGTTTTAGGAAGGTTAGGTGGATTTAATTCTGAAAATTTGCAAACTCATGAAGAGGGTTCCGATCTAAGTTGGATGTCCTATGATAACGATCAAAAAAATGCATCTCTTCCAGCCTTAATGCATAATTTAGGAATTATGGAATATCAAAATCTTTGGGGAAGATGTTGGGTCGATTTTGGAACTTCAGACTCCGTTTCAATAGATATATTAATTAATTCTTTGAATGAGATATCAAATAATTATGTAAAAATTGAAGAGTTAATTATTGGGGGTGAAAATAATGATTGGGCAATTGAAGAACATGAAGATTTGGTTTTCAAAGATTAAGTGTTTTAGATGGAAGACTTAACAAGATTAATTATTTCCCATGAAAGAATTGAAAATATTAAGAACAATAATTTAGAACTTTCTAAAGAAGAGGCTCATTATTTAAATAAAGTAATGAGGATAAAAAATGGTAAAGAAATATTTATAACTAATGGAGAGGGTTCATTATGGAAAGCTATAAAAGTTAAAAATGATTGTTTAGAAATAATTAAATTAAAAAAACCTTACTTATTTCAAGAACAAGAAATTTACTTATTAGGAATTGCTGTTGTTATACCAAAAAGTGGTTTTGAGGATGTTTTAAAAATGTGTACTGAAATAGGAATCGATTATATACAGCCATTATTTTCAGAAAGACAGGTAAACAAAAATTTAAATTTTTCAAGAAAGCTTTTGAGATGGAATTCAATTATCAAAGAAGCAGTTGAGCAAAGTGAGAGATTATGGAAACCATCTATTTTAAATGGTATGGATATTATTAAATGGCTAAAAAGTAGAGATAATCAAGAAAGAGTTTCAATTTCTATAACGAGAGAAGAAACACCATATGACTTAAATAAATGGTTAAGAAAACAACAAGAATTTGCAAATAAAAAAGGAGGTATATTTTGGAATGTAATTGGCCCTGAAGGGGGTTGGTCCTCTAAAGAAATTGATTTTTTTAATAAAAATAACATTACCTTTGTGAAACTTTCCGACACTATCTTAAGAACTTCGACGGCTAGTATTAACGCATCATCAATCCTAAATCAGTGGAGAATTGATTTGAAATTAAAGAATTAGATAAATATGGATTTAATTAGAAATCAATTTTTTATAGGTTTTTGCATTAATTTTATTTTGATTTATATATTTTGCAGGATTCCTTTGATGACGAAAAGTGGTTGGGTAAGTGCAGGCATCTTAGGTACAATTTTGTGGGGATGTTTGTCTTGGCAGGGATGGATGTCAGTTGTAATTTATTTATTATTTGGATCCCTCGTTACCAAAATAGGTTTTAAATTTAAAAAAGCAAAAGGAATTGCTGAAAAAAGAGGCGGGAGGAGAGGTCCTGAGAATGTCTGGGGCTCAGCAGCTACAGGATTATTTCTTGCCATTATGACCAAATTTAATGCTGCCAATGTAGTGATGTTTAAAGTAGGTTTTGCTGCAAGTTTTGCTGCAAAGTTGGCGGATACTTTTGGTAGCGAAATTGGGAAAAGATTTGGTAAAGACACATACTTAATTACTTCACTTAAAAAGGTGGATAGGGGAACTGAGGGAGGAGTAAGTATAGAAGGAACATTAGCTAGTGTTTTGGGATCAATATTTATGGCTTTTATAATGCTTCGTCTATCAATTATTTCTACAAAATATCATTTTATAGTTGTTGTAGTTTCTGGATTCTTGGCAACACTTTCCGAAAGTATTATTGGTGCTAAATTTCAAAACAAATATAAATTAAGTAATGAGTTGGTAAATGCTATTCAGACAAGTATTTCTTCTGTTTTTGCTATCTTTGCTCTTATTTTATATTCATATTTTTTAAATTAATAATATTTGGAAAGACCTAAGATTCCTTCCATTTTGTGAGAATCTCCCAACTTTTAAGTCTTTGGAAAAGCCAGAAATGACCTTCGGAATTTAGATGAATTCCATCATGCGTAATCCAATTTTTACTCCTTTTATCAGAGTACATTTCTCTAAAAGTAGGAAGAAATGGGACATTCTGATTGAGGCATACTTCCTCCATTCTCCTTTCATAAGAATTACAAAAATCATTTGAGTACCATAGACATCCTGCGAACGGCATTTTGCTTTCGTCAACTGGTGTAAGACCAATAACAAATACATTTGTTTGAGAGTTCATTTCATTAATTAGCCTTTCTAATCCATATTCAAATCCATCTATATTTAATTGATGTCTTCCATTTTTCTGACCAATTGCTGCTGTGTCGTTAAGACCTACATTTAGTAGTATTGCTTTGGGTTTATTTCTTCTCGTTTCTCCTCTAGATGACCATTCTTTTTCCCATCTAGATGAAACTTTTTCTATCCCATCTCCCCTAACGCCAAGTTGATAAATAACTGGCCCATTGTGGTTATTGCACCAATCTTTTCTAAGCCTCTCACACCATCCACCACCCTCATTATCTCCCCATCCATAAACTGAGCTATCTCCAATTACAACTAGCTGTTTTGGTAAACTAATCACTATAACCGGAAAAAAATAATTACTTGATTTAACAAATTATTCTTACAAATCAAGTTAAACTATTTTTGATTTTACCATTTATTAATTCGCCAACTATTGCGATGGAGCTGTAAGCTATCAAAACTAATGTAACTTCTTGCCATGCGAAGGAACTTAGTGATTCTTGCAATTGCCAACCTAGACCAACACTTCCAATAACCCCAACAATTGCAGTTTCCCTAATAATAATGTCAGATCTATAAGCGCAATATGCTAAGTAACTTTTTGCTTGTTGAGAAAATAAACCTAATAGCCAACTAGTCTTTTTTGAGATTCCTAGAGATTTCATTGCAATATAATTTCTCTTGTCTTGGCTATCTAGATTTTTAAAAAGTAATTTGCTAGTAATACCAGCGTTGTGGAGACCTAATGTTAAAGCTGCTAAAGATACAGAAGGATTATTAAAAGTTAATAGAGTTAGAAGTATTATAGGGGTAGGTATTAAACGTAATAAAAATGCAAAAATTTTTATAAAAATTTTAGAAGTATTGTTGTTAAAAATTCCTATTACTAATGGAGGTAAACTAATTGCGGTTCCTGTTGATAAAAGACTTAAAATTATTGTTTCTAATATAAGTTTTAAGAAATCAAATAATCCTAAATCTGAGCTTGATTTAAATAGTGAACTAGCGGAATTAAAATTTTCAAAATTATTGTTAAAAATAAAATAAAGAAAATATGAAAAAGAAATTAAAATTGTTATGAAAAAAACTGAAATAAAAAAAATAGATAGGATTTTATTTGTAGTGTTAAATTTTATTTTTTTGAATATTAATCCAGAAAGAATTATCAAAATTGCTAAGGACCATAAATAAGTCCATAACTCTCTAAAATTCAAAGTTTGGAAAGATAAAAAAATACTGGTACCTATTCCTCCAATCCCAAAAAGTCCTAGAATTACCGTACTTCTTATTGAACACTCTAATCGATATAAACCAAAGTTTTTAAATGTATTTATTATTGGATACCATATCAAAGTTAGTAAAGAAGAAAATTTAGGTGCATTTATTTGATTTATAGATTCAAAACTTTTGTAGTCAATAGTTTCTAATTGTTCAGCAAAAACTTTTGAATTTACAGCAATATAAGGTATACATATAGCTATTATTCCTATCGAAAAATTTATTCCATATATTTGCATTAATAGTATTCCCCAAACCACTTCGTGTATAGATCTAATTATTGTTAGAAAAAACCTTATTATGTGGTAGAAAAAATTTGGAATATTAAAGATTTTATAAAAAATATTTGAGGAGATTATTCCAAAAATTGTTCCAAAAATAATACTTACCAACCAACTAAAAAAACCAATTAAAATAGTTTCATTTAATCGCTTAATTACTGTAATAATAATTTCATTATCGATCTTGGGATTAAATGCAGAAATTAAGAATTCTTGGAATAATTTAAATCCTCCAAAATGAATATTGTTTATTAATTGATACCCTAGAGGTATGCATACCAAAATTGGAAGAAAAGATAATGAGGTATAGTTTAATTTTAATTTGTTCAACTAATTAATATATTTTCTCTAAATGAATTTTCTTTAAGTTATTTCTTTTGATATTGAAAAAAATTTTACCATCCCTTATTCCAATAACTTTATCGAAATCGTTCAGTAAATCTAATCTATGTAATGCAACTAATGCCGTCTTTGGGGATTTTTTTGTTTTATTTTTATCTACACTTTCTAGCAGAAGGTTTTTAATTGTTGTTATCAATTTGGGATCTAGATTATTAAAAGGCTCATCTGCAAGTAATATATTTGATTGTTGAATTAATGATCTAGCTATAGCCACCCTTTGTTTTTGTCCCCCAGATAGTTTTCTGATTTTTTTGTCGTAAATAGAGTTATGAAGTCTACATAATTTCATATATTTATGCGCCTTCTTAAAAGAACTTATATTTAGTAAATTTTTAAAAGCGAAATAAAAATTGTTTTCCGCTAGTAGTCCACAATTAACATTTTGTTCTGCAGAGAGATCTTCTATTAATCTTAAATCTTGCCATATAGTTGTTATTTTACTTTTCTGCTTTCTATCTAATTCCTCGAAACTTTCATTGAATAATTTAACCTCACCTTGAGTTGGCTTTATAGTGCCATTAAGTACTGATATAAGTGTAGTTTTTCCTGAAC
Source organism: uncultured Prochlorococcus sp. (assembly GCA_902576415.1). Taxonomy (GTDB): domain Bacteria; phylum Cyanobacteriota; class Cyanobacteriia; order PCC-6307; family Cyanobiaceae; genus Prochlorococcus_A. Next base: position 29,076 of record CACGVZ010000010.1, on the reverse strand, counting down.
CGCTCTTACCTAAAAGTGCAATTTTTTCCCCAGAATTTATTTTTAAATTTATTTTATTTAGGATCAGATCATTTTTGTATTTATAAGATATATTTTCTAATTCTAAGACAGTATTAATCATCTAATTTTATTTAATTTCCTCCCGATTCCCTCTATATTTTTATATTGTTTTGATTCTGCCTTTATAAATCTTTTTGCATTGAACATATCTAATATCTGTTTATGTGATTTTTGCTTTATATCTAAATTTAGAATTACTGATTTCAGTTCTTTTGTAAACCCTTCCCCGAATCTATTTTCAAGATCACCTTGAGCTACCCAATGATAGTCAACATATTCTGGTGTGATCCAGAATAATTCTAAATTACTTGTTCTTTTGGGATTATTTTTAAGATTATTTTCCCAAACCTGTTTATTTAAAGCTCCAGCATCAAATGCCCCACTATTTACTAAAGCTATAGTGGCATCATGACTCCCACTAAAACCTGCTTTTTCCCCTTTAAAATGTTTAATTTCTACCCCTGCTTGATTTAAAAAATATTCTGGCATTAATCTTCCAGAAGTTGAGTTTTCAGAGCCAAAAGTAAATCTTAAATTCTTTAGTTTTTTAAGTCCTTTAATGTTTGAAATTGAGTTAAGTTCTAAATTTTTGTTTACTATAAAAACACTTTTAAATTCCTTATCGATATCTCTTTGAGCTATGACAATTGAATTAGGTGTTTGTAATCTTGCTTGAACTCCTGATAAACCTCCAAACCAAACTAAATCTAAATCTTTAGTTCTAAATCCAGTTACTGCTGCAACATAATTAATAACAGGAATGTATTTAACTTCTACATCAAGTTGTTTAGATAGTTCTTTTGAAAATAAATTAAATCTTTTGTCCAAAACATCTTGGTTTTGATCAGGTATTGCTCCAACTTTTAAAACTTTGGGATTTGAAAATACAGGTGATGAAAAAACAGAAAATAATAGAGATGAACTTAGTAGGAAATTCTTTAAATTAAACATAAACTAAGTTAATTTATATAGTATTCAGAGATTGCTTTTTCAAGCCTCTGTAGTCCATCTTTTATTTTAATTTCTGAAGCGGCACAAGAAATTCTTATACATTCGTCAGCCCCAAAAGCTTTTCCGGGTACAATAACTAATCCATAATCTTGAAGAGCTTTGTTGCAGAAATCTACAGAAGTAATTGAAGAATTAGGTAATTTTGGAAATGCGTAAAATGCTCCATTAGGTTCTTCAATATAAATACCATTTATATTCTTAAGGCCTTCATAGAGTAGACTTCTTCTTTGATCATAATGGCTGTTTATCATTGAGAAAAACTCATTATTAATTTTTAAAGCCTCTAAAGCACCTTTTTGAACAAAAGAGCAAACATTACTTGTACTTTGACTTTGTAATGCTGAGGATGCTTTGATTACATCTTTGGGACCTACTAAATAACCTATCCTCCAGCCAGTCATAGCCCATCCTTTTGCAAATCCATTTATTATAAAAATCCTATCTTTTAAGTCATTTGCTAATGAAGATAAACTGTAGTGTTTAAATTCTTTTTTAAGGATTAGTTCGTAAATCTCATCAGATAGAATATTGATATTTGGATTTTCTCTGGCTAAATCGGCAATTTGTAATAATTCTTCCTTCGACATAACTCTTCCAGTAGGGTTATTAGGAGAATTGATAATTATAAATTTAGTTTTTGAAGAGACTTTAGACTTCAAATCTTTTATGTTTATTTTGAATCCATCTTCTGCAGAAGAATTTGTAAAAATTGGTTTCCCACCCGCCAATCTAACCATCTGGGGATAACTTAACCAATATGGAGAAGGAATAATAACTTCGTCTCCAGTATTTAACAAGACTTGGAAAAGATTATATATTGCTTGCTTTGCACCATTTGTGACCATTACATTTTCAAATTTATAATTTAAATCGTTTTGAATTTCAAGTTTATTTGCAATTGCTTTTCGGAGATCTAAATTCCCCGCTGCGGGCCCGTACTTTGTAAATCCATCAAATATAGCTTTACTTGTAGCCTCGATAACTTCTTTTGGGGCATCAAAATCAGGCTCTCCTGCACTTAAATTGCAAATATCTACCCCTTCTGCAGATAATTGATTTGCTTTAGCACTTATCTGCAATGTAAGAGAAGGATCAATTGAAAGTGCCCGATCAGATAAATTAACTTGACTCATTGACTTATGACTTTTCAAATATAACTTTTAATAATGACAAATGCATAAATTAAGAATAAATAAAAGTATCACACAATGGTTTAATTTAGTTCATTTTCTTAATCTATTTTATTTTCATGTTTTGAGTTCTTAAGATAATAATATTTAAAGTTTTATTTTCGGTGAAAAGGTTAGTAATTGGGAGAGGAAGTGTGTTTGCAGATTTGTTAATAATTGGTGAGGCACCTGGAGCACAGGAAGATTTAGAAGGAAAACCTTATGTAGGTAAATCTGGTAAGTTATTAAACGAATTATTGATACAAGCTGGGATTGACTATAAGAAGGATGTTTATTTTTGTAATGTAATTAAGTGTCGTCCACCAAATAATAGAAAACCCACTGCAAGAGAAATTAATATTCATAAACCTTGGTTATTACAGCAAATAAAGCTAGTTGATCCAAAATTTATATTACTTACAGGTTCTACTGCTATGAGAGCTATTTTAGAAGTTAAAGATCCTATAAGTAATTTAAGAGGTCAATGGATTAAACAAGATGGGAGAGAAATTATGGTAATTTTTCATCCATCTTATTTGTTGAGATTTCCTTCAAAAGAAGTCAATAAACCTTACCATCTAACTTTAAAAGACCTTGAGAATGTAAGTGGTAAACTATATGCCGTATAATTTAGTGAAATCCTTTTTGAATATTAAGAATTTTAATGTCATTAACTCAATCAAAAGAGGTTAATAGTCTCTCCAAAAGATATTCAACTCATATTGAGAGAAGGATAACTAGAACAGTAATGGTGGGTGATGTAGCTATTGGAAGTGATTATCCAGTAAGAGTTCAATCGATGATAAATGAAGATACGATGGATGTCGAAAATGCTTACTTGGCTATCAAAAGACTTCATGATGTAGGTTGTGAAATAGTAAGATTAACGGTCCCTTCTTTAGCACACGCAAAAGCAGTAGGAGATATCAAAGAAAAATTATTAGAAAATAATATCAACACACCTTTGGTAGCTGATGTTCACCATAATGGTATGAAAATTGCAATGGAGGTTGCAAAACATGTTGATAAAGTAAGAATTAATCCTGGATTGTTTGTGTTTGAAAAAGCAGACCCTACAAGAACTGAATATACAGATGAGGAATTTGAAACTATAAAACAAACAATACTTAAAAGATTTACGCCTTTAGTTGAAGTTTTAAAGGCTGAAAACAAAGCTCTAAGGATTGGAGTTAATCATGGTTCTCTATCTGAGAGGATGCTTTTTACTTATGGAGATACGCCATTGGGAATGACAGAATCTGCGATGGAGTTCGTCAAAATTTGTGATGAGCTTGATTTTCATAACATAATTATTTCTATGAAAGCTTCCAGGGCTCCAGTCATGATGGCAGCTTACAGAATGATAGCCGATAGGCTTGACTCAGAAGGATATAACTATCCCTTACATTTAGGAGTGACTGAAGCTGGAGATGGTGATTATGGAAGGATTAAAAGTACTGCTGGAATTGGAACGCTTTTAGCAGAGGGATTAGGAGATACTATCAGGGTTTCTTTAACAGAAGCTCCAGAAAAGGAAATACCTGTGTGCTATTCAATTTTGCAATCTTTAGGGCTAAGAAAAACGATGGTTGAATATATCAGTTGCCCTAGTTGTGGGAGAACTCTCTTCAATTTAGAAGAGGTTGTGGACAAAGTTAGGAACGCTACTTCACATTTGACTGGTTTAGATATAGCAATAATGGGATGTATAGTAAATGGACCAGGAGAAATGGCTGATGCTGATTATGGTTATGTTGGGAAAGGCAAAGGAACTATTGCCTTATATAGAAGGAAAGAAGAGATAAAAAGAGTACCTGAAGATGAAGGGGTTAATGCTTTAATCCAACTTATTAAGGATGATGGGAAGTGGATTGATCCTTAAGTATTTGTCAAATTTTTGAAATTATAAATAAATCCTTTTTATAATGAAAAATATCGAATTCTTTTCAGATAAGAAAATTGCCTAAAAAAAAATTTATAATTCTTTTTGCGACAACCATTTCTGGGCTATTTTTAAATAATTTTGCAGAAGCAACAGTTTTAAATAATAGTCATAAAGAAGTAATTGACCATGTTTGGCAAATTGTATATAGAGACTTTCTTGATTCAAGCGGTAAATTTCAAAAGTCCAATTGGATTAATCTAAGAAAAGAAGTTTTATCAAAAACATATTCAGACAGCAATGAGGCATATGATGCAATTAGAGATATGCTTTCTAATTTAGATGATTCTTATACAAGATTTTTAGAACCTAAGGAATTTAATCAAATGCGAATCGACACCTCTGGTGAATTAACTGGAGTTGGTATCCAAATAGTTAAAGATAAAGAATCTGATGATTTAATAATTATTTCTCCTATAGAGGGCACCCCTGCATTTGATGCTGGAATTAAAGCAAGAGATAAAATATTGTCTATAGATGATATTTCTACTGAAGGTATGAATATTGAGGAGGCTGTGAAATTAATAAGAGGACAAAGAGGTACTAAAGTAAAGCTTGAAATTCTTAGAGGTTCTAATTCCTTTTTTAAAATTTTATCAAGAGAAAAAATTGAAATTAAATCTGTATCAAGTAAAGTAAATCAAACTAAAAACGGCTTACTAATTGGCTATGTAAGGATTAAACAATTTAATGCAAATGCATCTAAAGAGACTAGAGATGCTATTAAGGATTTAGAAACAAAAAAAGTCTCAGGATATGTTCTTGATTTGAGAAGCAATCCAGGAGGTTTATTAGAATCAAGTATAGATATCTCAAGGCATTTTATTAACAAAGGAGTAATAGTAAGTACAGTAAGTAAAAATGGTTTAAAAGAAACAAAAAAAGGAAACGGTCAAGCTCTAACAAAAAAGCCCTTAGTTGTTTTAGTTAATGAGGGCTCTGCTAGTGCTAGTGAAATAGTCTCAGGTGCAATAAAAGATAACAAAAGAGGAAAACTAGTTGGGAAGAAAACGTTTGGTAAAGGTCTAGTTCAATCTATGAGAACTCTAGTTGATGGTTCAGGTCTAACTGTTACAGTCGCTAAGTATTTAACTCCGAACGGCACTGATATAAACAAATCTGGAATTATTCCAGACATAGAAGTAAAAATGAATATAAACCCTATTCTCCAAAGAGAAATTGGAACTAGAAAAGATAAACAATATAGAGCTGGTGAAAAAGAGCTAGTAAATATAATTAAAAGAAATAATCAGATAAGTGAATTTAATCCAAACTCTACAAACCTTAATGCATTCCTAAAAATTAATAAGGAAAATAAAGTATTTGTATTAAATTAATTACTCATATCCAGCATTCTCTTTATAGGTACATAGGCTTTTCTTATTATTTCTGGGTCAAGTTCGATAGATGGCGAATTGTTTTTCAAACAATCTAGAATTTTTTCTAAAGTATTTAATTTCATATATGGACACTCGTTACATTTACAACCTTCTATGTCGGGGACTTCAATAAAAATTTTGTTAGGTTCTTTCTTTTTCATTTGATGAATTATTCCAGGTTCAGTTAGTACCATGTAAGTTTTAGATGGATCTTTACTTATGAAATCAAGCAGCTTACTTGTTGATCCAATAAAGTCTGAAAGATTTAGTAAATTTTGACTACATTCAGGATGAGCAATGACTTTTGATCCTGGATTTTGAAATTTTAGTTTTAGAAGTGCTTCTTCACTAAATGATTCATGAACAATGCAGCTGCCAGGCCATAATTTAAGATCTCTTCCTGAATTTTTCTTTACCCATCTCCCAAGGTTCTGATCTGGAGCAAATATTATCTTTTTATCTTCAGGTATTTTTTTAATTAATGAGACTGCATTACTGCTTGTACATATCAGATCACTTTGAGCTTTTACTTCTGCAGTACAATTTATATAACTTACGACATAGTGATCTGGATTTTCTTCCCTGAACTTTTGAAATTTATCTGAGGGACAATCGTCTGCTAATGAGCATCCTGCGTCAATATCTGGTAATAGGACTGTTTTATTAGGGCTAAGTATTTTTGCGGTTTCGGCCATGAAGTGCACGCCGCAAAAAATTATTATATCTGCATCATTATTAGCAGCTTTCCTAGAAAGATCTAATGAATCGCCAATAAAATCTGCAATTTCCTGAATCTCTGGAGCTTGATAATAGTGCGCAAGAATAATTGCATTAGCTTTTTTGCAATGCTCCTTTATTTCAGAAATCAAATCCTCTTCGTTTTGAAATGATTTCTGTTTTGCAGTAGAAGTTATACTGGTCAGGATTTAGAATATCTCTAAATAGATTATATGCCTTTAAACAGAAAAAATTCTGACAAATTTAAAAATTGCTATTGTTGGTGACTGTCATGGTCAATGGTCTGAATTAGACTTGAAAGTTTTATCGATTATCAAACCAAATATTGTTTTATTTGTTGGTGATATTTCTGATGGGAGTGTCAAAATAATTAAAAAAATCAATGAGATCAAAATTCCTACTTTTGTGATTTTAGGGAATCATGATAGAGGGAAAGATTCTACAGGCGAAACTCTCTCAAAGCAGATACGTGTTCTTGGTGAAAAAAATTGTGCATGGGATTTGAAAGTTTTTGATAATCAAATAAATTTATTGTCTGCTAGACCATGTAGTTCTGGCGGTGGCTATTATCTTTCGAAAGAAGTTAAAGGTGTTTATGGACCTATCACTGAACAAGATTCAATAAATAAAATCATCAAATGTTCAGAAGAGAGTGTCGATAATATGCCTTTAATAATTATGTCTCATGCTGGCCCCTCGGGTTTAGGCTCAGAACCTAAAAGCATTTGCGGGAAAGACTGGAAATTACCCTCATTAGATTGGGGAGATAGAGATTTGTCTGTGGCTATTTCTCAAATACAAAAGAGAAGAAAAGTTGATCTTGTAATTTTTGGTCATATGCACAACCGGCTTAAAAGAAATCTTGGTTTAAGAGAGATGTTTAAAATTGATAGAAAAGGAACAATTTATTTCAACACTGCAGTGGTGCCAAGATATAAAACTGATGAAGATGGGAAATTACTAATTAACTTTTCATGGATTGAGTTTAAAAAAAAGCGATTAAGTCATGTTTCTCATCGATGGTATTCAGAATCTGGTGAAATTCGTGAAGAAGAGAAATTTTTTTAGGATTAGATATTTTTGTCCATATTTTAAGTATTTTTGGGCTTTTCATATCTTGAAAATAATGTTTGAGACAAGATATAACCAGCAATTCCTGCGGCTGTAAAAGCTAAACCATTTTTAAATAAAGGTAATAAATCATTTGTTCTGGATATTATCGGTGCCAAACCAAAAATTCCAAATAACATTCCCCATAAAGGAGAAAGAAGAGCTAAAAATCCAATTGATATGACTTGACCTTCTTTTCTTGGAGCAGATGCGAAACCTGCTACTAAGCCTCCAAGAATAGATGTACATAAAGTCCATATATATTGCTCTTTGGGTAGGCCTGGGACAACTTGACATCCTCCTCTTTCGAGGCAAATTTTTACTGAATCAATTGCACCTAATACTGCACCATCCTCCCCGTGATCTTTCACATAGTATTGGTTGCCAAATCTTGTTTGAAGTTCAACCCAAAATAACCTTGGCATAAAATTAAAATAAGCCTCTCCAACGTTAAAGTTCAGTAAATTTCCTCCTCTTGGATCTGCAACTATCAACAAACTTGTCTCATCTAAATCCCAATAGCCCTTTATTGCACTACCAGGAGAACTCTCAAACTGAGATAAATATTTAATTTTCCACCCACTTTCAATTTCTAGATTATTGAGCTTGTCCTCTAAAGATTTTTTCTGATTAGGGCTTAATGTTTTAGCTAAATCAATTACTGGTGTTTTTTCTTCTGGTAAGAGATTTGGATTATTTATGGCGAAAACCGGTTTATGTGAAATTAAAACTAATATAGATAGAAATATTCCCAATAAATAGTTAATCTTTGGAGGCATAAAAAAGTTTTATCTTTTTATATTTTCGCTAATGAATAGCTTACCCGCGAATAATCCAGATTGGTTAGTAAAAAAAATAATAAAAATGGGTGGGACTATAAGTTTTTATGACTTTATGAATTTTGTTTTAAATGATCCAGTTAATGGTTATTACGGCACCGGTAAAGCTGAGTTAGGCGTTAATGGAGATTTTGTCACATCACCCTCTTTATCTGATGATTTTGCTTTTTTGGTCGGTAAACAAATAGAAGATTGGCTAATTCAGATCAAAAGCAGTTTTTTATCTAATCAGAAGTTGACTGTAATTGAATTTGGAGCTGGAGATGGATGCTTTATGAGTGGATTAATTAATTATTTTTTAGAAAACAGCAAGAATTTGTTGGCGGGAGTTTCTTTTGTAATTATTGAACCTAATGAAGGGATGGTTGAAAAACAAAAAAATAAATTGGATGAATTTTTAAACTTAGGTGTTGATATTACATGGAAAGGTTTGGAAGAAGTAGAGGAAAATAATATAAATGGAATAGTTCTTGCAAATGAGGTTTTAGATGCTTTGCCAGTCGAGAGATTAACCTTTTCAAAAGGAAAATTACTTCGTCAAGCAGTTTCTATAGACAAAAAATCTCATAAATTATTTTTTGATGAAATGCCAATCACAAGTGAATTGGAAAAAAGTATTGAACTTGCTAAAAGTAAGTTGGGGATCACTATCCCGCCTGAAGATGCTCTTGAAGGATGGACGACAGAATGGCATATAGATAACTCAAAATGGTTAAAAGCTATCTTTGGAAAAATTAATAATGGTATTTTATTGATAATTGATTACGCTAAAGAATCAAAAAAATATTACAACTCTAATAATTCTGATGGGACGATAGTTTCTTATGAAAATCAAAAAATGACGAATAATGTTTTAGATTCTCCTGGAAATTGCGATTTAACATCTCATGTGTGCATAGAAACTTTAATTAATGATGCTGAGAATCTAGGATTTAATACTGTTGGAATAACTAAACAAGGAGAGGCTTTGTTGGCACTTGGATTAGCAGAGAGACTTTATGAGATTCAGAAAGAATTTAAGGAGGATTTATCAAATGCCCTTTTAAGAAGAGAAGCATTACTTAGACTAGTTGATCCTGTTTGTTTAGGCGATTTTAAGTGGTTTGTTTTTAAAAAGTTTAATGAGAAGAAAATGAATTTAAATTCAACCTGTTTGCGTTAAGAAAAAAACTTTAAAAATAATGAATCTTCTACGTCATCATATATATCCACAGCACCAATTTTTTTCGGTAATATAAATCTCATTTTGCCATCTCGAACTTTTTTATCGCCCATAAGTATTGTTAGAACGTCTTCTTTGTTTATTTTTGGGATATCGGTAGGAAGATCGTAACTCTTCAAAAGATTGTTCTGTCTCTCTAATTCTTCTTTAGACCATAACCCTCTCTCAATTGCTATTTTTCCAGCAATATGCATACCAATTGATATTGCCTCACCATGAAGAAATTTGCCGTATCCACATAAATTTTCAATAACATGACCAAAAGAATGACCATAATTCAATATTGCTCTAACACCATTTTCATGTTCGTCTTGAGAAACAATATGGGACTTCGTTTTTATTGAACTATTAATTATTTTAATTAGATATTCATTTTTGAGATTTATAAGTTCATTCTTGTTTTTTTCAATTTCTAAGTACTCGAAAAGTTCTTTATCTCTTATTACTCCGTATTTTATTACTTCGGCCATGCCGGCATTAAATTCTCTTTTGGGCAAACTTTTTAAAGTTTCCGGATCAATAAAAACAGCTTTAGGTTGATTGAAAGCTCCAATTAAATTCTTACCTTTTGGATGATTTACTCCCGTTTTCCCTCCCACAGATGAATCAACCATTGATAATAATGTCGTTGGAATCTGAATATATTCGATACCTCTCAGCCAAGTCGCAGCTGCAAAACCACTTACGTCTCCAACAATTCCTCCTCCAAGAGCAATAATTATTGAATTTCTATCTAATCCAAATTCAAATGCAATATCATATATTTCACTTAAGGTTTTTAAGTTTTTATATGATTCTCCAGCCTTGATAGGAAATATTTTTGCCTGAAATTGATTATCTTTTAAATTATTTAAGAATTTTTCTCCATACAAATTTGATATTTCTTCATTTGAAATCACAAGTATTTTTCTGTTCTTGGTTATTCCAATTTTCAAGAGTTCTTCGCTGATATTGTTGAGTATCCCTGCTTCTAGAATTACTTCGTATGACTTATCACCTAATGGGACTAGTATTTTTCTCTTATTCACAATTGATTACCTAGTTAAAATTTATAAATATTTGGTATTAAATATTTTATATATTAGCAAAATCTAAGCTCTAGATACTTAAAAATTCAGTTGTTAAGAATTAGAAATGGTAATAAAATCATGCTATGAGTTTTAAAAAAAATATAAACGATATTAAGAAAAATTATTCCCTAGGAATAATTGGCGGTGGTCAACTTGCTTTGATGTTAACCGAGGCAGCAAAAAAAAGGAATTTAGAAGTATGTGTGCAAACAAAATCTTGTGATGATCCTGCTGGTTCAAAAGCAGATCATGTCATAGAAGCTGATCCTTTAAAGATAAGAGGTAATAAATCATTAATTAATGAGTGTGAAAAAATAATTTTTGAAAATGAATGGATAAAAATTGATAAATTAAATTTAATTGACAATAACGATATTTTTGTTCCAAGCCTTAATGCAATTAAGCCATTAGTAGATAGGTTTTCTCAAAAGAAATTAATAGATAGAATGAATATTCCCTGTCCAAAATGGATAAGTATTGAAGATTTTAAAAATCTCCCGGATGAGGAAATTAATAATTGGACTTTCCCTCTAATGGCAAAATCAAATAAAGGTGGATATGACGGCAAAGGGAACAGAAAAATAAAGACAAAAGAGGATTTAGATTCTTTTTTAACAGAGAATAATTCTGATGAATGGTTAATAGAAGAATGGATAGAGTATGAAAAAGAACTGGCTCTGGTTGGTTCGAGAGATAGGGCCGGTAAGATAAGATTCTTTCCAATAGTTGAGACATTCCAATCAAATCATGTTTGTGATTGGGTTCTTGCACCTGGAATAAATGAATATGATTTGAACTTATTTGCAATAAATATTTTCTCTTCAATAGTCAATGAACTTAATTACGTTGGAGTTTTAGCTATTGAATTCTTCTATGGAGATAATGGTCTTTTAATTAATGAAATAGCTCCTAGAACACATAACTCAGCTCATTTCTCTATTGAAGCTTGCACTTCTAGTCAGTTTGATCAATATGTTTGCATTTCTTCTGGGATAATACCACCTGAAATTAAAATGAACTGTGAAGGGGCAATTATGATAAATCTACTGGGATTAAGAAAGAATTTCCCAATCTCAATGGAAACCAGAATTAAAATGTTATGTCAAATTGAGGGTTCTAATATGCATTGTTATGGCAAATCTCGCGAAATTCTAGGAAGAAAAATGGCTCATATCACATTTTTATTAAATGGTAAAACGCATTCAGAAAGATATGATGAGGCTCAACTTTTATTAACTATGGTAAGAGACATTTGGCCATCTCCAAATGCATAAAAAAATAAGTTAGAGTTAGATTACTGGATCTTTGGTTAAGTTCTTCTTTATGTGCTCTGATCTGACTCTCTTTCGACATGAGGAGACTGTCGTGATGCGGTAGTAAACCGATCTTGTAATCGGAAACGAAAGCCCACTTTGAATCCTCTTCTGGCATTTCCAGGTCGATGCAGCAGAGAACTGACGGGGATCCGGTATTACCTATCAAACTGCTTGTTATGACAGGCTTTTGATAGGTATTTTATTTTTCATTATTAGTGGTGCAGGACCACAGTGCAGGACCAAATTGCAGTACCAATTGCAGGACCATATTAGCAATTGCTCACAAAACTAAGTAATAACTGAGGCAACAGATCGCTAGATAAATAAATTTCTTATTAATAGGATATAAAAAGAATCGATTACTGGCTTTTCCTTTATAAAAAAATCAATAATGCAGGACCACTATAATACGTATAATCGTAGCTGACGGTAACTAAATGCCTTGAATTTAGGGACTGCATACTAACTTGATAGTAACCTTTTTTATGGCTGAGGCTTATTCTAGGGGCTTTTAGACCCCCCCAGGGGGGCTAATCTAAATCCCTGCTGTAGCGATATTAGGGTTGTGAAATTTGTGCTATTTTTTATTATCAATTTTTAGTAGTTAAAAATCAGTAGAAGTAGTAAGTAAATATCTCATTAATTGAATCTTTAATCATCATCATCAATTTATTCAAATTGTTCTTTAATCATTTCATTAAATACTTTTTGCATAATTTCGTAATCTAGATCATTTAAAAATTCACTTAAATCCGCATATCTTTTTGATTGTCTAATTTTAAAAATTTTGTTTACGTCACTTCCTTCTTCCTCCTCTAAAGAATTTAGACCACTTCTTATTTGATTTTCAAATGACTCAACGGATGAAATATCATCAAGAAATTCCTCTTTCTTTTCTTGAATCTCATTATTTTTAAGATTCTCAGCAATTATTGTGAAGCATTGAAATGTAGCTTCATTAATTTTTTTGTTCAAATAAAGTGTTTTTATAGCCCTTCTGATCTTTTCGGAAACAGGGATTTGATATTTTTTTTTAAATTCTTCATTTTTTTTATCCGCATCTAAATGAGTTTGAGTAAAATCTTCCTGTTCTTTGACAGAATCAATTAGCCAATCATAAAAAAGACTCTCATCGTAAACTTTGTTTACTAGAAATAACAGTGCTCTTGAGTATTCCTTACCGTCTAAGTCATCTATAAATTCAAATATCGATTCTCTCTTTTTATGAATATCTTCAGGTTCTTCATTTTCAATTTCTTTATACTTTTCTGGATAAAATTCAGATACATATTCATCCCATATTTCAGGCAAACCTAAATCGCCTGTATCATGATCATATAAAACTTTTTCAATCCAGGTCATTCCTAAATCATCTGGCCACAAGTCATCCCATACATAAGAAATCTTTTCTTTGTCACTTAAATATTTAAACTCTCTATAAGTTCTTACCTTAACTTCATCAGATCCTACTTTAAAGATGAACATAATTATATTATGTTTGAGCAGTCATAATTTTAAATCCCCTGTCAACATTTAATCTTATTCTTACAACTCCACCATCAACATATAGTTCATTAGTAAAGAATGATTGAAGAGCTGAATAATCTCTAGGATTATTTTTTGATTTGTCATGTTGATGTTTTATTTTTATTGCAAGATTAATAGCTAGCTTAAGATCTCTATTAAATAGTTTGTTGTTGTGATACTTCATTTTTGTTTGTTTATTGAGTTGGTATTAATAGTGTTATTTATGGATGTTCATGGTAATTAATATCATCACTATCCCTTTAGTTAGATGAGTGTGGGGAACAGTTAAAAGGATATCCATTCACCCGCTCACTTCGTTCGCTGAGGATATCAGGTTAACGAAGTTAGGCTCCGCCTCTTGTTGTATAAGAGCTACCGCCCGCCTCAATACGGTAGTAATAGCAGTTAGTTAGTTCTGCTAGTCAGTCAATTTTTAATGATTTTAATTAGTTGTTTTGTTTTTATTTTTTAATGGTGGTTTTGCTTTCCCCCTTATAAGGACGTTATCGCTCACTCGTTAGTGATTGCAAAGGATTAGGAATTCTCCTCGTTTCCCTCCATGCTTGCTTTTCCCCTTATAAGGACGCCATCGCTCACTCATTTGTGTTTGCAGTGGTTTATGGAATATCTTTTTTGCCAAACGGTCTAAATGAACTAGATGAGTTATCGGGAGAAGATTTGTCCGCCTTTTTTTCTTCGTCAATAGATTCCTTTTCATTTTGAAATTTGAACATTTCACACATTTCTACTGCCTCATTTGGCTTTCCAGTGAGGACTTTAACTAAAATTTTACATACATTTCCATCAATAAAATTCACTATAAATTTTGGATTTGGTTTCTTATCATAAAGAAGAAAACTTAGGAAAACTGAAAGAGGCTGAATCACACCAATTTGTATTTGTTTATTGTGTATAAATTCATCAATTGAGTCTTTAATTTTTTCATGTTTTTCTGGAAACATTGGCGGAAATATTTTTGAAGTGATTGTCGCTTTATAAAATGCATCTGTATTACAGGAAAGTAAGTTGAATGCTCCGTAAATAATTTCTACTTGTGCGAAAGCAGCAACTAAATAACCCTCTGGAATTTCCCCTTTTTCATTCTTAATAAATCCTTCTCTACCAAAGTTATAAAGCCTATCAGCAATCATATAAAGCGATGTACTAACTACATCTACTGGATTATTGCTTTCTAACGCTGTTTTAAATGGATCTCCACCGCCTTCGTAAATATTTTCCATTGCTAATTCATGAGCTTTCTTATATGTATCAGCTTGTGGACTTCCTTTGGATTTAAAATCAATGGCTAATTTCAAAAGGTCATTAGCTACTTCTAAAGGGTCCTCCCAATTAATAACTTCTTTCACCGAAGATATTAACTCTAAGCAGTTATCTTTAGACCAATTTTCAAATTTAAAATTTTTCATTTTTAATCATTCATTTTTTTCTTAACTTCTTTCAAATGAAAAAGAGCAATTTGATCTTTAGGATTAATTTTAAGTCCTTCTTCTAAATCTATTTTTGCACCTTGAAAATCTTCACCTTGAGCTTTGGCTATTCCTCTATTTACGTAACCTTTAAAATCTTCAGGAAAAATTGAAATGTATCTGTCATAGTCCAATATTGCCTTTTCAATTTCGCCTAAACCTCTAAATATTTTTCCTCTTTTAAAGTAAGCAATAGGAAATTGAGGATACTTTTCAATTGCTTGAGATAATAAAAGAATTGCTTCATCAAGATTACCTGCATCTTCTTTTTCTTCCGATTTGCCAACGATATCACAATAATGTGAGAATTCTTCCTCCCTATTTTTATTTAAAATATTGGTTGCAGATAAACTATTTATAAAAAGTTTTTTGCCATTATAGGTTTCTGATAATTTTTCTTGTCCGCTAAAACTAAAATATTCTAAAAATAATTTTGTATTAAATGGACTTACAGGACATCCACCTCCATATTTAATTGTCTGTCCGTGCATCAAGAAATTCTCTTCATTTTCTTCTGATTTATCAATTGCCAATTCTTCATTACAAATTTCTAAAGGTTTAAAAATAGTTATCTTTAAGTTAATAAATCCTTGATTTAATTTATCTTCTACTTCATTTAAAAGTTCATTGGATATATTAAACCATTCACAGAAATCTCCTTGATATAATTTATCTGTTTTTTGTCTTAACTCATTATATTCTTTTTTATATTCAGGAGAATCAATTTCAATTTTTTCATCACTCAACTTATTTTCATCAAATCCTTTTGCATATATAAGGAAGTCGCCACCTTCCCTTCTTGCTTTGTAAGAAGGTTTATAGTCAGTCTTTCTTACATATAAATAAATCCCTATATGTTTTATTAAAAAGAAGTATTTGCAATTTAGCTTTAAACCTTTTTCTAGTAATAATTTAAATTCTTTTAGATCCCAATATGCTTCAAATTTTTCTGAAACTTCCACTTGGCTTTTTTCGTTTATTAATTTATCAGCCTGATTTATTTGATCTTCAGAATCTGGTACTGCTTCCAACTCTAATTCAAAATCTTCATTATCTTGATCTTCAGAATCTGGAACCGCTTCAAACTCTAATTCAAAATCTTCAGCATTTTGATTTTCTTTTTCTAAATTTTTATTCATAGTTTTTGCAAGTTCTGAAATCCTTTTCATTAGTTTTTCCGATAATGAATTTCTATATGCAAAACTAACTTGATTAACTACCTCAATAAAATCAACGTCATTAATAAATTCATCAATTGTCTGGTATTCGTATGAATTTTTATTTCCAATTGACCATTCCCTATAATCATCTTCTATATCTTCTTCAAGGTTTTCAATATTTTCTAAATCTTCTTCAATTCTCCAATCCAAATATTCTTTTAATTTAGAGACTGAGCTCGCACTCTCTCTAAGCGATAATAAATATTCAAAAAATGCTTTGTCATCGCCATCAAAATCGCATATTTCAGGATCAGATTCTATTTTGAAATACCATATAGTATTTTGTGTGGCAGTTGATAATTTATTGCCTCTTATACGATCTTCCAATTGACGATCCCATAATGTAACTTCTATAGCCTGGGTAAATGCTTTTTTATTAATTGGTAAATCCTCAACTTCATCAAATACCAAAGGCTCTCTCTCATATAAAAAAGGATAATTCAAAGAATTTTTGAAATTAATTTTTATTTCATCAAGAGATTTCATCCTTTCCTCAGACATAGCATCTTTCCATGCCATTGAAAATAATGAGTAAATTCTTTCAAAATCAACTTCAGAAATAAATTTATTCAAGTTTTTGAATTTATCTTGAGCACCTATTGACCACTCAAAAAAGTATAAGTATGGCGACTTTGTTTTTTTATTAATTTTTAGGTGTGAATAAATTTGATCTCTCAGCCAATCCTCGGTTATTAATGGATTAGTTATATTTTTCTTTATTTTTAAAAGTTCATACCAAAAATCATCTTCATCATCAAATTCCCAAAAGTCAGGATTACTTAGTTTAATTAAATATCTCAAGAAATAATTAGTTGCCTCTGACATTAATTCATATTCAACTTCCTTACCAAGAGAACTAATTTTGTCCACAATTTCAATATTTGATAGAGATTTAAAAAATGCATAAATATCTTTCGGTATATCAGTTAATGGATAACTAATTTTTCTTGTTGGCTTATGTAGGTTTATAAATTCTGGAATATTATTTTTCACATAATCTTCACATTCTTTGTCTATCGGGAAAATAGATTTTGTATCTGGAATATCTAAGTGAGCTATTGGAGTATTAATATTCAAGTCTTTGTCATCTCCAATATTGACTAGTTCTAATAATTTCTCTTTTTCTTCATTGCTTAATAAATTTAATCTTACTGGCACCTCATTATGCTCACCAAGAAATCCGTAGAATTCCAGGACCTCTCCATTCTCAAGGCATTCAATTAATTCTAAATTTATTTTTCCATATGAGTTTACAAACTCTTTTGATATCATATTTATTACACTTTCAGAGTTATCCCCATGCGGGAAAAAGCTAATTATTTCTGGAGATCTTTGATTATACAAATTATTACCAACACTTCTATTGAAAAGAACATTCATTGTTTCTTCACCATTATTAGATAGTTTTCTTGCATCTTCACTTTTGTTCTCTCTACAAACAATAAGTCTTCCGAATTCTAAAATTACATTTATTGATTCATCATCAAAGCGAGTAAATTCTTTTTTGTTAGCTTTTTCATATTGATGAATAACGTTTGCATAAGAAAATTTTAAAGCATATAAAGATTTCATTTTAAAAATCCGTGTAAAATTTTTTTTAAATTCTTCATCCATATTTTGGTCGCACCAATATAAAGCTGTTTTGAAATTGTCATCCCCTCCAACAAATGGAATAAGAAATTTTTCTTCTAATTCTTCAAAGCTTTTATATTTACTCTGATTATTTTCAAGAATTGGTTTACTATTTTTTTTCTTATAACTATTTGAACTTTTTAAGGGTTTTTTTTTTATTTCATCTTTTTTTTTCTCTGCATCAAGTACATTCTTTATATCTTGAGCTGTATAACCTCTATATCTAGATTCGCCTTCATTTAATTCTTGATTTGGATCATATCCATTGTCAAAATCATCCTCATTCTTACACCAATCATCAGACCATAGCTTCATTTGTTCATTTTTAAATTCTTCCTGATATTCAATACTATGATTATCCATTTTGCTTGCAGCTTCAAAGGCAGAGATTGTAGCTTCAAGAAATTGGAACATAATTTGCCTTTTTTTCTCGTTTTCCTTGCCTGGCGTTAGAGCACCATTAAAATAATTAAAAAGAGATGAAAATGTTTTTAAATCTTTATCAGGCAAAAAGCCCGCAGCCATTCCAAGACATCTTTTAACTAAAGGTGTATAGCTCTTTGAAAAAAGAAATATTTCAAAATCTCTTATTACTTTCTCTGGTGGTAAACCCTTTACAGTTGGATTCCAATTATCAACTAGAAAAAATAAATCTTTTTGTACGTCACTTATTTCGTTAAATGCAAACTTTATAGTTGTACTATCGAATGTTCTTTGACCTAATTTTTCACTTAATCTTTGAACTGAGGCTCTTAAGTTGAATCTAGCTGAAGAAGCTAAAATATTTTTAAACATGCTATTAAGAAACTCAGCAAATTTTTAAAAATTTACCATATATTTTCTTAATTATCACTAATATTTTTGCATAACTATAAATAACTATTTTCAAAAAAGTTTTTGGTTTTGATAATTGTGAAGGAATCTATTTTGCAATTATTTCCATTGCTTCAATAAGGTCTTCAGTTGTGGGTCTGTTGTACATCATGGTTACTTCTGACATTCCTGGAATTTTATGTCTAACTACATCCCAAATCCTATAGGGAGATACACCCTCATTTATTAATGCTGTAATTCCAAATCTTCTTAGGTCATGAGATGGTAAACCATATTTATTTTTAAACTCATTGCAATGATGATGTCCCCATGAGTCATCACTAATCTTGTATCTATTTGGCCAGATAGGATCATCTGAATCCTTAATAAGTGGCATATCTTTTATGGCTTCATAGAGAGCATTTGACATCGGAATTGTTCTTTCATCTTTTTGAGACTTCAATCTTCGTACCTGTTTCTCTTTTCTTTTCCCACCTCTCTTCTTTTCGTAATTGACAACTTTTTCCCATGCTGTAAAGGTAATAGTCTTTTTATTTAAATCGATATCACAGTGCCTTAATCCATTAGCAGCTCCTTTTCTACAAGCTGTATATCTTTGAATTAAGAATGCATAATCTTTTTCTTTTCTTAGGGGAGTGATTGTTGAAGCTTTTTCTGTAGCTTTATATAAGACTTCTTTTGGAGGCAGTCCTTTCTTTTCTGGATCTGGCAATCTTTTTTTTAACCCTGTCCAAATATTCATTTCGACAATCTCATTCTCAATTCCCCAATTCCAAAAAGCATTTAGAGTCCCAATGATATTTTTGACTGATGATGACTCGTATCCTTTTTGAATAAGATGATCTTTGAACTTAATTGCTTGTGATTTTGTAAGTTCTCCTAAATAATCTGATCCTTTCCAGCTAGCTAATTTTCTTAGTTTTGTATGCCATCCATTAACTGTTGATTTACTAACACCTTCAATCATTTTTCTTTTATTAATCCATTGATGGTAAGTTGTTTTCCCATCAAGTTCCTCCCATAGTGCGACCTCTTCAGGGTTAGTTGGTTTTCCTTTAATATCAAATTCAATTTGATATATATTCTTGAGGATCTCTTTCTCGGAGTTTGGTAATTCAGAAAGATCATTCTTTCCGTAATTCTCTTGAACTTCCTCCACGAGAGAAAGTTGATTAAGTTCTTTTCCTATTTGACGTTGTATTTCAGCTTCAACCTTTGATCTGTTTGCAAGTGCTTCTTTGTGAGTGTTACCTACCTTTTTCCTGATTGAGTTACCAAGTTTAAATCTTAAAGACTTAGGTGTCGCAACTGTTAAGTAATAACCAGTTCTACCTTTTCTTTGGTGGATACTAGACAATAGTGCAGGTCCATGATGCAGGACCAACATAGCAATGGAAACCTAGTTATTCAAGCCATTATTAGAGTCCTATGAGTTTATGGCTTTTCCAGGTCGATGCAGCAGAGAACTGACGGGGATCCGGTGTTACCTACCAAAATGCCTGCTATAAAAGTCTTTTGGTAGGTATTTTATTTTTTTAGGAATAATTTAGCTGTTTTTATTATCTGTCATTCTAAATAATTTATTTGCCAAAATACTTGACGATCCATTTCTAATGTATTTATATTAGTAGTACACATGTATTATAAGGTAATGACTTTAGGAGGAGCTAATGTTTGGACTAATTTTTCTTATGGTTATCGTAATGAGTCCCCAAGTGGTTGGTTGCTTAGCCCAGACCGCAGCAGATTAATTCTATTTATAAGGAATAAAAAATCTCCAAGAAATAGTATGAGAATTTTTGCTCATACATATTATGCAAATGATCTTGGTGAGCCAATGGCAATTAAATCATCCACTCAAATGTATTTGGATAATGCTTGGGATAAATGGCATGACCTTCAATTAGAAGGTTGGACTTTTGAAGAACTTGAATTACCTGAATCTGTATGACTAACTTAAATCCAATCAAAAAGAAATTATCAAAAGTAGATAGAAAGATATCTATGCAAGACCCATCAAAATTATTAGCAGAATTTTTTAATGGTGTTGTCATTGAACTTGATGAAGAATATAAATATGACTCATAAAGAATTGATAGATCAAGTTTCCGCAAATTTATTTAAACAAAGTGGGAAGTTAGAAAGCAGAAGATCTTGGTTGGCAATGAGAAATTATCTTGAACAATTAGATACCGAACAACTTAAATCCATGCTTAAAGACAACGGATGATTTAAAAACTTTATTTAGTTTTTATTTTTTTCTTAATTCTCAAAAAACCGTAAGTTGCAAAGCCAACCAAAAACATATCCAAGTAAATATGCCAAGTAGGGAAAATCTGGTGTATTAATTCCATTAACGTTTTATTGCTACTTGCCAATAAGGATAATCTAAATTTGATTTTTCTCTAATCAATTGTAATTTTCTAGAATTTATTTTTACTACTATTCCATCTGTTGGATATTTACTAAAAAGCTTCCCTTCTAGCCATTGTTTTCTAAATACTTCAATTTGGCTCGTAAAGTTGCATGAAATATCCTGAGGGATCGTGAAACCAAGCTTTGAAAGAATCTTTTTGGACTCATATTGGTTAAGTGTTGAATTAAGTATTTGAAATGCACAAAAGCTAAGACTTTCAGAAAATCCTTCTTTAGCTCTTAGAAATCCAGAAGCGATTCTCTGGGAGATATTTGGATTTTGGTTGGGTGCATATAATTCACCTCTAACTTGAAGAACTCCTCGTAAAGGGAGATTATTGGGAATGTCTTGGACTTTAATAAGTTTACTAGTTACGTCTGCCCCTTTTCTTGTAATTGCTTTCTCCAAGGTTCCATCCCTATATTGCAAAGCAACAGCACAACCATCAATTTTTGGTTCAATTAATAATCTGGTATCTACTAATAATCCTTTCAAAAATTCATCTATTGAATCCTTTTCTAATGAAGGTAAAACTAGTTTATTTTTCTTTTTAAAGTAATCACAATTAGGGTTTGTTCTTAATAAATTTCTTTCAAGTTGGTCGAACTGCTTATCAGAGATTAAAGCATTACCATTTCTATAATTATCGTCATACCATTCAATTCGTTCTTCTAAATAAGTCTTCATTTAATACGATGGCTTAAGTTTTTGGTCAGGTATCCAACTTGGTTTATCTATAATCCATTTTTCTCTATCTTCATACTTAACAGTCCATAAAAGAAATGAAGAAATTTCTTTTAGAGTTATGACGATCAAATATCTTGTTTTTGGACTTATTGAAATAAATCCAGATAATAATATTAATAAAATAAGTTTAAACATGCCTCTAATCATTTAAAAACTCAGCGTAATTTTGCAAACTTATTACTTAATGCAATTCTTATAACCCTCAATCTTTGCTAGTTCATCAATGTTCAAACCTGTTTCCTCTAGTAAAGTTTCTCCTATATCGTCCTTACTAAATTTAGTTAAAGCACCTTTAGTAGAGTACTTAATACATTGGTTTTTGTATTTGGCTTCTTTGATAACAGGAGATAAATAAAAACCTAACAAGATGATAAAAGCTCCATAAGTTACAACTTTTCTGTGGTTTTTCCACCATTCATAAAATTTATTGGACACGAAAAACAAATAATTAATCTTTATTTTAAATTGATTGTCAACAAATTACTTTAGTAATTGAAGGATTGCTTAATTTATTGTTTTTTATTAATAGATTTAATCCAAGAATAGTATCTTGATTTTCTAATCTTTTGCTCTTTAGAGACTAATCTATCCGCAGATTCAAAGGGAGATTCTCCTTTCTCAACTTTTGTTGTAATAGATATACCAAAACCTCTTGCTTCAATTTTTGCAATGCCACCTTCTAAAAAAAATAGAAAAGACCAACCTTTATTCCAACCTAAATAAAAAGGATTTCGATACATTTATTTTATTGGATTAACCCTTTAATCATATTTCCCTTTTTAAGAAGTTACTTGTATACAAAATTACCAAAAAAAAAAATTTTACGACTGATTGTTTCTGTTGAAGTAATTCTCGTATTTAGATAATTTCTTGAGGCAATACTTGACTTTGACAAATAGTACAATTATACTAATAGTACAACTGTATTATCCTTATGAAATCAGGAGTTGCTAATGTTCGGACTAATTTTTATCGTGGCAGCCTTATTGACCCCCCAACTGGCTGGTTGTTTAACCAAAAAAGTGGTTTATTAATTTTTTTTGAGAGTTATAAAAAATCTTTATCTAATAACTTAAAAGTATATACTCACCTTTTCTATGCAAATGAATTAGGTGAACCTGCACGACTCAAAAATTCAAGACTTCATTCTATTGAGTGTGCTTATGAAACATGGAATGAATTAATTTCAGGAGGTTGGCAAATTGTTACTAATAAATTCCAGTAATTATGATCAAGATAAATCCTTTGAAATGGAAATATCTAAAAGAATTTACCCTAAAACGAAAACGAACAAAGATTTGTATTACTTGCAATCACTTTCAATACAGCATTACAGAAACTTTTGCTACTGTTTTGATCTGACCAAGATACAAAAAAAAATTACCACAAGGTGATCATTTAGTTAAAGGTTGTGAGTACTGGCAAAAAAATAAAACGATATTTTCTCATAAATCATCTTTGTTAATCTCTAATTCAACTTCTTTAGCTTGAGATATTTAATTATGTAAACAAAGCATTATTTTATACAACTTAAAAAATATTTCTAAGTAATTTATTAAATATGATTCAATTTTATTTTTCCATATTTCTATTAGTCGTGCTTACATTTTTTGCACTTTTATTAGACGCACCGGAATTGACTTCTTTAATTCAAACATTTTAGAAAATAATAAATCAGCATTTTTACTGATTTACTTTCTATATAAGTAAGTCTTACGTTTAACTTGTTGAATCGGAGGGATCTAATGATTGACAGTCCACCAGAGGAGTTAGATTATAAAAAATTTAAATCTAAATAAAACTAATGCTAAACATGGAATGAATCTTCTTTTTGAAATTCATTCCTTTTTAAATCTAAAAAAAATGTGAGATTTTGAATATTAAATTTTTAAATTAAAAAATTTCTTCATATTAATAATTTGAGGCCAAAGTCAATTCTAGAAAGTGGCTAACTTTACCTGAACCCAAAACCGTTTTTTTGTTCTTCCTTTTCTTCCCATTCATTCATAATTAGTTTTAATAAACTTTTAACTTCTATATTTGTGGCGTCAGCATCTTTTTGAAGGTTTATACAAATATTTTTTATTTCCTCAAAAGCATTATCAATTAATATTGTTTTTTGATCTGGATTAGCCATAGAATTTTAAAAAGCTCCATTACAATTGAAACCGCTGCAATTAATAATCCTAATAATATTCATTATGAAGTTATGGAATCTTTCATCATAAAAAAATGCCCAGGTCGTAAATATTGCAAAACTAGATAAAGCAAAAGCAGCATATTGAAGCCAGTGTATTCCATATTTATCTATTCCATTTTTATCAAAATCAGAATTACTCAATTGTTTTTTTACTTATAATAAAAAAATTTTTTTTAAAAGGAGACATTGTTTCGAACGAGGGATTTATTCTTTCTTAAAACCTAAATATATTGAAGGCTTAAATAAACCCTGGAATTATCCACCCAAAAAAGCCGTAGTTTATTACTAAAGCTAAAAAACCAATCATTGCTAATCTACCATTTGTTATTTCTGCATTTTCCCAATATTTACCAATATAGTTGTTTATTTTTTTTGAACTTTTATCTAACAAATAATTTGGTTCTAAGGGTTCCTGTACCCTTTTGATCGCGTATAAGGAGAATTGGATTGTAATTGCTATAATAACAACTATAAAACTAGTAAGAGCATCCATTTTTAAATTTCATATGTGATAAAAATAGTCAGAATAGTAAATGACATTTTTATATATTAAATATTTCCTTATGTCTGTTTATTGAAAGGAAACCTTAATTTGAATTATTAACAAATGTAACATATTATTAAAAAATAAGTATGAAAACTTACTTTTTCTTTTGATTTCATATTTTAAAATGACTATAGTGATACACTATTGTGTCAATTATTTATAAGTAGTTGTTTTAGTGGAATTAAAAAATTAGATTTGATGTTTAATTCTCAATCAAAAAAAGGTTTGAAATTGGCTTATAGGAGTTAATTTTGAATATTCGTTTAATAAAAAAAATTTTGAATTACTTGGTGTAATTATTTTTGTTTAATCTCGGGAAGATAGAATTTATTACCTAATGTATAGCCTATTGACATAAGAACGAACCCAATAAGTTGAGGTAAATGAGTATTAGCTAGGGAGATTTTTTCAACCATTTATTTAACACTAAAATAATATGATAATAAAAAATTTTTAATTCTGTATATCTTTTTTTATTTTGATTCTTTAATCTCGCCAGATTTTTTTAATGAATTAACAAGTCTTTCATTTTCTGTTTTTAAGTTTTCTAATGCAGATTTTGTGAATTGTTCTTTAGCCTCAAATTTTGCTGAACTTATAACTTTTTTATTAGGAAGTTTTTTCTTCGGTTCTGGCTTCATATTAAACAGCTTTTTAAAAATACTAGAAGTTATTTTTTTCGTATTAGGTATTATTTTTTACAGTTTTCTAGTTAATAATATTTGTTTACATAAAAAAATTAATCTTTATCTTTTGGGAGCCTTAACCATCCAGTACTCCACTCTAATTTTAGTTTTGCCCATGAGATCCTTTTAATATCTTTTTTATTTTTGGTAGGAAAAATATCAACCCATCTATCTTCATTTTTACCACCATAAGCTTTAACTTGAAAATGCCTATTACCATTAATAGTTTTTGGTGCTGTCCAACAAAGAGTAGGTGGCCATTTCATGATGAATTTTAAAAGTAAAAAAACTAAAGATTGCTTTGCCCAGTCAAAACTAAACCATAATATGCAATCGTACCAAGGATAAGTACGATACCTAGTATTCTAATAATCATCCTTAAAATGTTTAAATTCAAATTATATTAAGGAAGTTTTATCAATTTGAGTTGAAGATTTAATATTTTCTAATTATTCCTTTTTTTATTTCTAACTATTGAGTGGCAAGATTCAGGATGCCATTCATTCTGAATCTTGCCAATAAACTGATAAATAAATGAATCTGGACATCCAGTTTCTTTTTGAAGTTCTGAAAGTTCTTCTTTAATGAAATCATATACACTCGTTATTACCCCCAAATTTTCTTCTTGGGAGGGAGCCCATTTTTTATTCTCCATGAATATTTTTTAAATTATTTTCCACAATATCGTAATAGGTTATGTCTCCATAATCAGCATCTGAACAACATAAATCTCCATATAGTTCCTCTAATAAATCATATGCATCTGAATACTTTTCAAAACTTTGAGCGGTTAATTCGTCATCCTTCCCGTCAATTCTAATTATTTTGTAGTTCATATTTACTTAGATTCAAAAAGTATTTTTTTGATTTATTACATCATCTTATAAATAAAAATCTTACTTAGGAGCATTAGTTGGGTAAAGCTTCTGAATTTTATTTTTCTGAATTTCTATTTTTCTTCGTTCATATTTTTTTGCCAATATTTTTCTAATAAATAATTGCGGGATAAGCCAAATTAACGCAATAGCTATAGCCATGAAAGCAGGATTTCTCCACGTTAACCTAATAATCTCTTGTATAAATTCTTGATTGAAAATTTCCATACATTAAATTTTGAAGATAAAAATATCTTTGCTAACTTTATAAATTCTTTTTATATCAAAATCTATTATAACCTTAATAAATCTTATAAGGAATTTTATAAATTTTTCTTTTTAGAGTTTGTCTTTTTTTATATTTGGATTTAGATTAATTTTTTATTTTATAGTTTAAAGATGCCGACTTATCTAATTACAGGATCAAATAGGGGTATTGGATTAGAATTATGTAGGCAAATTCATAAGAGGGGAGATAATGTAATTGCAACGTGCAGGAAAGCTTCAAAAGAACTTAGAGATTTAGGAGTGAGAATTGAAGAGAATATAGAAATTTCTTCTGATGAGTCGATATCAAATTTGTGTAAAAAACTATCTGGAGTTAATTTAGATTGCTTAATTCATAATGCAGGAATTTATGAATTTAATTCCTTCGAAAACTTAGATAAAAAAAGTATTTTGCAGCAATTTGAAGTCAATGCATTGAGCCCAATATGTATGACTCAATCACTTAAACATCTTTTAAAAAGATCTTCTAAAGTTGCTTTTATCACAAGTAGAATGGGATCCATTGAAGATAATACATCTGGAAGTTCTTATGGCTACAGGATGTCTAAGGTTGCATTGTCTATGGCAGCAAAATCACTTTCTATAGATTTATCAAGGGAAGATATTTTCGTAGCTATTTTGCATCCTGGGTTTGTGAGTACAAGAATGACTGGCTTTACAAAAAATGGAATTAGTCCTGAAGAATCAGCAAATGGCCTTTTAAAACGTATTGATTCTTTAAATAAAAATAACTCGGGTACGTTTTGGCATGCCAACGGAGAAGTTTTGCCTTGGTAATAGCAATAATTTCATATTTAAAAAGATTTATGTCTTTAATTTGTTAAAAAACTTTTAAATTTTGAACGAATTTATTTGTTTATTTAATTCTTTTAGTTATCTTAAAAAAAACATTAGTAAAGGAGGTGATTCATTGTCGTATCTACCGAAAAATGCGGTTATTAAAGGGACCGTGAATTCAGTATCATCATCACATTCATTGGTCTCTTTTTCTTCGATTAAGAAAAAAGGTTTTATAATTAATAGATTTATATAAATCAGTTATTTAATAATTAAAAGCTCTGCATCTCAAGAAGTTGCAGAGCTTTTTTTATGAATTTAAATAATCTTTCAAAGTTTATGCTATCTTTTTTGGCCAAAATATATTAAAGCTAAAAAAGATATAGTGCTTACCAAAGCGATTAAATACCACCCAGTTGAGGAATTGCTAGTTACTTCTGTCATTTATTCTGATTTTTGTCCGAAGAATTTATTATTTGAGTGAAAATCGCAATTGATATCATTAAAAAAACTAAAAGTATGTAAGTTACGTTCATTTATAGAAAAATGCTAATTATTAAAAAGATTATTCCTAAAACCACCGTAACAATTGCTCCATCAACTAATAAGTCTTTCCATGTATAACTTTTAAGCATCCTTTTTTTATCTTCTTCACTCATAAGGTTCTTCAGCCACTTCCAATCTAAAAGCTGCGTCAATGCGACACCAAAGATTAAATGACCAATCAAAATACCAATTAGATCAATTCTAGAAATATCTTTAGTGAAACTTGTAATAATAAAAAAGTCCACTAGCTTTTATCACTCTTGGATAAGGCTCCACCTTCTTCTTTGTATTTTTCCCAAGCTTCACTTATTTTTGCTTTAGAGAAATTTTGTTTTCCCTCAGAAAATTTATTTTTGAGATTATTAAAACTATTTGTAAGCTCTTTTTTTGTTGGTTCATCAAGAAAGTTTGATGTTAATTTCCATAAGTACCAGCTACTAGCTAGAAGAAGAATTAATCCCAGTAATTGCATATTGGTTTTTTTACTATGCTACAACTTTTTAAATGGTTTCGATAAATTAATTAAATTTAATACCTGCAGAATTTTTTTGACATAAATAAAATTTAAAACTTAAACCAGTGGAAAAATATTCTATCCAGCAACCACATAGTTAACCCCCCTTCCAAGAATGCCAACCAGTACATCCCGTAATCAGAAAATCCCATTTGTTCCTTTACTGTTTTAATAAATTTTTTGTGAGCTTTAATTAGATCTTTCATGAATAATCAAATTTATTAAACCTGCTGAATTTCTTTAATTAAAAAACCCTTTCCATAGCAAGATAGACATGTTTTAGTTTCATCTAATGAAATTCTTAGAAAACCTGCTCCATTACATCTAAAGCAATTTACTTTAGTGTTTGAATAGATTTTTGATTTAATTTTAGCAGCTCGATTTAAGTAAAAAACAGTTTCTTTTCGTCCGTTTGCTTTGACAGCTTTCTTAATAAGCTTTTTGTAGTTGACTTTAAGTTCTTGGTTATTCATCTTTTATAGAAAACTAAATGTAAATACAGAAAAAACTAAATATTTAAAATTTAAAAATTTGGAATTTCCCGTTTATATTTCTAATCTGATCTCTTACTGAGATTTGAATAACATAGCTAAGATTTGTTTTATATGTTTAGTATCAAGTTATTGATTTGTATATTTAATAAAAATTTTATATTTGATAAATTTAAACTTTTTTTGGATAAACACTCAAGAAAATATTATTTTGCCTTAAAAAGGAAGTTTAGAAATTTGCTGTTTTAAGATATTTTTAAGCTCTAGTAAGTTATCCAGCCTTTTTAAGGTTTTTAACTAAAAAATCATTTTCATTAGTAAGAACTTCAAGCTTAGATTTTTTTAACTCTTTTTTAATTTCGTACTTTAAATTCTTTTTTGTCTCATTTAGATTCATAAAATTTAAATTCAAAATTATTCAAAAGACAATTGA
>CACGVZ010000009.1 GCA_902576415.1 uncultured Prochlorococcus sp. | reverse complement strand
AAAAACAGCACTATTTTAACTTTAAAGAATGAAGAGTAACTAGTACCCAAAAATATCCTTAATTAATTAAACCTTACAATTTTTAGTCTTGTATTCGGGGGTTCTAAGTCTCATCTTAGACGCTCTCCCAAGATTATCTAAACTAAGTTTTTGGCTAGTTTATAGCTTTCCTTTAATGGGACCATATTTGTCCTCAACATAATAGGCAAATATAATTTAAGAAGAGGTGAATTTTATTATTCATTTGTTTTTGAAGAGTTTTCGAGTAATTCATTTAATTTTATGAGTTCTTTTTTAGTAAATTCACGATATTTACCCGTAGGCACATCTAACTTAATATTCATAATCCTTACGCGCTTTAATGATTGAACTTTGTAACCTAAGGACTCACACATTCTCCTAATCTGACGGTTAAGTCCTTGAGTAAGTACAATTTTGAACTTTTTTGGGCCCAATTTTTTTACGAAACAATTCCTTGTTTTAGTTTCTAATATTTCAACTCCATCACTCATGGTTTTAATAAATTCTCTATTAATGGGATGATTAACACTTACAATGTATTCTTTTTCATGATTGTTTCTTGCTCTAAGTATTTTATTTACTATATCTCCATCGTTGGTTAAGAAAATTAATCCCTCACTAGGTTTATCCAATCTTCCAATGGGAAAGATTCTTTTAGGATATTTAATGAAATCTATAATATTGTCAGGTTCTACTCCTCTATCAGTTGTGCAAACAATTCCAACAGGTTTATTAAAGGCTAAATATATCTTTTTTTGTTTCTTTGATTTTTCTATTATTTGACCTTGAACTGCTACTTGATCCCCATCCTCTACTTTGGTTCCTATTTCAGAAATTTTGCCATTAATGGTTACTTTCCCTTCTTTAATTAGTTTATCTGCTCTTCTTCTAGAACAGTAACCTCCTTCACTTAAATATTTATTTATTCTGGTAGCCATTTTTTGTCAAAGTTACCCTTATATTTATTGTAAATATTTGGACAAATTGAGGCCAGATAGTGGATAATTTTCAAAAATCTAAACTACAAATCTCAAACAATTTCTAGAGTCACGAAATAAGTAATTTGATTAACATCCAGAATATTTTTTGATGAAAACTATTTATTAACTTATCTATAAACTCAAAATTACCCTTAAATTTATATGGCAATTGTATGTTTACCTTTGACACATGAAAATATATTGGTTTTTAAAAATAATAATAAAAGAACAAATGATTATTTAATCCCTTTAAGAAGTAGTTTTTAAACCTACTTATAACTAAAAAGGAATATTTTGAATTTTTTGTAGTGGTATATTGAATGTCAATACAAAAGGATTAGAAAAGTGCTTAAATTATTTAATAAAAATTATAAATTTAGCAAGTTTGGGTTTGCTAGGATCACTCCGGAAATAAAAAACAAGAAACTTTTTTTTGATAAAGTATCCTTTAGGAATAAGAAATATTTGCTTATAAAAGATAAAAAAGATGCAGGAGCATTAAAAGTAAAGAAAGAAGATCTTCAAAAGAACTTTACACTATATGCTGATTTACTTTTGAGGTCCGGATACATAAAAATTGCTGAGGAACTTGTTGAAGATAAAATCTATCCCTATGTTGTAATGCACATGTTAAATGATAAAAATACAAAGGAACTCATATGGCACAGAGACCAATATTTTCATGGTAAAGATTTTATTGGACCAAAATTTAAACTATACAAGTTAGCAATTTATTTACAGGATACAAATAAAGATAATGGAGTTACTGGCTTTATCCCAAAATTCATATCTCCAAGATTTAAAAATAGATACATAGACACTATCTTTGCATACTTATCATCTTTCTTATCTATTCATCCAAGATTATCTATTGGTGAGGCTGTAATTTTTAGTGGTAAAGTTATGCATCATCGCCCAAGACAAATAAATAAAAATTTAAGAGAGGCAATAATTTTTTCATGTACAAATAATCCAAATAATCTTCCAAAACTTAAAGATGATGAAAAAGAATTTTTAAATGTTTTTCTAAAGAGTAAGATTGATTATGAAATCCAATAATAAATGAATCTAAATACCTTCCTATTAATTCTGCTCGTAATCGCAGCTTATACAAATTTGTATTTAACTCTCAAAAAAAATAGAAAAAAATAATTTTTAAAATTTATTGGTAACTATACTGATTAACTTCATGTCAAAAGCTTTTGATAAAAAGCTTTATCATAATTATGAGATTCATAATTTCTTAGATATCTAAACAAGTAGGCTTTACAAATGTTTTAAACTTGATTATCAAATTAAGGAGTAAATATAGTACTTACTAGATTGCATATTCAGATACTTTAACCTTATTTAGTAATAGTAGTAGATCTCTAAAATAAAATTTTCCTATAAAAGGGCCTTAAACATTCCCTCAAGTAATTTTTAATTTGGGTTATCTTTAAAATTTAAAACATAAATCAAATTTTTAATATTCTTCATAGCTAAACTTTTGACCTCCTATGCTTGCTTCATACATAAGGCCTCCTTTTGAAAATGTAAGAACTGCTACTCCATCGCTATAATCCGCAGATGCATTAGCTCCCTCAGTTACTAGCGCTGCGCTCGCTGATGCCCCAAATTCAAAATTACCTTGAGTAAACCTTTCGAGGGATTTCTTGTCTTTAAAAAAGATAATCTGACTAAATGCTTGTCCACCTAATTGGAATCCGATAGACACCTGAGTTAAGGTAGTTGATCCAATAACATTCCCTTTTTCAAACACCTCACCCTTTCCTCTAGCACCTCCAATACCAATTCCTCCTTTTCCGACATTTGGGAAAACAGCATAACCCCTTGCTTTTTTAAAGTAAGGTTTTAAAGACGATTTATTTTTAAATATATTTAATGCCTTCATTGTTTTATCACTTGCTTTTATATCTTTATTTTTTTTATCCGATGATGGTTTCCAACCAGATATTAAATATTCATCTGAAAGTCTATTAAATTGAAATTCGTCAAGATGAGATGCCTTAACAAAGGATAAGTATTGCGTCAAAAGTAGTGCTGAAGCCAAAAAAGGCGTCCAAATTGATCTCAAATACATAATTATTTTCTATAACTAACAAATATACTCTATTAATAATTTAATAAATAATTTAATTACTAATTTATTTCACAATTACTATTTTTTTTTGATCACAAGGTTGCAGCTTGGAATCCTGATTTCACAGACTTTACAATCAATTTACAGAAGAGTTTCCAGATTTTTTTTTGATATCATTCCCTGTTATAAAAGGGGATTTTCGAGGAGTCTCAAAAATCATCAAGATTTCATTTAAAACAAACTCATTTGATCAGTTTTTTTCACCTTAACATCTTCTACTATCCAACCATCAGAAGGCCAACCCATCATTATTGGAAGTAATCTTTTTAATTTACTAGAATCTGTAACTTGCTCTGTCCATTGCTCCTCATATCCATTAGGGATAATTACAGGCATACGATGATGTAAAGGTTTAACTAATTCATTAGGTTCAGTTGTTAAAATACAGCAACTCTCAAGTTCTACTCCATCTAGTGAGGTCCACTTACTCCAAATTCCTCCCAACCAAAAAACCTCATAATTCGCTTTTCGAACACGATATTTTTTTTCAAAAAAACCACTCGCAGGTATTAGGCACCTTTTATATTTCCAGCTTCCACTAAATATTTTTTTCTCTTCTACGGTTTCTGATCTTGCATTAAATGGTCTTGGCCTCACTTTATCAAACGGGGTTTTAGCCCAAGGAGAAATAAAGCCCCATGTCATAAAAGTAGTTTTTATTCTTCCTTCGTTTTTGATTACAAGCACAGGATCATTAGGTCTTATTAGATTTTGAGTCTCGTACTTAGAATCAAGTCCACTTGGATAGTCTTGTTTCAAAACCTTTGGCAACTTTTCAAATTTAGTTTTCAGTTCAAATCTTCCACACATTGATTTTTAGGATATTTTAAACTCACTTAAATTTAAGGAGCAAATTTTCCTTATTTTAGATCTTCTTTCAGTTTACTCAGATAAAAAAACAATTTTTTGATCGCAGAAAGTTTTTCATCTTAATAATTAAAAAAAAATTTAGATATTGAAAAGCTTTCTCAAATTTAATTTAAATTTCTCAGATTATAACTATTAGAGATCCTATTCTCTATCTATCGATATTGCTTGGTCTAGCAGAAGTTTATGTATTAATCCCTTCCTTTTATGGTGATGATGATGGAGAAAAATATATTTATAATTTCGAACTTACTACTTAGCGAAATAAATGATGAGTTTATAATTTAAAAATTTTTTTTAAAAAAGTTGCTTGCGAAACCAGAATAAAATTAAAAATTTTTTTAGGTGTAAAGATAAAAATTATTTCTATATATCATAAATCCATCTTGTGATTATATTCATTTTAAAATTTAATTGTTGGTCCTCTATCCGTATATGTTTGTACCTTAAACCGTACATTATTATTAGTCGGTTGATGAGCATGCTTAGTTAGAACTTAGTGGTAACAGCAATAAATTAAATGCCTTCAACACCCATCAAATCTTGTAATAAGTATGTGTTGAGTTACAAAGATTCATCAAATAAAACACATGAAGTTGGCTTCTACGCACGCGATGCATATGACTGCCTAATCCTTGCGAGAGAATTCAACTCTTACGTACATGATCATCCAGGATCTGTAATCAGAATCCAACAAAAATTTTGAGGAATAAATTATGATCTTAAAAAAATCACCATTCGCAATTCAAGATAAAAACAAAAGAGATCTTGATAATGCCAAAGATTATCCAACAATTTCAGATTTAATGAGAGAACAGAAAGTTCTACAAGACGACGTACATACAGTTCACCATCGTAGAGATTTAGACTCTCTCGGTTAGGTTAAGAGAATGGCTATTTACTAATTTTTATAAACAAACGAACATAACTAACCCATTTGCGTTTCATTCATAAAATAATATTTTCTTCCTCAAATTTTTTTTAATCTCTATTGACATTAATTTAATATTTTCATCATTTTATTATTGGCATCTCTATACTCTCAGGTTCAACTAAAACCTTTTATTAAATTGTGCTGAATTTCAATTTTTGAAGAGAAAAATTTGCCCATATAAGGCAGGTACTAACCCCTTATTTTAAATCCACAGTTATACACTCAAAAGATCAACTATTAATTAGAAGTTGCCGCAATTTCTTTATGGACGGAAAGAAATTCTTTATCTGTTAGAACTGGTGTAACTTCAATTTCTACGCCAAAATTATCAACCCAGATACTACTCCATTTCCAAATGTTCTGATGGTTTGAAGATTCAACTATTGCCCAACCATTAGCTCCCTCAGGATTTACTACTCGATTAAGAACTTTAAACCCATCAAATTCATCACCCTCGCAACCTCCTTCCACAAAACCCGCAAAAGCTTCGGCCCCTTGCATATGACTTTCTTGATCTGGAAACTGCCAGTGTACGATGTAAGTTTGCATGAATAAAATTATTTTTTTAATTATTAATTATCAAATTTAAAAATTAAATAAAAAGTCTTTAAACACTAATTTAAAGGCATAAGCCTAAAAGGCAAAACGACAAAAAAAAAGACTCTTACGAGCCTAGGTGATGGGGACTCCTATAATGACAAATTAAATAAAAACTAACAACCCCATCAATAGGTAATTTTTATTACTTACAAACACCACATGTAGTGCTAGGATTCTACAAAAGGCTGGGTGATGGGGATTATCCCGCTTTTTTTTAATTTGGGCGAAGCTAACGCCCTTTTTTTATGAAAGTTTACTTTAATCAATAATTCAAACCGAGGATTATATTATTGAGGCTTTTTAAGATAGTTAAAAGCAATATCACATTATCTATACTATTTGATCTCTTATGGTTTGTATTATGAAAGATACTAAGTAAGTTTTAAAGGCCCAAGAATCGATAAACCTATAAAAGTGATAACCAAATATAAAAAGCATGGAGAATAGGTACTTTACCTAAAATTTGACATTATTAAAAATTAATTGCTAGATAAGCTTCAGAAAGGATGAGATGAGTGACTATGAAAAAAGAAATTTATTCAAATTTTAAAGATTCAGATGCTTTGGAAAGTTTTTTTGAATGTATAGCTTCTTGTAGCATCAACAGTGAGGGAGTAGATTGCACAACAGCTTGCTATGTGAAACATTTAGAACCAAATAATATCGATTACCCTTTAAAATTTTCATAAGGAAAGCTTATTGATAATTTTTATATTTCATTGATGTTATTCCCACCTCCTCAAGTTATTTTTGGTCTATTGCTTTTATCTATAGCAGTAGTTCTCATCTGGGATATTAGATACAACCCTTTTGGAGAAGACGAAGACGGAATTTAATCTTCAACTAGGAAGCTGATTTGTAGGTGGTGCGTGAAATTGCCGTTTCTTTTTTTTGAGTTTTTTGTAAAAGACTAAAGAGCCTAATAAAAACAATGTAATAGCAATTGAGTTAACCATATCAGGTAGTTTTATATTTATAAAAACAAATATGTTCTAAATATCAATGACTAAAGTTAATTTTTCAAAAAGTTATTAATTATGCACTAATTTTTAATATTTAGCTTTTTCATTATGTAACTTAAACAACCAATAGAAAATGCTTATCTGAGCAAAAGTAATTTCTATGCAATAAGAATCACTTTTTCTTATTTCTCATTTGATATTGCAGAACAGCTTTTAGATGTTGTACTTCTTTTTCTAAAGTCTCAATTCGTTTTTCTAGTTCTTTATTAGTTGCCATATTTTTGGAGATAAATTCCTTGATATTTATACTATTAAAAATCGACTTATTACTCATGTTAAATGTTTAATAAGTAATAGAACCTATTGATGTGCATAATCTCTCTAGATAAATTATGCAGAGTATAAATTTAGGGGTAATTTATGAGTGGAGATTATGAGACACTAGAAATAAATCAACCTAAAATTACATATTTTCAGAAAAGATCCGAAAATAATACAGAATGGTTAGATGAATTAATCAACCAAATTGAAGATATGAAAAACAATATATCCAAATCTGCTTAATGACAGGAAAAGAGTTAAAGGAATTAGAGGAATTTTTAAAAGAAAATGGATACAATGACGAGCTAAAAGATATATATATTTAAGGGAAGTTATTGACAGAAATAAAGAATACGAATGAGATCAAATTTTCGACCAAATATTCGACTAGCTACAAACATTCTTTTAGTTATTGGTACTTTTGCTATTGCTTTAAAGATTGCTCCAATAGCAGAGGTATATCAGGAAAAAAATTTATGTATTAAATATTTAAAACATCAAATAGATCGAGATAAACTTATCAAAAGACTAAAAATAGTTAAACAAGCAAATCCATCTAGTATTTGTGACTCTATCCTTAAAAGTTAAAAATGAAGATTAAGTCATTTAGCCCATTAATTGCAGTCTTTGGTACTTCATTTCTGATAACCATTTCATTACTTAAAAGTTTCCAAATTTTTATGGGGATATCAATTTGTCTTTTAGCGATGCTCAAGCTTATGGATATTAAAGCTTTTGGAACAAATTATAAGAAATATGATTTAATATCTTCCAAATTTGATGGTTGGATATATATTTATCCTTTTTGCGAATTATTAATTGGAATAAGTTTTCTTAATTCTTCTCCACCCTCTTTAATTATTATTATTGCCCTAATTTTAGGAATTTCTGGAATGATTTCAGTATTTAAGGCAGTTTATTTGGATAAATTAAAATTAAATTGTGCATGTATCGGTGGATATGCAAAAACTCCTTTGGGAATTATTAGTTTTATCGAAAATCTATTAATGGCAATTATGAGTGTCTTAATTTTATTTAATTAGCGATTTAATAAATTTTCATTTATGTTTAAATTAAATATTAAATTTAATCGTCATAATTAGAGCATGGCACTAAAAAAAACATATATGAAAAGAGGATTTTTAAATTATCTAATTTTTTCTGGAATTCTTTTTACAAATATAATTAATCCAAATAAGAGTTTTGCTTTAACTCAAGAAAATGTAGGTATCCCAAAAGTTGTTTCTTACAGATCAGCATCATGTGGTTGTTGCAAAAAATGGATCAATCATTTAAGAGATAATGGATTAGAAGTTGTTGATAATATAGTTGAAGATGTCTCAGTAATAAAAAACCAATATCAAATTCCCAATAATCTGAGATCATGTCACACTGCTCAAATAGCTAACTATACGATTGAAGGACATGTCCCGATTGAATCAATCAACAAACTTTTTAGAGAAAAACCAAATATCAATGGGATAGCAGTTCCAGGCATGCCACTTGGCTCTCCAGGGATGGAAATGCATTCTCACGATTCGCACTCTCATGATTATGAGAACTACAAAGTAGTTTCATTTAGTAAAACTGGCAAAACAAAAATATTTGATAAAATCTCTCCTTAATAAAAATACTTTTTTGAAATAATGTATATTTTTCTTAGAAATTTTAAATTTTTTATTTTTTTATTTACCTTATTTCTAAATTTCAATAGTTATTTGCATGCACACATGCGTGGTACATTTCTTTCTGAAGAGGACGCCGAAAATAAATCTTTAGAACTTGGCTGCGAAGGAATACACAAGAATAAAGATAAATGGATGCCATGCAAAAACGAAAAAGAATTGCATATTTATTTGAGGAAATAGATGGAAAAATTAAAAACCAATCAAAGGAAAATTCACAGAAAAACAACCGCAATTTCAGCAATCCCTTTATTAATTACTATTTTATCTGGGACTATTTATAGTATCCTTCAACCATTAGGCATAGATGCTTTTTGGTTAATAAAATGGCACACAGGTAATTTTGGCATCATTAATTTGCAACCTTTTTACTCGATTTTTCTTGGTATAGCTTCAATAATCTCAATAATATCTGGCGTAAAACTATTACAAAAAAAACCTTAGACATGTTCTAAGCTAAGACAAAATCCAGCTAATTGATACTATTTGCGCCCCCACTTACTAAGAAAATTATTGCTCCTAGTGCCATTGTTGCTACACCCATATAAGGATATTTCTTAATTCTTGATTTGGTAATTGGAAGCCATGAAAGGTATCTATCAGATTTATTTAATTCAACTTTTTTTTGTCTAGGTGGCAATCCTAATTCTTCTCTTCTTTTAGCTTCGCCCATAATCTTTAATTTATTTGTATATCAATATTAAAAAGTATCTTCTAGACTTGCGAGTTAACTTTATTATAAAAAATACTCCTTTTTATTTTGATAAATTATTTAAAAATTATTTAGCCTTCTTTAAATATAGATTCTTTGTATTGGCCTGATCTGAAGTAAATAACAAAATTAATATAGTGCCAACAAGAAATGAAAAAATCATTGTTAAGCCAACAACCTCAACCATCTCACTAGGCAGATAATTTAGAAACATAATAAATAGACTTCTTATTTTAAATTTAGCAATTGAATTTTTTATGTAAAGTAAATATTCCTCTTAAATTTCGAAAATAACTACTAAGACTAAATAAAATTTATTTAATTCTATTTTCAATAGAAATCATGTCTTAAGTTAATCACAATTTACTTACTTAGCTATTCCTATTTTCTTAAGGAATTTAAGGTAAGGTAAGGCCCAATTACCAAAGGTAAAGGAGATTGTTGTATTTTTTGACTTTGGCAATGATGTTTTTGAAGCTAAAGAGGCTAATTTAGAAAATTGCTTAATAGTCTCTGCTTCAAGATTATCAATATAAAAATTGTTTTTTACACCTCTGTCTTTCTTCTGGGGCAAATAATTTTCTATAAACCATAAGACTTGATCTAACTTTGATTTATTGTATGAGTTATTAAATTTCTCATATTTATTTTTAAACATCTTTATTAACCTCTTAATATCTTAATTAAGGGTGCCATTTATATATTTGAACGCAATAGTGTAATCATCAAAATTATGTTCTTTTAATAATCGAGAATCGCAAAAATAAATTTTATTAAAAATCACATTATTTGTAATTAAAAAAGAGGGTTGAATCCCTCTTTTTTGATCAGTTACAAATAATAATTCAATTTTTAGAATCTTTCAATTTCATTTCTTTTTGTGTTTGTCTGATTCTTTCTTCGAAGACTGATCTCCTGTATGGAGTAACTTCTCCATTTTTCGTTGCCAAAAGTTGAGCTTCAGAAAGCCTATTGGCTCTTTTGATTTTTTCTCTTATTTGTAAGAGGTTATTCATGGTCTTATGCAGTTAATGAGAATCCCGTTCCCTATTCCCACGTCATGCGTCCAGAGATATAAACTTGGATGAACGTTAATGAACAATAACATCTCCAAAAAATTAATGCGAGAGTAATTTTTACTAATTTTTTTAAAAACAATAAATAATTAATAAATTTGAAAAATAATATTTTTTGTTGAGAAGGCTAGAATAACATAATACTCTGAGAGCCATCTTTATTATCGGTAATAAATATTTTTTTATTTGGGAAAAAATCTGATAATACTTTTCTCAAATTTGAATTATCTGATGGAATTTTATTATCCATAATTTTTGAATTAATTTTCCAATTTTCATCTACAAATAGTTCTTCATCGTCCCTTTTTCTAGTCTCTACTAATGAAGTCTTTTTTAGAATCTTAAGTAAAAATGAGGAATCATAATCTCTAAATTCTTTATGGCCTTCTTTGAATTTTTCAATCATTATTTAGAAATCTTATATTTCTAAATCTTGCTTCAAAAATTATAAAAATACAAGGTATGAATTACCTATAAATTTCTTTAAAAATAAAAAATAAATTTAAAATAATTAAATAATAATATTTAAAAAGATGAATTAATCATTTACACCATTTGTTTGCTTGTTAAGTTGCAAATAAGAGGTTGAGGGAAAATGCCAAGAGTAATTAACAAAAAAATTAGAATGTTAAGGTGGTTAAACTCAGGAATGATAGTACCATTTATGCTTATGGCTGCATCCTCATCTATCATTCTTTATGGAATTTTATTTATTCTAATAAAATAGTTATCTAATTTAAGCAGCCAAGTTCTCCTCAGATTTAGACATAATCATTGCTGCTTTTTTTAATAAACTAACTACTTCTTTTCTTCCAACTGCATTATCAGCTTGATGCATTATTTCGGCATATTTTTTATTTATTTTTTTCATAAAAAGTTTTAATATAATCCAAAATTACAACACTATAAGATGATGTCAATCTTAAATAAGTCTCTTATGCTATTTGTTTTATGATTTGTTTAAAAAATAAAATTCTTCATACCATAATCGTGAAATTTATTTAATTGGGTGATGCAAAATATACTTAAATATCAAAATACATAGAAAATTTTTTCTCAAAACAAATAATACTTATAACAAGCCAAGATTAAAGGATTTAAAAACAAAAAATAATCCTCCGATTAGGATTAATATTGCAGCTCCATAAAAAAGAAAAGGTATTATTGGGTAATTATATAATGTGGTCCTAACTTTTTGTTGTATAGCTTTTTTATTAAGTGTGGGCAACTTTAATTCTTCAGTTTTTTCTCTAGGCGGAATACCTAAATTTTTTCTTCTTTTTGCTTCTCCCATAATTAATACTAAGGTATTCCCATACATTTTAAATAATTATTATCAGCTAAATCTAAAATCTGATTCCATTCTTCAAGAGATATTTCCAAAGGTGTTTTAAAATCTTTTTCAAATTTAAGTTTACATCTTATCTCTATATTTTCTGGAGAATTATAATTTCTTAAAAAACCAATACTCAAAAATGATAATGAAGAAAAAACTATAAATAACTTAGCAATTCTAAAATTATTC
This sequence comes from uncultured Prochlorococcus sp., assembly GCA_902576415.1. GTDB lineage: Bacteria > Cyanobacteriota > Cyanobacteriia > PCC-6307 > Cyanobiaceae > Prochlorococcus_A. The sequence goes on along the minus strand of CACGVZ010000009.1, from coordinate 43,678 downwards.
ATTCCTTAGATAATATTTCCACATAACTAAATAAGTTAATTTTGGTTTTATAATAATCTTAATCTATTAAAAACAATTATCAAATGGTGAATTCTGTAAATTTTAAACATTTGCCTATTCAAGATTTGGTTGTTTCCGGCTTAATAATCTTTATTATTTCGACAATTATTGCCAATATTTATGACCCATTTTTAGCAATACTTTATGCATTTGGAAATATACTTACTCTTACTTTTTTGAGTTGGTTATATCAAGAAACTTGGAATGATCCAAATAAATAAAATAAATTAAGAAATAAAGATTAATATATAATCTACTTTTGTATTTTTAACTTCGAAGAATATTTTAAATTCACAATGTATGTTGCAACTAGAGATAGTATTAAAAAAAATAATAAGCTCTCTAAGGTAGATTGAGGCATAACCATAATTAGTACCAAAAATAATATATTTCTAGAAAAACGAATTCTGAAGAAAAATCAACCCTTTAGTTATTTTTTATTTTAAAATTAATAAATACCAATCCCAAAAAATGAATTTGCAATAAACAATAAACTAAATAAAGTTAAGAAAATTAATCCTATCCAACTTATTGTTTTTAGAAAAAACCCATATCTATTTTTAATTGGCACTAATTTGCTATTTATAGTATCCATTGCCATCCATGCAAATAGAGGTGCAGTTAAAAAACTTCCAGTCATTGCAGCAAATACAAAATCTTTTACTCCTATTCCTCCAGACCTTGCAATCAGCAAAGCGATTAATGATGCAAAGATATGTACAATCATCCACATTTGAAATCTATTTCGCTCTGATTTGGAATCCATGTGACCAAAATCAGTACCTCTCAATAAACCTTGAATAGCTGAGATACTTCTTGGATATGCATCTAGACAAGTAATTGTAGTACTAAACATTGCGGCAAATGCTGCGGGTATTATGATCCATTTGGCCCAATTGCCAATGGATTTAGTGTAAAGTAGAATCAACTTTTGAGCGAAGGAGACTCCACTACCGGAAAGCATTCCATCGCCAGTACCATACATTGTTATTGCTCCAAGAGTAAGAAAGAATATAGCCGTAACAACAGTTATTGCATAACCGAGATTAAAATCAAATTCTGCTTCATTGATATTTGGTTTATAGTTTGAATCTTTTGCTCGAGAAAACATCCATAAAGAAGGCCAAACGCATAACTCTACTGGGCAAGGCATCCATCCCATTAAAGGGATCAAAAACGCTAAATTTGTTAACTTCCATGGGCTGATTTCTGGCTGAAAAAAACTCATATTTAGAGATTCATTTATTGAACCTCTGAACAAAAGAGATAAAACTGCAAATAATGTTAAAAAAGTTAGGAGAGATACTAAAAATTTTGAAATTCTATCAAGGGCTTTATATTTCCCAAGAATTAATATCATTCCAGAAACAATTAAGATTCCTATAGACAAATCCATAGCTGGAAAAATTTTGAAAAAGGGAATATTAGTTAATAGAACACCAGAAACAAAACTTACAGCTGCTATTGTAAAAGTACCTGTAATTAAACTAACTATTAGAAATAAAGGAAGATATAAAGAATTCCTCTCTTTGAAACCTTCTAATAATGATTTACCAGTAGATGCTGTAAATCTAGTGCCAACCAACAAGAATGGATATTTTAAAAAATTAGTAAGAAGGATTAAACCAACTAATGAAAATCCAAACCTGGCACCAGCTGTAGTTGATGACAGTAAATGAGATCCCCCAATTGCAGCTCCAGCTAGCAAAATTCCTGGACCTAAACTTTTTTGTATTCCTTTTGTTAAATTCATGTTTTAATCAAATGTTTTAATCTACTATTTGAGCCCTTCTAAATTTATTTTTAATACTCTTTTTTTAAAAGCAATATTAGATAATGAGTGAGAAATAAAAAGTATAATTAGGAATCCTATTCGAACTTTCATAAGATATTTTCCTCAATTATGCTTTATCAGAAATTTATTTTGTATTCAACCTCTTTTCTCCATAAAATCCTCAAAAACCTATCTAAAGCATCTATTTCCTTTTTATCAAACTTTTTTAGTTTCTTATCATTTTGTTTTTCCATAAATTTTTACTTAAGTATTTCAACTTTAAACTGAGATAAAAAAAACACAATAAGCAAAACTCCTTAAACCTCAATGTATTTAAATTGTTTTTAATTTGAGATATATTTTTCTGCCCTTCTTAAGGCTTTTATTGCTCCTTTATAATCAAAACTTTTTAATTTTTCCTCACTTTTGCGTTCCAACATTTTCACTATTTCATTTATCTTTATTTCATTAATTTTCAGTTTATGATCGAATATAAGATCAAATTTTGAGGAATACAAACTAGATAATTCTTTTCTATATTTTTGAATCATTTTTTCATCACAAGATTTAGACTTCAATATTGAATTAACCTTCATTTTGTCATCTATTGCCCCTTTAAAATTTCCTCTTTTAAATTTATTTTCACTTGATCTAGTTAACTTAATAAGATTTTCAAAAATCAATCTCCCAGAATCTTCCATGTTTTCTTCTGACTTAAAATCAATACTATCAGCATAAAGAAAAAAAGAATTTATTTTTAATAATCAAATAAATAATTAATTAGCCAATAACAAGTCCTTTTTCAAGAAGTAAATCGAAAACCTCCACACTTTTCGTTTTCCCGAATTGGGGGGGCTTATGTAAATCTAATATTTCAGCAAGGCACATTATCCAAAAAGTATCTTTTTTTAAATTAAGACCTTCGCAAATATGAGAGGGAGCCGATTTAAAACAGCCAAATTCTGTTGTTATATTAATGTTCATGATTTGAGTTTCAAGTTCAAGACTTAAAAGTTCTATTTCTTGCTCAGAAAGGGTTGTCCCAAAAGAATAAGATTCGATTAAAAGTTGATAATTCATGAAAAGTTTATTTTCTCAAGAAATCCAGCGTGTTATTTTCGTGTCCTCATAAATATGTCCTGATGCCTCAACAATAGGTTTTGTGTCAGGATTCATAAAAATATTGTACAAAACATTTTCTGGGCCTTGAAAAATTACAGTTGCTCTTTGAGGATCATCTAATGATTTGCCGATATAAAATGTTTTAACTCCCATTTCTTTAAACATCGTCTGCTGTTCTTTTGCATTCATATGTGATGCATACTCCTCGAAGGTATTACTTATTTTAAAATCTAGAATAGTTGTTTCAATAGTCATAAGAGTAATGAGATATTTTTAATTCTAAATGTAAAAATAAATTTGATAAAGATTAGATTTTATTAAGCAACTTATTAACTAATTTTTATTTATGAGTTATAAATCAACTATAAAATCGATTTTAATTTTGGACTCAAACATTTCTCAAAGAGAACAATGGACTAGTAAGTTGGGATTCATTCTCGCAGCTGCTGGAAGCGCAGTAGGTTTAGGCAACCTTTGGGGTTTCGCCTATAGAGCATCTCAAGGTGGAGGGGCTGCTTTTGTACTTTTATACATACTAATAGTTTTAATTGTATGCCTTCCGGTATTTGTTGCTGAAATGGCTTTAGGAAGAAACGCAATGGCCAGCACATTACTTGCACCAGTAAAGTTAGCTGGAAAAAATTGGTATCCATTAGGAATTCTTTTCTTCATAGCACCCCTTGGAATAGCATCATATTATTCAGTGATAATGGGATGGACAGCCGATACCTTGTTTCATTCATTATTTTTTGGATTACCAAAGAATTTAACTGAAGCAGAGACTTTCTTTGGCTCTATTAGTAGTGGTAGCAGTGTTTTGTTGGGGCACCTGTTGAGTCTTGTTCTTACAGCAATAATAGTTTCATCAGGTATAAAAAAAGGTATAGAAAAGGTTACTAGATATTTCATGCCAATCCTTTTCATAATTATTGTGATTCTTGCTATTTGGGCAACTTCACTTTCAGGCGCATGGGAAGGCTATAAAACATTTTTACTTAAGTTTGATTTTAATGAATTAAGAAATCCTCAAACAATCAGAAACGCTTTTACACAAGCATTCTTTTCATTAAGCTTAGGAATTGGAATTATGGTTACCTACGCATCTTATTTAAATAAAAAAAGTAATCTTCCAAAACTAAGTGCTGGAGTTGCATCATTAGATACTTTAGTTGGACTAATGGCTGGATTTATAACTTTCCCAATAGTTTTAACATTTGGTTTAAGTGACGCTATTTCTGAATCCACTGTTGGTGCTTTATTCATATCAATTCCAACAGGCCTAGGTTCATATGGTGCAGCAGGAAGAATTGTAGCTGTTGCATTTTTTGCACTAGCTTATATTGCAGCTATAACTTCATCTGTTTCATTATTAGAGGTTCCAGTTTCCTCTTTAATGGATAAATTTGGGTTTAAAAGAGAAAAATCTGTTTGGTTAATAACTCTATTTCTGTTCTTAGCAGGCATTCCTTCTGCATTAAATTTAAATATTCTTGGAACAGTTGATTCGATTTTTGGAGGAGTTTTACTAATATTTGGAGGATTCTTGGTTACTTTCTTTATGGGATGGGTAGTACCTGGAAAGTTTAATGAAGAACTTAATGTTTCTAAAGTTGGAGTCAAAACAACACGTTATTTGAAATTCATGACAAGATGGGTTGCGCCTCCAATAATTGGTTTTGGATTATTTATTAGTGTGTTTGATTTACTTAAAGGCTGGGTAAGTTAAAAAATTTTTATAGATAATATACTGTGAAATAGGAGGATGGGTACTAGTCAAAAAAGTTACAAGGTTTAACTTTTTCTTATTATTTTTAAGCAACCATAAAAAATACTTGTCAATAAATAATTATTTGCAATCGTTTTTAATTAAAGACTTGATATGCTGCCGAGGTTATTTTTTGATTTTTAAAGTCTAAAAATTTTTCTCAAGAAAATATTGTACTGTAGAACCTTTTTTAGTAAATATTAAATTTGAACTTCTATTTAATCTCAAAAGTATCGACAGAAACCATCCCTAATAGAATACATATAAGATATATTCATGTGTCTTATTTAAAGAAATTTCGACGCAAACAATAAGAAATAACAAATTTGATGTCTACCAAATCTGATTCATTAAAAGAAAAGCTTACAGAAAATTTTTCTGAATTTTCTCAACTATCTGACTATTCTTTTATGAATTCTCTGAAAGCAGATCCTCAATCAACAAAAGATGGAAATGATCATAAACCGCGTTCAGTATATTCTGGCCATTACGTACCAGTTGTTCCAAAAGCTATCCCAGAACCAGAATATATTTCTCACAGCAACAAACTTTTTAACGAACTGGGCCTAAGCTCAGATCTTACTAGAGATGAAAAATTTTGTCGTTTTTTCTCAGGGGATATTTCTGTTGCTAATTATCCGATGAGTCCTGTTGGTTGGGCAACAGGTTATGCATTATCAATTTACGGGACAGAATATACCCAACAATGTCCCTTTGGAACTGGAAATGGTTATGGCGATGGAAGAGCAATTTCTGTTTTTGAAGGTTTATTCAATGGGGAAAGAGTAGAGATGCAACTTAAAGGTGGAGGTCCCACTCCATACTGTCGTGGAGCGGATGGTAGGGCTGTCTTACGGTCTAGCGTTCGAGAATTTCTTGCACAGGAATTTATGGATGCCTTGGGAATTCCTACCTCAAGATCTTTAACACTTTTTGTCTCACGTTCAGAAAAAGTTAGAAGGCCATGGTATTCCAAAGGTTCTAGATATTTTGAACCTGACACCATGATTGATAATCAAGCTGCAATTACTACTAGAGTCGCTCCATCTTTTTTACGAGTTGGACAGCTTGAACTTTTTGCAAGACGAGTTCGCAATAATGCTTATGATGAAGCTCTTAATGAACTAAAGATGATAGTTCAACATCTTATTGATAGAAACTATAAAGATGAAATTGAAAATGAGATTTCACTTGAAAATAAGGTAATAAAACTGGCTTCTTTATATAGATCTAGACTGATATCGCTTATAGCCAACTGGATGCGAGTTGGTTATTGCCAGGGTAATTTCAATAGTGATAATTGTGCTGCTGGTGGCTACACCTTGGACTATGGACCCTTTGGATTCTGTGAATTATTTGATCCAAGATTTCAACCATGGACAGGTGGAGGTGAGCATTTTTCATTTTTTAACCAACCTTCTGCTGCGGAAATCAACTTTAAAACATTTTGTTCTTCTCTTAGTCCGTTACTCTCAGAAAGCAAACATGATTTTGAAAAGCTAGAACAAATCGAAAATGACTTTTCTGAATTAATGAATAAGGAATTGATGAAAATGTGGGCAAACAAGCTTGGTTTAGAAAATTACAACAAAACTCTTATAAATGAATTTTTTAATCTCATGGTCATTTCAAAAGCAGACTATACAATTTTGTTCCGTAAACTCTCTGAAATACCTTATAATTTAGATTTTTTAAAAGACAGTTTCTATTTACCAATCAATGATGAGCTTAATAAGAGGTGGGAAGTATGGCTTGAAAACTGGCACTCAGTCTTGAAGAAAGAGGGAAATATTAAAGCAAAATCGGCATTAATGAAATCCCTTAATCCAGTCTATACTTGGCGCGAATGGATGGTAGTTCCTGCATATGAAGAAGCTGAAAAAGGAAATTACAAAAAAATAAAAGAGTTACAGGATGTCTTTAGCCATCCATATATAGAGCAACCCTCAGAAATAGATCAAAAATATAATCGACTCAAGCCAAGCCAGTATTTTAACTATGGAGGAGTATCTCACTACAGTTGTTCTTCATAAAATTTCAATCCTCATTCAGATTGAACAACTTTAAGAAAAATCTTATTTATTTATGGCCGTAGGAATTCCAACTACTGATACAACTCCCACATGAAGTATGGCCGGCTTCTTGCCAACATTTTTCACATAGTGGAAGCCCCCATTATTACTCTCTATAAATGCATCACCTGCTTTAAAGAAATTAATTTCTTCACCCCTCACATGCTTTAATCTTCCTCTGGTGACATGAATCAACATTGGGGAAGGATGAGTATGAATTGGAGTTTTCAAGCCAACCGGAATTTTTACTTTTAAAAGTCTTAATTCAGGCTTACCCTCGAGATAATTAAAATTTTTACCACTAAGTCCTTTTGAACTTTGAATAAGGGGTATAACTTCAATCTTTTCTTCAGCATGAGATGGGTATGGTAAAGCTAAAGTCCCAATAAAAAGGAAGCAAAATGGAATGATTTTTTTTAATTTCATTAGATATTTGAATTTCACTAATAATAGGTAGTTTGCAAAAATAATAAACTAATTTATTTTTTATATAACTTTTCTAATTGCTTAATTTCCTCTCTTAAATCCTTACCTCTCTTATTTAATTTATTATTTTTAATAACTATTGGGATAATCCACCATGCTTGAAGACCTAAAAAGATAAATACTAGGATCAATAATTCAAAAGTACCAGGCTGCATTTGATAAATAACCCTTCTTTGTTAGTAACATTATTCTAAAAGTTATTAAACATTCATGAGATTTGGAATTTTTCTAGGCTGCCTCTAATTCAATATTAAGTTCAATTCCCTTTGAAATGATTGCCTCTTTAAATTCAATAAGTTTGGAAATTATTCTTTGCTTCTCAGGATCAGTTTTATGGATATCATCCACAACTTCCTGCATTGCAAGTGTTACTTTTTGTAGTTTGATTTCTAAATCTTCCCTGTGATTCATAAGCTTAAAGAAATTATCTTATTTATTAAAAAACAAAATAATTATTAGTAAATAAGTACTTAACCTTAAAACGATTGACAGCAAAACAAGGAGGGTATAATTTATAGTACAAATGTATTGAAATCTACCTAGCCTATTAAGGGAAAAGCATGGAGCCTAAGTACTTATTTGGTTGTAGCACTAGCAAGCCAAGCGGATGCCTACTAAATCCCGAAGGCAGCAGAATTATCTTTTTCGAAGAATGCAAAAATTCTCCTAAACCTAATTTTAAAATTTATACGCACCTTTTCTATACAAATCACCTTGGAGAACCAGGAGGGTACAAATCCTCTGAAAAACTCAATATAGATTCAGCCTGGGAAAAGTGGCACGAACTTCACCAAAAAGGGTGGACAGAAGTATCTCACAATTACGGATAAAGTATCCAGATAAGAAAAAGCCTTTATGTTTTTTGAGCTTAAGAGTTTTCTAAAATATAGAATTCGGTGTTAAAAATAAATAATCAAGATAAAATTAGCTAAATGTAAAGAAAAAGACTCAATGATACGTTTACTTATTGCATCAATTCTTTTTTTTATTTCACAAGGAGGTTTTGCTGATGTAAGGCAAAGAGAAATTGAGAATGAAGCTATAAATCTTGTAATTAAAAAATACGGAAAAGGCTTAGAAAATAGATTAAAAGGAACGGGAGTAACTCCCAGTTATAGAAGTTGGTATGAAAATGATTGTTTTGTAAGTATTGCAGCAGGTACATACCAAGAAGATACTTGGTCGACAATGAAGTGGTTTAGCGTTAATGTCTGTTCTAAATCAGCTGAAATATTGGAAAGTGAATGAAGGAAATAAGGCGCCTATTAGTTTTGCAGCATTTAGAAATAGAGGGGCCTGGTCTTTTTGAACAATTTGCTAAAGAAAGAGATTTAAAAATAAAAATTATTCGTTTAGATAACAAAAATGTTCTGCCGCAAACCAAAAAAGGTGACTTAATTTTAATCATGGGTGGGCCAATGGGAGTCAAAGATATTGGAAGCAAAAGATATCCTTGGCTCAAGTTAGAAAGAGATTTTATAAAAAAAGAATTAGAAAATGAGAGACCTATAGTAGGTGTTTGCTTAGGTGCTCAGTTACTTGCGAGTGCTGCTGGAGGAGATGTAGAAATTCTTAAAGGTGGATCACCTCCAAAAGCATTACCAGAAATTGGATGGTCTCAAATTTTTATAGACAAATCTAATAAAGACTTTAAAGCACTGTTTCAAGACCCTTTTCATGTACTACATTGGCATGGAGATAGGATTTTATTACCTAATAAAGCAGTACTCATTGCTAGTAGTGCACGTTGTAAGGAACAGTTTTTTAGGATTGGTAATTTTGCTTACGGATTACAATTCCATATAGAGACGACGGGGGGAATGATAAATAACTGGATTAAAGAAGACAAAGAATTTGTCCTTAAAGGATTAGGCTCAAATGGTCAGGAAATTTTAAAAGAAGAGAATAAAAAATATATTGATAAAACTTTGCTTAAAAGAAAGCTACTAATAAGTAAATTATTTGAATTATTAGATAATTAAAAGGGGAATAATATAATCATCCAGTAAAAAAGGGCTTGATAAAGCCCTGAAAAAAATTTAAAAATGATTTTTACTAGAAAATTCCTGGAAGAATTTGACCAGTAAAATAATAAGCTCCTACAAGAGCAAACATTCCAAGCATTGCCGCCTTACCATTAAGCTTTTCAGCTCTTTCGGTCATGATTTTTTTTGCGAATTCCATAATAAAGTGAAATATATAAGATATAGAATAATTGTTCAAATTTCAGAATGATGTAGTTTTTTCTACCAAATTGATATCTTTCTAAAGATTTAAAAATAAATACTTAAACAACGAATTAAACTCATAATAGTTAGCGAGCTAATCTGTAAAGCGTAGCAAGCCTAAAAAAAACTATTTAAAAGTATATGTCACGGATATGTAGCATTTATGTAGTAATTATCTTGAAAATAACTTAATTTCAGCTTCATACTTTACATTCGTTAATAGTAGTGTTACATTAGTTAACAATTACACAACTTTAATGGCTAATTCAAACGTTACTACTGAATCAGGTGGCAGACAGAATATGTTTCCTACTGAAACTCGTCCTTACATAGATGAGTCTGTTTCATACGACAGCTACCCACAAAATGCAGAAAAAGTTAATGGTCGTTGGGCAATGATTGGCCTTGTTGCATTAGTAGGTGCTTACGTTTCAACTGGACAAATTATTCCTGGCATTTTTTAATGAGTCCACTTTCAGGTTTTTTAGCTGTAATTGTATTCTTTACAACCATCCTCGTTGCTTATTTAACCAAACAATTTCAAAACGAAAATTTAAACTATTCATCTTCTAATCAAATGAAAAACACAAACACAAAATTCAAAACAATCGAAAAAGAAAAAGTTGTTGCTGAAACTCTTAACGGCAGATTCGCAATGCTTGGATTAATTGCTGCTGTTGGAGCATACCTTACAACAGGTCAAATAATTCCTGGATTCGTTTAAAAATCTACTATTTAACAACTTTACAAATCAGAAAAATGGAAAATTCTAAAACAACTTATTGGCAAAACGCCGAAAGAACTAATGGAAGAATGGCAATGATGGGCTTATTTGCATTAGTTGTAAATTATGGCTTATTCGGCTGGATAATCCCAGGAATTTTTTAAAATGAATTTAGGCTTACTTTTTCTTAAAGTAAATACTTTGGGAGTTATAACTCTTTCTGAACTTGATTGGATAACTAACCATCAATGTGAATTTTCAAGGCTAGATATGGCTTTAGTCATTAAAATTGGTCGTCTCATGGATTCTGGAATAATAGAAATTGATAATAGATTGCCTGTTTAATTTTTTAAATTGATCGTCATGAGTGTTTGTCAATAGGGATACTGACAAACACTTTTTTTATGAGAAAAAATATTTGTAAAAAAAAGAGATCGTTTATTAGCTAAAAACAATCTCTCAATTACCTAATTCTTACATGAAAATTTCAAGTAAGCTCTCAGAGTTTAACTGATTTATTTTTATAGTAAATACGCAAAAATGCTTTTGTAATTTATCTTTTTAAACCACCTCTTTTTATCCAAAGGAACCAAGTTACCCAAATAGGAGGGAGAAATCTTATTAAAAAAGAAATTTTATATATATAAAATGGTGCATTTTCATATTGAAATAAATTCATCAAAAAGGAAGATATTGTTACCCAAAGTAAAATTATTAATATATTTGCTCCCAACAAAGCGAACTTATTTTGTTTGAATATTTTTGGCATAAGGTAAATTTTTTATATTCTTAATTTTAAATAATCTCGGGAAATAAATTATACATTTTCAAAAAAACTTTAAATTTAAAATCCATATCCAAATAAAAAAAATACTAAATTTCAATCCCTCTCCAAATAATATTCCAAAAGCAATAGGAGGCGAAAATATTAAAAAAATAATTGAGAATAAACTAAATAAAGCGAATGATCCTCTTAAAAAAAAATTCTTTCTTTTTGTTCTTCTTAGATTTTTTAAGGTATTCCACTCCCATTCAATAAACCTGTAGAACTTTTCTGATAATAAAAATAAATATTTCATTTAATAATATTAATTTCTTTCGGGCTTTTCCTATTTATAAAATTAATTTCTCCTGTTAGCAATAAACTTTATCCCCTTCTTCAGAAAGATAGTAAATTCTATTTTCTGAACTTACAAAGAAAGTTAATCCTTTATATTGTGATCTTCTAAATTTATCTAATCTAAGTTTGTGTAAATCCCAATTATCTGTACTTATATCAGGATTAAATTCTTGTTTTTCTAAGAAAGGTACATAAGGTGGACTAATTGTTGTTTTTTTTGCTAATCTTTCGTTTCGTTTTGAATAAAAAAATAATAAAAATAAAAGTACACAAAAAAGAATTAATAATAATATATTTGTCATTGTCAATTTTTCTAATTTGAAAAAATTTTATTTTGGAGAATCAAGAACTTTTCACAATAAATTTTTTAATAAGTAAAAAATCCTATTTTTATATTCTTGTATTTTTGAATACTTATCAAGGGTATATCTAAATCAGATTATAAAATGAGTCGAATTTTCAAAATGACTCAAAATTCAATGAACACTCCTTATGCAAAAAGAGTAGCTGAAAAATTTAAAGAGGCTCAAACCTATTTAAAAGCAAACGGTTTTAGTAGGTCAACTAAACATTTAATCGAAGATATTGAAAATTCTGTTGAAAAATAATAATGCCTATACCTCCTCACTTTCCACAATTACAATATGGCTACTATGATGAATTTACGACTATTATTTTTGGATTAATAGGAAGTTGTTTGGGATATATATTAATTTTATCAATTTCATTTCTAGAATTTAAATTCAAAAAGCAAAATAGCAAGACATAAAAAAATAAAAGTTAAATAAAAATCCTTTACCTTCTTTTAGATTTAATCTAAATTAAAATAACAGTAACATTTAACAAGAAGCTAATCTTTAATCTGCAAAAAAAAATACTTACAGCTTTATTGCTTTTATTAAACCTAACAGGTTGTTCTTTACCCTTTGAGAGGAAAAATTCATTAACAAACAAAAGCAACAATAATATTAACCTTGAAATTGTTAAAAATTACTCTAAGGCGATTTCAAGGGAACCAAATAATTTCTTTTTTTATTTTGAGAGGGGAAGAGCTAAGCATGAATATGGAGATTTCAAGGGGGCAATTAAGGACTTTAATTATTCACTCAAAATCAAACCAGATCTCAAAGTTATATTCTATAAAGCAAATTCTAAATACAAATATGGAGATTTTAAAGGAGCAATAAAAGATTATGAGAAATTAAATTTTTTTGAAGAATATAAAGATCAGATTTTTTATAATCTTGCCAGCGCTCAACTATTTGATCTTGACTATAAAAACGCTATCAAAAATTACACTAAGTCTATTAAATACGACGATAAAGATGAATATGCATATTTATATAGAGGAAACGGAAAATTCAAACTAGAAGATTATGAAGGATCTTCAAAAGATTATGGTATGTCACTTAAAATTAATGATAGATCTTATATCGCCTTTAATAACAGAGGAGTAAGTAACTTTAAAATAAAAAATTATAAAATAGCTTTAGAAGATTTTAAAAAATCACTTAAGATTAATCCTAATAACTATAGTACCCTATACAACAAAGCACTTACGCATTATGAATTGAAAGAAATAAAAAAAGCTTGTAATGACTTAAAAAAATCAATCAAGCTTGGCAAAGAGGTATTTAAAGGTGAGTATTTAAAAATATGCACCTAAAATTTTTTTAATTAGAATTTTCTATTCTAAATATATGAATCTATTTAATTTCTGCTATTTCAGCCTCTAGATTCTTAATTTCAGCTTGTAATGATGAAGTATCTTCTCCTGCTGCTGCTGCTTTGGATAATTGTCTTTTTTTGAAATTCAATTTGCTAGTTAATTTTTTAGTTTTTAGAGCTCCAGGTTTATTGCCGCCGCCGCCTCCGCCTCCGCCGCAAGCTAAGAGATTGTTTTCGTTATTTATTACAGGTTCGATACTATCGAAAAAATGACTTGCATTTATCCCCCCTCCCAAGAAGAAACATGTTGGGATTGCAAACAATCCTCCCAGTGAAAGTTTGAAAATTTTGTTCAATTTCATTTATAAAAATTTTTTTTGATTCTATGCGTTCATGCTTTAAAAAATGCACTAAATAACAATATTTAATAATTATAGATTTTGACAAACTAAAATATATCTATATCTATATCTATATCTATATTATTTTTTTTTTAATATATCTTCAGCAAGTTTTGAACTTAATTTACTAGCTGCAAATTCTGAAAAATGGCTATAGTCTAAAAACCAATTAGTGTTTTCTGCTTTTTGAGAATAATCAATAAAAGTTATATTTTTATTCTTTCTCAATTCAAGAAATAGAGTTTCTCTATAATCCTTCTCAATAATGGACATTTCCCTTTCTAAAATTTTAAGTGGGAAAACCTGGTCCCCAATTAAATGTTTAATCCCAATTAAATATCTATAATCATTGCCATTCAATTGTTCCTCTGAAAGAGAACTAAAATAATTTGGTGCATATACATATAAATATTTGATATCTAAATTAAGATTAGCAGTTGAACTAATATTCCTTAAGGTAGATTGTATTACATAATTTTTTATCTTCTTATATTCTTCATAATTTAAATTCAGTCTATTTTCCAATACATCTCTAAGATTTTGATTTTTTATTTCAGATTTTGAATATATAGTCAACTGTTTCTTTTCATGAAATCCTGGCTTTACTTTATTTCTAAATCTCAAGTCAGTTAAATAAGAGAGAAAATTGCTGCTTTTTCTTATCGAATTTAAAAATGTAATTAAGCCACTTCTAATATTTCCTGATGAACTACTCGTTAAAAAATTTATGTACTCAATATTATTTTTATCAATCATCATTCCATTAGCAAAACTATACTCGTTTCTATTTTCATTATTTTTAGATAAAAGCCTTATAAAATTCCAAAAGTCTTGGATACCCCCGAAACTAACTATGAATTTTAAAGGTGGTAAGTCATCGTTAAAGGGTTCAGCATTTAAATATCTAAACGTCTCTACGTGCTCTTGCCATGTATTAAAACCTGAATAAGCAGCATTTATAAGATCAATTTTGGAGTTTTTATTTCTTAGATTTGTCTCTAATTGACTAGCAAAAGTTTTCTCGTTATCAAATCCATAAAGTCCTTCTCCCATGGCAACACTATTTCCAAGAAGCAAAATTCCAACTGTATCCTTTTTCTTATTGTCATGTTCAAAAGGTGTTTTAATAAAACCATTTCGATCACAAATTAAAAAATTATAATTTTTGGGATTAGTGATCTTATTATCACAATTTTCTTTCCAACCAGTTAGAGAATCATATTTAGTTTCATTAGTTAATTTAGTATTTGCTTTATTAATAAATAAGAAGGTTATTTCAAAAGTAAAAATTGTTATCGGAATAAACAAAGTCGTATAAACGATAAATTTTATAAATTCACTTTTACTCTTCATTATGAAAAATATTAATTGATTGCATAATATATTTTAAAAATAAATATCAAATCCAACAATTCAAAATTATAAAGATCTCATCAAAAAGTCCTAAATCGCAATGTAAGTAAATGGAACTATAACTTGTACGACGCTTATTATTAAAATTACAATAATCGCCAACAAAATTAGGGTTATCAAAGCAGCTTGAATAGGTGTTGCATTTTTCCAAGCCGATACAATGATATGTTTTAAAAATCGAAAAAAACTAAACATTTTAAATTTTTCAAGTTTTTCTTTTTAACAATCCTAAGTCTGTCAAGAGATAACTTAATTTTGTTCTCGAACAAACCATAAGTCCATCAACCAAGTCAAAGCAGGTAGGGTCGCCACTTACATTTAATGAAGAATTAGCAAGTATTTCGATACCCATAGGTTCTAACATAGATAATAACTTGTCTAAAGAAGAGTTATTTTCAACAATTTGAATACGTGCTGTTCCATCCACATGGGTTGTAGGGAATTCTAAAGAAATATTATCTTCAAGGCATTTGCATGTCGCACTCATAGATTTATAACAATCATAAATTTCAGGCCTTAATTTGTAAAATTTTTTAGCAATTTCATATCTCATCGCTGGAGCAGTTGGCCTAAAGGGGCTTCGATTCTTAATTACAGTATTTAATTTATTCACAGCATATTTATTTTTTCCATCACATAATAGAGATCTATTGCCTAATGCCCTTGGGCCTGTTTCACTACTCGATAAAACTGTTCCAATAATTTCACCTGTACTTATAAGTTCAGCGGCTTTTAAAAAAGCGTTGTCTTCACACCTCTCTAAAAAAGTAAATTCATTAAAAATGATTTGTTCTGTAAGTAATTCATCATTTCGTTTTTCTTTTAAAGATGGAAAGAATGAGGGCTTTGAAATTTTTATATCACTACATGAATTGGATTTTAAATAACAATAAAACGCTGCTCCAATAGCACACCCAGCATCCCCAGGGTTTGGTGGGATAATTATTTCATCTACAAAAGGCATTTGTGCAAGATGATCAATTGATGCTGAGTTCATAGAAACTCCTCCTGAAAAAAGAAATCTTCTGGAGCTAGTTATTTTATGGGCGTGAGTAAAAATTTTCCCTAGAAGATAAATTGTTAAATCTTGAGCTCCCCTTGCGATGTTTGCACATCTTTGAAAATCGCTATCCCCAGGGATAAGTTGATTAAAAGGATTGCGCGCAGGACCTAATAAATCCTCTAATTTACTACTGAATGAGTTTGATGTTGATAAATGATAATCGAAATAGCTCATATCGGAAATCATTTGGTTAGAGGCGTAATCCCAATCCATCAGCCCCCTTACTAACTTTGCTGATTTACTATTTGAATCTCCAAAAGAAGCTAATCCCATAACTTTATATTCACCTTCATTGATTGCGAATCCTAAGTAATCAGTAATACTTGAATAGAAAAGGCCTAAAGATACAGGATATAGACATTCCCATAACTCATTAATCTCGGTTGGATCAACTATTTGACTAATTGAAGCCGTGCTTCTATCTCCAAACCCATCAACAACAACAGAGCATATATCTTTTCTAGAATCAGAATATGCAAGTGCAGTAAGAGTATGTGATAAATGATGATCAGAATAAATTAATTTATTCTCTAATCCTCTAAAAAATTTTGCAAAATCTAAATAACAAGAAACTGATGAACGATTAAAATTACGAAACTGGTGCGTGAGCAGAGGTAGACTTCTTGGCATGTGCAAAGAGGCTTCTTTTACGATATGTAGGAATGCACTTAGAGGCCTTTCATAGAAAGCTACTCTCTCAATATCTTCTATCTTAAGGTTATTAGTAACTAGTAATTTTTTTATTGACCTTCTAGGGAATGATTTATCACCTTTAATTCGACTTAGCGACTCTTCTCTATAGAAATCAACAAGAACACCATTTTTATCGACTAATGCGGCAGAGGCTTCATGATTATATCCCGTTACACCAATAAACATCTTCAAGAATTAATAATACTTTAGAGGATTGAGTTAGATGAAATATTCATAAGATTTTTACCCTCTCTTTTGAATTCATTTAGATTCAATTTCTTAGCCATAGTTCCAGCCACATAAGCCATAGCTTTATAGAGAGGCGTCAAAAGTTTATCAAGAAACTTTAAATTTATATCATATATTTTTCTTCCCCTATTATTAAAAGTCTCTTTCATTCGGTAAATCCTTAACTGCCAAGGTTGCAAAGCAGGGTAGTGATTCAAGAAGAATTTTTTTGCCATCCCATGATGGCGCAATTCATCAGCCATAATACTTGATATTATTTTACCTTCCTCGCTACTATTCCCAACCATAATTAATATATTTTCAAAAGATGATTTAGCTAAAAGTTCGTTTGTATAAACAAAAGCTATAAAATCTTTTAATTTCATCGTTTCGATCAGAAACCCTTGTTTGGATATATAACCCTTTGTTATTAAAGAAGGAGGTTTGAATCTAAAATCTCTAGCTTCTTCAATTGAAGCTCTTTTAGCTCTATTAGAAAGTATTTCAAAAAAAGATTTCGCATGGTTATATTCATCTTTTGCATGCATAAAATAACCAAATGCTTGATTTGATGATTCAGTTGCTTTGCATGCAGCAAGCATTTCTAAGGCAGAAGCAAGCTCTGCATGTGCTGTTTCATGAAAGACAGGTAGTTCTGATTGACTTTTTTTCATCTAGTTTTAAACATTGAATAAGAACTCCATTACATCGCCTTCCTTAACAATATATTCCTTACCTTCACTTCTTAAAAGACCTTTAGTTTTTGCATTGGCAATTGAACCTGAATCAATTAAATTTTGATATGAAATAGTCTGAGCTCTTATAAATCCTTTTTCAAAATCAGTATGAATGACTCCTGCCGCCTGAGGCGCAGTCATCCCATCTTTTATGGTCCATGCTTTTGTCTCCTTTTCTCCGGTAGTGAAATAAGTTTTTAATCCCAATAATTTATATGTTGATCTAATTAAAGAACTTAATCCCCCTTCTTCTACTCCTAAACCCATAAGGTAGTCTTTTTTATCTTCTGGCTCTAACTCTATTAATTCAGATTCGACTTGCGCTGATATTTTTATACATTCTGTATTTTCATTGCTTGCAAAACTCTGCACTTTTGATGAGAAATCATTACCTTCAGCTAAATCATTTTCATTCAAATTTGTTGCGTAAATAATTGGTTTAGCAGTAAGGAAACCTAGTTGCTTAATTATTAAATTTTCTTCTTCACTCAAAGATATTGATCTAACTGAAAGTCCTTTCTGTAGCTCTTCTTCAATTTTTTCTAGTAAGGTGTCTTCTTTCGCTACTTCTTGACTAGTTCTAACCTGTTTTTTAATTCTTTCTCTTCTTTTTTGGAGTTGGGACAAATCAGCTAAATTCAATTCCAGATTAATTATCTCAATGTCATCCAAGGGATCTACCTTACCTGAAACATGAATTACATCACTATCTTCAAAGCATCTCACAACATGGACTATTGCATCAACCTCCCTAATATTTGATAAAAATTTATTTCCCAAACCCTCACCTTTACTGGCTCCTTTTACTAATCCTGCTATGTCTACAAATTCGATTTTTGTTGGGATAATATTTTGGCTAGAACTTAGATCACCTAACTCTTGTAACCTTTGATCTGGGACGGAAACTATACCTTTATTAGGTTCTATCGTACAAAAGGGGAAATTTGCCGCTTGAGCTTTAGCATTTTCTACAAGTGCATTAAATAAAGTTGATTTTCCAACATTTGGTAATCCAATAATACCGGCTTTTAACATTTGAAAAAATTTATGGAAAAATTATTCAGAAAACATCTTCTAGTAATATAGTATTTACTTAACCAATCTTGGATAAGTTAATTATAATCGACTTGATTATTTATTTAGTTCCCAAATATTCTCAATTACTGTTTTTCAAAAGAAATGCTTGATTTAATAAGAAAAAATATAAATCTAAGAAGTGGAATTATATTACTTTCTTTAACTATATTTTTCGTTTTCATAACCAATCCCTTCAAGAAAAATAAATCAAAAGACATTTCTGATTTTGTAGTTCAAGTTGAAAAAGGAATTCTCTCAGATTCAATTAATACAAGTGGTGAAGTAAAAGCAATCAGGACAAGCAATATTGGACCTCGGAAGCAAGGTGTAATAAAAGAAATCAAAGTAGATGAAGGCGATCTTGTGAAAAAAGATCAGATTTTGGCTTCACTCGATGATGAAGACTTTATCTATAAACTTGAAGAACTTGAATTAAATGTCGAAAAACAAAAATCTGAATTTTTAAGAAGAGAATATTTATATCAAGAAGGTGCAGTAAGCAAAGAAGATTACGAAAATTATAAAAATAACTACAACATTAGTAGCGCCAAACTTAATGATGCAAAAGCTGAAAAAAGTTTCTATTTGATCAAGGCTCCTTATGGAGGAAAGATAACTGCAAAATATGCGGAGGTAGGGTCTTATGTCACACCTAGTACAAACTTAAGTTCAGACCCTAAAACCAAAAACTTTATTTTTGAACTATCAGAGGGTCTTGAAATTGTTGCCAAAGTTCCTGAG
Source organism: uncultured Prochlorococcus sp. (assembly GCA_902576415.1). GTDB lineage: Bacteria > Cyanobacteriota > Cyanobacteriia > PCC-6307 > Cyanobiaceae > Prochlorococcus_A. Next base: position 24,306 of record CACGVZ010000009.1, on the reverse strand, counting down.
AGTGACATTGGCAGAATAAAAATAGGTCAAGAAGCCTCAGTAAGAATTGAGGCTTATCCCTCAAAAAAATATAGTGCAATAGTTAAAAAAATAGCTACAAGAGCTGTTAAAGATAATAATGTAACCTCATTCGAAGTAACTTTAAATTTTAAAGATATTTTTGAAGAAATTAAAATTGGAATGACTGCAGATCTTGAATTTAGAGTCGAAGGTATTGAAGAAAAAATCCTAGTTCCAACAGTTTCTATTGTCACAGAAAAAGGTGAAAAAGGAATTTTGAAAGTTGATAAAAACAATTCTCCCAAATTTGAAAAAATCGAAATTGGTATTAGTAGTGGAAATAAAACTTCAGTAATTGATGGATTAGAACCTGGAGAGCAAATCTTTATTGATATCCCACCTTGGGCTAAGAAGAGAAAATGAGTTTAAAATCTGAAAACTCTAAAAAACCAATTTTACTTTTAGTCGATGGCCACTCACTTGCTTTTAGAAGTTTCTATGCATTTAGCAAAGGGATTGATGGAGGTTTAACAACCAAAGAGGGATTTCCAACAAGTGTCACTTATGGATTTCTAAAAAGTCTTCTGGATAATTGTAAAAATATTAGTCCTGAGGGTGTTTGTATTACGTTTGATACAGAAAAACCTACTTTCAGACATGAATTAGATCCAAATTATAAGGCCAATAGAGATGTAGCACCAGATGTTTTTTTTCAGGATATTGAACAACTAGAAATCATTTTAGAAGAAAGCCTTAATTTGCCAATTTTTAAATCTCCAGGATACGAAGCAGATGATCTCCTAGGCACAATTGCAAATGATGCTTCTTCTAAAGGATGGTGCGTCAATATTCTTTCTGGAGATAGGGACTTATTTCAATTAGTAGATGATCAAAAAGATATTTATGTACTTTATATGGGTGGTGGTCCTTATGCAAAAAGTGGAAATCCAACTCTTATGAATGAAAATGGAGTAAAAGAAAAATTAGGTGTTGCGCCAGAAAGAGTAGTTGATCTCAAAGCCCTAACTGGTGATAGTTCTGATAATATTCCAGGTATTAAAGGGGTAGGTCCAAAAACTGCAATTAATCTACTAAAAGAGAACGACACGCTTGATGGAATCTATAAGGCTTTGGACAAGATTCAGCAAAACAACGATAAGAAATATAAAGGATTCATCAAAGGGGCAGTTATAGAAAAGCTCAGAAACGATAAACATAATGCTTTTCTTTCCAGAGATTTAGCAAAAATAAATACTGAGGTGCCTTTAATTTTAAGTAACGGTTATGAATTAAAAAATATAAATCAAGAATTACTTTCAGAGTCACTGAAAAAATTAGAACTATCAACACTACTTAGACAAATTGATATTTTCAATTCAACTTTCAGCAAAGGTGGTTTTGACAAAAATAATATAGCTAAAGAGGAGGAGAAGGCACCAAAAGTCTCAGGCAATAATGAATTAGAAAATAGTGAAAATAAACTCCCTAAAATCAACGTAACTGTTGTAAATGATTTCGAATTACTTGATAAATTAATTCAAAGATTAGACAACACTGATCAAATAGTTTCTTTAGATACAGAGACCAATAGTTTGAATCCAATCGATGCGGAACTTGTTGGGATAGGGTTATGTCTTGGAGAAGAAAATGATGATCTATTTTATATACCTCTTGGGCATCAAACAAAAAAGGAGGCCTCCAATCAATTATCAATTGGAGATGTTTTCTCAAAGCTAAGAAATTGGATAGAAGATCCAAAAAAAGAAAAGGCACTCCAAAATTCTAAATTTGATAGGCAAATATTTTTTAATCATGGACTTGATCTTAAAGGCGTAACTTTTGACACCTTGTTAGCAGACTACCTTCTTAATAATCAGGAGAAACATGGGTTAAGTGAAATTAGTTTTAGATTATTTGGATTTAAGCCTCCTTCATTTAAGGAGACAGTTGGAAAAAATAAAGACTTTTCATTTGTTGATATTGATGAAGCAAGTATTTACTGCGGTTATGATGTTTTTCTAACTTTTAAGATTGTCAAAATTTTTAAAGAAAGTTTTTCAAAGGAAAAAGATGAATTAATCAAACTGTTCGAAGAAATCGAGCTGCCTTTAGAGCCGGTATTGTCCCAAATGGAAATGAATGGCATAACCATCGACATCCCTTATTTGGATAAACTCTCAAAAGAATTAAAAAGTACCTTAGAAGATATTGAAAATAAAGTTTATGAGTTAGCAGAGGAAAGTTTTAATCTATCTTCACCAAAACAACTTGGTGAGATCTTGTTTGAAAAATTAAATTTGGATAAGAAAAAATCGCGGAAAACAAAAACAGGATGGAGCACAGATGCAGTAGTTCTGGAAAGATTAGTCGACGAACATGAAATAATCCAACATTTAATAAAACATAGAACTCTTAGCAAATTACTTAGCACCTATATTGATGCTCTTCCAAATCTTATTAACGAAAAGACAGGAAGAGTTCATACAAACTTTAATCAAGCTGCAACAGCGACTGGGAGACTAAGTAGTAGCAATCCTAATCTTCAAAATATCCCGGTTAGGACTGAATTTAGTAGGAGAATCAGAAAAGCATTCTTGCCTGAAAAAAATTGGAAACTTTTATCAGCTGATTATTCTCAGATCGAATTAAGAATACTCGCACACTTAGCGGATGAAAAAATACTAATAAATGCATTTCATAAAAATGATGACATTCATTCTTTGACTGCAAGATTAATTTTTGAGAAAGAAGAAATTTCCTCTGATGAGAGGAGAGTTGGGAAAACAATAAATTTCGGAGTTATCTATGGTATGGGAATTAAAAAGTTTGCACGTTCTACTGGCGTAAGTACTCCAGAGGCAAAAGAATTCCTTATAAAATACAAAGAAAGATATTCAAAAATTTTCAAATTTCTTGAACTTCAAGAAAGGCTTGCCTTATCAAAAGGTTATGTAAAAACAATTTTTGGTAGAAAGAGAGAATTTAAGTTTGATAAAAATGGACTTGGAAGATTAATAGGAAAAGATCCTTACGAAATTGACTTGCAATCTGCAAGAAGAGCTGGCATGGAAGCACAGTCATTAAGAGCCGCAGCAAATGCCCCGATTCAGGGTTCAAGTGCAGACATTATTAAAATTGCAATGGTTCAACTAAATAAGAAATTCATAGAAATGAATGTTCCCGCAAAAATGCTTTTACAAGTACATGATGAATTATTGTTTGAAGTTGAACCAGATTCTTTGGAAATTACGACGAAATTAGTAAAGAAGACTATGGAAGATTGTGTAAAATTAAATGTGCCTCTTTTAGTTGATATTGGTATTGGAGACAATTGGATGGAGACAAAATAAAACTTATGAAAAACTTAATCTAAGATGATCAAACTTTTTAATACTTTAAGCAAAAGAGTTGAGGTTTTTAAGCCTATCGATGATGTCGTTAAAATTTATTGTTGTGGAGTTACTGTTTATGATTTATGTCATCTTGGTCATGCCAGAAGTTATATAGCTTGGGATGTATTGAGAAGATTTTTAATTTACAGTGATTTCAAAGTGAAGTATGTTCAAAATTTTACAGATATTGATGACAAGATCTTAAAAAGAGCTAAAGAAGAAAGCAGTTCAATGAAGGAAGTATCTGAAAAAAATATTATTGAATTTCATAAAGATATGGATTCTTTAGGAATAATGCGTCCGGATAGTATGCCAAGAGCAACGAATCATATATGCAATATCTGCTCCTTCATAACAATCCTTGAGGACAAAGGTTATGCATACTCTAGGGATGGAGATGTTTATTATTCTGTTTTTAAAAATAAAAATTATGGAAAGCTAAGTAATCAAAATATACAAGAACAAAATATCAATCAGCAAGGAAGAATGGCTAATGATGAAAATAGTAAAAAACTAAATCCGCAAGATTTTGCACTATGGAAAAAAGCCAAAGATGATGAACCATTTTTTGATTCGCCATGGGGTAAAGGTAGGCCAGGATGGCATATTGAATGTTCGGCGATGGTTAAAGATGAATTAGGAGATACTATTGATATCCATTTAGGTGGTTCTGATTTGATTTTTCCACATCATGAGAATGAAATCGCCCAATCAGAAGCAGCCAATGGCAAAAAGCTAGCGAACTATTGGTTACACAATGGGATGGTCAATGTAAATGGACAAAAGATGAGTAAATCTCTTAAAAATTTTAAAACTATTAGAGAGCTAATTAAGTCAGGTATAAGCCCTATGACTTTACGATATTTTGTTATGACTGTGAATTATAGAAAACCACTTGATTTTACTGAAGAAGCTTTAAGGAGTGCTTCAGAAGCTTGGAAAAATATTAATATAGCCCTTTCTTTTTTGGACCTTACAAAAGATGCTTTTAAATCTATTGACAAGAATGAGTCTATCGAAGAGGAATATAAAGAGAAAATAAGCTTTGAATTATCTCAAAAAAAGCTTAAATTTTCTGAGGCTCTTGGAAATGACCTTAATACAGCAGGTGCTATCGCAATTATTTACGATTTAGCAAAACCATTAAAAAACTTTTTAAACCAATTTCAAAGGGTCGAAGGTTTTAAAATAGACCTAAATGAAAAATTCTTTCTACTTGAGAATTTTAAAACTCTTGAAAAGTTGACTGAGGTACTTGGTCTTAAAAAAGAGGTTTTAGTAAAAGAAAGTAAAATAAAAGAAGAAGAAATATCAATGCTTATTAATGAAAGATTGAAAGCAAAAAAAGAAAAGAATTATACGAAGGCTGATGAAATTAGGAATTTGTTAAAAGAAAAAGGTATTGAACTTATTGATCAATCCAAGGATATAACAACATGGATAAGGGTCTAAATTTTAAGAAAAAAACCAATTTGAAATTTTTGTTTTTTAAATACACCTTTAAATGGGAAGATATTAGAAATATCAGAGAAAATTGAAATACATTACTGTGCTCGGTTCTACTGGTTCAATTGGGACTCAAACTCTCGAAATAGCTAGTGAGCAGCCTGATAAGTTTAAAGCCGTAGCTCTCTCGGCAGGAAGAAATATTAATTTATTAACAGAACAAGTTAAAACACACAAACCAGAAGTAGTTGCGATTGAGGATGAAAATCTTATAGAAGATTTAAAAGATAATATTAATAACTTAGATTTGGATAGTGCTCCCTTGATTTTGAGTGGAAAGGAGGGGATTAACGCTGTTGCAGCATGGAATAAGGCAGATACTGTAGTTACAGGGATAGTAGGATGTGCAGGCTTAATCCCAACAATGTCAGCAATTAATGCGGGGAAGAATATTGCACTTGCTAACAAAGAAACTTTAATTGCGGCAGGACCAATTGTTATTCCTGCATTAAAGAAAAATAATAGTAGGCTTTTACCTGCTGATTCAGAACATTCTGCTATCTTTCAATGTTTACAAGGATTACCCAATTATGAAAATGCAGATTTTTCAACAGGAGAGATACCTAAAGGTTTAAAAGCCATACATTTAACAGCTTCTGGTGGTGCTTTCAGAGATTGGGCCGTTGAGGATTTAAAGCATGTCACAGTGGAAGATGCAACTTCACATCCTAATTGGGATATGGGAAAAAAAATAACTGTAGATTCTGCAACTCTTATGAATAAAGGGTTAGAAGTTATAGAAGCTCATTATTTATTTGGGACCTCCTACGAAAATATCGAAATAGTTATCCACCCTCAAAGTATTATTCATTCAATGATTGAGATGGAAGATTCTTCAGTATTAGCTCAATTAGGTTGGCCAGATATGAAACTACCCATTTTATATGCAATGAGTTGGCCTGAAAGATTTAAAACAAATTGGAAAAGATTAAACCTAAGTGAAATTGGAAAATTAACTTTTAAAGAGCCAGACGAGTTTAAATATCCATGCATGGGACTTGCCTATGCCGCAGGTAAATCTTCTGGGACTATGCCTGCAGTCTTAAATGCTGCTAATGAAATGGCTGTTGAACAATTCCTTAAAGAAAAAATTTCTTTTCAAGAAATTCCAACATTTATAAGTAAAGCATGTGAATCACATATGGCGAATTTGAATTTGAGGCCCGAATTGGAGGATATTCTTGAAGTAGACAATTGGGCCAGACTTTTTGTTGAGCAAGAAATTAAAAAAGGGAAAAAATACGTAAGTATTGGATAAAGTGAATATTAAAAAGCATCTTCTACTATGCGCATCACCCACAAAACAGAAATGCTTTAAAGGCAATGAAGGTCAAAAAACATGGGAATGCCTGAAAAAGACTTTAAAAAAATTTGAGAATGATCCCTGTACAAAAAACGTTCATATATTGAGATCAAAAGCTGACTGTTTAAGGATATGTAAGAACGGCCCAATTCTTCTTGTGTGGCCTGATGGTATTTGGTACGAGAAAGTTTCTCCAGAAAAAATTTCAGAAATTTTTACCTCACATATTATTAACGGTCAGCCAATAGAAAAATGGATTTTTAAAAAAACACCATTTTCAAATAGTCCTAGATATTAATAAACCAGTCTTTTACTACTTCGTCTGACCAGCAGCCATTAATAGAGTGAAAACCATTGTGACCTCCTTTTTCAGTAATAAAAATAGTAAATTTATCAATAAATTTCCCTCTTAAATTCAAAGTTGCATTATATGGAACCCAAGGATCATCCTTGGCATGAATAAAAAGCATTTGAGGTAATTTTTTTATTGAGTTTTGGATTCTAAATATTGGAGAAGCTTTAACATAATAATCTTCTAAAGAATCAAATCCCCAACTTGGAGCTGTAAATTTCTGATCAAATTCCCTTATACTTTTTAAAGCTCTAATTTTTTTTCTTAATTTCTCATTATTAAGAATTTTGCCTTCATCATTAAATCCGTCCCATAACTGATTTTTTAAGCGATGAAGTAACCATTTTTGGTAGATATAATTTCTAGATTTTTCAATACAGAGACTACATGATGATAAATCTAAAGGGCTACTCACGCAGGCTAGGCCATCTAAAAGTTTTTCTCCTTTGTTTTCATCGTAATCTAAGCAGGCATTTAAAAGAATTGTTCCGCCTAAAGATAATCCAACTCCGTAAATTGGAAGATAATTCATCTTAATGAGATCTTTAAACTCTGCATTAATGAATTTTTTAAAATAATTAATTGCTGAAATAACATCACTGGAGCATCTAGCACAATAATTTCCTTTAGCTAAATATCTCGCAGATCCAGATCCTCTCAGATTTAATTTAAGAACTCCAAAACCATTATTTGCTAATTTCCTAGAAATTCTTCTTAAACCAAACCGTTTAGTTGAACCCCCTAAACCATGAGTAACTATTACAAAACCCCTAAGTAGGTCTAAGTTATCAGGTAATTCTAAAAACCCTAGAAGATAATCATATTCAAAATTTTTAGACAGAATTTTATTAATCGGAAAGAATATTTTTTTATTTTTTTTTGATTTACCAAGATCAATAACAAAAGTATCTCTCAAAGTTTGTAAGTCGCCACCTACCCAAGGTAAAACTTCTCGAAATGGCTTATTTTTTACGTAATCTGAAAAACTAAAAGATATACTACTATTTCTCCCCAACTCCAAGATCCTTTAATTCTCCAATCAAATCATTTAGTACCTTCTTTGCATCACCAAAGACCATTGAGGTATTTGGCAGATCAAATAAATCATTTTTTATTCCGGAGTAACCTGCACTCATTCCACGTTTAATTACAAATACAGTTCTTGCTTCCTGCACATCAAGAACTGGCATGCCATATAAAGGAGAAGAGCTATCATTTTTAGCTTGAGGATTAACGACATCATTTGCTCCTAAAACTAAAACAACATCCGTTGCTGGAAAATCAGGATTTACAACGTCCATCTCTTTAAGTTGTTCGTAAGGAACATCTGCTTCTGCTAAAAGTACATTCATATGTCCAGGCATCCTCCCTGCTACAGGATGAATTGCGTAAACAACTTCAATACCGTTTTGCTCTAGTTTTTTTGTTACTTCCCTTAAGGTATGTTGAGCTTGAGCTACCGCTAGACCATAACCAGGAACTATAATTACCTTGTTGGCTGCCTCTAAAGTCAATGCACATTCTTCAACACTGCAAGAAGTTATATTTGTATATTCTCCTGAACCAGAAGTGGCTGTACTTTGTGCAGATAAAGATCCTCCAAAAAGAACTGAGACCAATGATCTATTCATACCCTTGCACATTACTTGAGTAAGTATTAGGCCTGCTGCTCCAACCATTGCGCCTGCTACTATCAAAAGCTGACTATCTACAACGAAACCTGCTGCTGCTGCTGCAATCCCTGAATAGCTATTTAATAAGGATATAACGACTGGCATATCAGCTCCACCAATTGGTAAAGTAACTCCAATACCTAATAAAGAAGAAACTATAACTAAAAGCCAAATAGAACTTGTATTACCGTTTATCAAATCAAAAAAGGCTATCAAGGAAGCAACTGCAAAAACAATATTTACAAAATGTCTAACTTTGCTCTGAGTCCATCCTGGAGTTGACAACCAACCCTGTAATTTTGCCATCGCCACAATTGAACCTGTGAAAGTTATTGCACCAACAAATATAGAAACAGATATTGAAACTTCGTTAATCAGTGACTTAAAAAAATCAAAATTTTCTTGGCCACCAGATATAGGAAAAATAGCTACTCCTAAGGCCACTAAAAGTGATGACATTCCTCCACAACCATTGAACAAAGCCACTGTTTCAGGCATGGAGGTCATAGGTACTTTTTTTGCAAGAATTGCTCCGAATAAACTACCTAAGATTGATCCAATTATTATCCAAATCCAAGACTGAATAGCAATTCCAGAAGTGCCTAAATAATAAGAAAGTAATCCTACTACTGATAGCGACATTGCAAATGCAGCTAATCTATTGGCATCTCTTGCTGATTTTACTTTTGACAATCCTTTTATTCCCAAAGCAAGTAAAAGTACTGCTAGAAGGTCAATAACGAATTTAATGATTACAGGTAGATTCATGTTAAAAATTACTTCTTATTTGATGGTTTACGACTAAACATCGCGAGCATTCGATCAGTTACAAAGAAACCTCCTACAACGTTGAAAAGAGCAAATCCAAGAGAAACTGAACCAATGATTAAAAGTGGCACGTTACCTTCTGCTTTTACAATTAAAGTCAAAGCTGCAAGCATTGTTATTCCTGAAATTGCATTTGCTCCACTCATTAGAGGTGTGTGAAGAGTAGGAGGAACTTTTCCAATTAACTCGAGACCTAATAAACTACCAAGTAAAAGAACCCAAAGAAGACTTATAAAAGACATAATTTTAAAACCTCAATTTTCAAAAACTTTATTTTGAAGAACAACTCCTTCATCGCTTAATAAACATCCAGAAATGAGTTCGTCCTCTCTATCTAATTTAATTACACCATCTTTTATAAATGGTGTAATCAAAGATGTTAAGTTCTTAGCATAAAGTGAACTTGCATCATAAGGAACTGAAGAGGGTAATTCGCCCGCTCCTATAAGTTTTACCCCATCTTTGATAATAGTTTCATTTGATTTTGTTCCTTCGCAGTTGCCTCCCTGAGAAACTGCTAAATCAATAACTACTGCTCCAGGCCTCATTTTTTCAATCATTGGAGCGTCAATTAAAACAGGGGCCTTTTTACCTAGAACTTGCGCAGTACATATAGCAACATCAGCTTCAGATAAATATTTAGTTAAAGTTGCCTTCTGTTTTGAGAGGAATTCGGGTGTTACAGCTTTTGCATAACCTCCTGCCTCTCCAGGCTTTTCCTCAACTTCAGGAAGTTCTATAAATCTAGCTCCGAGGGACTCTACTTGTTCTTTAACAGCAGGTCTAATATCAGATACGAATACTATTGCTCCAAGTCTTTTTGCTGTCGCAACTGCCTGTAATCCTGCTACACCTCCACCAAGAACAACTACTTTGGCAGGTTGGACTGTCCCTGCTGCAGTCATAAGCATTGGGAAATATCTATCTAACTCACTTGCAGCCAAAAGAACTGCTTTATATCCAGCAATATTGGCCTGTGAAGAAAGAACATCAGAAGATTGAGCTCTACTAATCCTCGGAAGCAACTCTAGTGATAAAGCTGAAATCTTAGTACTATTTATAATCCTAAGGAGCTCCTTATTGCCATATGGGTTAAGAAGACCAAGAAGAACAGCGCCTTTCTTTAACTTAGTTAAATTATCCTCTGATGGAGTTTGAACACAAAATATTAAGTCCGCTTCACCCCAAATTTTTTTATCTGAGCTGTTTATTATTGTTCCGCCCGATTCTTCATATGATAAGTCACTAAATCCTGATAATTTTCCTGCTGAACTTTCAATATAAACATCACATCCAAGGCTTTTTAATTTCTTTACCGCTTCTGGTGTAGCTGAAACTCTCCTTTCACCAGAGCTTGTTTCGGAAGGAATAAGTATCTTTGTCAATTTATTTATTTTTTTAACATACTAAATATAAATTGAAGAAAGTCAAAAGTCTTGGATTTTTGTTAAAAATATATTTTCTTTTCTATAAAAAATAGCTATCTAGAATATAGAGGTACTTAATAATCTAATGAGTATAAAAGCAATCGAATGTCCTGATGGAGTATGTCACAGTCATCATGGTGGACATGCTGTTCCAAGGCAAGCTATGCAGAAAAACCTAGAAAAGCATGGTAAAGACTGGTGCGAGAAATTAGCAGAGAGAATTTATGAAATGTCAGTTGATACTTATTCACAGACAGTCATGCCCAGTCTCCACTCAGCAGGCTGGCAAAGAAGACATTTAGATTGGGAATTTAAGCTGGCAGAAAATGATTCTGAACCTGATGAAGCTCTTGTTGAAGGAATTATTAATGCCACAGAAAGCTTTCTAAGGAGTAGTGAGGTTCATAGATTATTTATTCAAGAATTAGTTCAGGGCACATTCGAGGAAGCAAATGATAAAAAAATAATTTCTAAAGCAATAAAATCTATCATTGAAGAAGAAATTGTTAGTTCACTAAGAGAAAAGAAAGAAACTCTTTTAAAAAAAATATCCGCAAAATTAATATCAGAAGAAAAAGTTAGCGAGGAGCTTGCAATAAATTCAGCTAAAGAGGGTTTTGAGGAAGTTGAAAGGCTACTTGCAAATCACAGCGAGGCTGTCTAACTCTATTTCTTTATATTTTCTTTATAATTTACCCAAAAATCGGCTCAAATATAAATTAAAGATTAAATTATTGTTTGGAAGTACAAAGTTGTAACTTATTAGACAATACGTAGGTTCTCTAGTGTGTTTATCTATATACAACTTAAATCTTTGAATGGACAATTTCATTAGAAAAAGGATCGACATAGCGACTTGTTGGGCAACCAATAGAATTTCTGCAATGGACACTTTAGAAAGGTATGAAGACAGTTATGCCATCGCAGAAGAATTTAGAGAGTGGATATTACATATTGGAGAAAAGAACGAAAATTTAAAAGATTCTGTTTTAAACTTCCCAAAGGAATTAAAAAAGTTATTAGATCAAAAAGTCAACGATTGAGTAATAAATCTATCGAGTGGAATCCGCCCTACATCATTTGGGTTAGTTTATTATTATTAATATTGAAATTAGCAAATAAATGGAGAATAAAGAGATCACTTCAAATGTTGAAAATGTTGTAATTATTGGTTCAGGTCCTGCAGGATATACAGCTGCAATTTATGCAGCAAGAGCAAATCTTCAACCATTGCTAGTTACAGGATTTAATTCTGGTGGAATTCCTGGTGGCCAATTAATGACTACAACATTTGTTGAAAATTATCCAGGTTTTCCAGATGGTGTACTTGGTCCTGAATTAATGGATCTAATGAAAGCTCAAGCCGAAAGATGGGGCACTAATTTATACGAAAGTGATGTTGTCTCAATAAATACTGATTCACATCCCTTTGAATTAAAAACTTTAGAAGGAACTATAAAATCTAACTCAATTATTATTGCAACTGGAGCAAGTGCAAATAGATTAGGCGTGATAAATGAAGATAAATTCTGGAGTAAAGGAATAAGTGCTTGTGCAATATGTGATGGAGCGACCCCACAATTTAGAGGTGAAGAATTAGCTGTTATTGGTGGCGGCGACTCTGCATGTGAAGAAGCAGCATATCTCACAAAGTATGGAAGCAAAGTGCATTTGATTGTTAGATCAGAAAAATTAAGGGCTAGCGCAGCAATGGTAGATAGAGTAAAAGCTAATCCAAAAATAGAAATTCATTGGAACACAAAAGTTAATAAAGCGGATGGCTCTGAATGGCTTGAGAAAATAGAAACTATTCACTCTCTAGAAGGTAAAGGGGAAATCAATATAAAAGGTCTTTTTTACGCGATAGGGCACACACCAAATACGAAGTTCTTAGGCAACAAAATTGATTTAGATAATAAAGGATATATTGCTTGCAAATCAGGAAGGCCAGAAACATCTATTGAAGGCATCTTCGCAGCAGGTGACGTTGTAGATTCTGAGTGGAGACAAGGAGTGACAGCTGCAGGAACTGGGTGCATGGCAGCATTAGCTACCGAAAGGTGGCTAGCCGAGAAAAACTTAGCAAAAACTATAGTCAGAGAAACACCAGAACCAGAAAAAAAACTTAATACATCAGATTTTAATGAAGAAGAAGTTAATGAAGATACTTTCGATTCAAATTCTGAATGGCAAAAAGGCAGTTATGCATTAAGGAAACTTTATCACGAGAGTAAAAAACCTATATTAGTAATTTTTAGTTCTCCAAGTTGCGGTCCATGTCATGTTTTAAAACCTCAGTTAAAAAGGGTAATTAAAGAACTTGATGGTGCAGTTCTTGGCGTTGAAATAGATATTGATAAAGATCAAGATATTGCAAAACAAGCTGGTATTAATGGCACACCAACAGTTCAACTTTTTAAAGAAAAATTATTAAAAAAACAATGGCAAGGTGTTAAACAAAGAAGTGAGTTTAAAGAAGCGATAAAAAATATTATCTAAAGTAACTTTTTATTTATTATTTCTCTTGGGATTATTTTTATTAGTAGTAGGTTTAGCATTGCCTGCATTCCTCTCTCTATAAGTTATCCTCCCTCTGGAAAGATCATAAGGACTTATCTCAACTAACACTTTGTCTCCAGCTAATAATTTAATTCTAAATTTAGTCAATTTACCTGCAGCTCTACATAAACATTGATGTCCTTCAGGTTGTTCTAAGGTAACCAAATAAAATCCATTCCCCTGCTCTTTTTCTATTACACCTGAAGTTTCAATCATTAATTAATCTTTTACTAAGTACATATTATCAGAAAAAGATTGGCCAAAATTGATTTAAAAAAAATTACATACGTAAAAATATGCAATTCAATTCAAATTGAAAATTTAATTTCATTAATTATTTGAAGTTGTCCATAGTAAAAATTTGCTTTCGCAATTTTTTCAGAATCTTCTAATTGATCAAAAAAAACAAACCCAAGGCTTTCCCATAATGAAGATCCGCAAACATTATTCAATTCATTTTTTGCTTCTTTTGCAAAATTATCTAGCTTTCGTTCAAGGTTTTTAGACTTAGAAACAGACATAGGTCAATAATATTTAATATAGTACAAATATACTATACGATTCTAAAATTGCAATATTAAAAAGGTAATCTCTTTTTTTCTTCAATATTAAGATCTGCTTCCATTTCCCTTAATCTTTTAAGTATTTGTTGATAATACTCCTTTATATAACTCTCTAGTGAGGTCATATCTTCTTTTTTAACTTCCAATATTTCGTAAGTTTTGCTCATGTCAGCATCTAACGATTCACCACTACTAGTTACTTCAGCAAAAGCCAATCGCTCCCCAACATTAAGAGAATCTTGGAAAAAGGAAACTACTTTTTGAGTAACACTAATAAGGAAGGGGGAAACTCTAAAAATTTTCGCTTTTTTTTCACTAAATTTTTCACATAAAGATATAACTTCATTTGAATCCCATGCTTTGGGACCTACTAATGGCAATGATGTTCTGTAGGTTTTTGGATTATTTACTGCTGCTACAACAACTTTCGCCATATCTTGTGTATTCATATAAGCAATTTTAGTTGGAGTCCCACTCATCCACACTGCTTGACTATCCAAGATTGGGATTGCGAATTGACCAATAACTCCTTGCATAAAAGCTGCACATTTGAAGATTGTATAGTCTAAATCAGATTTTTCAAGAAGTTTTTCAGTGCAAAATTTAATGTCCATTAAAGGTACATTTCTAAACTTTTCTGTTAAGAGGATAGAGAGGAATATTACCCTTTTTACGTTAAAAGATTCGCAAGCATTGAATAAGTTAAGTTTTCCATCCCAATCAATTTCATAAATACTTTTAGGATCATCTGGCCTACTAGTCGCTGCATCAATAACTACTTCAATATCTTGCAATGCATATTCGATATCAGGAGAATTTAATAAATTACCTTTTGTTAGCTCACAACCCCATTCTTGTAGAAAGGAAGCTTTTCTTGGATTTCTTACAAAGCATCTTACTTCATGTCCATCTTCTATAGCTTGCTTTGCTATTTGTCTACCAAGCGTCCCTGTTGCTCCTACTAAAAGAATCTTCATACTCAAGATTTACTTAACTTTAAGACCATAACTCAAATTGTGATGTATCCGTGAGAATCAGTCTCCCTGAAACTTTAATAACAAAGCACCACCAACTAATCCTATTGGTATCAGTATCCAAAAAACTGCTGCAATACTAAAAATTTCTTTAGCCATAGTAAAATTGAACGATTACTATAATTTACATTCAAAATACATTTATTTGTTAAAAATGTAGATAATTCAAATATCTTGAAAATTTTTTGAATATATGAATAATAATTTTAAAAAAAATATAAACACTCCTAATTACTGGAATTGGAATGGTTTTAAAATTTGTTGGAGTGTTACAGGCGAAGAAAATGAGATTCCAATTATCTTTCTCCATGGATTTGGAGCAAGTCGAAAACATTGGAGAAACAATTTAGAGTATTTTGCGAAAAAGAATTTTGCCTCTTATTCTTTGGATTTAATAGGATTTGGGGATTCAGATCAACCTGGGATTAGACAAATTGGAAAATTAAATAATGAGATTTGGTGTGATCAAGTGAAAGACTTTATTGCACAGGTAATAAGACCAAAGAATTCTAGGAAAGTAATTCTTATTGGCAATTCCCTTGGATCACTAGTTGCTTTAACATGTGCTGTTTCATTAGAGGATCAGATTGCAACAGTTATTGCATCGCCTTTGCCAGATCAAATTCAAGAAAATAAAAAGTCCATAACAAAAAAATCATCATTTAAGAAATTTCAAGATAGATTCATAACAATATTTTTTTTGTTTTTCCCTTTGGAGATTATTTTATTTTTAATAACTAAATTAGGGGTTATTAAACTGGGACTAAATTCTGCCTATTTTAAAAAAGATAATATTGATCGCGAACTAATAGATTTGGTAACAAAACCAGTTTTAAGGAGAACTTCAGCTAGATCATTAAGAGCAATGTGTATTGGAATGTCTTCTAGAGATGAAAAATTTAAAGCTTCTTACCTTTTGAGAAAACTTAGCGCCTCAAAAAAAGTTCCTTTTTTATTAATTTGGGGCGAAAAAGATAATTTCATACCTTTATTTGTTGGTAAAAAGATTGCAAATTTCCATAGATGGGTAAAATTAAAAATAGTATCCAATTCAGGGCATTGTATCCATGATGAAGACCCTTCAGTATTCAATAGAATTTCTTATGAATGGATTAGAGATTTAAAAACCTTTTAAAATATGAAACATACATTATCAGTTCTTGTAGAAGATGAATCTGGAGCCTTGAGTAGAATCTCAGGTCTCTTCGCTAGAAGGGGATTCAACATAGATAGCCTTGCAGTAGGACCTGCAGAATCTAAAGGGATTTCAAGGTTAACAATGGTAGTAGAGGGAGATGATGAAACTCTTCAACAAATGACTAAGCAACTTAATAAGTTATTTAATGTTTTGGGAGTCGTAGATTTTACTAATCTCGCAGCTGTTGAAAGGGAATTGATGTTACTAAAAGTTTCATCAAAAGAAGATACTAGGAGTAATATCCTTGATATAGTACAGATCTTCCGTGCAAAAGTTGTTGATGTATCAGATATGGCCTTAACTCTCGAGGTCGTTGGAGATCCTGGGAAGTTAGTTGCTCTAGAGAAATTACTCGAGCCATACGGCATCCTTGAAATAGCGAGGACTGGTAAGGTAGCTCTTAAACGCTCTTCAGGAGTTAATACAGAAATGTTGAAAATAAATAAATATTCTCTGGAAATTTAATTAGATATTTTGACTTCTTTTATGTAATCTCCATTCTCAATTTTTTTTAGTGTATCTAATCCTTTAATAATCTTTCCAAAAATCGAATATCTTCCATCTAGTTCTGGGATCTTAGTCGTTACAAAAAAAAATTCAGTAGATGAAGACTTATCCTTACCGCTTTTAACCATAGCGATTGATCCACTCTCAAAAGTATTAACTAATTTCTCAGTTTCATAAGGATTTTTGATTTGGTAATTATATCTCGGATTAATTTCTTCTTTTAATTTTATTTCTAAAGGTATCGAAGGACTTGTCTTATTTACAGTTTGAATTCGTTCAAAATAAAATTTATTATCTGGATTAACACCTCCATGTATAAATTTTAATTGGGGATAATTTATTATTTTATAAAATCTTTGGTTTACATAAATATTGTTTTCTATATTTTCTAGAAAGTTTGAAACCGTTACTGGGTTATCTTTACCAAATAACTTAACCTCAAAATCACCTTTTGAAGTTTTAAAAAGAACTATTTTATTACCCTGGATACAATTGATTTTTAGTTTTTGGCAGTAATAATTTGGATCAATCTTACTTTTATAACTACAAGCTTGAACCAAAAACAAAACCTGTATAAAAGATAATGTTTTTAAAAAATATTTTTTTTTTATTTTAGGCCCTCCAAATTAACATCTAAAAATTTAGCTAGACGAGCTCCTTCTTCTTCAACCTGAAGCAGTGGTTTTAGTTCACCTGCACCGCTTAAAGGGAGAGGTTTTTTTCTACCTTTTAATACTAGAGCAATTCTTCTTCTAGGATTAAATCCCTCACTTATATCCAACTTAACAGATTTAATTTCATCAAAATTTAATTTAACTTCAACATCTTTAAATAATCCCTTTCTTTTTATTTCTACAGATTTTGAGGATTTATCAAAATAATTACTTCCTGAACCAAAGTTTATGTAAACCAAATACCACAAGTAAAAATTTAATAAATTAGCTATTACTCCATATGCTCCCATTATTATTCCTTGAGGGATAAACAACAAAGTTGAAGGATTTCCTAAAGGTAATAAATCCCTTCCTGTGTAGCTAGATATTGAGGCCAAAAGAAAACCAATACCTCCTATAGTCAACATTCCTCCAATAATATAATTTGAAATTTTTCTTGATCCACCAATTTTTTGTTCGATTTTATCGAATGACGTGAGGTCTGAATTCATTTTTATCTTTTTTTAGAGCCTAATTCAGATAATTTAACAAACTAAGGGAGTATTCTTACCTAATTTTTAATAAAAAAGTCAGGAAAGCTTTACAAGGCATTTCAGATATACAAATATTTCCCCACAATACTCTCAATCTTTGTTACAGTCACTGCGTATCCCGAAGCTAAAAACGTTTTCTCATGACGATCGCAGTTGGTAGCGCCCCACAAAGAGGATGGTTTGATGTCCTCGATGATTGGTTGAAGCGCGACCGCTTTGTATTTATTGGTTGGTCCGGACTACTTCTACTTCCTTGTGCATATCTTGCTATAGGTGGTTGGTTTGTCGGAACAACATTTGTTACCTCTTGGTACACACATGGAGTTGCAAGCTCATACCTTGAAGGTTGTAACTTTTTAACAGCAGCTGTAAGTACCCCTGGTGATGCCATGGGACACAGTCTTCTATTTTTATGGGGTCCTGAAGCCCAAGGTAGTTTCGTAAGATGGCTACAACTTGGTGGTCTTTGGAACTTCGTTGCATTACATGGAGTATTTGGCCTAATTGGTTTTATGCTTCGTCAGTTTGAAATTGCTGGCCTTGTTGGAATTAGACCTTACAACGCTTTAGCATTCTCAGCAGTAATTGCAGTATTTACAAGTATTTTCCTTATTTATCCTTTAGGACAGCATAGTTGGTTCTTCGCGCCTTCATTTGGTGTTGCAGCAATCTTCCGTTACATTCTGTTCATTCAAGGTTTTCACAATATTACTTTAAATCCATTTCATATGATGGGTGTTGCTGGAATTCTTGGTGGTGCTCTACTTTGCGCTATTCATGGAGCTACAGTACAAAATACTTTGTATGAAGATACAAGTATTTATACAGATGGTAAGGTTCAAAGTTCAACATTTAGAGCTTTTGACCCAACTCAAGAAGAAGAAACTTATTCAATGATTACAGCAAATAGATTCTGGAGTCAAATCTTCGGTATTGCTTTCTCAAACAAGCGTTTCTTACATTTCTTGATGCTATTTGTACCTGTTATGGGTATGTGGACATCTTCAATTGGTATTGTAGGCTTAGCACTAAACTTAAGAGCTTATGATTTCGTAAGCCAAGAAATCCGTGCAGCAGAAGATCCAGAATTTGAAACTTTCTATACAAAAAATATACTTTTGAACGAAGGTATGCGAGCATGGATGTCTTCTGTGGATCAACCACACGAAAACTTTGTATTCCCTGAGGAGGTTCTTCCACGTGGAAACGCCCTTTAATAATTTATTAAGAGCTCCAAACCAAAGTATTGAGGAAACTGGTTATGCCTGGTATGTAGGTAATGCTAGATTAATCAATTTATCTGGACGTTTATTAGGAGCTCACATTGCTCACTCTGGACTAATAGTCTTTTGGGCGGGAGCAATGATGCTCTTTGAGGTTAATCATTTTACTTTTGATAAACCAATGTGGGAGCAAGGTTTAATCTGTATGCCACACGTCGCAATGTTTGGCTATGGAATAGGCCCAGGTGGTGAAGTTACTGATATCATGCCTTTCTTCCAAGCAGGCGTGGTTCATTTGATAGCTTCTGCTGTTCTTGGTTTTGGGGGTATCTACCATTCATTAGCAGGTCCAGAAAAACTTGAAGAAGATTTTCCATTTTTCTCAACCGATTGGAGAGATAAAAATCAAATGACAAATATCCTTGGATATCATTTGATTGTTTTAGGTGTAGGTGCATTAGCATGGTCAGTAAACTGGTGTTTTATTGGCGGTGCATATGACACATGGGCACCTGGCGGTGGTGAAGTCAGACTTGTAAACCCAACCTTAGATCCAAGAGTTATTCTTGGTTATCTATTCAGATCTCCATGGGGAGGAGCTGGTTCAATAATCGGTGTTAACTCCATTGAAGATATTGTTGGTGGACATGTTTACGTGGGTATTACTGCAATTATTGGAGGAATATTCCACATCTTTACCAAACCATTTGGATGGGCAAGAAGAGCTTTTATCTGGAACGGTGAAGGACTATTAAGTTACGCTCTTGGAGGAATTTGTGTAGCAAGTTTTATTGCTTCAACATTCATCTGGTTTAACAACACTGCTTACCCTTCAGAGTTTTATGGCCCAACAAATGCTGAAGCTTCACAAGCTCAAAGCTTTACTTTCCTTGTGAGAGACCAAAGAATTGGAGCTAATGTAGGTTCAACAATGGGACCAACTGGTCTAGGTAAGTATCTCATGAGATCTCCTACTGGTGAAATTATATTTGGTGGTGAAACAATGAGATTTTGGGATTTCAGAGGTCCATGGTTAGAGCCTTTAAGAGGACCTAACGGATTAAGCCTTGAGAAAATCCAAAATGATATTCAGCCTTGGCAGGTAAGAAGAGCTGCTGAATATATGACTCATGCTCCTAACGCTTCTATCAACTCTGTTGGTGGAATCATTACTGAGCCTAATGCTGTTAACTTTGTTAACCTAAGACAATGGTTAGCTGCAGCTCAATTCTTCTTAGGATGGTTTACATTCATTGGTCATCTTTGGCACGCTGGACGCGCTAGAGCAGCCGCTGCTGGTTTCGAAAAAGGAATCGACAGAAAGAGTGAACCAGCTCTAGAAATGCCTGATTTAGATTAATTTCTATCTCAACTAAAAAAGCCCTATCTTTAGATAGGGTTTTTTTTTGCTCAATTTTATTATCTATATAAATTTTCTCTGAGCCATGGCAAACTTAAACCCATTACATTACTGAAACAACCCTCTATTTTTTCTATATATTTACCGCCTATACCTTCCAAGGCAAATCCTCCGGCGCAATATAGAGGTTCTTTTGTATCTACATAACTCTTGATTTCCCAATCTTCCAAATTAGAAAAATAAACTGTTGAACTTACTGTTTTTTTTATTATTTCAGTTATTTTAAAAATTTTGGAAGTTGAATCAAAATTCCCAATTATTAGAGTATGACCAGTATGTAAAAATCCAAATTCTCCAGACATTTTTTTCCATCTAATAAATGCCTCTTCTTTATTAGATGGTTTTCCATAAGCTTCTCCTTTAAATTCAAAAATTGAATCACATCCAAGTATTTCCAAATGACCATAATTAAATTCTTCTGGCAATGATATATTTTGAATATTTTCAGATACACTATTAGCCTTTTGAAAAGATAATTCCAAAGCTAAATTAAATATATTCTTTTCTTGAATAGTAGTTTCATCAAAGTCACTTGATATTTGGATAAATTCGATTTGACAATTTTCTAGTAATTTCTTTCTAGATTGAGAAGCAGAGGCTAGAATTAACACAAATTTTTTACCAAATTATAATTCAATTTAATAATTAATAAATTTTAAAATTAATATAAATTACTAATGAAGTCAGAAGCAAAATTACATGAAATAAAGAAACCAATAATGGTCCTAGGTACTTCCAGTGGAGCAGGTAAATCGTTAACGGTTACTGCTATTTGCAGGATTCTTAAAAATTTAGGAGAAGAACCAATACCTTTTAAAGGACAAAATATGAGTAACAATGCATGGGTTGATTGGGAAGGTGGAGAGATGGCATATTCACAAGCACTTCAAGCTTTTGCTTGTGGTATTAATCCCTCTGCAGAGATGAATCCCATTTTATTAAAACCACAAGGAAACTCAATAAGCGAGGTGATTCACCTTGGCAAAAGCATAGGGACCACAACCGCACAAAATTACTATAAAGATTGGTTTTCCCCAGGCTGGGAAGTAATTAAAAAAAGTTTAAAGTCTATTTACGAAGGGAATCCGAATTGCCGTTTAATTATCGAAGGGGCTGGAAGTCCGGTAGAGATGAATTTAATTCATAGAGATCTGACTAATTTAAGAGTTGCTAAGTATTTAAATGCAAATTGCATTTTGGTCACTGATATTGAAAGGGGAGGCGTATTTGCACAAATAATTGGTACTCTTGAATTAATGAAGCCTGAAGAAAAGAAGCTTATTAAAGGAATTATTATAAATAGATTCAGAGGAGACCTTTCATTATTTGATGATGGTAAGAAATGGATAGAGAATAAGACTCAAATCCCTATTATTGGCATTATTCCATGGTTAAATGATTCATTTCCTCCAGAGGATTCTTTAGATTTAATAGAGAAAAAATCACTTTCAAAAAATCCTGAACTCAAAGTTGGAATTATAAAATTACCATCTATTAGTAACTTCTCGGATTTTGATCCCCTAGAAAATGAAGAAACAATATTTATTGAATGGATTAGAAAATCACAAAACCTAAGTAAGTATGACTTCATTATTCTGCCGGGCAGTAAACAAACGATTAAAGATCAAATATTTCTTGAAAATTCTGGCTTATCTAATGATATAAGGGACTATTCAAAAAACGAAGGAAATATTATTGGCATATGTGGAGGTTTACAAATGTTAGGCAATACACTTGAAGATCCGTATTTTAAAGAAGGTTCCAAAAATTATTCTGAACAAAAAATTAAAGGTATTGGATTACTTCCATTAAAAACGACTTTCTTTAAAAAAAAATTAACACGTCAAATCAAATCTAAATCTATATGGCCGTGCCAATCAGAAATTAATGGATTTGAAATTCATAATGGTCAAACTGTATTAGATGACATCCAAAGTTCATTAAAGATTAATCCTATTTTTAAAGATTCAGACCTTGGTTGGTACAAAGAAAATAATAAAGGAGGAACTATTGCAGGAACATACATTCATGGGATCTTTGAAAATGACAGTTGGAGAGCGCAATATATTAATTTAATAAGGAAGAGTAAAAATCTACCAATATTAAATAAAAAATCAATATCTTATAAAGAGAAGAGACAATACATTATTGATAATCTTGCTAATGAATTCCACAAACATTTAAATCTCAAATCATTTTTAAGTTGAAAGAAACAAAAAATATAAAAGTATTATGGCCAAACAATAAAGAAACATTTGTTTCAGAAGGTGATGACTGGTTTTCCTCTGCTAAAAAAGCAGGTTTAGAAATCCCTACTGGCTGCCTTACAGGAAGTTGTGGAGCCTGTGAAATTGATGTAAATGGTGAAACAGTACGGGCTTGTATTAGTGAAATTAAAAATAATAAAAAATGTAAATTAGAGGTTTCTTTGACTACAGACCCATTTTGGGAAAAATAAAAATCACTAAACATTTCCTATTATTAGATAAAGAAAAACATAGTAAAAAAATGATCCTAAAAATGTGTTTATTAAAATAACTTTCTTTTTGATTTCTGATGAGGCAATGATATAGCTTCCCAAAACATGAGGAAGGATTGGGAATGATCTTATGATTAAAATATAAAAAGATCTAAAAGTAATATTGTCAAAAAGTTTATAAAGATTATTTTTTTCTGGTTTTTTTAAAAATAATATATTTCTAGAAAATTTAAATTTAATTTTTCTCAAGATAAGAACTTGAATTACACTTAAAACAGTTAAAGCAGGAGAAAAGAATAAAACATAATTCAACCCAAACATCTTTATTAAGATAAAATCAAAAATAATTGATAAAGGAAGGCCTAAAAATATAGAAACTATATTTAAAGCAATCAAATATTTGTATTCAATATTATTAAATATGGATTCAATATCATAGGTATACTTGAATATTAGAGCAAGAAAATAAACCCCTAAATAGGTAAAAAATATTTTAAAAACTACTGATTTAAAATTTAGATCTTTTCTATTCATTTAAGATGAAGATTATAAGTGGTTATCAAAAAAGTAGAGGGCAAATAACATCTTTTCCTACAGGGGAAATTATAGAACCAAGCAGGAAATATTTAGAAATTAACTTATTTTGTGTATCATCAAATTTTGTTATTTAGAGAGAATACTTGTGAAGCCGTAGGAAAGAGAATAGAAGTAAAGAATTTGCAAAAAAAAAGACCCCTGATAATGGGATCTTTTATGATTTTACCAAATCAAGTGTTTCCTTGTTTCCACTGTTTCAGTAAAATCGCTCCTTCACACATGATGAAACTATCCCATTAAATTCTTTTTCGTGGAAGCTCTGAATGGAATATTACTTAACTGTCACATATGACATTTATCCATTTAGGACATAAATAAAATAGTTGGATATCTGGGTAAAAATCTATGGCAATTTGATCAAATAATAATCTTTATTAAATTAAGAATAAAAAACACCCTGCAATAAATCCACTTAAATGACCTAATAAACTTACCCCTGGTAAAAAAGAGAAAATCAAACCTATAAGGCATATTGTCTTTGACATTTTCTGAACTTCATAATTGGACTTAAAACCGATTTCTTTACCTAAAAAATATTTCTTTCCATAAAAAGAAGTTAATAGTAAGAATCCAAATAAAGCATAAATTATTCCGCTAAATCCTAAAGCGGCATAGTTGGGAAAGATTTTAAAAAAGGATAAGATCTTTTCGTAAACCCAGATAATAAAGAAATTTAAAAAAGAACAAATAAAAACAAATTTCAGATAAAAAAATCTACTTTCGATTCCAAGTCTTATCAAAAAATATCTAGTGATGATTATTCCTCCAAGATTACTTAATAAATGATTTAAATCTGCATGGATTAGGATTGATGTGAAAATCCTATGAGGTTGATCACTAATTAATCTTGGTACAAAGCAAAAATATTCTTTATCAATAACGCCAATTAAATCTGTAAAAATAAAAAATGAAATCAAAAAAAATCCTGTTACGATATATTGCCAATCATATTTAGATATTGAATTATTAATAGCCATATTTTCATTAGTTATATACTAAAAGAATATCTAATTACATAGAAGAAAAGACCCACAAAAG